>NZ_JASISR010000014.1 GCF_030063245.1 Paenarthrobacter sp. PH39-S1
AAATCCTGGAAGGTTCCGCCGCCGACCCAGCACACCAGCCCCGGCCGACCATGTCGGCATCAACCTCCCCGAAACAAGAACAGCCACGCTAAGCGCCAAGTGACTCCATACAGCTTGACATTTTTCGAACGCACCGGAAACAGGAACCGGAGTATGTCCCTGGTCCCGGGCGCTGGCGGGTTCTCATGGTTTTGCTGGTCACGATTTTCATGTCGCTGGCGGGCGTGAGCATTGTCAACGTAGCGCTGCCCTCGATCCAGACGGGTCTGGGGGCCAGCCAGTCGGAGATCCAATGGGTGCTCTCCGGCTACGCGCTTACATTCGGTGTGGTGCTGCGTTTCGCCAGCCATTCATCGCGGTGGGCGTCCGTCTCGCGTGCCTCCTTGTTGCCGGCCGAAACGCCAAGCCAGGAACCTATTCCAGAGCCAACCCCTGCGAGCGCATATCCCCGGCCGCAGTACATAGACGCCGCGACGCCGATAACCAGAACAATGACAGCGAACAGAACAATCTTGGTTCTTCTGCTCACGGTGTTCCTTATACCCAGGCTCCTCTGCTAGTCCTTGGCCAGAATGTCATCGGCCAGCCGGACGAGTTCCGGTGCGGCGTCTGCAGTAATCGCGGCGCCGGTTTTGGTGGCGGTCGCGGCCAGGGTGCCTTTGAGTGCTGTGACGGTCAGCGTGGTCTGGGTTCTCCCGTCAGCCGTGGTCTGGGTGGCCAGCGCTCCGAATGACTTGTCCCCGCTGGTTTTGACCTCAACCGGCTGGATCTGACTGGTGATCTTTTGGCCACCGGCTTCGATGGTAAAGGTGGCACACTGGGCGGCGGCTTCGTTGGACTTTGCGAGCTGGCCGACCATGATCTGTGGATCCTTGACGGCAACGACGGTGACAACGACGGCGGTCTGCTCCGCTGCCGATTGGCTGGTCCCGCCGGCGTAGGTGCTGCCCTCGGGGATCTGTCCGTTGTCGGCGGCAAATACATTACAGGCCGCCGGAGTGACGACCGCACTTTGGAGCAGCTGGCGGGCCTTCGCGATGCCCTGGTCCACTTGTGCCGCCGGGATTACCGAAAAGGGTTGCCCTTGGGCATCCTTCAAACCAGAAAGCAAGGTGGCCAGTTCTTCATTGGTGTGGGTCTCCGGAGTACTCGTGGCAGCCGGCGTGGGCGTGGAGCTGGACACAGCCGGGGAAGGGCCCGCGGCGGCTGCGGAGGAATCCGCCCCCGGAGCTCCGCCTCCGCACCCCGCTAAGGCCAATGCCAGCACCCCGGTTGCGGTGGCGATCATCAACGGCGCCGTGCGTCGTTGGAAGCCCTGCCGTTGCAATCCACTGTCTTGGACGCCACTGATTTGGAATTTACTGCCTTGGAATCCTTGGAATCCTTGGAATCCTTGGAATCCTTGGAATCCTTGTGGTGGCTGCGCGCTCCGTTGTTTCATATGCCGGCCCTCCGGATCGTAAGTGACGTCGATAGGGAAAACGTACATTCTCAGTATGGTGAAAAATATAGGTACTTCGACCGAAAGATTAGGTACCCGGGTGTGAGGATTGGTGACCTTGAGCGAACGGACCTGCACGTCCGCCATTGCGCCGCCGTGGTGTTTGCCTCGACAGCCGTCAGCCTGTGGGTTGCCCGTCCTGTGAGATGCCCGTTGGGTCCGGCGACTCCCATTCCGGGGCCGGCAGCCGGAGATTCCGAACCGCGAACCGTTGGATTGAAACCGTATTAGGACTAGCCTGAAGACGCATCGTGCAGGCATAACCACACTGGGAGATGAATATGACTGATAACACCTATCGCATCATCGAGGTCGTCGGAAGCTCGACCACGGGCTCCGACGACGCCATCGCGAACGCCGTCGAGCGGGCGAGCAAGACCTTGGAGAACCTGGATTGGTTCGAAGTGATTGAGGTCCGCGGCCATATTAAGGACGGCTTGATCGAGCACTACCAGGCGCACATCAAGGTTGGGTTCAAGCTCAACGGGCCGGCATAGTTGGGTTCAACGGTCCGGCATAGTCTCCGATATCCGCAAGATGTCCTTGACCAGCCGTGGATCGCCTCAACTCTCGCACCGCGCTACCAGCAGCTTAGGCAAGATCGAACCTGCTCGGCGCGCCGGGGGCATTGCTAAGCCTGCGATCGCCTGTCATCAGCGGGAGGTCGAGACGCACCGCCAAGGCCACGTAGAGCGCACCGACGGAGCCAGGAGGAACTGCTCCTGGCGGATTCTCTCTTAGCCGGCCAGGAATTCGATCGCGGCGTTCTTGAAGGCCCGTGAGGTGACGGCGTTCGTGTGGTTGCGGCCGGGGAGCAGCACCTGTTCGCTGAGGCTGCTGAGGGCCGCCAGGTCCCCCATGGTCGCGGCCCTTTCATCCTTATCTCCGGCAATGAGCAGCATCGGCATCTTCGGCACCGCCTCGGCCGGATCAAACGGCTCGAGTTTAGCCGCCTCGATCAGGGACAAGAGGGAGAAGAGGTTATTGGACGGCAGCAGTTGCGCCATTTTCAGCAACGCGGCAGTGGACGCATCCGCAATGGGCGTGCCGTCCGCCAGATACTGCTGAGCCGCGGGAAGATCAAAAGCGGCCAGCGGATCCAGCCCACCCGCCCCGCCCAGCACCAGACGGTGCACCAGCTCGGTCTGTGTGGCGCCGAATTCCCAGGCCAGTCGGGACCCGAGGGAATAGCCGATTACATCGAGCCCCGTGGTGGTGTCGCCGTCGTGCAGCGGACGAACGCCGCGGTCGGAAACGAGCTGCAGGATATCCGCCCGGATCCGGCTGGGCGTGTATGAATCCAGGTCGTCGGGTGCGGCGCTTCCGCCGTGGCCGGGCAAATCGACGGTGATGACCCTGCGGCCGGCGCTGTTCAGCGCACTCAGCCAGCCGGTGTCGGCCCAGTTCAGTTTTGCGGAGGAGGCGAATCCGTGCAGCAGCAGCACTGGGCGCAGGCCCGCATCGGCTGCCGGCACATACGTCTGGATGTACAGCTGCGGATCCGTGCCCTCGACGGTGTGGCCGGGGAGCTGCGCGGAGTGCCTGCCGTGAGTTTCCATTCGCCTGGCTCCTGTGCGTTTCGGTGGAATCGTTCCATGTCCGAGTATTCCATCTTTCGTTCCGGTTCATGTCCGGTGTTCCGTCCGCACCGTCTGCTACGCCCGCTGTCGTCCGCGGCACCCAGCCACCCGCCGTCGGCAACCGTCCGCCGTCGTGCTTAATCGTCCTCCGGCGGCGCACTGAGCCGGACGCGGCGCCGGGGCGCCTCTTCGACCGGCACGGTTCCCACGATCCCCGCCGTGTTGTCCGGAACCTCAAAGACAATCAGCGGCTCACCGACGGCGATGGTGCCGCCGGGCTCGCCATGAATGCGCACTACCTTGCCGGCCTGCGGTGACGGCAGTTCCACCGCGGACTTGGTGGTCTCCACCTCCACCAGCGGCTGATTGCGCTCCACCTGATCCCCGGGCGCCACCAGCCACTCCAATACGGTGGCCTCGATCAGGCCTTCACCGAGATCCGGCAGGGGGAACGAAATTTCAGCCACGGCGGTACTCCAATACGCGTTGCATGCCGAACAGGATCCGGTCAATGTTGGGGATGTATTCGTCTTCAAGATCGCCCGACGGGTACGGCACATCGAACCCGGTGACCCGTTCCACCGGTGCCCTGAGCGTGCCGAAGCAGCGCTCGGTGACCAGAGCTGCGACTTCGGCGCCCAGTCCGGCCGTCAGCGGGCCCTCATGGACGACGACGGCGCGCCGGGTTTTGGTGACGGAGGCCGCCAGTCCTTCGGCGTCGATCGGTTTGAGCCAGCGCAGGTCCAGCACCTCGACGTCGATGCCGTCTTCGGCAGCCAGCTCGGCTACCTGCAGGCAGCGGGCGACCATTGCGCCCCACGCGATCAGGGTGAGGTGTTGGCCGGTGCGGACGACTTTGGAACTGAGATTGTCGTTGGCAGCGTTGGCAGCGTTGGCAGCGTTGGCAGCCGCAGAGGTGTCGCCGACGCCGACCGCGGCGTCGAACCCGCCGCCGTCGAACCCGCCGCCGTCGAACCCGCCGCCGTCGAACCCGCCGCCGTCGGACGCGCCGCCGTCGAACCCGCCGCCGTCGAACCCGCCGCCGTCGGACGCGCCGCCGTCGAACGCGCCGTCGTCGAACACCACCACGCCCTTTTGCCAGTAGCGCGACTTGGGCTCCATAAACACTACGGGGTCAGGCAGGGACGCGGCGTACTTGAGTTGATGGTAGGCCTCGTGCGGGGACGACGGCGAGACCACCTTGAGCCCGGGCACGTGGGCAAAGAGCGCCTCTAGGCTTTCGCCGTGCAGCTCGGGCGCACGGATGCCGCCGAAGCTGGGCACACGCAGGGTCACCGGCATGGGCAGAGTGCCCCGGCTGCGGTAGTTCATCCGGGCCAGCTGGCAGACGATCTGGTTCACCGCCGGGTAGGAGAAGCCGTCGAACTGGACCTCGGGGATGGGGTGCAGACCGGCCATGGCCAAGCCGACGCTCATCCCGAGGATGCCGGACTCCGCCAGTGGGGTGTCGAAAACCCGGGCGGCGCCGAACTCGGTTTGCAGGCCGTCGGTGATCCGGAATACTCCGCCGAGCACACCCACGTCTTCACCCAGCACCACGGCCTTCGGGTCCCCGGCCAGGATTTCACGCAGGGCCAGGTTCAGTGCCTGCTGCATCGACATGGTTTCCGTGCGGCCAACGGGCTGAGCGTTCCCGCCGGCAATCGGCTCCAAATTGTGCCGCGCACGGACTCTGTCCGGAGCGTCGCTCAGGCGTCCGTCCACGCCCTGAACGCCCAGCTCGGCCGCCCCCGCGTCCGCCGCCCCGGCGGCCTCGACGTTGTGCCGGGCGGCCTCCAGATCGCTGGAATGGACGTTAATCTGATCGGTTGGGGTGTTAGACATGTTCGGACTCCTCGCGCCAGCGCCGTGCCTGTCCGGCCAGGGCCGGGGTGGATTCCTGGAAAACAAAATCGAACATTTCGGTGCCGTGTCTGGGGCCCAGCGCGGCCACCCCGGCCCGGATCTCCTCCTCTTCCGCCTTTGCCGTTTTCAGTGCCTCGGTGAAGAAGGCATCATCGGCGAGTCCCTCGGCAAGCAGCCGGTCCCGGAGCACATCGAGCGGATCCGTGCCCGCGTCCGTGCTTTCCGCTTCCAGGGTTCGGTACCGGCCCGGATCGTCGCTGGTGGAATGCGGCCCGCGGCGGTACGTCATGGCTTCGATAACCATGGGGCCTTTACCGGCGCGGCAGTGTGCCAGCGCCGTGCGCATGGCCCGGACGACGGCCACCACGTCGTTGCCGTCGATCTGCAGCGACGGTATCCCGTAGCCGGCGGCGCGCGCGGCGACGGATCCGCCGGCCACCTGTCGTTCGGTGGGTACGGAGATGGCCCAGCCGTTGTTCTGCGTGAAGAACACCACCGGGGCCTTCATCACGGCGGCAAAGTTCATTGCCTCATGCACATCGCCCTGTGAGCTGGCGCCGTCGCCGAAGTAGCTTACGGCCACGCCCTGCTTTTCCGGCGGAAGGCCGGAGAGTTTCTGCCCGTGCGCCCAGCCGACGGCGTGCAGCACTGACCCGGCCACAACGGCCTGGATGGGAGCCATTCGGGACTTCACCGGATCGTAGAGCCCGCCGTGCCAGCTTGCTTTGTGCGTGGACATGTAACCGATCATGTCCACGCCCATCGCCCGGGCCACACCCATTTCCCGGTAGGTCGGGAAGACAAAGTCGCGATCAAGGTCGACGGCGAACCCGCTGCCAACCTGCGCGGCTTCCTGTCCCAGCTCGGGGGCATAGCCGGGGATCAGCCCCTGCCGTTGCCAGCCGACGGCGGACGTGTCCAGATGACGGACGGCCGCCATGAGCCTGTACAGTTCGCGCAGTTCGTCGCCGGTAAGGTCTGCACTGCCGGGGCCCGCATTGGTGAGCTCCGCGCCGGACCTGGCGGCGCCGTCGTCGGCCATCAGATTCCGGCCGGACGGGAAGAGGAGGTCTTCATGGCTTCATCCTTCGACGGGTGGTTACGGCGTGCGGGTCAAGTGGGGGCGTGCGCGCCATTGAGCACGCCTTCCACCTGTGACCGTAGTCACCCCGGGCAGCGTGCGCAATCTGAATGACACAGCGGCATCAAACTGCACAATTGTGGGTCCGTCGGGGCGCCGGAGGTTGACAAATTGTCCAGGTCAAAGCCAAGGGGAGGAGGGTGCAGGCGAGGCCGGTCCTATGTGAACGACTGCTAATTTGGACGACGAGTTCGTGGCTCAGGCCCGGGAGCCCACAGGAATCAACGCGCGGTCTGCTCTGATTCGTGAAGCATTGACGGCGCTGATCGCCAGGGAAAGCTCCAGCCGGCTGTCCCATCTGGGGGCTCCATCATAACCAGCCCACCGTCGATCCGGCCGTCCGGCCCAGGGCTTTTTCGGCTAGACGGAAAAGGCCCCGCTGTTGGGGTTGGCCGCCGCCATCTTACCGAGGGCCCACATCACCAGGATGATCAGGGTGCCTGCCACCAGATAGGAAATCAGCACGGCGGGCCCGACTTCGTTGTCATCTTGCGGCGATCCTTCCGTTCGTGAGTCCCTCAATATCCTGCGGCCGGTCTATTGAATTTATCGCTTCCCGGCGATCCGTCGGACAGCACCGTGGAACAATGATCGCAAGCTGTACAACGCACCGGCGGTATGTCGACAAATTGCCCTGCGTCTGGTGAACAACGGAAGGTTTGTGATGGGCATTGACGCTTTGGATGCCAAAATTGTGCGTCTTTTTACGGATTCACCCCGGATTTCCGTGCTGGAGGCTTCCCGCGTCCTGAAGGTAGCGCGGGCCACAGTGCAGTCGCGGCTGGACCGGATGCTGGAAACGGGCGTGATCGGCATCTGGGCGCCGCAGCCCGACCCCGCTGCCTTCGGCTTTCCGGTCGTGGCGTTCTGTTCGCTGACCATCAACCAGGATTTGGGGCACGACGCCGTCGTGGCGGCTCTGGCGACGATTCCGGAAATCCTGGAGATCCACACTGTGTCAGGCGGCAGCGATCTGATGACCAGAGTGGCGGCCCGCTCCAACTCGGACCTGCAGCGGGTGCTGGACGCCATGATCGCCACCAAATCGGTGCGCCGCTCCGCATCGGTCATGGTGCTCAACACCCATTTCCAGGGCCGGACCCTGCCGCTGCTGGAAGCCGCCGCGGAAACTCTCTGATGCGCCGGCGCTACGCGGCTCCCCCGATGGTGCAGCGATATGGTCGCCTCAGATGCTCGCCGGAAGCGGGCTCGTTCGTGACCTTGTTTTGATTTCCGTTTTGATTTCCGCGTTTCCGGCCGTAAACTTAGTTCAGGTCAAAAAGACTTTAACTAACTGCCGGCTTCCGGCGGAGGCGGTGAGCACCATGGTACCTCCGGATTTTCTGATGTCCGCGAACGTCTCCGAACGCCTGGAGCAGCCTCCCTCGCTCGCCATCTCAACCGTCATCTTCGCACTGCGCCCCAGTGAATCATCGGGTCGTCCCACCCTGTGGCTTCCGCTGGTGAGACGGATCCGCGAACCTTTCCGGGGCCGCTGGGCTCTTCCCGGTGGCCCGCTGACGCAACGGGAGTCGCTGCAGGGCGCGGCGGCGCGGAGTCTGCAGGAGACCACGCGCCTGGTGCCGCAGTATCTGGAACAGCTCTACGCCTTCGGCGGCCTGCACCGCTCCCCGAGCCAACGCGTCGTTTCGATTGTCTATTGGGCTTTGGTCCAGCCCACCGAGGCGGCACTGGCGGAGGAATCCACCAACGTGAAATGGTTCCGTGCCGATCAGCTGGAACCACTGGCCTTCGATCACAACGAGATTGTCGATTATGCGCTCTGGCGGCTGCGCAACAAAATGACCTACGGCACGATTGCCTACCACCTGCTCGGGGAGAAATTTACGCTGGCACAGATTCGCGAGGTGTATGAGGCCGTGCTGGACCGCACCCTGGATCCGGCCAATTTCCGACGGCAGCTCACGGCGGATCCGCAGATCGAAGCCACCGGGGAATACCTGCAAGGCGGCAAGCACCGGCCGCCCCGGCTCTACCGCTATACCGGCGCAGACGGATCAGACGCCGCCGGACCAGACGCCGCCGTAACAGGGACAACCGGACCAGACGGCGCCGCATCAGGGACCGTCGGATCAGACGCCGTGGCTCCTGCCGCTGTGGGTGCACACACCGTCGTGGATCCCATCCACTGACACGTAACCACTTCATCCCCTGCAACCCCTTCGAGCGATTCAACCCTTCAAATCCGTCAGACCAAGGAAGCCCCCGATGTCATCAGTCAATGCTGCAATTGCGCTCATCACCCGCCAAGATGCGACCGTTCCGGCCCTCGACGCCGCGGGTCAGCCGGTTGCCCCAGCCGCAACCTGCGGTCCGGATCTGGCCACCGCCCCGTGGGAGTTTGATCTTGCCGAAGCGCTGGCCGGGACGCCCGGTTACGGACCCGGCGCGTCGTCGTCGGACGTGGCGCCTACCGCGACGCCCCGGCAGGGGCAGCTGCCGCAGGAATACAAAGACGCGAGCGACGCCGAACTGGAGGCCCGCATTTTGGCTGCCAAGGCGGAGCTCGGGGAACGCGTCGTGATTTTGGGCCATTTCTACCAGCGGGATGAGGTTATCCGGTTTGCCGATTTCGTCGGGGATTCCTTCCAGCTGGCCAATGCGGCCAAGGCCAAGCCCGCTGCGGAGGCGATCGTTTTCTGCGGTGTGCACTTTATGGCGGAGACCGCGGATATGCTTTCCGGCCCTCACCAGTCCGTGATTTTGCCCAACCTCGCCGCAGGCTGCTCGATGGCAGACATGGCGGACATCGAATCCGTCACAGCCTGCTGGGAGCAGCTTGAGGAGCTTTACGGCACAGAGCCCGACGGCGGCGGTCGGGTTCCGGTGATTCCGGTGACTTACATGAATTCCTCCGCCGCACTCAAAGCCTTTTGCGGTGAACATGGCGGCATCGTCTGCACCTCATCCAATGCGGCCACCGTGCTGGACTGGGCATTTGAACGCGGGCAGCGCGTCTTGTTTTTCCCGGACCAGCATCTTGGGCGCAATACCGCCAAGGCCATGGGCGTGCCGCTGGAGGAGATGCCCATGTGGAGTCCGCGCCAGCCCTGGGGCGGCACCGATGAACAGACGCTGCGGGACGCACGCGTGATTCTGTGGCACGGATTCTGCTCGGTGCACAAGCGCTTCAACGTCGGCCAGATCGAAAAGGCTCGGGCCGACTACCCCGGCGTCCAGGTAATAGTGCACCCCGAATGCCCTATGCCGGTGGTCGACGCCGCGGATGCGGCCGGTTCCACGGACTACATTCTCAAGGCTGTCCGGGCGGCGCCGGCCGGCAGCACATTCGCCATCGGCACGGAGATCAATATGGTCAACCGGCTGGCGGCCCAGCATCCGGAGCACACCATTTTCTGCCTGGATCCGGTGATCTGTCCCTGCTCCACCATGTACAGGATTCACCCGGGCTACCTGGCATGGGTGCTGGAAGGGCTACTGCGCGGGGAAGTGCTCAACCGGATCACGGTTCCGGAATCAATAGCGGTGCCGGCACGGGTGGCACTGGAGCGGATGCTGGCGGCGAAGCCGTGACCACCTCGGGAGCGGGGAATGCTGGGGGAGCGGGGAGCGCGGCCGCGCGCCGGATCGTCGTCGTCGGCAGTGGCATCGCCGGGCTTTACGGCGCCCTGCTGGCCGCGGAGGCAGGTGCCATGGTGACCCTGCTCACCAAGGGCGCGCTGGAGCAAAGCAATACCCGCTTTGCTCAGGGCGGGATCTGCGCCGTGCTCGGGTCCAATGACGCTGCCCCCGGGGACTCGGTGGAGGCGCACATCGCGGACACGCTTAAGGCCGGCGCCGGGCATTGTGACCCGGAGGCCGTGCGGATCCTGTGCACGGAGGCGAAGGACGATATTGCCCGCATGGAGAATTTCGGAGTCAACTTTGACATCGACGCTTCCTCCGGCGGCCGTGCGCTGGGCCTGGAGGCGGCGCATTCCGCGGCACGGATTCTGCACGCGGGTGGTGACGCTACCGGGGCCGCTATCGCGCAGGCGCTGATCGGCGCCGTGCTGGCACGTTCGGCCGACGACAGTGAGCTTTCCGACCACGGGCTTGCCGGCGGCAGGCTTTCCGACTGTGCGGAGCAGCGCGGGACATGGGTGGGCCACGGCCGGATCGCCGTCGTGGAGCATGCCTTTATGACGGAACTGACGACGACGGGAGGCCGGGTGGACGGCGTCAGCTACCTTCACGACGGTGCGGCCCATCAGGTGCAGGCCGACGCAGTGCTGCTCGCCACCGGAGGCGCAGGCAGGATGTTTGAATACACAACCAATCCCTCTGTTGCCACCGGAGACGGTCTTGCTGCTGCCTGGCGTGCCGGAGCGGTGGTTACCGATACCGAGTTCTTTCAGTTCCATCCCACGGCGCTCGCGGTTCCGGGTAATTTTATGATCTCCGAGGCTGTCCGGGGGGCGGGAGCAGTGCTGCAGGACAGCGCCGGACACCGGTTCATGCCGGACTACCACCCGGACGCCGAGCTGGCGCCCCGGGATGTAGTGTCCCGGAGCATCGCGCTGCACCTGGCCGCCATTGGTGCCGATCCGGATGCCACTGTTTTTCTGGACGCGACCGTGGTGGAGACGGCGCGGGGCGCGGGCTACCTGGCCTCGCGGTTCCCCACCATCGACGCCGCCGTACGGCGTCTTGGTTTCGACTGGACCCGGGAGCTACTTCCGGTCATCCCGGCGGCACACTACTGGATGGGCGGTGTGGCCACGGACCTGCTCGGTCGTACCTCCCTGCCCGGACTCTATGCAGCCGGGGAGGTGGCCTGCACCGGTGTCCATGGAGCGAACCGGCTGGCCTCGAATTCCCTGCTGGAGGGGCTCGTTTTCGCCCGGCGGGCGGTGGCCGACTTTACAGCCTCCGACTTCACTGGGGCCGGCAGTAAAGACGACTTCGTGGCTTCCGGCCTAGCGGGGGCGGAGCTCGCTGGGGGACGCATCGCCGCCAGGTCCATCGACTGTTCATACGATGGGGCTACCCGCTCCGAAACAGTGATTGCAGTGCATGCACTGCAATCACTGCATGCGCTGCATGCAGGATCGGAAACGGGATACGACTTTGAGGTGGCCGAGCTGGGACGGTTGATGGCCCGCAGCGCGTCGGTTATCCGCGACGGGGCCGGTCTCGACATTGCAGCCAAGCAGCTGGACGGCTGGGCGGCAGCAGCACCGTTAGCCGCATGGGCAGCAGTGCCAGTGGGATCTCAGACTGCGAAATTCGAAACGGCGGAGCCTGGGAGGGCCGGGAGGAAAGCGGTCCACATGGACCCCACGAAATTGCCTGACCAGCAGGAGTTTGAGCGCTGGAATCTGCTCACCGCGTCCCGGCTCTTGGTCCATGCCGCAGGACACCGAACGGAATCCATAGGAGCGCATTTCCGCAGTGACCATTCGGGCGCAGACGCCGCCGCACGCCCGGAAAAGCCATCCCGTGCTTTCTGGGTGAGGCGAAATGACTGGGACGTTTCTGGCACAGGCGGGTCGCAGGCGCCGGACCCCGGCGCCGGGCATGACGTCAGGATCAAGGAAAGCGAGCAATTATGAATGCCATCGACCCGGGAATTCTGCCCGAGCCGGCCGTCCGGAAAATCCTGCAGGCAGCGCTGGAGGAGGACGCACCCTATGGTGACATCACGTCCGCGGCTTTGGTGCCCCCGCGGGCCATGGCAACGGCCTCTCTGGTGGCCCGAGAACCGGGCATCTTCAGCGGTGGCGACGTTTTTGCGGCAGCCATGCGGCTGACAGATCCATTCGCCGAGGTTGAGCTCCTGGTGGCCGACGGGCAGGCCTTTGCAGCGGGTGCCCGGCTGGCAACGGTCACGGGGCTGGCCCAAGCGGTGCTGACCGCGGAACGGGTGGCGCTGAACCTGACCCAGCGGATGAGCGCGATTGCCACCGCGACGGCAGAGTACGTCCGGGCGGTGGAGGGAACCAAGGCACGGGTGACGGACACCCGGAAAACGACCCCGGGCCTGCGCGTGCTGGAACGCTATGCGGTCCGCTGCGGCGGGGGCCACAACCACCGGTTTTCCCTCTCCGACGCGGTCCTTGCCAAGGATAACCACCTGGCGGTGCTCACCGGGACGGACCCGGGAGGGCTGACCAAGGCGCTCTCTGGCGTCCGGGCGCGCTTGCCTCACACGGTACATTTCGAGGTGGAGGTCGATCGGCAGGATCAAATCGAGCCGGTGTTGGCCGTCGGAGTGGACACTATCATGCTGGACAACTTCGCGCTCGATGAACTGGAGGCCGGAGTTCGTCAAGTGGCCGGGCGGGCGCTGGTTGAGGCGAGCGGCAATGTGAAGCTCACAACGATCGCCGCGATCGCCCGCACAGGTGTGGACATCATTTCCGTCGGCGCGCTCACGCACAGCGTCCGTGCCTTGGATCTGGGGCTGGACATCAACGTCAATGTCGAGCCGGGCGCCAATGGCAAGGGCAGCGTAGGCAGTAACGGGCTCCCGGTGAACCGGCCAGAGCCCCGGCTCCCTGCCCCCAGTGGCATGGACGGTTAGGGACAGCATGATTTTCCTGGATGCGGCGGCCACCACGCCGGTCCGGCGCGAAGCGATTGAGGCGATGTGGCCTTACCTTACCGGCCAGTTTGGGAACCCTTCGAGCCATCATGGGCTGGGCGAGACAGCGGCCGCGGCGCTGGCGGATGCGCGGGAAGAGGTTGCTTCCCTACTCGGCTGCCTGCCCGGCGAAGTGATATTCACCGCAGGCGGCACCGAAGCTGACAATCTGGCGGTCAAGGGCATTGCCCTGGCCCGCCATGCCGCGGAACCGGCGCGACGGCGGGTGCTGATCAGCGCCGTCGAGCATCCTGCGGTGCAGGAATCCGCCGCTTATCTGCAGCGCTGCCACGGATTCTCTGTCGAGGTTGTTCCGGTGGACGCCGATGGGCGGGTGGATCCGGCGGTCTTCGCCTCGCTGCTGGGTGGCGGGGACGGTGCCACTGGCGTACGTGGCGTCCACAGCCACAACACCGGAATCGATGTGGCCTTGGCCAGCGTCATGTACGCGAACAACGAGATCGGTACCGTGCAGCCGATCGCGGAGCTGGCAGCCGTGGCCCGGGCGGCCGAGGTGCCGTTCCATACCGACGCCGTCCAGGCGGCTGGCTGGCTGCCGATTAAGCCCGGGCTGTTGGGAGTCGACGCGCTCAGTATGTCCGGGCACAAACTGGGGGCACCGAAGGGTTCCGGGGTCCTCTACCTGCGCGGGCGGGTCCACGCCGAGCCGCTGCTGCACGGCGGCGGTCAGGAACGCGGAGCGCGTTCCGGCACCGAAAATGTTGCATTTGCGGTGGCTTTCGCGGCGGCGCTTCGGCTGGCCGAGGCCGAGCGCCCCGCTGCAGCGGCACGTGTCGCCGCCCTCCGCGAGGCCTTCATTGCGGGCATTCTGCACCGCATTTCCGGATCCGTGCTGACCGGCCACCGGACCGAACGGCTGCCCTCGGTTGCATCGTTCTGTTTTCCGGGAACCAGCGGGGAATCCGTGCTGCTGGAACTGGAGCGCCGGTCCATCCTGTGCTCCAGCGGATCGGCCTGTGCCGCGGGTTCGGACGAACCCTCGGCCGTGCTGACAGCGTTGGGGATCCGCAGCGAAGTAGCCCAGACAGCGGTCCGTTTCAGCTTCAGCAGCGCAATCACGGAGGCCGAGCTGCGCACGGCCGGGGACGCCGTCGTCGGCGCTCTGGAAACCATCGGTCGGCTGCAGCCTGGCAGCCGCTGACGAACGGGCCCTCCGCCGGGGAACAGTTGGCGATCCCGCACGGTCCGGTCAGGAAGCGGGTCGGCGGACCCGGCGGAAGATCCAGTACCGTAGCAGCAGGAACCGGGTGGTGGCGGCCAGAACATTGGCGGCCGTGATCACGAGCAGTTCATCCACGAACGAAGCGTCCGGCGCCAAGGCATGCAGCAGCCAGAGACTGCCGCTGGTCAGGCCCAGCGCCAGCAGCATCACCCACAATCCGCGCCGGTGGTCGCCGAACCAGCGGGCACGGTCGGTGATGCCGAAGCTGTGCCTGCGGTTCAACTCCGTGTTCAGGACCGAGGTCAGAACGAGGGAGATCAGATTAGCCCACTGCACCCCAGCGGCCGGCCGCAGCAGAGCGAATATGGCGACCGATGCGAGCGTGCAGATCGCACCTACCACAAGGAAGCCGCCCATCTGCTGCCAGATGGCCCTGGGCCGCTTCGCTGAAGGCCTTTCCGGCGCCGCGAAGACGTCAGCCCCGCGCTCCGCGGGTCTGCTCCCCGGGCGCGCCTCGGTCGGCTCGGCAGGAATTCGCATCGACATAGTACTTAGACTCTTCCACGTAACCGGGCCATAACCAAGAATCCCCTGTTGCTCAGCTGTGACCGGGTTGTGTCCGAGTTCCGTCCGAAAGCGCTACTCCGCCACCAACGACCGGACCGGGTTGGTGAGTTCGCCGATCCCCGTGATCCGGCAGACCACCGTGTCACCGGGCTGAATCTGCCGGCATTCGGCCGGGAATCCCGTCAGAATGACGTCGCCGGGGTGCAGCGTCATGAAGGAGCTCAGATAGACCAGGATCTCGTCGACGCTCCAGCCCAGATCCTTGGTGCTGGCGGCCGCGAGCGCGGTGTTGTTATGCACAATCGAGATCGCGGCATCGGCATCGTCCAGGTTGACCACGATCCATGGGCCGAGCGGCGTGAAGGTGTCTTGGCTTTTGGCGCTGATCCACAGTTCGTCGGATTTCTGCAGGTCGCGGGCCGAGACGTCGTTGCCGATAGTGAAGCCGAGCACAGCCTCGCGCGCGTTGCCCAGTGTCAGGTTGCGGCTGCTGCGTCCGACGACGACGGTCAGTTCGGCTTCCGGGTCAACGTAACCGACGGTGGGGCTAAGGACGATTGCCTCGCCCGGTCCGATCACGCTGGTGGCGGCCTTGTGGAAGGCCTGCGGCGGCAACGCCCGTCCCGGGGCGCCGGTGTTGTGGGCCATTCCGAAGACATTGGCCGGCGCGCACGGAGCCAGGAAAGTGAATTCCGACTGGTCGACGGTGCCGCCGACGGTCCACCGTCCGCGCTGGGGGCTGTTCTGGTTCGCGGGCGAAGCGGGAAAGGGCGTGTCAACGATTTCCCATACCCTGCCGTCATCACTGCCGAAATCCGCCGCGGAATTGACGACGAAGAACTGCTCGGAGCTCGCGCCCACGGCGGCAGCGGGTGCTGGGTTGTGCGGTACTGCGGGTGCTGCGCTCTGCGGCGCAGCGGGTTCAGCGGCGTTGCCATGCCCAGCGGCTGCCGGACCATCGAGCGGACGGACGCGGGCAACGCGGAAGGGAGTCGGGGTCGTCATGAAGACATCCTACCTCCTTGGGGATGTCTTCCCTTAGCCGGCTCGATCCCCGGCAATGCCTCCAAGACGGCGCAACCGAGCGGGCAAAAGGTAACCGTATGAACTCGAAACAAGTCTTAAAGGAGCAGCTGTTGCTCAGTCGATGGGGGAGTACATTTCGCCGACCGTGACTGCGGTTCCGAGCCGGTTGTCCGGGCCGGGCAGCGGGCATGCCCAAGCCTCGTCGTAGGCGCAGGAGGGATTGTAGGCGAAATTGAAATCAACGATGAAGTGGTTCCCGGCCCGTCCCAGGTAGGCGCCCTTGATCGTGTCCAGCAGATATCGGCCGGCGCCATAGCTGCCTCCGTCCTGTCCGGCGGTCGTGTCCCTGAAGGGGATGAAGATGCCGCCACCATAGCTGTTCAGTTTCCAAGCCGCCAGTGCGCCGATCCCCGGTATCTCCAAGGCGCCGAGCCGGACGAAGGGGACCGCTCCGTCCGTTCCGGTGCTGATGGTCATTTCCTGACCGGCGCCCTCCGTCGTCAGCCCGCACTCGAAGCGGAAGGCCGGGTCATACGGGGCAACAGGCAGCCCGGTAAAAGTCTCTTTCCTTAGCGGGTTCAGCGCCGACGCCGGATGGTCGGCGAACATGGCGTCCCGCCGTTCACGCCAGAGGATGTGTGCCTTGGCCGGAGACGCTGCAGCGGCGGCACGGACCTCGGCGTAGAGCGCGAAGGTCTGCAACCGCCAGTCCAGCACGGCCGCAGCTGATTGCAGCCGGTCTGCTGCCGCGGACTCTTGGGTGGGGTCCACGGTGGCCCCTGCTTCGAGGTGGTCCTCGGCGGCGGCTTCCGGCGAACCGTTGGCCGCTTCCCCCGCTTCTGCGCGTTTCGCCGTTGCCGTTTCCGACCGCTTTATATTGCCGTCTGCGTGCTCCGAGGTCTGTCCCATGCCGTCAGCCTACGTCAGCGATCCGTAGGCGTATTCGCCCGGAATATCGCTGACTGCGGCAAGCGCCGGTGGCTTTCCGCCATGACTTCGCCTCGGCGGTCTTCGCGGCTCAATACTGCGTCAGCAGCCCGGCAAGAAATCCAGGCTGCTCGATGGGGGCAAAGTGCCCGCAGCCAGGAATCGTCACCAGCCGGACGTGCGGCACCAGTTCCGCCAGCCGGACCAGATCCGACGGCGGCGTGAACACGTCCCGGTGGCCGCGCACCGCCAGCACGGGTGCCGTGATGCCGCGCCACCGGCTGAAGTCGTATCCGGCTGCGGCTCTCGCGGCCGCGGCAAAGGCAGCCGGACGTGCGTCCTCGCCCAGCGCCGTGATGACGGTACCGTCAATGACGTGCGGATGGGAGAAGAAGGGTGACATCAGGGGACGCATCAGCGGGCTCCGACCCGTGCGGCGGACCAGGAATTCTCCGACCGGTCCACAGGCGGCCATGGCGCGCATCAACAGCAGCATGGCGGTGAACGCTGGGAAGCGCAGCAGGCCCGGGAGCGGGTGAGCCGCGGCCGTCGCCACGCTGAACGTTGCGCCGGAAATGACAGCAACGCTGGCCGCCCGCTTTGGCTCGGCGGCCGCGATTTCCAGCGCCAGGAAGGCACCCATCGAGTGACCGATCAGGTTCCAGTGCCGGTAGCCGAGGGTCCGCAGAATACCTGTCACCGCCTCAGCCATGGTCGCCATGGTCAGCGATGCGGCGCTCGTTCCCTGCGTCGATTCGCCCCAGCCGGGCAGGTCCATCAGCACCGAGTGTCGTTCGTCCCCGGGATTCCCTTCCCCCGGATGCCCGTTTCCAGCAGTCGCGGATGCGGCCAGTAGCGGGATAAAGGTGGTCCAGGAACCGGCAGCCCCGTGCAGGTACACGTCCGCCGTAGCATTCCCCCGATCCGCCCGGGCCACCGCGGGCGAATACCGCACAGCCACCGGTCCCAGTCCGGTAGGAAAGATCCGGCGGTGCAGGACGGTGGCGGCGACGATCGATGCGGCGGAAGTAAATGTGCTCACGGTGCTCCTTGGGTCCATCAGTCGTTCGTCGCCGGGCGTCCGTCGGATTGGAGTGCCGGGCATGCGGCGCTTGTCCATGCGCGCGGCGTTTTATCAGCAGTTCATCGCGTCGTGGGAGCCGTGCGCGGGGCTAGGATGTGGCTATCAGGTCCACTCGGGGAGAGACGATGAGCGCACGCCAGGGAATTGTCCGGCGCACGGCCGGCGCGGCGAAAGCGCTGGCTGTGCTGCTGGCTGTGCTGCTGGCTGTGCTGCTGGACGCGGGGCTGAGCGGCTGTGCCAACGGCGGACCTGCGCGGGGCTCCTCGCCTGCGCCGGTTTTCTCCACTTCCGCAAGCCTTACCGGCCCTAGCGCCGGACCCACGGCCGGTGCGGCGTCCGCCGGCGGGCCGCCGTCGTCGACCTCTGCTTCCGCGTCAAGCGCAGACACGGCCGGAACCGACAGCGCCGCCCCGCCAAGCGCGGGACCCACCGCCGCAGCGTGGAAAACCTATACGGACAGCGCGCACAGGATCAGCTTCGAGGTGCCGCAGGACTGGACGGTCCAGCAGTTGGCCGATGGTCCGAGCGCCGGTGCCAAGAACATCGCGGTCAAGGATGCAGACGGCGGGCAGGTGGCCACACTGGCGACCGGCATGACGGGGCTGGGCGGCGCCTGCGGCGGCCTGCCCTTGCGGCCATACACCGTGCTGGCGAGCGTGCCGGTGAACATTCCCTCCGGAGCCGACGACGCACGGGCGGTCCCGCCGCGCTTTGTCTACCGGCTGCTTCAGGGCAGCACCAAGTTTTACGCGTCGTACGGGATCACGGATCACTCCGCGGGCGCGGACGGGCAGGCCTGCCTGATCTACAACACGGTTAGCGGACCCGGCCTCGGGAACTATATGTTTGGCGATGTACTCCAGTTCTCCAGCACCGGCAGCCCAGGCATCGACACGTTTGACACCATCGCGGAGGCGGAAAAGCACATGCTCAGCAGTCGGTTCCAGAACGTGCGGCGCATGATCACATCGCTGAAAATTATGGCGTAGCTGCCGGCTCCGGTCCGATTGGTTGGGGTTGACCCGGGTGTCAGCGCCAGCGCAAAGAAGTCTTTGCAAAGGATTCTTTGCGGTCTATGCTGTGAACTATGGCCTACACGCACAAGATCGTTGACGACCTCGACACCCTCCGCGCCATCGCGAATCCCTTGCGTATGAAATTGCTCGGTGCACTGCGCGAGGATGGTCCGGCCACGGCGTCGGAACTCGGCCGGCGCTTCGGAGAATCCAGCGGCTCCACCTCTTATCATTTGCGCCAACTGGAGCGCTTCGGATTCGTGGGTGACTGCGATGATCAGCCTTCCAGGCGCGAACGCCGATGGAAAGCCCTCCACGACCTAACCGAGGTCCGCAGTGAGAACTTCGCCGGGGACGAGGCCGGCCGTCAATTGATGCAATCAACCGTTGGCTACGCCGTCGAATATTTCATGGGCAACGCGGACGAATACCTGCACCGTGAACTCAGCACGCGGTGGCGGTCTACTCTCGGAGTGAGCGATTACCTCCTAAAACTCACCAGCACCGACACTGATGAACTTCTCTCGGGCATCGGGGACTTGATCGAAAGTTACCGCGAGCGGGAGTCGACGGCTGGCGATGCCATGTCAGTCGCTTTGCACGTGGCCGCCCTGCCGCGGAAACAGCCATGAATCTCCGCAGCCGCTTCTGGACTCTGAGCGCCCTTCGCTGGCTGCCCACCGGATTGATCATCCCGGTCCATGCCTTGCTGCCACTGGACCGCGGCCTGAGCATCGCCGAGCTTGGCGCGGCTTTCGCCGTGCAGGGGATTGTGGTGCTGTGCCTTGAGCTGCCCACGGGAGGGTTCGCCGACGCGATGGGCCGCAAGCCGGTATTCATCGCCTCGGCCGTTGTTGCCCTCGCCTCCTACGTCATGTTTGCCCTCGCCGACTCGGTGCTGTGGTTTGCGCTGGCCTCTGGCCTGGCTGGAGTCTTCCGCGCATTGGACAGCGGGCCGCTCAATGCCTGGTACGTCGACGAGATGATCGACACCGGGATGAACGACGGCGGCGGGATCGGCGGCGGGGCCGCCGGGAAGGGGGAGGACGGCGGCGGGATCGGCGGCGGCAGGGGAAAGTCTGTGGCGAAAGGTCTCTCCGGGGCGGGCACCATCACCGGACTTTCGATCGCTGCCGGGGCGGTGCTGACCGGGGGCATCGTGGCGTGGAACCCGTTCCCGTCGACGGACAGGCTTGCCGTCCCGATCTGGCTTGCCGCCGCGCTGACCCTGGTGCAGATCACGGTGACAATGCTTTTAATGAACGAGGACCGTTCCGCCCGCGTCGGCCGGCTGCTTGGTTCTGTGAAGGCGACGCCGAGAACCATCGCCGATGGCGCCAGGTTGATGTGGCGTTCCCCGGTACTGAGGGCGTTGGTCGCGGTGGAAGTGTTCTGGGGCTTCGGCATGATTGGTTTCGAGACGCTCATGCCGATACGGCTCTCCGAGGTTCTCTCCGGTCCTGACCTGGCCGGTTCCGTGATGGGACCGGTATCGGCGGCGGCGTGGGGGATCTCAGCCGCCGGGGCACTAACCGTGCCATTGCGGCTCCGGCGGTTGTCCATGGTGACGGTGTCGGTGGCACTGCGGATCGTCCAAGGGGGCACCGTGATTGCCATGGGCCTTGCGGCCGGCCCGATTGGCCTCATCATCGCGTTTTTCGCCACCTATGCCGTTCATACCGCGGCCGGTGCCATTTATGAGACGCTGCTGCACGATCAGGTGGGAAGCCGACACCGTGCCACTGCGCTGTCGCTGGCATCGATGGCCGCCCAGCCGGCCGGATCCGTCGGCGCCGTCGTCCTTGGTTTGCTGGCAACTGGGGCCTCGACCGGGCTCGCCTTGGTCGCCGCAGGCGTTGTGCTTGCCATGGCCGCGCCGCTGTTCCTGGTGAAGGCGAAGAGTGCAGTAAAGGAGAAGAGCCGTAAGGCCGGCGCGGAATGGGAGGAGCGGAAGGCACACTGCGGCGTGCCAAACCTGGAAAGCGTCAGACCGGTGGCAGATCGGCGAACGTCACGCCGGTGAGCTGTTCGCTGACGTCCCAGAGCCGGCGTGCCACCAGCAGGTCGGCAACCCGCGCCGCCGGAGCCACAATGGTGACGTCACCGCGGGATTCGCCCGGGCCGTTCGGGCCGTAGAAGTCGCCGTTGGACACGTCGGGCGCGGCGGCGGCGTAGAGCACTGGCAGCACGCCCCACTGGCCGGGCTGGGCCATCAGCCGCATGAAAACACTGGTCATCATGCTCATGCCGGTTCGTCCCATGCTGGCGGGGAGGTTGGTGTTGGCCAACCCCGGATGTGCCGCGGCGACCACCAGGGGCTCGCCGCGGGCGTCAAGACGGCGGGCGAATTCCATCGCGAAATACAGGTTGGCGATTTTGCTCTGGCTGTAGGCGCGCCAGCGGCGGTATCTGCTCAGACTCATCAGATCGTCGAAATTGATCGCTCCGCGCTTGTGCGCAAGGCTGGAGACGACGACGACGCGGGGTGCGGCTGCCTCCCGCAGGGCCGGCAGCAGTAGGCCGTTCAGGGCGAAGTGGCCCAGATGGTTGATGCCGAGCTGCTGTTCAAAGCCGTCCGCCGTCGTCGCCCGGGCGGTGGCCATCAGTCCGGCGTTGTTGATCAGCACATCCAGCGGGTCGGACCAGCCGGCGGCGAATTCGCGGACGGAGTCTAGACTGGCCAGATCCAGCGGGCGGACGTCACAGACGGTGGAGCCGGTGGCCTCGCGGAGGCGGGCCAGGGCGGCCTCGCCCCGTTCGGGATTCCGGCAGGCCAGCGTCACACGGGCGCCTTTGGCGGCGAAGGCCAGGCTGGCCTCGAATCCGAGGCCGCTGTTGGCTCCGGTGATGACCACCCGCCGCCCGCTCTGATCCGCCATACTGTCGGCGCGGAATCCGTTCACTGTGTGCTCTTTCCTGTTGGCGACCCCCGTCAGTGGTGGTCTGTCAGCTGGCGGTGTGCGCCGGCGGTGACCGGCGGGTGACCTGCGTGCCGGGCGGCGTTGGGTCTGCTAGCGGAGTCCTGTCACGGAGCTGCGGAGCTTGTCCGTCAGCATCTTCAGTTGCGTCAGCTCGTCGTCGGACAAGCCCGACCCCACCAGCCGGTCGATATCGCGGACGTGTTCACGGCCGATCTCCCGCTGCAGCTTCCGGCCCTCATCGGTCAGTCCGATCAGCACCCCGCGGCGGTCCTCTTCCACAGTCTTGCGCTGGACGAGGCCCTGCCGCTCCAGTCTGTCGACCATCCTGCTGATGCTCGGCTGGCTGAGCAGGACATGGTCGTTGAGTTCATTGAGCCGGAGCCAGCCGGACGGGCAGCGGGACAAATTGAACAGCACATCATATTCACGTATGTTCACCCGTTTCAGTGCCGGGTCCGCTTGCAGCCTGCGGATCACACTCACCTGCGCCCGGAACAGTGACTCCCAGGCGTCGGCGGCCAAGCGCCGGTGTGCCTCCGGGGAGCTCATGTGGTTCCCTGATCCGTGGGCCGGTCCGGCAGCACCTCCCGGGCCGCCACTGCGTACTCTCCGGCGATTGATGCCGGCCCGGTTCCCGCCGGGTCCTTGGTCTGCGCCGCGGCAGCCTTCAAGGCGGCGGCGGTGCGGGCGGCCAGCGCGGCCTTGCGGCCGGCGAAGGTGGGACCGTCCGGAATGTGCTCGGGCTTCCGCGCCGCGAACTCCTGGCGCAGTGTCGGCAGCACATCGGAACCGAAGAGGTCCAGTTGCTCCAGCACTGTTTTCAGCGGCAAACCTGCATGATCAACGAGGAACAGCTGGCGTTGGTAGTCACCGTAGAACTCCCGGAAGGTCAGCGTCTTGTCGATGAGCTCCTGCGGGCTGCCCACGGTCAGCGGCGTCTGCGAGGTGAAGTCCTCCATAGAGGGGCCATGTCCGTAGACCGGCGCATTGTCGAAGTACGGGCGGAACTCGCGCACCGCTTCCTGGGAATTGCGGCGGATGAAGAACTGGCCGCCGAGCCCCACGATGGCCTGGTCGGCCTGGCCGTGCCCGTAGTGTTCGTAGCGTTCCCGGTAGAGGCCGATCAGCTGCTGATAGTGCTCCTTGGGCCAGAAGATGTTGTTGGCGAAGAAGCCGTCTCCGTAGTAGGCGGCGATTTCGGCCACTTCAGGCGTGCGGATGGACCCGTGCCAAACAAAGGGGGCGACGCCGTCGAGCGGGCGGGGCGTGGCGGTAAAGCCGTGCAACGGCGTCCGGTGCTTGCCCTGCCAGTTCACGACCTCCTCGTCCCAGAGCCGGCGCAGCAGCGAGTAATTCTCGACGGTGAGGTCCACACTGTCCTGCATGTTCTTACCGAACCACGGGTAGACGGGAGCGGTGTTGCCGCGGCCGAGGATAAGATCGACGCGGCCGTCCGCGAGGTGCTGGAGCATGGCGAAGTCCTCGGCGATTTTCACCGGGTCATTGGTGGTGATCAGCGTGGTGGCCGTGGAGAGAATGATGCGCTTGGTCTGCCCGGCCACGTATCCGAGGATGGTGGTGGGGGAGCTGGGGTAGAACGGCGGGTTGTGGTGCTCGCCGATGGCGAAGACGTCCATTCCCACGTCCTCGGCATGCTTGGCGATCGTGGTGATCGCCTTGATGCGCTCATGCTCCGTGGGCGTGGCGCCGTTCGTTGGATCTGTGGTGACGTCTCCAACGCTGAATATGCCGATCTGCACGGGTGGTCCTCTCAATCCGGGCCGGGAGCCGTTCCGGATTTATATACGTTTGCATCTAATATACCCAATAACACGACGCGTTCCGCTATTGTTCCCGGCTGAACCTATCGTGCCCCGCGGGCGTCCGGGAAGCAATAAAGCCGGCAGGCAATCACCCCGGGAAGGAATCAATACGGGAAGCAATCAATACGGGAAGGAATCAATACGGGAAGGAATCAGGCTCCGGCGCGGCACCCCACCCTCCCAACTGAGTAGCACTTAGGGCACCCATTCCGGGTTTTGAGTGCAGGTGCTGCTACTCAGTTGGGCCGGACCGCGGGGACCAGCCGCGGGACAGCAGGGCGGCGCGGATTTTGGCAACGGCCGTTTTCGCGTCATTGACCATGTGCCGTTTGGAAATCCGCACCTGGATCCAGTCCGCTCGGATGAAATCCTCCTCGCGGCTGATATCGCGGATGATCTGATCGGGATCGGAGTGGCCCTCGCCCTCGTATTCCGCCGCGACCCGATACTCGGGGAACGAGAGATCCGGCTCCCGGCCGGCACCGTCGGCCAGGTCCACTCGGCCGTTCAGGACCGGCTCCGGAAGACCTGCGCGGACGATGGCCAGGCGCAGCCGGGTTTCCGGTGCGGAATCCGATCCGAGGCGTGCCTGCTCCAGCGCCAGCCGGGCCTTGCGGATTCCCGGCGTACCCTTGTGACGATCCAGCATCTGGGCCAGCTCCGCAAGAGTTGCGTAGGGCTCGGAGCGGACTTCAAACTGCGGCCGCGGAATACGGATCAGGTGATCGGCGACGACGGTGAGCTCGTCGACGCTCATCTTTCGGGAGACGTCCAGCCAGGTCCGCGCACGGGTGGTGATTCTCAGGCCGTTCAGACGGCAGACCTCGTCCTCGAAGAACTGCGCACGATGCCCGACGACGCCGCGGCGCCGTGTCACAGCCACAGTGTCCGGCCGGGAAATATGGATGTTCGGGCCGTCTGCACCCGGAAGAAATCCCGGGAATTCCCAGATCCTGAAGGCTGTCGCGTGGGCGGCCGCGGAGAACTCAGTGACGCGCGACAGTGGCGCGGCCAGCAGCGCAAGCCCGTCTTCGCCGTCGTGCTCCGGAATCCGGATCCCGCGGCTGGGACGGGCCAGCTGCGTGTTGCGCAGCCGGCCGTAACTGACGCCCACACCCAAGGCATCCCCGATCGTGAATGGAGCCGTGTCCAATGGCTCGGGAAGGGGAATGGCGGGGCGCATTGGCCTATCATGGCAAACACCGCGCGTCTGCGGGCCGTTATCCACAGCCTTCCTGCCCGCGACCCAACTGAGTAGCAGCACCTGCACTCAAAACGTCTTTTGGGTGCCATAAGTGCGACCCAGTTGGGTCAGCCGGCGGCGCGTCGGCCGTGGACTGTGGGGATGGCGCCGGTGCGTCGATCGTGCGCGGGGCGGGACACAGGCGTGGGGACGCGTTTGCGGTCCGCCAGCAGCTGCCGGCGTTCGCGCCGGCCCTCCACCAGACGGTACAGCACCGGCACCAGGATCAGCGTCAGCGCGGTGGACGAGACCAGCCCGCCGACTACCACTATGGCCAGCGGCTGCGAAATGAACCCGCCCCCGCCCGTGATCCCCAGCGCCATCGGTGTCAACGCGAAAATCGTGGCCAGCGCGGTCATCAGGATCGGCCGCAACCGCTGGCGCGCGCCGTGCTCAATGGCGTCGGCCACGCTCATGGCCGCCCGGTCGCCGGAGGGTCTGCGGTACTGGTTGATCAGGTCGATGAGCACAATCGCGTTCGTGACCACGATCCCCACCAGCATGAGCATGCCGATCAGCGACGGCAGGCCCAGCGGCACCCCGGAAATGAGCAGCAGCAGGATGGCGCCGGTGGCCGCGAACGGAATGGAGACCAGCAGGATCAAGGGCTGGATCAGCGATTTGAAGGCGGCCACCATGATGATGTAGACAATGGCGATGGCCGCCAGCAGGGCCAGCCCGAGCTGGTTGAAGGACTCCGTTTGCTGCGTCGTGGCGCCGCCGATCACCGCGGTTGCCCCGGCCGGAAGGTCGACGGCGGCAAGCCGGTTTTTGACGTCCGCGCTGAGAGTGCCGAGGTTGTTCCCCGTGGGAGTGATCGAAACGCGGGCGCTGCGCTGGCCGTTGGAACTGGTGATGGAGACCGGCGCCTGAACCTGCTCCACCGTCGCCACACTGGCCAGGGTCACCGCACCGGAGGCGGTGGGCAGCTGCACGGCGCGCAGCTGGTCGATGCTCGCAAACCCGGTGCCGGTCCCAATCTGCACCTGGTAGTCCGTGGTATCGATCCGCACGGTCCCGCCCGGCAGGGGCGAAAGGGTGGAAGCCAGGACACCGGCCACCTGCTGTTCGTTGAGCCCCGCGGCCACCGCCTTGGCCCGGTCCACACTGACCTGGACCACCGGCTGCGAGGTGGAGAGGTTGGCGGCGATCTCGCCGGCGCCCGGCAGGCCGGCCATGGCCGCTGCGGTCTTGTCGCTGGCGGTCTTCAGATCAGTGGAGCTGGGGGCCTTGATATTGATGTCCACCGTATTGGAGGTTCCGAAGCCCCCCGAGGAAGAGCCGACGCTGACCGTCCCGGCATCGGTAATCTCCTTCAGCCGGTTCCGGACGGTGTCCATCAATTTGGTCTGATCGGCTTTTTCGTCCGTGACCACCTGAAAAGAAGCACTGGAAGCGCCGGCGGAAAAAAGGGCGCTGAAACCGCCGGTCGCGTTGCCGATGGTGACCTGGACGTCCTTGATCCCGGTGATGCCCTTGAGCGCATCTTCCACCTTCCCGGCAGCATCGGAGGTGCCGGGAAGGCTGGTGCCCGGCGGCAGCTTCTGCGTAACCGAGAGGCTGTTCTGGCCGCTGTTGCCCAGCAGATTGGTCGGCAACAGCGGTGTCATCGCCAGGGTCGCCAGCAAAATGATGCCGCCGGCCACCAGCGTGATCACCGGGTGCTTTTGCGTCGTCGTCAGAATCGGCAGGTACCCGCGCTGCAGCGGGCTCTTGCGTTCCTTGTCCTCCACCACCGCCAGCAGGGCCTTCCCGCTCAGCGCGCCGCCGCCGTCGTGCGCCACGGCCGGAGACTTCAGGAACCAGTACGCCAGCACCGGCACGATCGTCAGCGAGACGGCCAGCGACGCGAGCAGGGCGATCGTGACGGTGAGCGCAAACGGCCGGAACAGCTCGCCGGCGATGCTGCCGACAAACGCGATCGGCAGGAACACCGCCACCGTGGTCAGCGTGGACGCGGTCACGGCCCCGGCCACCTCGCGGATCGCGGCCATGATGGCTGTCTGCTTGTCCTCCCCATAGCTCAGGTGCCGTTTGATGTTCTCAATCACCACAATCGAGTCATCCACCACCCGCCCGATCGCTATCGTCAGCGCGCCCAGGGTGAGGATATTGAGCGAATATCCGGTCGCCCGCAACCCGATAAAGGTGATCAGCAGCGACAGCGGGATGGAGATCGCCGTCACCAGCGTGGAGCGAACGGACAGCAGGAAAAGCAGAATAACGACGACGGCGAAGGCCAGTCCCAGCAGCCCCTCGGTGGCGAGGTCCCTGATCGATTTTTCAATGAAGGGGGCCTGGTCCAGCACCGTGGTGAACTGCGCGTTGGCACCGAGCGAGGCCTGCAGTTCCGGCAGTTGCGCCTGAATCTGGTGCGACAGCGACACCGTGTCCGCCGCCGGCTTCTTGGTCACGGACAGGGCCAGCGTCGGTTTGCCGTTGGTGCGCGTGATGGACGTGGTGGTGTCATCGGCCAGGGCAACGCTGGCGACGGCGCCGATGGTCACCGGAGTGCCCGCGGCCGGGGCACCTCCAGTGGCCGCACCGGCGGCTGGAGCTGCAGCACCTTTGGGCCCGGCCAGCGGCAGGGATTTGATCGCATCCAGGGAGTCAACCGGGCTGCCGATCTGCACGGACAGGGATTTCCCGTCCTCGGTCAGCGTCCCGGCGGGCACCAGCGTGCCGTTGTTTTTCAACGCGTCGCTGATCGCCGTCACCGGAATGCCGGCGGCCGTGAGTTTCCCGGGCTCCGGCAGGATCGCGATGTGCTGGGAGTTGGCGCCGGTCACATCGGCGCCGCGGACGCCGTCGATTTTGAGAAATTTGGGCACCACCAGCCGCTGCAGGTCCGAATTCAGCTCGCTGAGTGACTTATCCGAGGACACCGCCAGGAAGACGATCGGAAAATCGCTGATGTTCCCGGCGATGGCCTGCGGTTCGGCCTTATCCGGCAGTATCTGCCGGGAGTTGGAGATGGCCCTGTCGATCTGGTTCCGCGCCCGGTCCATGTTGGTGCCGTAGGCGAAGGCCAGATTGATGCTGGACACACCGTTGCGCGACACCGAGGTGCTGGATTCCAGGCCCTCGACGGCGTTCAGCGCGGTCTCCAGCGGCTCGCTGATCTGCTTGTCCACCACCTCAGGGGAGGACCCGGGCATGGACGTGATCACGGTGATCTGCGGGAACTCGATCGAGGGAATGAGTTCCTGCTTCAGCGAGCCGAGCGTAATCACGCCGAAAACGACGGCGAAGATCGTGATCAGCGCGATCAGTGCCCGGTTGCCGAGCGAGAGCTGAGCCAAGCGGAACATTCAGTACTCCGATGTGTCCAGGCCTGTTTCGCCGGAGGGAACCATGCCGCGCAAGTCAGGCGCCCTGCGTGTCCAATGTCTGCGGATCCAGGCTCTGGGTATCCAGCTGCAGGGCCGCGGCCGTCCTGGCCATCGTGTCGGCCGCCAGTTCGGGATTCTCGTTGAGCTTGGTGCCCAGCGTGGGCATCATGTCCCGCAGCGAATCCTGCCATTCCAGCTTGAACTTCCGCGGGAAGCACCGCTGCAGCAGCTCCAGCATGATTGGTACGGCGGTGGAGGCGCCCGGGGAGGCACCGAGCAGGGCGCTGATCGAGCCGTCCGCCGAGGTGATGACCTCGGTGCCGAACTGCAGCACGCCGCCCTTCTTGGCGTCCTTCTTGATGATCTGTACACGCTGGCCGGCGGTAATCAGTTCCCAGTCGCCGCCGTCGGCCGTCGGGAAGTACTCCTGCAGCGCCTCCACCTTCGACGACCGGTTCTTGACCACCTCGGAGACCAGGTACTTGACCAGCGAAAGGTTGTCCTTGCCGACGGCGAGCATTGGCACCAGGTTAGAGGGCCGGATGGACAGCGGCAGGTCCAGCAGCGAGCTGGTCTTGAGGAATTTGGTGGAGAAGCCGGCGTACGGGCCGAACATCAGGGAGCGCTGTCCGTTGACATAGCGGGTGTCCAGGTGCGGCACGGACATCGGCGGTGCCCCCACCGACGCCTGGCCGTAGACCTTAGCGCTTAGCTGGGAGACAATCTCCTGATCGGTGCAGCGGAAAAACTGTCCGGACACGGGAAAGCCGCCGAAGCCCTTGCCCTGCGGGATGCCGGAGGCCTGCAACAGCTGCAGGGCGCCGCCGCCGCCGCCGATGAAAACGAACTTCGCCCTGATTTTCCCGTGCTCGCCGGAGGATGGGTGCTTGAGCGAAATGTCCCAGCGGCCGTCGCTGCCGCGGTGGACGTCAGTGACGTCCGTGCCGTAGTTGACCTCGACGTCGTTCTCGGAAAGGTATCCGACCAGGTCGCGGGTGAGCGTGCCGAAGTCGACGTCGGTGCCCTCGGCGGCGCGCGTGGCGGCAAGTTTCTGCCCGGCGGGCCGGCCCTTCATGACCAGCGGAGCCCAGCCGGCAATCTCCGCATGATCCTCGCTGTACTGCAGGCTGGAAAACAGCGGATTCGGCTTGAGGGCTTCGTAACGGGTGCGCAGGAACTTCACGTTATCCTCGCCGGTGACGAAGCTCATGTGCGGGACCGTGTTGATGAACTTCCGCGGCGAGCCGATCATCGAGTTGGTCACCAGATGTGACCAGAACTGGCGGGAGAGCTGGAACTGCTCGTTGATGCCAATGGCCTTGGCCGGATCCACCGAGCCGTCCATGGCCTGCGGCGTGTAATTCAGCTCGCACAGGGCGGAGTGGCCGGTGCCCGCATTGTTCCACGGGTCGGAACTTTCCGTGCCCGCGCGGTCGAGGCGCTCAAAGAGCGCGATCTTCCAGCCGGGTTCGAGTTGTTTGAGCAATACCCCGAGGGTGCTGCTCATGATGCCGCCTCCGATGAGAACAACGTCAGCGTCTTGAGTCTGCGAAATGAAAGTCACGGTCCATCTCCGGTAGCGGCGGTCCTGGCGTTTGAAGCGTATCGCGCCGGGGAGTGGTTGCTGAAATTGAGCGCTCAGCGTCGCTGTCCGGTCGGAGCCCGGTGGGTCCGGCGGATGCTATTTGGCCAGTTTGATCTGATTAAACACCTCATTGAGCACCGGGCTGACGGGATACGTTGCCACCTTGTTGGACAGGGCCACCGCCGAGATCGGAAAGGCGATCGGCACCGCGGGAACGGTCTGCACAATCTGCGTGTTGACGGACTGGTAAGCGTCGTTGCGGTCCGGTCCGTTGGGCAACATCCGGGCGCGGTCAATCTTGCTGATCAGCTGCGGGTCATGGGAGCCGAATTCGCCGTTCGGGGTTCCGAAAAGCGGACCCACAAAATTGTCCGGGTCAGCATAACCGCCGTTCCAGCCCATCAGGTCCAGCGCGTGGTCGCCGGGGCTGGTGACCTTGCCCAGATAGTCGTCAGACCATGGAACGGGCACCGGCTTGATGTTAAAGCCGACGGCGGTGAGCTGGCGGGCGATTTCGGCGTACACCTTCTCCGGGGTGGGGAGGTAGGTGCGCGTGACATTTGTCGGGTAGTAGAACGTGATGGGCTCGCCCCTGTAGCTCGACTCGGCGAGCAGCTTACGGGCCTTGTCCTGGTCGTAGCCGTAACCGGTCACCGCATTGTTGAAGCCGCTGAGCTTGGGCGGGATGAACTGGGACGTCGCCTGGCTGCCGTCAATGAAGAACGCCTTGATGAGGCTCTGCTTGTCGATCGCGGTGGCAATTGCCTGACGGACTTTGAGGTCCGCCATCACTGGCACCGCCTGGTTGATGCCCAGGTACATCACCGAAAACGGATCGCGCTGCAGGATCTGCTCGCCGTTTTTGACCAGCGCGTCAAAATCGCCCGGGGTCACCGGGTCGTAGCCGTCAATGGTGCCGTCTTCGAGCGCCTGCAGCCGGATCTGCGGCTGGTCGTAGGTGATGAAGTTGAGGACGCCAATCTCGCCCTTGGTGCCCCAGTAGTTCTGATTCGCGCTGAGCGTGACCTTGCCGTTTTGCCACGAGGTGAACCGGAACGGACCCGTCCCCACCGGATGCTGGCCGTAGGCGGAGACCGGGTGCCCGGAGACCGAGGCGGTGAGAGTGTCCGCAGTCATGGAGGTCAGGGCCGCGGGCGACGAGATGGCAAAGGAAGGCAGCGTCATGGCCTGCAGGAAGCCGCTCAGCCGCGAGTTGAGCTCGATCGTGACGTCGGACGGGCCCATGGCGGTGCAGTTTTTGAACACGGAATTCTTCGCGTCATCTGAGAAGGCCTTGAAAATCTGCTTGAAGGCGGTGCTGTTGCCGCCGCCGCGGAGGGCCGCGGGCAGCGTGAACCATCTGTTGAAATTGGTGCAGACCGCGGCGGCGTCAAGTGCTGTGCCGTCCTGGAAGGTCACGTTCTGTCGGAGTTTGAAGGAGTAGGCCAGGCCGTCCTGAAGTTCCTGCCAGCTGGTCGCCAGGCTCGGTGCCGGTGCTCCGGTGGTGGCATCCACGGTGACCAGACCTTCCAGCACCTGCCGGGTTACCCGGAAGGACTCGGAATCCAATTCCAGCGCCGGATCCAGCCCCATCGGATCGGCGCCGGTGCCGAAATTGAAGGTCGCCGTTGCCGCCGGGGCGCTGCTGGAGGGTGCCGGTGCCGGCTGCGCCGTGCAGGCCGAGAGGGAGAGGGCCAGCAGGGCCGCTGCTGTCTTCACCGCTGTCCGCAAACGAGCCTTCCGACGCACTACAGACACCACTTCCTGACCCCACATTTTCGGCACTGACCCGTTCCCGGCGCGCCCCTGTTATCCGGCAACACCTACAAGACTGCGAAGGTATGTCCGCAGAACTTTCCAGTCTAGTTGACCATCCGGCACGGTCCCGGGCGGCGGCACGGCAATTGCGGGGGCGGTTACCGGATCGTTAGCCGATTCCCAGCTGGTGCCCGGCAATCTCCCGGATCGTTCCGCTGTACCAGCGGAACCGGGCGCAGGACGAGCGGGCGCCCGGACCCGTCGGCCCGGACACCCGCCCGCTTTCCCCGCAAAACCGGGCGCAGGCCGAGCAGGTGTCCGGACTCGTCGGTCCGGACACCGGCCCGCTTTCCCCGCGCCGGGTACAGGACGAGTGGGCGCCGGACTCGGCAGTCCGAACGCCCGCCCGCTTTCCCCCTGCCGGTTCTGAGCAGCCGGTCGGGGAGCTTTACTTCGGTGAGAGCACCGAATCGATCAGGTAGACCGTGGCATTGGCTGTGTGGACGCCGCCGCAGATCACGTTGGCGCCGTCGATCTTCAAATCATCCTTGCTTCCGGTCACCGTCACCGTGCCGCCTTCCACCGTCTTGTGCTCGCCGGACAGCTTGTCCGGGGTGATCTGCCCGGGCAGCACGTGGTAGGTCAGGATCTTGCTCAGCGTCGCGTCGTCGGTCTTCAACGACTCCAGTGTGGCCGGATCGAGCTTGGCGAACGCGGAGTCCACTGGGGCGAAGACGGTGAACTCGGAACCATCGAGCGTGCTGACCAGATCAACCTTGGGGTTGAGCTTGCCGGAGACGGCGGCGGTCAGCGTGGTCAGCAGTGGATTGTTGGAGGCTGCGACGGCGACTGGATCAGCGGTCATGCCGTTGACGGAGCCGGCCCCGGTGGGAACCTGTGCGGCGTAGGCGGCGCAACCCGGACCAACCAGATCGGCGGCCGGATTTGCCGTGGTCATCGAGCCGGACCTCGCGGCCGACGACGTCATGCCCGAGGAGCCGGACCCGGCCGCACCTGACGCCCCTGATGCGGCGGTGCTGCCGCCACAGGCCGACAGGGCCAGCATGGACACGGCGGTCAGCGAGAGGAAAGCGACTGAGGTGCGCTTCTTCAGTGCCATGGCAATACTCCTGTAGGTCAGTCGATGGTCCGCGTATTCAGCACTCGTCGTGTGGTCGGGGTCTCACTTGGTATTCGGAGGTTGCGAACGGCCGGATGGGTGCAGCTGGAAATTTTCTTTTCCCGCCCTGCCCGCCAAGCTCGTCGGGCCCCTGGGGCTGCAGGCCTTCTCCTTCACCTTCGGATAGCCCGGCGCGACCACACAGGAAATGTTCCGGTGCTGGGTCCGTCTGCGGCAGCGAGGGTCTAGCGTGGTGGCATGAAACGGAACCCGGGTATGCTGCAGCGCCGGCCCCGCCGACCCGAACCGCGGATCCGTCCCGGCCGGTTGTCTGGTATCGCCGTGCTGTGCCTGTCGCTGCTGGCCGGCCTGCTGTTAACGGCATGCCAGCCGACGGACGACGGCGGCGGGCCGGCGACGACGGTTGCGGTCACCCGGCAGCAGCCGGCGGCAGACACCATCGTGGTGCTGGGGGATTCAATCAGCACCGGTTTTCAGACCTCGGCGGAAGCTGCCTGGCCCAACGTGCTGGTCCAAGACTTTGCCCAGGATGGGATCAATGTGGAATTGAGGAACGGCGCGCGGAACGGTGCCGGATATGTGGAACCAGGAGACGGTGATCTGCCGTTTGCCGCACAAGCCGACGCCACCGTGATCCGGGAGGCCGCCGTCGTCGTTGTTTATGGTTCGGAAAATGACGTCGGCCAGGACCTGGCTCAGATCGGCCACCAGGTTCAGGAGACCGTGGCGGTGATCCGGCGCAGGGCGCCGGACGCGCAGATCCTGCTTGTCGGTCCCGCGGCGGTGCAGGACAATCCGGACGAGGGGCTGCTGGCCGTGCGGGACACAATCGCCGCTGCCGCTGATTTAGCCGGCGCGCCGTTTGTGGACCCGATCCAGCTCGGTTGGTTCAAGGGACAGGAGGACACCCTGATCGGTCCCGACGGCGACCACCCCAGCGTGCTCGGGCACGAATATTTGGCCACCAGGATGGAAAAACTCCTGCGGCCGCTGCTGCCGACGGCTGGCTGACCAGGCGGGCCCGCCGAGTGCGCCGCTTTGAGGGTTCGCTGCGTTGATTCGGCTGCGCTCACTGGCCCGAGGCGCCCACGACGCCGGCCGGCGGATCATGCTGTTGGTGCGCAAGACGGGACTTGAACCCGCACACCCGAAGGTACAGGATCCTAAATCCTGCGTGTCTGCCAATTTCACCACTCGCGCGTTCCGGAATGCCGTGACCGTGGCGGTGTTCCGGTGAATAACAGCCTCCATCCTACCTGCTGGCCGGCGCATTATCTGCCGGGCGGTACGTCAGTCGATCCCCGGATCCCCCGGATCGCCGATGGTGATCCGGTGCCGGGATCGCGGCTCGTCAGTCGATGCCCAGGTCACGGCGCAGCTTGGCCACGTGTCCGGTGGCCCGGACGTTGTACTGGGCCACGCTGACCTTCCCCTCGCCGTCGAGCACAACGGTGGAGCGGATGAGGCCTTCGTAGCTTTTTCCGTAGTTCTTCTTTTCGCCCCAGGCGCCATAGGCTTCCGCAACGGCGTGGTCCTGGTCGGAAAGCAGGGGGAAGTTCAGGCTTTCCGCGTCAGCGAATTTGGCGAGCTTTGCTTCCGGGTCGGGCGAAATGCCCACGACCTCGTAGCCGGCGGACTTCAGTGAGTTCAGGTTGTCCCGGAAGTCGCAGGCCTCGGTGGTGCATCCCGGAGTAGACGCCGCCGGGTAGAAGTACAGCACCGTCTTTCGTCCGCGGAAGTCCGTCAGCGAGACCTGCTTCCCGGTGGAATTGGTCAGCGTAAAGTCAGGTGCTTCGTTGCCGGTGGCGAGCTGCTCGGCCATTGTTTTCTCCCTGTCATTGAAGGCGTTTTCTTCCAGCTTAGCCGGGAGCGATGACAGCCAGGCGGCGGCGGCGCAGGCCGGCGGCCGACGGAAGGATCGGCATCTTATGGGTTGGTCGAGGCGCTGTCCAGTGGCTTGGACTTAGTCGGGTCTATACTTGGTGGCATGCCCGATATGGATCAATGGCCCAGTAGCCGCCTACTCTCAACCGCAGCGCGGTTGGTGGAGCATGCGTGGAACGAGCGGCTGGCCAGTATCGGTATGACCCACGCCGGCATTATCGCTCTCGACGTTCTCGCGGCCCATGGTCCCATGACGCAGGCGCAGTTGGCATCAATCGTTAGGGTGCAGGCCCAGACCATGGGCAAGACGCTTTCCCGGCTGGAAAGCCACGGACACGTGCACCGTGTCCGCAGCACCCAGGACCGGCGCAGCCACCTGGTCTCCCTCTCGGATGGGGGCCGGGGCCTGCTGGATTCAGCCCATCAGATGGAGAAAGGGCTGCTGGAAACCGCGGGGATGGATCAGCGTGAACTGCGGTCGGACCTGAAGACGATCATCCGCTCGGTGAGCAGCACGGCGCAAAACCTGCGCGAAGTGGAAAGCCGGGCCCGCGCGGCCCTGGCCGACTCGCCCGCTGGTAACTGACCGATAAACAGGGTCCGGATTCTGCTCCCCGAGGGTTTAACTCATCCGGGTAACGTGGTGCGGCGTCGACCAGACGGCACATGACCCGCGGCGTCGACCAGACGGCACATGACCGTGGGCATTGATGGGCCCGACATCGCTCGGTGTGGCACAGTTGGAGCATGAGTGCGCCGTTCCCAAACCCGTCGTCCCGAAACTCGTCGTCCCCAAACCCGTCGTCTCCAGCTACGACGCACAGCAGGCCCTTCTTCCACGCTGCGCTGCGGCTGGGAAGCGCCTTTTACCGGCTGCGGGTCCGACAGGCCAAGCGCTGGAATTTTGTTGAGCAGATGGTGGCATATTCCGGATACGGGACCCCGACCCGGGTTCGGGTGCTCGGACGGGTCCTGCTGGCAAGTAATCACGGCGCCGGGGGCCTGACGGACCGTGCTGCCAAGACCGTTGTCGGAAACGTCCGCGGGTGGCGCGCTTTCACGAGCGTCCCCGTGCAGAACCGGGAAGTCGAGATTGAACTCGGCGGGGAATTGCACCGCGTGCGCGCTGATCGCGGCGGATTGATAGACACCTACGTTCAGGTCCGCTTAGACCCTGGCTGGCATACCGCGGTGTTCCGGGCGGCAGGGACGGGCCCCGTGGAAGCGCCGATCTTCGTCATTGCCCCGGACACACGGTTTGGAATCGTGTCGGACATAGATGACACCGTTATGGTCACGGCGTTGCCGCGGCCCTTCCTCGCCCTGTGGAACACCTTCGTCGTCAGCGAACACGCACGCACTCCGACACCGGGGATGGCGGTCTTAATGGACAGGCTCGCCGTAGAGTATCCGGATGCGCCGGTCATCTATCTCTCCACCGGTCCGTGGAATGCTGCCCCTACCCTGGCCCGTTTCCTGGCCCGGAATATGTATCCCGCAGGGGCGCTGCTGTTGACCGACTGGGGTCTGACCCAAGACCGGTGGTTCCGCAGCGGGCGCGAACACAAAAGAAGAAATCTCGAACTCCTTGCCAAGGAATTCCCGGGGATCCGCTGGTTACTCATCGGCGACAACGGTCAGCATGATGAGGAAATCTACGCAGAGTTTTCCCGGCGGCACCCTGATCTCACGGCTGCCGTAGCAATCCGGCAGCTCTCGGTGGGTGAGTCAGTTCTCTCCGGCGGACGGTCCGCGGACGGTTACCAGACCCAGCCCGCACCGTCCACGGACTGGGTCTATGCCCCGGACGGAGCCTCAATGGCGAAACAACTCCGCGAACTCCGCATCTTCTGACTGCGTCCCCGTAAGAGATCCGACGCTGACAGGATCCGGGGTTGCCCCCCACGCCGGTGGGATTGCGCCGCATCGCTTTCGCGATGTCCATTGGACGCCCGGGCATCCGAACCTATAGTCGGAGAGTGACGACGTTTAACGGCGCGATTGTCCGCCTCCGACCAGCGGCTCCGGCTGACATCCCCGCCCTTGTTGCGATCCGCCGGACCCCGGAGGTCTACGCTCGCTGGCGAGGCGGCGAAGATATGACCGCCGCCGTGGAACAGGACTTTGCGGAGCCGGACTCGACGCCGTACGTCATCGAGGTGGAGGACCATCTCATCGGTTGGATCCAATGGTAGTCCGAAGAGGAGCCCGACTACCGGCACGCGTCCATCGACATTTATCTTGACCCCGCGTTCCACGGTCGGGGGCTGGGCACGGACGCGGTGCGGACGATGGCCCGGCACCTCGTCGTCGATCTGCGGCATCACCGCCTCGAAATAGATCCGGCCGCCGACAATGAGCGCGCTATTCGTTGCTACCAGAAGGTGGGCTTCCGGCCAGTCGGCATTCGCCGCCGGAGCGAGCGCGGGGCCGACGGCGGCTGGCACGACAGCCTCCTCATGGACATGCTCGCCGAGGAACTCACCGACTGACGCGAACAAAGAAAGAAAAACGGCCGCCGTACGAACGATTAATTCGTCAAACGGTTTCCGTACGCCTCCATTCGTGGTAGACCGAATTCCGGGATGGGTGTTCACCGGTCGAAATATTATCGGGGCCCCTCGCCTTTAACCTGGCACATTCACAGCGTTGTGAGCCTACCCTCTCCGGCAACGCCTTTTGCGAAGGAAATGTACGATGAGCGCAACGACGGAAGCAGGGCGCGGTCGGGGCCTGGAAGTGCGGTCCATCGACTACGTCCCTTTGAACGAGCGGCACGGCAAAGTCTCCCACATCGGTCCGTTGTGGTTTATGAGCAACGCCCAGATCGCCACGCTGGCGGTAGGTTTGATCAGCATCACCACGGGCGGGAACCTGATCTGGTCTTTGATCGCGATCGCTATCGGAATTCTCATCGGCACACTCTTCATGGCCGCGCACTCCTCGCAGGGCCCCCAACTCGGGCTACCGCAGATGATTCAATCCCGTCCGCAATTCGGCTATATCGGCGCGCTGCTTGTGTGGTTCTTCGCGTTTCTGCAATACGCGGGCTTCAACATCTTTAATACCATTCTGGCTGGCCAGGCCTTCGCAGGATCATTGTCGATCGGCTCGCCCAATCTCTGGTTCTGGGTCGTAACGATTGTCGCCGTCGTCGTCGCGTTGTTCGGTTATGACCTCATCCACGCGTTCGAGCGTTACCTCACATACCTCACGATAGCGATGCTGGCACTGCTCTCGGTGGCCGCGTTGAGCAAGCTTTCCGTGCCGGCCGGGGCATACGACCTGGCCGGCTTTCATTTGGTGCCGTTCCTGGGACAGCTGGGGGTTGCCGCGGGGTACCAGATTTCCTGGGCCATCTACGTCTCTGACTACTCCCGTTACCTGCCGCCGGGCAAGGGCCGGGGCACGTTCCGGTGGACGTTCTGGGGCAGCGCACTGGGTGGTATCTGGGTGATGTTCCTCGGTGCCTACATTGCCGCCGCAGCCGGTGAAGGCTTCGAAACCATCAACTCGATCAAATCCACCGCGGATGCGCTCTTCGGCGGGTTCGGCGCCATCGCCTTATTCATCGCGGCCCTGGGGCTGGTGTCGGTGACTGCGCTGAACATGTATGGCGGCTCACTGACCCTGATCTCCTCCATCGATAGCCTCCGGCGCATCCGGCCCACCCTGACGCTGCGGGTTATCACCATCTCGATCACGGCAGTCATCTCGCTGGTGTTGGCCAACCTCGCGTCGGCGGATTTCCTGGTCAACTTCAACGACTTCCTGCTGTTGGTACTGTACTTCTTCATCCCGTGGACGGCCGTCAACCTCACCGACTACTTCGTCGTGCGTAAGGGCCACTACGCGATCGCGGAAATCTTTAAGCCCGACGGCATCTATGGCCGGTGGGGCTGGCCCGGCATCGTGGCGTACCTGGTCGGATTCGTGCTGATGGTTCCCTTCTTCTCCGCGGGGAAGCTCTTCGTCGGATTCGCGGCCCGGGCCATGGATGGGGCGGACATATCCCTGTTCATCGGCTTGCCGGTCGCCGCAGTGCTCTATTGGCTGCTGACCCGCCACATCGATGTTGCTGCCGAAACCAGACTCGCTCAAGCGCAGGCTGCCGAGCTGGAATCGGCAGCCCGGGACCATGTCCTGCCCTAGTCCTGCTCGGCAGCCTTCCGGTACCGCCGCCGGAGGGCCCGCGAGCCAGCTCACCGGCTCAGAGACCGCAACACCGCCGCGAACCGGCAACACCGCCCGATTTTGAGCCAAAAAGGAGCCTCTAACCGGCGTTTCCGCAGGTCAGAGGCTCCTTTTCTGGTGCACCCCTCGGGACTTGAACCCGAAACCCATTGATTAAGAGTCAATTGCTCTGCCAATTGAGCTAGAGGTGCCTTAGGCAAATTGCGCGTACCGGCAAGGAAATTCTTCCATTTCAGCACCCCGCAACGACATGTAACTCTACATGGTTTTCTCGCCGGTGCGAAATCGACGCGGCGACCGCGTGCCACCGCATACTTTCCTGCCCCGCCCGGGGTAACTGCCGGTGCGGTCAGGCGGGTCGGTGGGAATAAGTACAGGACGACGACGGCGCTCCCGCACAGGCGGTCTCGGAACCGCTGCACTGGCCGCCTTGCCTGACAATGCGTGAAGATCGCCGCGCAGACAGGCCCGACTCGGGGATTGGTGGATGCCGGACCGCTACGCTGCACCCAAAGGGAAGAGGGCGATGAGCGGAATTGATGATCTGATGGGGCAATCCAATGCCCGATGGGCCAGCGCCACAAGGAAAGCGCAGGGCATAGCCGACAACGGCATGGGCGAAGCCCTGAAAACGTACTTCGTGCTCTACTTTCCCGCTGGCGTCGTGATCCTGATCGCTGTCGGGACGTTGGGTGGGATACTGGCCTTCGGAAGCGGCCTGGACCAGTGGCTGTCCAATGTGGGGTTTGGTTGTTCCCTTGCCGCGCTGGGTGTCCTGGTTGGCGGGCTGGTCTATAACGCGAAGAAAATCGCTCCGGCCGCTGAGCTGGGGAGAATTGACCTGCTGATTTCGCTCGAGAACCAGGAGCGAAAGCGGATCCGCCGTCAAATCCGTGGCAGGGCCTCCCTGGAGTCCGAACACCTTGCCGTCACTCGGGGCGCCGCGGTGCAGATGCGAAAGGGGCTTGCGACGCAGCTCGTCGTTGCCCCGTTTTATCCACTCGCCTTCATACCCCAGGCCGTGCCCGGTCACAGTCCCCTCTGGTGGTTAATGGCAATTGCCGTAGCTGCCCAGGCGGGGGCGGGCGTATTTTTGGTGCGCGACTTCCGGCAGGCCGGGCGGTTCCTGGCACGCACGGCCGGGCCCACGGTGCGGACGCACAGCAGCGACGGGCAAGCGGGGACTGGGCCGCCTGATTGACGCAACAATCCGACGGAAACGGTCCGGCTGGTGGGCCTGGTTCGCGCGCTGTCGGACGGCAGTCATAGACTCAGCGTATGAGCGTGGAAACTAATTCAGCCCCCCGCCCGGCCGAGCAGTCGGACGGGAAACCAGACATCAAACCCCGCAGCCGGGTAGTGACCGATGGCATTGCCGCCGCGCCGTCCCGCGGCATGCTGCGTGCCGTCGGCATGGGCGACGACGATTTTGCCAAGCCGCAGATCGGCGTCGCGAGCTCGTGGAACGAAATCACCCCCTGCAACCTGTCGCTGAACCGGTTGGCGCAGGGCGCCAAGGAAGGCGTTTTTGCCGGCGGCGGTTTCCCGATGCAATTCGGTACCATCTCCGTCTCCGACGGCATCTCCATGGGCCACGAGGGGATGCACTTCTCGCTCGTCTCCCGCGAGGTCATCGCGGACTCGGTGGAAACCGTCATGATGGCCGAGCGCATTGACGGCTCCGTGCTGCTGGCCGGCTGCGACAAATCCCTGCCGGGCATGCTGATGGCCGCGGCACGGCTGGATCTTGCCGCCGTCTTTCTTTACGCAGGGTCCATCATGCCCGGGTTCGTGAAGCTGGAGGACGGCCAGGAAAAGGAAGTCACCCTGATCGACGCCTTCGAAGCCGTCGGCGCGTGCGCGGCCGGCAAGATGTCCGAAGAGGACCTGGGCCGGATCGAACGCGCCATCTGTCCCGGCGAAGGTGCGTGCGGTGGCATGTATACCGCCAATACGATGGCCTGCATTGGTGAGGCGCTGGGCATGTCCCTGCCGGGCTCGGCAGCCCCGCCCTCGGCGGACCGCCGTCGTGACGTCTTTGCGCACAAGTCCGGTGAAGCGGTGGTCAACCTGCTCCGTTTGGGTATCACCGCCCGGGACATCATGACCAAGAAGGCCTTCGAGAACGCTATCGCAGTCACCATGGCGTTTGGCGGCTCCACCAACGCGGTGCTGCACCTGCTGGCCATTGCCCGCGAGGCAGAGGTGGACCTGACCCTGGATGACTTCAACCGGATCGGGGACAAAATCCCGCATTTGGGGGACCTGAAGCCGTTCGGCCGGTACGTCATGTTCGACGTGGACAAGATCGGCGGCGTGCCGGTGATCATGAAGGCCCTGCTCGACGCCGGCCTGCTGCACGGCGACTGCCTCACGGTCACGGGCAAGACCCTCGCGGAGAACCTCGCGGAGATCAACCCGCCGGACGTGGACGGCAAGATCCTGCGCGCGCTGGACAACCCTATCCACAAGACCGGCGGCATCACCATCCTGCACGGTTCGATGGCTCCGCAGGGCGCCGTCGTCAAGAGCGCCGGCTTCGACGCCGACGTCTTTGAAGGACCGGCTCGCGTGTTCGAGCGTGAGCAGGGCGCCCTGGAGGCGCTCAAGTCCGGGTCGATCAAGGCCGGGGACGTCGTCGTCATCCGTTATGAAGGACCTAAGGGTGGGCCCGGCATGCGCGAAATGCTGGCCATCACCGGGGCCATTAAAGGTGCCGGGTTAGGCAAGGATGTTCTGCTGCTCACCGACGGGCGCTTCTCCGGCGGCACCACCGGCCTGTGTATTGGGCACGTCGCGCCGGAAGCGGTCGACGGCGGTCCGATCGCCTTTGTGCAGGACGGTGACACCATCCGCGTGGATATTGCCGGCCGCAGCTTCGATCTTCTGGTTGACGCGGCGGAGTTGGAGTCCCGCAAGGTTGGGTGGGAGCCGATTCCGGGGAAATTCACCAAGGGTGTGCTCGCCAAGTACGCCAAGCTGGTTCACTCGGCGAGCACCGGCGCCTACTGCGGGTAGTTCCCCGGGGAGTTCCACCCGGCGTAGCCTGCACGGAAGGCTGCGCCGGCTGGGCCGGTGAGTGGACGCTCCGTCCGCATGATGAGACGGGTTATGCTTGGTTTGACACTTTGCAGCGGTAAACGGAAAACTACTTATATGCAGTTCATATCCGTAGTCGTCCTTATTTAGCGCGTGACTGGTTAGCTTTACAAAAGCTACAGTCCGACTGGATACAGTTCGGATAATCACCATGCGCCAACCCCTCGCAGAGCCTTACCGGCTGAGGGGTTTTTTTGTTTCCACCACCAGCGGCGACTCATACCGACGTGAACCTACCCGAGACCCAAGCAGTCAGAAGCCACCGAAGACTGTGAAACATGTGTTCCACTAAGGAAGAATCCGATGAGTAAAGGATCGCCCGTCAGCCCGTCGCTGATGGCCACCAAGCCGCACGGTCACGCTCCTGCGGCGGCCTCAAATGCCGCATCCTCCGCAGTCCAGGGGACCAATAACATTGTTGGACCCAATAACATTGTCGGACCCACGCAGATGACCGGTTCTCAGGCCATTGTCCGCTCGCTCGAAGAGCTGGGCGTCAAGGACATTTTCGGTCTTCCCGGCGGCGCAATTCTGCCCACCTATGATCCGCTGATGGCCTCAACCATGAACCACGTTCTGGTCCGGCACGAGCAGGGCGCCGGCCACGCCGCGCAGGGTTACGCCATGGTCACCGGCCAGGTCGGGGCGTGCATCGCCACCTCGGGTCCGGGTGCCACCAACCTCGTCACCGCCATCATGGATGCCCACATGGACTCCGTCCCGATCGTGGCGATCACCGGCCAGGTGTCCAGCGGCGTGATCGGCACGGACGCGTTTCAGGAGGCGGACATCGTAGGCATCACGATGCCGATCACCAAGCACTCCTACCTGGTCACCGATGCCCAGGACATACCGCGCGTGCTGGCCGAGGCATTCTATCTCGCCTCGACAGGCCGGCCGGGCCCGGTCCTGGTGGACGTCGCCAAGGACGCACAGCAGGCGAAGATGACCTTCTCCTGGCCTCCGGTGATCGACCTGCCCGGCTACCGTCCGGTGTTCCGCGGCCATGCCAAGCAGTTGCGGGAGGCCGCGCGCCTGATCGCCGCAGCCAAAAAGCCGGTGCTGTACGTCGGCGGCGGGGTCATCAAAGGCCATGCTTCCGCGGAACTGCTCGAACTCGCGGAGCTGACCGGGATTCCCGTGGTCACCACGTTGATGGCCCGGGGTGCCTTCCCGGACTCGCACCCCCAGCACGTGGGCATGCCAGGGATGCACGGCGCGGTTTCCGCCGTCACCGCCTTGCAGCAGTCCGATCTGCTGATCACCCTAGGCGCCCGCTTTGACGACCGCGTCACAGGCATACTGAACACCTTCGCCCCACTGGCCAAGGTCATCCATGCGGATGTGGACCCGGCGGAGATTTCCAAGAACCGGGTGGCGGACGTGCCCATTGTGGGCTCCGTGAAGGAGATCATTCCCGACCTCAGCGCGGCGGTGAAGGCCGAATTCGAACAGAACGGCACCCCGGATCTGGCCGACTGGTGGACGTTCCTGAACAACCTGCGCGAGACGTATCCGCTGGGCTGGACGGAACCCGAGGACGGGTTGACGTCTCCGCAGCGGGTGATCCAGCGGATCGGGGAGCTGACCGGTCCGGAAGGCGTTTACGTCGCCGGTGTCGGACAGCACCAGATGTGGGCCTCGCAGTTCGTGAAGTACGAGCGCCCGCATTCCTGGCTGAACTCGGGCGGCGCCGGCACCATGGGGTACGCGGTTCCCGCGGCCATGGGCGCCAAGGTGGGCAACCCGGACCGTGTGGTCTGGGCGATCGACGGCGACGGCTGTTTCCAGATGACGAACCAGGAACTGGCCACCTGCGCGATCAATAAGATCCCGATCAAGGTAGCCGTCATCAACAATTCGTCCCTTGGCATGGTCCGGCAGTGGCAGACGCTTTTCTACGAGGGCCGGTATTCCCATACGGACCTGAACACCGGACATGACACGGTGCGGATCCCGGACTTCGTCAAGCTCGCCGATGCCTACGGCTGCGTCGGCCTGCGCTGCGAACGGGCCGAGGACATCGATGCCACCATCGAAGCTGCGCTGGCCATCAACGACCGGCCCGTCGTCATCGACTTCGTTGTCAGCCCCAATTCCATGGTCTGGCCCATGGTTCCTTCGGGCGTCAGCAACAGCCAGATCCAGGTTGCCCGAAACCTGACTCCGGTGTGGGAAGAAGAGGACTAAAAATGACGACGCGACATACACTTTCCGTTCTGGTGGAAGACAAACCCGGCGTGCTGACCCGAGTGGCGAGCCTCTTCGCCCGGCGGGCCTTCAACATCAATTCTTTGGCCGTCGGGCCCACCGAGGTGCCCGGGATGTCCCGGATGACCGTAGTGGTCGACGCCGAAGGTGACCTCATCGAACAGGTCACCAAACAGCTGAACAAGTTGATCAATGTGATCAAGATTGTTGAGCTGCTGCCGGATAATTCCGTGCAGCGGGACCACATTCTGGTCAAGGTGCGCGCGGACGCCGCCACGAGGCTGCAGGTCACCCAGGCTGCAGATCTCTTCCGGGCCTCAGTTGTCGACGTTTCCACCGATTCGTTGACCATCGAGGCCACCGGCACGGCCGGCAAGCTTGCGGCGCTGCTCAACGTGCTGGAGCCTTTCGGCGTCCGTGAAATTGTGCAGTCGGGCACGCTGGCCATCGGACGGGGATCCCGTTCCATGAGTGACCGGGCGCTCCGGACCGCGTAGTGCATTTTTGAGCTTCTGGATTTTTTGGATATTTGCAGTACATAAACTATGAGGAGTAACAAGTGACCGAGATGTTTTACGACGACGACGCCGATCTGTCCATCATCCAGGGCCGCACCGTCGCCGTCATCGGCTATGGCAGCCAGGGCCACGCGCACGCGTTGAGCCTGCGGGATTCCGGCGTGGACGTCCGCATCGGTCTCAAGGACGGTTCCAAGTCCCGTGCCAAGGCGGAGGCTGAGGGCCTGCGCGTCCTCAGCGTCGCCGATGCCGCCGCCGAGGCTGATCTGATCATGATCCTTACTCCGGACCAGGTCCAGCGCAGCGTGTACGCGGAGGACATCGCCCCGAACCTGCAGGCCGGCGACGCGTTGTTCTTCGCCCACGGCTTCAACATCCGCTACGGCTACATCAAGCCCCCGGCCGACGTTGACGTTGCCCTGGTCGCGCCCAAAGGCCCGGGACACGTGGTCCGCCGTGAATTCGAGGCCGGCCGCGGCGTTCCTGACCTGATCGCCGTCGAGCAGAACGCTTCCGGCAAGGCCAAGGAACTGGCCCTGTCCTACGCGAAGGCGATCGGTGGAACCCGCGCCGGCGTCATCGAAACCACGTTCACCGAGGAAACCGAAACGGACCTCTTCGGCGAGCAGGCCGTGCTGTGCGGCGGTGCCTCACAGCTGATCCAGTACGGTTTCGAGACCCTGACCGAGGCCGGCTACCAGCCGCAGATTGCCTACTTCGAGGTGCTGCACGAGCTCAAGCTGATTGTTGACCTGATGGTTGAGGGCGGCATTGCCAAGCAGCGCTGGAGCGTTTCCGACACGGCCGAATACGGCGATTACGTCTCCGGCCCGCGCGTCATTGACGAGCGTGTGAAGGAGAACATGAAGGCCGTGCTGAAGGACATCCAGGACGGCACCTTCGCCAAGCGCTTCATCGACGACCAGGATGCTGGCGCCCCGGAGTTCAAGGCGCTGCGCAAGAGGGGCGAAGATCACCCGATCGAGTCCACGGGCCGCGAACTGCGCAAGCTGTTCTCCTGGATCAAGAACGACGACGACTACACCGAAGGCTCCGTCGCCCGCTAGTCCCCACTCCCTACGGCGGGCCGACGACGACGGCCCTCTCGGGCAGCACGTCGGCGCCCGCTCATTACGGGTCGCCGTCGTCGGTCTCTTATATCGGCAAGGAAGCCGGGCTCCTTTAACTGTGGGAGTCCGGTTTCCGTGTGAGCAGCACCGTTTCACCGCCAATTGCATCTGAACGTCCGCCTGAATATCCAGCCAAGCTAAAGAGGTCACCGGTGACAGCCACCAAGCCAGTCGTACTCCTTGCAGAGGAACTTTCGCCCGCTACGATCGACGCCTTGGGGCCCGATTTCGAAATCCGCCACTGCGACGGGGCGGATCGGTCCCAGCTGCTCGCCGCCATCGCCGACGTGGACGCCATCCTGGTCCGCTCCGCCACGCAGGTGGATGCCGAGGCGATCGCCGCGGCCCGCAGCCTGAAGGTCATCGCCCGCGCGGGCGTCGGCCTGGACAACGTGGACATCAAGGCCGCGACGCAGGCCGGCGTCATGGTAGTCAACGCGCCGACGTCGAACATTGTCTCCGCCGCAGAGCTGACTGTCGGGCACATCCTGAGCCTGGCCCGGCACATACCCGCCGCCAGCGTGGCGCTGAAGAACGGCGAATGGAAGCGCTCCAAGTACACCGGAACCGAGCTCTACGAGAAGAAGCTTGGCATCATCGGGCTGGGCCGGATCGGTGCCCTCATCACGGCCCGCGCGCAGGGCTTCGACATGGAGGTCCTGGCCTACGATCCCTACGTCACCTCCGCCCGCGCCGCACAGCTGGGGGTGCAGCTGGTCAGCCTCGATGAGCTGCTCGCGCAGAGCGACTTCATCACCATCCACATGCCCAAAACGCCGGAGACCGTGGGCATGATCGGGGCGGATGCGTTTGCCAAGATGAAGAAAACCGCTTACATCATCAATGTGGCACGTGGCGGGCTGGTCGACGAGAGCGCGCTCTACACCGCGCTGACCGACGGCGAGATTGCCGGCGCCGGCATCGACGTGTTCGTCAAGGAGCCGGCGACGGACCTGCCGTTCCTGTCCCTGGACAACGTGGTGGTGACCCCGCACCTGGGGGCCTCGACGGATGAGGCGCAGGAAAAGGCCGGTGTATCCGTGGCGAAGTCGGTGCGCCTGGCTTTGGCCGGTGAACTGGTGCCGGATGCGGTGAACGTTGCCGGCGGAGTCATTGCTCCGGACGTGCGCCCCGGTATTCCGCTGATGGAAAAGCTGGGCCGGATCTTCACCGCGCTTACGCATGATTCCGTGACGCAGATCGACATCGAGGTGGCCGGGGAGATTGCCGTCCACGACGTGAAGGCGCTGGAACTGGCCGCGTTGAAGGGCGTCTTCAAGGATGTCGTTTCCGAGCAGGTTTCCTACGTCAATGCCCCCGTTCTGGCCGAACAGCGCGGCATCAATACCCGACTGATCAAGACCACGGAATCCCGCGACTACCGCAACGTGCTGACGATCCGCGGCGCACTGTCCGACGGCTCGCAGGTATCTGTTTCTGGGACACTGACCGGGCCGAAGCAGGTCGAAAAGCTGGTGGGCGTCAATGGCTATGACATCGAGATCCCGGTCAGCGACCACCTCGTTGTCATTTCCTACGCGGACCGTCCCGGCGTGATCGGCACACTGGGCCGCCTGCTGGGCGATGGCGGCATTAACATTGCCGGCATGCAGGTTGCCCGGAACACGGAGGGTGGCCAGGCGTTGTCGCTGCTGACGGTGGACAGCTCCGTTCCGCAGGATGTGTTGGACGCTATTAAGTCCGAGATCGGGGCCACCATGGCCCGCGAGGTGGACCTGGAGGACTGACCTAGCTGAATTGCCTTTGAGCTGGACGGATGCCGGTGAAATTTCCCTGGCATCCGTCCAGCTCATCCTCCACGGCAGACGGAATCGGCATCCGAGCTGGGGGCGGGGATGGACCTGCGCCGCCGCCGTGGCGCCTGAACGGCTATCCTTAGCACCCCTGACAACCTTCGCCGACGCCGGGTTGACGGAAGAAATCCCTCAACGGGTGGAAAAAGCTTAGGGACCGTTCAATCCACCACAAGGATTTCGTCGTCCGTTCCCTGGTTGGTCAGCACCCACAGCTTTTGTTGGGAACCTGTTTCGTTTTGGTCGGCCGGCGCGGCGACGACGTCCCGGAGCCGGCCGTATTCGCCGCGGAAAAACTCCTGCGGCTGGGCCGGATCCGTCCCGTGCAGCACCACCTGCCACAGCCGTTCGCCGCGCAGGGCACTCAGGTAAGCAACGTCGTCGACAATTGCCAGACCGCTGGGGGAGGCGTCCGCCGTCGAAGGCCACACCACTTTCGCGTCGATCAGCCCGGCCCGCCCGGGCGCGCCGGTGACCAGCGGCCACCCGTAATTGCCGCCGGGCTGGATCAGGTTCAGCTCGTCATTGATGTCGGGGCCGAACTCGCTGATCCAGAGCCGGCCAGCGGAATCCCACGCGATGCCCTGGACGTTTCGGTGCCCATAGCTGTAGACCGGGCTGTTACCAAACGGATTTCCCGGCGCCGGCTTCCCGTCCGCAGTGATCCTCAGCACCTTGCCGTTGAGCGAATTCCTGTCCTGCGCGCTGTCCTGCTGCAAGGCGTCGCCGGTTCCCACGTAAAGGAAACCATCCGGCCCGAACTTGATCCGGCCGCCGTCGTGGTTGTTCGCCTTGGCAATGCCGGTCAGCAGCACCTGCTGCAGACCCAGTCGGCCGTCCTCATACGTCATCCGGACCACCCGGTTGTCCGTCGCCGAGGTGTAGTAGGCATACACATAATGGTCGCTGTTGAATGTGTCGGCCACGGCGAGCCCCAGCAGACCGCCCTCGCCGCCGGGGACCACATTCGCGACTTTTCCCACTTCCGCTTTTCCCGCGGCTGCTTTTCCCACTTCCGCTTTTCCCGCGGCTGGAGCGCTGCCGTCGTGGACCAGCTGAATTATGGCCGTGTCCCGCTCGGACACCAGCGCGGTTCCATCCGGCAGAAACGCGATGGACCAGGGGAGATTCAGACCGGTGGCAAGTACGGCGCTCACCGTCGGCGGCGCCGGCGTCGTACCTTGCCCGGCACTGTTTTGCGGCGCGCTGCCCGAAACACCGCCTTGCGCCGCGCTGCCCGAAACGGGGGACGACGACGGCGCACCCGGGGTGCCCGCGCCCGGAACCTGTGGAGGGGCAGACGGCGTGCAGCCGGACGTCAACGCGACGCAGACGGTGAGCACGCACGCGGCAAGCCGCGCGCGAATCCTTCTGCCGTTCCGCTGAGATCCCATGGCCGTGCTGCCCTTCCACGCTGCCTGCCGGGTGTAACTGCTACCGTCTCATACCGCGGCGGGCGGAGCCAGAGCCGACCGCCCGCGCGCTGCCCGGTAGCATCCGCGCGGCCCGGCACTCGAGCCTTGCACACGATGTGCTGACCGTGACCGATCCCGCAGCGTTCCCTGCTACCAGCGGCTGATCGGGGCGGATCCCGTGCTCGATGAGGACGCCGGCCCCTTCCGGCACGTCGTGTTCGCACTCGGCGGCACACTGCCCGGGCTGCGCGAGTTCCCCGAAGGAGCGACCGGTGCACCATTTGACGAGCGCCGAGTGGGCCTCGATCATGCGGCTTTCGCATGCGCGGATCGCAGCCAGCTGGCGTCGTGGCAGACGCGGCTGGCGGGAATCGGCATTGAGCATGGCGACATCGTCGATGCGGGCTACGGAGCCGGATTCTTATTCCGCGACCCGGACAACATCGCACTCTGGTTTTTCGCTCCGCCGCGGTAGTTGTCCTTGATCGCGGGTGCCCGCTGGCGCGTTCACGGGTCCAACTGCGGCACACCCGGCGCACGGCGCGCGGCTCCAGCAGCGCCCGAATACATCGTGCGCGGCGGCCGGGTCAAAGTCTGCGCCGGATGATCCGCCGCCCGCGTCGGCTTCATCCACCCGATAGGTTTCGACAAGCCGAACCACCGGCGGGTAACTTCATAGAGTGAGTTCACCTGTGCAGGCCCAGATCCCTTTCTATGTCACCACCGCCATCTCCTATCCGAACGGCGTGCCGCACATCGGCCACGCCTACGAGGTGATCGCTACGGACGCCATGGCGAGGTTCAAGCGACTGGACGGATATGACGTATTCTTCATGACCGGCACCGACGAGCACGGGCTGAAGATGCAGCAGACCGCGCAGAAGCTTGGCCTGACCGCCAAGCAGCTCGCCGATGAGAACTCCGCCGCATTCAAGCAGATGAGCACTGATTTGGGGATCTCCCACAACCGTTTCATCCGCACCACAGACGCGGATCATTACGCAGCGGCCGCCGCGATCTGGCAGCGGATGGAAGCCAACGGGGACATCTACCTCTCCCAGTACGCCGGCTGGTACTCCGTCCGCGACGAGCGATACTTTGTGGAGGACGAGACCGAGGTACGGGACGACGGAATCAGGTACGCCACGGAAACCGGCACCGAGGTGACCTGGACCGAGGAGGAGAGCTACTTCTTCAAACTCGCGTCCTACCAGGACAGGCTGCTCAAGCACTACGCGGACCATCCGCTTTTCGGCGCCCCGCACAGCCGCTTCAACGAGGTCGTCAGCTTTGTGAAGAGCGGCTTGGAGGACCTCTCCATCAGCCGCACCTCCTTCGACTGGGGCGTTCCTGTCCCGGGCAACCCGGACCACGTGATGTACGTCTGGGTCGACGCGCTCACCAACTATCTCACCGGCGTCGGCTTTCCGGACATGGAATCGGAGAGCTTCAAGAAGTACTGGCCCGCGGACGTGCACGTGATCGGCAAGGACATCTCCCGCTTCCACGCCGTGTACTGGCCCGCGTTCCTCATGTCCGCGCAGCTTGAGCTGCCCAAGCGTGTCATGATCCACGGATTCCTGCACAACAATGGCGTCAAAATGTCCAAGTCGCTGGGCAATGTGGTGGCCCCGGCGGATTGGGTGACGCAGTACGGGTTGGACCAGGTGCGGTTTTTCCTGCTCCGCGAGGTGCCCTTTGGCGCCGATGGGTCCTACAGCCATGACTCGATTGTCGGCCGGATGAATTCGGATCTGGCCAACAACCTGGGCAACCTGGCGCAGCGGTCGCTGTCCATGGTCGCGAAGAACTGTGACGCCAAGGTCCCGGTGCCGGGCGCCTTCACGGCTGCGGACCGGGACATTCTGGCCCAGGCCGGCGTTCTGCTGGAGCTCTGCCGCGAGGCCTACGAGGTGCAGGATTTCCACCGTGCGCTGGAGGAAATCTGGACCGTTTTGGGCGACACCAACGCCTACTTCGCGGAGCAGCAGCCGTGGGTGCTGCGCAAAACCGACATCGACCGGATGAACACGGTGCTGTACGTGACCCTGGAGGTGCTGCGCATCGTCTCCATTCTTGTGCAGCCGGTCATGCCCGGCTCTGCGGCCAAACTGCTCGACGCGCTGGGCCAGGGCACGGCACCGGACGACGACGTTCGACAGTTCGCGGCGATCAGGACTCTGCTGGTGGCAGGGACGGCCCTCCCGGCGCCCGCGCCGATCTTCCCCAAGTATGAAGAGCCGGCTGAAGCCTGAATCACCCTCCCCGGCCTTCCCCGCCACCACCCCGGTGAGTGGGGGGCTGCCCCCAAAATGCGGGACATGCGGGCAGCTCTCCCACTCGACAGTTCTGAAATTGTCCCTGGGATGGGCTCAGCCGGGGGAGACGACTCCGGTTTCATAGGCGATCAGGACCAGCTGCACCCGATCGCGGGCATCGAGCTTACTGAGGACATGGCCCACGTGCGTCTTGACGGTGGCCTCGGAGACGAACAGCGACCGCGCAATTTCCGGGTTGGACAGGCCTTCGGCGATCAGCCCAAAGACCTCGCGCTCGCGGACCGTGAGACTTTCGACGGTGGTATGGTGGCGGTCGTTTGCCGGGTCGGGATCACCCAAGAGGGGTGCGACATGTGCCAGCAGGCGCTTGGTAGTGGACGGTGCGATGACGGCGTCCCCCCGGTAGACGGTGCGAATGGCTCCCAGGAGTTCCTCCGGCGGAGCATCCTTGAGCAGAAATCCGCTGGCCCCGGCCCGGATGGCGGCAAGGGCGTATTCATCCAGGTCAAAGGTGGTCAGGACAACTATTTTGAGCTCGGACAGCCAGGATCCGGCCGCCGCACTGCGGGACCGCTCCATCAGCCTTCGGGTGGTTTCGATACCGTCCATGGTCGGCATCCGGACGTCCATCAGCACCACATCCGCAGCGGTCGCGGACATCGCCGCAAGAGCCTCATACCCGTTGCCGGCCTGGACCACCACTTCTAGGTCGGGCTGGCTGTTGATCAGCATAGTGAAGCCGGAGCGGACCAACTGCTGGTCGTCCACCAGCGCAACGCGGATGGGCTGGCTGCCGGTCTCCGACGGTGCAGGACTAACGAATGCGGCAGAACTCATGATCAGGCCTCCGTATAGGGGATGAATGCGCTGATCCGGAACCCGCCGCCGGGCGCCGGCTTCGCGGTAAGTGTTCCATCGTAGAGCCTGATGCGCTCGGCCATGCCGCGGATGCCGTTGCCGCCCATGCCCCCCGCGGGCGGATAGGCGGCGGCCCCGCGGCCGTCGTCGAGCACGTCGATCTGCAGGCCCCGGGCCACCCACTGCAGCGAGGTGCCCGCGGTGGCACACGGACCAACATGCTTGAGGACATTCGTCAGGCCCTCCTGGATCACCCGGTAGGCGGTGAGCTCCGCACCTGCCGGCAACGGCCGCCGGGGCTTCCCGCTCTGCTCGAAGCTCAGTTCCAGCCCTGCCGCGCGGAAGCCCAGGAGCAGATCATCAATGTCGGCGAGGCCCGGAAGCGGCCGGGTGGAGGCCTCCTCGCCACCGCGCAGCACCCCCAACAACCGCCGCATTTCCTGCAGCGAAGCCCGCCCGGTCTCGGCGATCGTCTGCAGCGTCGCCGTTGCGACCGACGGATCCGCGGCCGCCGCGTAGCGACCCCCATCGGCCTGGGTGATGATGACGGACAATGAGTGCGCGACGATGTCATGCATTTCCCGGGCAATGTGCGATCTCTCGTCGGACGCCGCCAGGGCACGTTCCTGCTGCTGCTCCACCTCGAGCCGGTGGGTCCGGCCCTCCAACGCCTGTTCCCGCAGCCTCCTGGTCCGGGTCAGGTCGCCCAGGGTCCAGCTGAACAGCACGAGAACCCACACCATCACCACCAGAAATGCTGTGGAGGGGAGGTTGGCCACGGTTTCCATGGTCAAGTCGGTATAAAAGCGCGTGACAAGCATGACAGCGCCCAGCAGTGCCAGGAACAGGCTGCCGATGCTGGCCCAGCGCGCACCGTAGGCGGCGACCGCATAGACGGCGAGAACGACGGCGACGTCCGCCGGTCCCGGTTGAATCGCCAGGGCCCACTGCACGACGGCGACGGCGGCAATCACCAAGGCGGCAGTGGTGGGTCGGGCGCGGCGCCAGGCCAACGGCAGGACCAGCAACGTCGCAATGACGAAGGAGCCGGCCGCTTCGGAGCCCAGCAGCGTGGTGGCAGCGAAAAGGAGCCAGAGGATCGCCACAAGGGTGAAGTCCACGGCGAGGCGGTGCCGGCGGAACCAAGCGTAGATCCGGTGCATAACCATGATCTACGACTTTAGATTATCCGTCCGGCGCAGTCATCATGCTGCGGGAGGGTGCGTGCCTCCCCACCATGTCCGGATTGTGAGATGCGCTGCCCATCATGTGGATACTTTGACTAGGCTGAAAACCATGAGCACATCGATGAATATTGCCGTTATTCCCGGCGACGGAATCGGCCCGGAGGTCATAGCGGAGGCCGTCAAAGTCCTGAAGAGGGCTGTCGCCGTCGAGAATGTGGCGCTGGATCTGACCGAGTATAAGCTGGGCGCCGAACACTGGCTGCAGACGGGCGAGACCCTGCCCGACAGCACCCTCCGGGCCCTGCGCACTCACGACGCGATCCTGTTCGGCGCCGTAGGTGGCGCTCCCGGAGACACCAACATCCCCTCAGGCCTTATTGAACGGGAGATGCTGCTCAAGCTCCGCTTCAACCTCGACCATTACGTCAATCTGCGGCCGTCCCGGCTCTACGACGGCGTCGACAGCCCGCTGGCCAACCCCGGCACCATCGATTTTGTCGTGGTCCGTGAGGGGACCGAAGGGCCGTACGTTGGCAACGGCGGGGCGCTGCGCGCCGGAACGCCGCAGGAAGTCGCCACTGAGGTGTCCGTGAATACGGCGTACGGCGTGGAACGCGTGGTGCGCGACGCCTTCCGCCGGGCCAGCGCCCGCCCGCGCAAAAAGCTCACATATGTCCACAAGCACAATGTCCTGGTGTATGCAGGCCATCTCTGGAAGCGGACCGTGGGGGCCATCGCGGCGGAATTTCCCGAGGTCGCCGTCGACTACCTCCATGTTGATGCGGCCATGATCTTCCTGGTCACCAACCCGGCACGGTTCGACGTGATTGTCACCGACAACCTCTTCGGCGACATCGTCACCGATCTGGCCGCCGCCATCACGGGCGGCATCGGCCTGGCCGCCTCGGGCAACATCAACATGGACCGCACCGCGCCGTCCATGTTCGAACCCGTTCACGGCTCCGCCCCCGACATCGCCGGCCAGCAAAAGGCCGATCCTACGGCGGCCATTTTGTCTGTGGCCTTGCTGCTGGACCACCTCGGCTACGACGCCGCCGCCCGTCGGGTGGAGGCCGCAGTCGTCGCGGACATCGCTCAGCGGAGCTCTGTCGGCACCCGCAGCACAATGGCAATCGGAGACGCGATCGCGGCGTCACTGTGAGCAGTGGGTCAGGAGCAGCACGCAGGCGTTGCTGTCAGGAGAGGACAGGGGCAGCATGCAGTAGCGGCCCGTATGAGCGGCGCGCGGGCGCAGCCGCGGGAGTAGGCTGAAGATTGCAAAACCGCGTGCACATCGGAGTGCACAACTATGTGGAGGAACCATGACCCAGACAGTCAATGAACTGGATTTCACGCAGAATCTTTCGGCACACCGGAAGACTGCCCAAGAGCGCGCCGCTATCCTGGAGAACCCCGGATTCGGCGATCACTTCACAGACCACACGGCCGTTGTCGATTACCGCACCGATTCGGCTGGTCACGGCGGCTGGAGCAACGCCCGAATTGAGCCTTACGGACCGATTTCGCTGGATCCGGCGGCCGCTGTGCTGCACTACGGCCAGGAGATCTTTGAAGGCCTGAAGGCTTACAAACACGCCGACGGTTCCGTCTGGACCTTCCGCCCCGAGGCAAACGCCGCCCGGCTCAACCGCTCTGCCGAGCGTCTGGCGCTGCCGCAACTGCCCGAACAGGTGTTCCTGGACGCCGTCCGCGGCCTGGTTGCGGCTGACCAGGACTGGATTCCCAGCCGTGACGGGGAGAGCCTGTATCTGCGCCCGTTCATGATCGCCACCGAGGCGTTCCTGGGTGTGCGCCCTGCGCGTGAGGTATCCTTCCGAGTCATCGCTTCTCCGGCCGGCAATTACTTCGGCGGCGAGCTCCAGCCCGTTTCCATCTGGATCTCGCATAACTACGCCAGGGCGGGCCGCGGAGGTACCGGCGCCGCCAAGTGCGGTGGAAACTACGCCGCTTCCTTGGCGGCGCAGCTGGAGGCCGAGGCCCACGGCTGCAAGCAGGTCCTCTTCCTGGATCCCTTCAACGACGACGCCGTTGAGGAACTGGGCGGCATGAACGTTTTCTTCGTTTTTAAGGACGGTCGGCTCGTTACGCCTGCATTGACCGGAACAATTCTGGAGGGCGTCACCCGCATGTCCGTCATCCAGCTGGCGAAGGACCGAGGACTGGACGTCCAGGAGCGCAAAATCACTTTGGGCGAATGGCGTGACGGAATCGCCTCGGGTGAGATTACCGAGGTCTTTGCCTGTGGCACTGCGGCGGTCATCACGCCCATCGGACTGCTCAAGGACGAAACGGAAAGCATTGGTTCCGCCGATGCCAAGGCCGGGGATATCGCGATGGGTATCCGGGATCAGCTGCTGGGCATCCAGACGGGGACAGCTGAGGACCCGCACGGCTGGCTGACCCGGCTGGCTTAAGCCCAACTTCCTCGTTCATGAGCCCAACTTCCCCGTTCATGAGCCCGAGTGCCGTAAGCAGAGGATCGCGTACGTAGGCAGCCGTTTGGGCAGGGCTTCTTGAACAGGACATAACGAAAACATGACGGCGGTCGTCGCACCTTTGCGGGTGCGGCGGCCGCCGCCGTTGCACCGGCCTCTCCGAGATCACGGCCCACTGGCAGACCAGCTGTTTTCCTCCACTCAAGGCGCCGGCGCCGCAAACGTCCACACCTCCGGAGACAGGGGTTGCCCCGAAAACCTGCATGCACTGCAATCAGTGCATGCACTGATTGCAGTGCATGCAGAATTCGGGAGGAACCATGTCATCAGTAACCGTGAGATATCTGGATCCGGAAGTCGTTGCCCAATTGCGCGTTCTGGCGGCGCAGAACGGCCGGTCCATGCAGGTCGAACTCAAGGTGATGATTCTGCGGCATCTGGATTCCCCAACTGCCCAGGGGCCCGACCCATCAAGCATCCCGATCGCGCTGCTCAAAGTCCCGCAATGGTACGAGGAGCTGTTCGAGTCCCAAGCGATGGCTTTCGCACTGGGCGGGGCGCACCTGCCGCCGCGGATTTCAACCATGCACATGGTTGCCGCCACGCATGATCCGGGCGACTGAGTCATGCTGCTGCTCGATTCCGATGTGCTGATGGATCTGCTCTCCGGACGGAACGATCAGCGCCAGTCCGAATGGTTCAAACTTCATCCGGAGCGTCCGCACACTTCCGCCCTTGCCGTCGCCGAAGTTCTGACCGCGATCGGTTCACTCCACGAGTGGGAGCGGTTGTCAGCGGGCAAGGCCGCGACGACGATTCTTGCGACGGCTTTGGACCGGAGGGTGGTCCCTTTTGACCTGGACTGCGCGGAGCCGCTCGCGAGGCTGGCCCGGCTGAAACGCGCCGACGGTACATATTATCCGCTTGCGACACTAATGTCGGCAGCTTTGGCAGCGAGGTACAGCGCGGAACTCGTCACCGGGCGCCCAGAAGAATACGCCGGTCTCGGCATCGCCACCGTGAGTCCCTGAGGCTGTGCGAATCGGCGCCGCAGGGCTGAAAAAGCCCGGGGCCCGGACTTGGTTGGATATGGGCGACGAAAGATAACAGCTAGAGTAATAACCATGCGTATTGCCCGGTTTGTAGCACTTTCTGATCCCCTCTACGGCCTCGTTGAGGGGGAGCCCGGCAGTGAAGAAGTCACTGTCATCAAGGGAGACCCTTTCTTCAACGGCATCGAACGGACGGCCGTAACGCACAAGCTGGAGGACGTTCGGCTGCTGGCTCCCATCATTCCACGCAGCAAGCTGGTGGGTATCGGCCGCAATTTCGTTGAGCATGCCCATGAACTGGGCAATGAAGTGCCGAAGCAGCCGTTAATGTTCCTGAAGCCGAACACTTCTGTGATCGGTCCGAATGATCCGGTCGTGTTGCCGGATTTTTCCAATGAGGTCTCCTACGAGGCAGAGCTTTGTGTGGTCATCGGCCGGATCTGCAAGGACGTCCCCGCGGAACGTGTGGATGAGGTGATTTTCGGTTACACCTGCGGCAATGACCTCACTGCGCGGGACGTGCAGAAAGCGGATCAGCAGTGGGCGCGCGCGAAGGGCTTCGATACCTCGGCACCGTTGGGACCGTGGATCGAGACCGAACTGGACACCGAAGATTTGGTTATCAGGGGCTGGCTGAACGGCGACCTGCGCCAGGAAGGCAGCACCAGCCAGATGGTCTGGGGCGTGCGGGAACTTGTCTCCGTAGTCTCCAAGGCTTTCACACTACTTCCAGGCGATGTCATCATGACGGGGACGCCGTCCGGAGTAGGCCTGGTCAAGGCGGGGGACCGCTACGAGATCGAGATTGAGGGTATTGGGCGGCTGTCCAACCCGATAGTGCGCCGCTGACTTAGGGGCAGGCGGATAGGCGGTAAAATTGCAATCATTATGACTACTTCCGCCGTGATTCCCACCGTGACTGAAACAACCCCCGTCCGCGTCAGATTCTGTCCCTCGCCTACGGGGACCCCACACGTGGGTCTGATCCGCACGGCCCTGTTCAACTGGGCCTACGCCCGCCACTCCGGCGGTAAAATGATCTTCCGCATCGAGGACACGGACGCTGCACGAGACAGTGAAGAGAGCTACCATCAGCTGCTGGAAGCCCTCAAATGGCTGGGCATCGACTGGGACGAGGGCGTCGAGGTGGGGGGACCGCACCCGCCGTACCGTCAGTCACAGCGCGGCAACATCTACCAGGCTGCGATCGAGAAGCTGATGGGCGGCGGCTTCGTCTACGAGTCATACTCGTCCCCGGACGAGGTGGAGGCCCGGCACCGCACCGCCGGCAGGGACCCCAAGCTCGGTTACGACAACTACGACCGCGACCTCACCGTTGAGCAGATCGCCGCGTTCAAGGCCGAAGGGCGCCAGCCCGCCATGCGGCTGCGCATGCCCGAGGATGATCTGACGTTCAAGGACCTGGTCCGCGGCGAGATCACCTTCAAGGCCGGCACCGTCCCGGACTACGTCGTCGTCCGGCCCAACGGGGCGCCGCTGTACACCCTGGTCAACCCGGTGGACGACGCGCTGATGGGCATCACCCACGTGCTGCGCGGGGAGGACCTGCTCAGCTCCACGCCGCGGCAGATCGCACTCTACCGCGCCATGATCGCCGTCGGAATTGCCGAGTACATGCCGCTGTTCGGCCACCTGCCGTATGTGATGGGCGCCGGCAACAAGAAGCTGTCCAAGCGCGATCCGGAGAGCAATCTCTTCCTGCACCGGGAGCGCGGCTTCATCCCCGAGGGACTGCTGAATTACCTCTCCCTGCTGGGCTGGTCGCTCTCCGCCGATGAAGACATCTTCACCGTGGAGCAGCTGGTTGAGCACTTTGACATCCACGACGTGCTCGCCAACCCGGCCCGGTTTGATGCGAAGAAGGCCGAGGCCGTAAACGGCACGCACGTGCGCCTGCTCGCAGCGGAGGACTTCCGCGACCGGCTGGTGCCGTACCTACAGGCCGCTGGCATTGTCGGCGAGAGCCTCACCGCCCGCGAGGATCAGATCCTCACTGAGGCCGCGCCGCTGATCCAGGAGCGGATCACGCTGCTGGGCGAGGCTCCGGAAATGTTGAGCTTCCTGTTCAAGGACGACGACGCCGTCGACGTTGCGGACGACGCCCGCAAGGGTCTGCCGGACAACCTCGCCGAGGTTCTGGCCGCGGCGGTATCGGCGCTGGAGCCGGTGCAGGAGTGGACGGCGGAGAATCTTCAGACCGTTCTGAAGCAGGTGCTCGTCGAAGAGCTGGGCCTCAAACCCCGGCTCGCCTTCGGGCCGGTGCGGACAGCGGTCTCGGGTCGCCGGATTTCGCCGCCCCTCTTCGAATCGATGGTCATCCTGGGCAAGGAATCATCGCTGGCCCGCTTGAAGAACTTTCGCGGCTAGCGGCGTGAGCTGACGGCGGCAGAGACGGAGTTGGCGTCCGTTCCCTCACCGGGCGGACGCCGGCCGCCGGGCGTGCACCTCTCCACGCTCCGGAGGCATCGGCAGCTCCCACCCGCCGCTCGCGTCTGCTGATCTTCCGCGCAACCTCCCCCCTTGGCGGCTCATCCGGGCCTCCGGTTGGAGACCGTTTTGTTCTCTCCCCCGGAATCGGGTACAGTTTATTTCCGGCGCTTGAGCCGCTTGAACAGCCGGGAAACCGGTCGGAACGAGCAAAAAGCGCCATTGGGATATGGTGTAATTGGCAACACAACGGTTTCTGGTACCGTTATTCTAGGTTCGAGTCCTGGTATCCCAGCGCTCGGTGAATCCGCTTTTGAAGTGCGGTTATCCGGCGGTTAGCACATGAAAGTATTAGGGCCCCATCGTATAGCGGCCTAGTACGCTGCCCTCTCACGGCGGTAACGCGGGTTCGAATCCCGCTGGGGTCACAACAGAAGCTCCCGTCCGGTGCAACATCCGGACGGGGGCTTTTCTCGTTCGGCTGCGCAACGGGGCTTTTGCGTAGGCGTCCGTGGCGCGCGAGGTGGCCCGATCCGGGGGGAGAGACCTGATCCCCGCGGCAGGGCCAGTGCCGCCCCGAATTCCTGTGGGCACCCCATGTTCTCCCGACGTTTGCCACCTCAGACTTCGACAGCGGGCCTAATCATCACACTGGCTGAGCCAACCGGATGCGCTTGCCCGGGCAGATCTCAGAGCCGGGCGATGGCGTCCTGGACTTTCATCAGCGTTCGGAGGTTTCTCGTCGTCGTACTCGATTTGTATCGGCCTTTGGCCGACAACTTACTGAACGGACTGTCCAAGGTTCCCCCGGCGGGTGCCAGCCATGCGGTGGCTTCCGGACCGAGCCGGGTCTGCTCCACGCCGTCGAGCCGCTCGGCCAGTGTGTACAGTTCCTCGATGATCGCCTCATCTGAGCCGAGGGTGATGTAACTGTGCTGCTCGGTGGAGTCGGCGGGATAGGGGCAGGCAGCGATGATTTCCGTCAGCCGGACGGCGCTGAGGACGACGACCCAGGCGTCGTAGCCGAAGCTGTCCCGGAGGCACTTTTCCACGGTCGACTTGATTTCGTCGGCGCTCATGGCGGTGCGGCAGGCGATGTTTCCAGTGGCCAGCAGCGTGGCGAAGCTGCGGAAGGGCAGGTGCGCCAGCTCCCGCTTCAGGTCTGCCATTTTGATGTTGATGCCGCCGACGTTGACGCCGCGCAGGAAAACAGCATAGCCGTCGTTGGGAGCGCGGGTGGAAGCGCCGGCCCCCGGGGTGACCTCACCGGCTGGGGTGGGCTCGGAAGAATCTCTGGTCGCGTCGCTGTTCATGGAGTCAGACTAGCGTGCAGCCGACTCGGCGGTCTTGCGGAGCGCTTCCGTCAGGGTCCGCGCGGCGCCGCAGACAATCTCCGCGTGCAGCCGGCCGGGCTGGCGCGTGAGGCGTTCGATCGGGCCGGAGATGGAGACGGCGGCAATGACCCTCCCGGAGGGACCGCGCACAGGTGCAGAGACGGAGGCCACGCCCATTTCCCGCTCGCCCAGGCTCTGGCCCCAGCCGCGCCGACGGACCCCGGCGAGTACTGTCGGCGTGAAGCGGGCGTTCTGCAGTCCCTCCAGCAGACGCTCGTGGTCTTCCCATGCCAGCAGTACCTGGGCCGCCGAGCCGGCCTTCATGCTCAGCTGGGTGCCCACCGGGATGGTGTCCCGCAGACCGATCGGCCGTTCGGCGGACGCCACGCAGACGCGCCAGTCGCCCTGCCGTCGGAAAATCTGCGCGCTCTCGCCGGTGACGTCGCGCAACTGCAGCAGTACCGGGCCCGAGGCGGCAATCAGCCGGTCCTCTCCTGCAGCGGATGCCAGCTCCACCAGGCGGCTGCCTAGCACAAACCGTCCCTGCATGTCGCGGCTGACCAACCTGTGGTGCACCAGGGCCAGTGCCAGTCGGTGCACCGTGGGACGGGCCAGGCCGGTGGCGGCAACGAGCTGGGCGAGGGTCGTGGGTCCGGCTTCTAAAGCGTCCAGAACCAGCGCCGCTTTATCAATGACGCCAACACCGCTAGAATTGTCCATGTACTGATATTGCCGTCTCAATATATGAGATGCAAATCGATTGGCTGGCGCGGTCCATCGCGATGCTGGTTCAGTTGACACGAGATGACATGAAGTCGCAGCGACAACAGGCATCCCTGGACGCAGCCGATCGGCGGCGCACGGCAGGTGCCATTGATGAAGGGAGCCGGCCGTGACCGAAGCAACAACTGCACGTGCAGCCGCACAACCCGCGGAAGAAGACATGGCCGCGCAGCCCACTGTGGAGGGAACGTCGTCGACCGCGGCCGCTAAGCCCTCCGTGCAGCCGGCGGATCACCGGATTGCCGGACGCCGCTCAGCCGGGGCTAAGACCCTGGCGGAAAAGGTCTGGGAGGACCACATCGTCCGCAAGGGCGAAGGTACGGGCGACGCTGCCCAGCCCGATCTGCTCTACATCGATCTTCATCTGATTCATGAGGTCACCTCCCCGCAGGCTTTTGAGGGGCTGCGCCTGGCCGGCCGCCCGCTGCGCCGCCCGGACCTGACCATCGCCACGGAGGATCACAACACCCCGACGCTGGCGATCGACAAGCCGATTGCGGACCTGACCAGCCGGACGCAGATCGAAAAGCTGCGCGAAAACTGCCGCGAATTCGGCGTCCGGCTGCACTCCCTCGGCGATGCCAACCAAGGGATCGTGCACATCATCGGCCCGCAGCTCGGCCTCACGCAGCCGGGTATGACGGTCGTCTGCGGCGACTCGCACACCTCCACGCACGGGGCGTTCGGAGCCCTGGCGATGGGCATCGGCACCTCCGAGGTGGAGCATGTGATGGCCACCCAGACGCTGCCGTTGAAGCCGTTCAAAACCATGGCCATTAACGTCGAAGGCACCCTGCGTCCGGGCGTGAGCTCCAAGGACATCATCCTGGCCGTGATTGCCAAAATCGGCACCGGCGGCGGTCAGGGCTACGTGCTGGAATACCGCGGATCGGCCATCCGCGCGCTGTCCATGGAAGCCCGGATGACCATCTGCAACATGTCCATCGAAGCGGGTGCGCGAGCCGGCATGGTGGCCCCGGACGAGACCACCTTCGAGTTCCTCAAGGGCCGCCCGCACGCGCCGCAGGGCGCCGACTGGGACGCCGCCGTCGACTATTGGCGAACGCTGAAGACCGACGACGGCGCCACTTTCGACGCGGAGGTGGACCTCGACGCCGACACGTTGGAGCCGTTCGTCACGTGGGGGACCAACCCGGGCCAGGGTGTTTCGCTCAGCGGCAGCGTCCCGTCTCCGGAGGACTTCGGTGATGAGAACGCGAAGGCCGCGGCGGAGCGGGCGCTGGCGTACATGGACCTGGCTGCCGGCACGCCTATGAAGGACATCCGGGTGGACACCGTCTTCCTGGGCTCCTGCACCAACTCCCGCGTCGAGGATCTGCGCGCCGCGGCGGACATCATCCGCGGACGCACCAAGGATCCGAAGATCCGCATGTTGGTGGTGCCCGGCTCCGCCCGCGTCCGGTTGGATGCCGAGGCCGAGGGGCTGGACAAGGTGTTTACGGACTTCGGTGCGGAATGGCGCTTCGCCGGCTGCTCGATGTGCCTGGGCATGAACCCGGACCAGTTGGCACCGGGGGAGCGCTGCGCCTCCACGTCGAACCGCAACTTCGAGGGCCGGCAGGGCAAGGGCGGGCGCACCCATTTGGTGTCCCCGGTTGTTGCCGCGGCCACGGCTGTGCGTGGAACGCTCAGTTCGCCGTCGGACCTGCCCCCGCGCACTGAGCCGGACACCGGCAGCCCGCTGGCGGATCCCGCCTCGGTGGCAGAGCCTGCCGAATCCCCGTACGCCGAGTCCACGGTCAGCTAGGAGACAGTCATGGAGAAATTCACCACGCATACCGGAATCGGCGTCCCGCTGCGGCAGAGCAATGTCGATACGGATCAGATCATTCCTGCCGTGTACCTTAAGCGCATCACCCGCACCGGCTTCGAGGATGCGCTGTTTTCCAGCTGGCGGAAGAATCCCGAGTTCATTCTCAACCAGAAGCCCTTTGACGCAGGCTCCGTGCTGGTGGCCGGCGCGGACTTCGGCACCGGGTCCTCGCGGGAGCACGCCGTCTGGGCGCTGAAGGACTTCGGGTTCAAGGCCGTGCTTTCCTCCCGGTTTGCGGACATTTTCCGGGGCAATTCGGGCAAGCAGGGGCTGCTGGCCGCCGAGTTGGCGCAGGATGACATCGAGCTGATCTGGAAGGTGCTGGAGAACGCGCCGGGCACCGAGATCACCGTGGATCTGGACAGCAAAACCGTGCACTGCGGCACCGTTGTGGCGCCGTTTTGCATCGATGACTACACCCGCTGGCGGTTGCTGGAGGGGCTGGACGACATCGGCCTGACCCTGCGCCACGAAGAGGACATCACCGCCTTCGAGGCCACCCGTCCCGCGTTCAAGCCCACCACCCTCCCGGCGCGGACGTAGCCCGGGACGGGCGACCGGCTTGTATGGCCAAACACTGCGTGACGCGGACTACGTGATCCAGACTACGTGATGCAGCGTGCGTGACGCGGCGTGCGTGACGCGGCGAACTGCGTGACCACGACTTCATAGCGGCCGCAGCCCAGCGCCCAGCAGCCGGTGACGCAAAAGTTCGGGGTTGCTGACCTCGTTCCACATCCAGCGAGTCACCAGCAGCCCCGTGGCCCTGATCCGGTCCTCGCGGACCTTTTCCTTCCACAGTGCATCGGCAGGTAAGTCCCCGGCCAGGAATTCACCACGCGAGTACTTGACCCAGCCATCAAATTCGCCAACTAAGCCGAGCTCCTTCCAGTAAAAGTCCGTGTAACCGATCCGGCCCTGCCCATCCCGAACCTCGTGTTGCAGCTCCGGTGTGGGGAACCCGAACTGCACCATATGGGCCCGGCTGAGCGATTCGCCTGGGGAACCGGAGAGCCCGTCAGCGAACGCCAGCACCCGTTCAACCCGCCTGATGTAATTTGCATGCGGCAGCAGTTTCATCGAAATTTCCATGTGGCTCTTCTGGATCGGGCGGGATCTTTGCTCTCCCACTAACAGCCGCGTGGACAGGATCCGATCCATTGCCGCAACGGCCTCTGGAAAAGGCAGAACCACCGCAAGATCGCGGGCCGTCTGCAGTTTGGATGTCACGGTCAGACCGGCTACCTGTGCCGTGCAGACTTTCGCCAGGTCCGTTCGGTGCCGGTAAACGCCCGCCCCGGAATGTCCTCCGCCCGACCGGCCTTCAAAGGTGTCCACCAGTCGCCGGAATGGTGATGACGGGGATTCCCCACACTTGCGCGGACGCACGGTGGCAGAAAATCGGAGCCGAACGGGCTGTGCGATGAACGGCTTCGATCCGCATCCGATACTGTTCCCAGGGCTTGAGGTCTTTCCACACGGGGGTCGGCAGGTACAGTCCTTGCCGGACACGCATGAGCTCGCCGGCCTTGGCGCGCCGGGACAACCTGCGGGAGAAATATTCATCGTCTGGATCGTCCGCCGAGGTGATCCATAGTGGCGGTGTGAAGTTACTCATTCCCGCAGACTGCCGGTTTGCGGCTGACTAAGCCATGGGACTGTTGCTGATTGTGAACCGGGAGGTCGCATTGTGCCCGTGTGGTGGACAAGTGCCGTGGAAATTTCACGGGCGTTCGTCCATATTCACGGCAGGACAGGATATTCACGGCGGGACAGGATATTCACGGCGGGACAGGAACGACGGCGGCAGGACCGGGACGACAGCGGCGCTCGGTGAAAGCTACCCGGCGCGGCGGCTCGGGAGTATTTCAGTCCTGTAACGGGAGAAACTATGCTTGGCTAAGGTTCTCGCGGTATCCGGGGCCGGCATAGTGCGAGGAAAACAGGTTTAGATGAGCAGTGTTCTGACGGTCCATGGCGGTGTGCCCTTGACAGGGCGGGTAACGGTTCGGGGAGCCAAAAATCTGGTCCCGAAGGCCATGGTCGCAGCGCTGCTCGGTAATGAACCGTCGGTTTTGCGCAACGTCCCGGAGATCAAGGACGTGGACGTGGTCACGTCTCTGCTGCAGATCCACGGTGTCACCGTGATCAAGGACCCGGTCACCGGGGATCTGACGCTGGATCCGCAAAACGCCAAGACCGCCCCCAGCACGGCCATCGACACCCACGCCGGGGACTCGCGCATCCCGATCCTGTTCTGCGGCCCGCTGATCCACGCGATCGGCGAAGCGTTCATCCCGGATTTGGGCGGCTGCAAGATCGGCGACCGCCCCATCGACTACCACCTGAACGTGCTCCGCCAGTTTGGCGCCGTCGTCGAAAAGCGCCCGGGCGGCATCCACATTTCCGCGCCCAAGGGCCTGCACGGCACCAAAATCTCGCTGCCCTACCCCAGCGTCGGCGCCACCGAACAGGTGCTGCTGACGGCAACCCGCGCGGACGGCATTACCGAGCTCTCCGGCGCCGCCACCGAACCGGAGATCGTGGATCTGATCGCCGTCCTGCAGAAAATGGGCGCCATCATCAGCGTCCAGACGGACCGCACCATCCGCATTGAGGGCGTCACGGAGCTGCGCGGCTATTCCCACCGTGCCCTGCCGGACCGCAATGAAGCAGCATCCTGGGCGTCGGCGGCGCTGGTCACACGCGGGGATATTTACGTTGCCGGCGCGTCACAGCGGGACATGATGACGTTCCTGAACACCTACCGCAAGGTGGGCGGCGGGATGGACATTGACGACGACGGCATCCGGTTTTACCATCAGGGCGGCAAGTTGCTGCCGCTCGTGTTGGAGACGGACGTGCATCCGGGCTTCATGACGGACTGGCAGCAGCCGTTGGTGGTGGCGCTGACCCAGGCCGAGGGCGTGTCGATCGTGCATGAAACCGTCTATGAGAACCGGTTCGGGTTTACCGACGCGTTGGTGCGGATGGGCGCTAACATCCAGGTCCACCGCGAGTGCCTGGGCAGCGTCCCGTGCCGCTTCGGGCAGCGGAATTTTCTGCACTCGGCGGTCATTTCCGGTGCCACGCAGCTCAAGGGCGCGGACATCGACGTCCCGGATCTGCGCGGCGGATTCAGCCACCTGATCGCGGCCCTCGCTGCTGCCGGCACCTCCCGCGTCACCGGCATCGACGTGATCAACCGCGGCTACGAGCGTTTCACCTCTAAGCTTGAGGGTCTGGGCGCCGATTTCGACCTCAGTGACAGCCGCAAGATCAGGATCTAGGAGCACCAACTGTTGAGCTTACCGAAACGCGCCCGGTTTTGGATCGGGGTCGCGGCCTGGACCCTGCGCCCCGTGGCGAACGTTTTGATGCGCAAGGAGTGGCTGGGCCTGGAAAAGCTGCCCAAGGACCAAGGCTTCATCCTGTGTCCCACGCACTGCACGGAGATCGACCCGGTCGTTGTCGGTCACATGTTGTACAACCAGAACATCATGCCGCACTTCATGGCCAAGGACGGGCTCTTCCGCACGCCCTTTGTGGGCACAGTGCTGCGTGGCGCGCGGCAGATTCCGGTGCAGCGCGCGGGCGCCACGGCCGGCCGGTCGCTGGAGCTTGCCAAGGAAGTGCTGGACGAGGGCGGCGCCATCATCGTCTACCCGGAGGGCACGCTGACCCGGGATCCTGACCTGTGGCCGATGCGCGGGCATACCGGCGCCGCGCGGCTGGCCCTGATGACCGGGGCCCCGGTGGTTCCCGTGGCGCATTGGGGCGCCCAGGAGGCCTTCCCGCGCTACGCCAAGCGCGTGCACATTTTTCCCCGGAAAACCGTCCGAGTGTTGATCGGCGACCCGGTGGATCTGAGCCGGTTCAAGGGCTCTGCCCTGGACAAGGCGACGCTGGAGGCAGCCACGACGGTCATTCTCGATGACATGACGGCCCTGCTGGCCCAGCTGCGCGGCGAGGAACCGCCGGCGGTGCGCTGGGATCCGAAGGCGCACGCGCAGAAGTCGCACGGCCGTTACGTGGCCCGTGGCGGGGCCGGCGTGGCCGGAATCGCCGGCAGCGGGACGGGCGACGGCGACTCCGCCGACACCGCCGAGCCCGCCTTGGGTGCAGCGCCTGACGAGGCGGTCGACGACGGGGCTGCCTTTGGTGCAGTGCTGGTCGACGACGCCGCCGAGGCCGACGCCGCCGAGGCCGACGCCGCCGCGACCGACGGCGACGCGGCCGACGGCGACACGACTAACCCCGATAAGCCCGCTGGAGACGCCTCATGAGCCGTCGCCGCAGACCGTCTCCGGTGAAGATCGCCGTCCTCGGCGCCGGCAGCTGGGGAACAACCTTCGCGAAGGTGCTCGGCGATGCCGCCGCAGGCACCGACCGGACCATCATGGTCTGGGGCCGTCGCGCCGAAGTGGTCGAGGAAATCAACACCAGGCACCGCAATGCCCAGTACCTCGCCAGCATCCCCCTGCCGGAAAACATCACCGCCTCCACGGACGCCGCCGAGGTCCTGCGCGGGGCGGAACTGGTGATCCTGGCCGTTCCTGCCCAGTCGCTGCGTGCCCAGCTGCACACTTGGGCGCCGCACGTCGAGCCGGGCGCCGTCGTCGTCTCCCTCATGAAAGGGCTGGAACTGGGCACCGACGTCCGGATGAGCCAGGTTGTTGCCCAGGAGCTGGGCCTGCCGGTGGAGCGGATCGCGGTCATTTCCGGGCCGAACCTGGCGATGGAGATTGCCCGGCGGGAGCCCACGGCATCGGTGGTGGCCTGCGCGGACGAAGCGACGGCGGCGTGGATTGCCACCACCTGCACGCCGCCGTATTTCCGGCCGTACACCAATACCGACGTGGTGGGCGTGGAGATCGGCGGGATCGTCAAAAACATCATCGCGCTGGCCGTGGGCATCTGCGACGGCAAGCAGATGGGCGACAATACCAAGGCGTCCGTGATCACCCGGGGACTGGCCGAAACGACGCGGCTGGCCCTGGCGCTGGGCGGCGAGTCGGAAACCATGGCCGGGCTGGCCGGGCTCGGCGACCTTGTGGCCACGTGTTCGTCGCCGCTGAGCCGGAACCGCACCGCCGGCCGGCTGCTGGGCGAGGGGCTGACCCTGGAACAGGTGGGCGGCCGGATGACGCAGACGGCGGAGGGCATCAAATCCGCCCAGGCCGTGCACGAGCTGGCCCTGCAGCTGGGCATCGAGATGCCGATCACGGAGGCCGTCGTCGCCGTCCTGGCCGGGGAACTGTCCATTGCCGAACTGGGTCCGCGCCTGATGGGCCGCGATCTGAAATCCGAAGGCGAATATCAAGCGTGAGCGTCAATAGCACTTCCATGACCGACGACGACGGCGGCAGCAGCGGCGCCCACCCATCCCGTCGGCCGCGCGTCGTCGTCCTCTTCGGCGGACGCTCCAGCGAGCATGCCGTCAGCTGCGTCACCGCCGCCGGCGTGCTGGGCGCGATCGACCGGGACAAATACGACGTCGTCCCGATTGGCATCACTAAAACCGGCCAGTGGGTGCTCGCCTCAGGCGACCCCTCGCAGTGGTCACTGAGCTCTGCGCAGCTGCCCGAAGTGCCGCCGTCGGACACGACGGTCTCGCTCACCGGGACCGGCGGATCGCCGCAGCTGATCGTGACCGCACCGAACCATGTGCCGGTGGAACTGGGCGACGTGGACGTGGTGTTCCCGGTGCTGCACGGGCCCTTCGGCGAGGACGGCACCATCCAGGGGCTGCTGGAACTTTCCGACACCCGGTACGTGGGCGCCGGTGTGCTGGCCTCTGCCGTCGGGATGGATAAGCACTTTATGAAGGTTGTATTTGCCGCGGCCGGGCTGGACGTTGGTCCCTATGTGGCCGTCACCGACCGGCAGTGGACCAACGACCCGCAGACCGTGCGGGACAGCGTCGCGGCGCTGGGCTTCCCCGTCTTCGTGAAGCCGGCGCGGGCCGGGTCCTCGATGGGGATCTCCAAGGTGGAGACCCTTGCCGAGCTGCCCGCGGCGATCGAGGAGGCGCGCCGGCATGACCTGAAGCTGGTGATCGAGGCCGGGATCGTGGGCCGCGAGATCGAGTGTGCCGTGCTGGAGGGCAGGGGGAGCGGTGCCGCGCGAACGTCCATGCCCGGGGAAATCGTGGTCACGGACTCCCAGCATGCCTTTTACGACTTCACGGCCAAATACGTCCAGGACAACGCCGCGGCGCTGACCTGCCCCGCGGACCTGTCCGACGAGGTCATCACCCGCATCCGTGACCTCGCAGCCGTGGCGTTTGACGCTGTCGGCGCCGAGGGGTTGTCCCGGGTGGACTTCTTCGTCACGGACGAGGGCGAGATCATCATCAACGAGATCAACACCATGCCCGGGTTCACGCCCAAGTCCATGTACCCGCAGATGTGGGCCGCGTCCGGGCTGTCCTACCCGGAGCTGATCGATGAGCTCCTGCAGCTGGGGCTGAACCGCAAGACCGGCCTGCGCTAGCGTCTCAAGCCTAATCGGTGGGTCCGCCAAGGCCGCCCGCGGCCGTGTGGAGGCCGGCCACCCCGTACCGGTCGGATCCGGGTTATGCGGGCTGCTGCTGCGCGCCGGCTCCCCGCCCGACCTGACGACCGCCGGAGCGTTACGACCGCTGGCGCCTCATCTGAGTCGCACTTATGGCACTCAAAACGCGTTTTGAGTGCCATATCTGCTACTCAGTTGGGGGAGGCGGTGCGGGAGGGGAGGGAGGGAGGGCGGCTCAGAAGGTGAAGGTGAACACGGTGGCGGTTCCGGATGTTACCGGGAGAGTCACGGATTTGTCGCCCGCGGTGAAACCCGGGATCCGGCCCTGCGTGTCCTTCGGCACGCCCGCGGATTCCAGCCCGTCAATCCGAGTCTGGGCTTCCGCGTCGAAACTCGGACCCGTCATCTGGCTCATGGTGGCGGTCGCGGCCTGTGCGGGCAGCTGTATGCTCACCGGTGCCTGCGCGTCTTTAGCGGGATCGTTCTGATTGACGACGACGACACTCATGCTGCCGTCGTCGTGCTTGACGGAGTAGCCGTAGACGTTCTCATTCCCGGACGTATCGACCTTCTGGAATGCGCCCGCGCCGATGCTGTTGGCGAGCATCATGCCGTAGTAGGCCGGCTGCATGGTGATGATTCCATTGGGCTTTTTGTAGGGCCCGCTGTCGCAGATGGGGGAGAGCGGCGGCCCACCCTTGCAGGCGTCAAGTCCGCTGTGCATGTCCACCTGGGAGACGCCGATCTGAGCGGCCCCAACGGCGTAATTGAACGTCCATAGGGCGGAGACATGTTTCTTGGTGGTCTCGTTCCCGCCGTCGCAGGAAGAAACGCCGGTCTCCGTCAGCCACGCCGGAACATTGGCTTTCTTAGCCAGGTCCACCACCACAGCCTGGAAATCGAGGCTCTGCTGGGCACGCTGGCGGGACATTGCCGTGGCGATAGTCGGCGAGTCCGATTGGCCGGTAGTCTTGCAGGCTGACATTGGGTAGTTGTGATAGCTCAAGGCTGCCAAGTTTGGCACCTTGGCCGCCACGAACTGCTTCCACCACTCTTCCGAATAAACGTCCGGACCAATGATTTTCAGGTCCGGCACGGCTGCGGTCACGGCCGATACGTAGGCCATAAGTTCCTTCTGATATTCGGGGAAGCCGTAGTCGCTGCCCCGAATGGTCATGTAGTCCCGGCCCTCGCCGTAGTAGCCATTCGGCTCATTGCCCATGGTCATACCCTGCAGCCGGTCACCGAGAATCTTCTTGGCGTTCAGTGCCAGGTCGGCCGCCCTGGCGGGATCGAAGTGCCCAAGGTCCGCCGTCAACACGACGGTCGCGTTGGAAGCATCGGCCACCTTCTTGATCCGCTGCAGGTCGGCCGGCGTGACCTTCAGGATCGGCCGGGTATCCCCCGAGAATGCGGGGACAAGCTTCCAGTTCGGAATCGGTTCATCAGTGGAGGTCCAGAAGAAGCGCCGGTCCACGGACTGGCCACCGAAGCGGATCACGGGCTTGTTCATATGTGCCAGCACGGCGGTGAGGTTGGAATTGGCCGGGTCGAACCGGGGATCGGTCATCACATCGGTTTCGAAGGACAGACCCATCAGGCCGTCCGGCATCGCGGTTCCCAGGGCCTGGTCCGTCACCGAGACCGTCGTGGACGCGATCGGGTTTACGGCGCCTGCTGCCGCGCCGGCCTGCACATATTCGGGGCGGTCGAAGGGCGCGAACGTCTTGGCCGCGGTGGCCGGGGCCGACGCGGAGGCAGACGTGGTGACGGCGGACGACGACGCCGGGGCGGACGTCCCAGCGGCCTGAGGCGAATTGCCGCCAAGGGTCAGCGAGGCAGCAACGACGACGGCGACAACGGCTGCGGCGGCGCCGCCGCCAATGATCAGCCCCTTTTTGCGGGTCACCCGGCCCCTGCTGGGCCCGACACCGCTCCGGGACTGGCCCGCGCCGCCGTCGGGCCCCAGGCTCCGTCCCCCGTTGCCATCGGGATCAGGGCCGGGCGCATCAGAACTGTTCGTCATCTGTCTCCAAAGTTGGTTCCGGCTCCGTCACGGCCCGGTCAGGATCACACTCACCCAAGGTCGGGACCCGTTGGCACCATGACGCGGGGAGCGGTTCACCTGTGATTCTAGCCGAGGCCGCGGGCACCGCCGAATCTACTTGGTCGGCACCGCGGTCTCGTCCGCCGCCCCCAGGCAGGCCTTCGTCGAGGGAATTCTCAACACCGCACTGGAGAGCTGTGCCAGCACCGTGCTGGAGGCGATCTTGTCCGGATCCAGCACGATCTCCGTGGCAGGGGTGCGGCCGTACGTGGTCAGCGTCCAGGTCGAGGCGTCCTGCCGGATGATCCAGTCCACGCCGTTGACCCCCACACAGCGGTCCGTGGTCGGCCCCGGAACCGTAACCCCACAGCGCAGAATCACCAGCGAGGGATCACCCCAGGCGGCCGTCGCCTGCGTCGTCGTCGGGCGCAGGGGTGCGTCGGCCAGCAAGTCCGGCAGCGCCACCATCATGGGCGCGCAGGCCGGGTCCGTTGAGTCCGGGGCCGCGGAAACCTCCACCGCAGGGGTGCAGCCGGAAAGGACGACGGCGGCTCCGGCCAGGGCGACCAGCGTCAGCAGGCGGGGGAGAGGGCGAAGTGGACGAGGGGCCGAACGGGCGGACGAAAGCATGCTTCAAGGCTACCGTCCGGCGCTTGCACGTCCCGCCCGGTTGCACGCGGCCGGCAGTGGGGTGCTGGAGCCGGCAGTGCAGACCTAGCGAGCGGGCTGAAACCCGGCGGCCTGGGTCTGTCCCAGCGAATTTCGGCCCCGAAAAGGGAGGATGCGCTTCACATGCTGTAGCATGTGAAAGTTGTAATAGAAGGCCTGAAGATCCCAGCGTATAGCGGCTCTGGGCAAGCGGAACGGACGTTCACAGTCCGCCAACACGATCGAAGCGTCTATTCACTCATCAGAGGGGGATCGTTGGGGAGTATCTCAGGTAGCGGGACACGTGGTTTAAAGGCAGCTCTTGGTGCCCTTCTCGTTGTCGTGCTGATGATGTTCGTCAGCTCCCCGGCAATGGCCACCGATGGCGGCGGAACCGATACGAGTACGTCCACGGCCACTGACACGAGTACGTCCACGGCCACTGACACGAGTACGTCCACGGCCACTGACTCCAGTACTTCCACGGCCACTGACTCCAGTACTTCCACGGCTACGGCCACCACCGACCCCAGTACGTCGACGGCCACGGGCGCCGACCCAAGCACGCTTCCCGGTCCTGTCACTGATCTGCCCCCAGACCCGGTGCAGCAGCCGGCGGTGATTCCCAGTGACAACCTGCCAGTTCCGGCTGACCAGTACACCGTACCCGGGGACGTCACCGCTGATCCGCCAACAGCAACAGCGGAAGCAACAGCGTCCGATTCGGCAACCGCCATCCCCACCGCCAGTCCCACGGCCACACCCAAGCCGAAGGCGTCAGCTAAACCGAAAGTCGCGGTGGGTGCGGGCGGCAAGTCCGGCGGCACTCCCAAAATCGACGCAAGCCTGGCATCCAACGCGGGCAGCCCGCTGCTGCTGCAGCTGCTGGCCGTTGCCGTCCTGCTTGGACTCGGTTTCCTCTACTTCAGGTTGCTGCGCGGCAACGGCCGCCGCGGCCCGCCTGTGCCTGGAAAGTAGGGCGCTGTGGCCAACGACAAGCAGTCAAGCAGCGAGTTGCCGGAAAAAGAACCGCTGAAGGTTCTGCTGCTGGCTCATTCGTATTGGCCCGAGCACAGCCCTCCGCAGCGCCGCTGGAGCGCTTTTATCCGTGATTTCCGGCATGCCGGCTGGCAGGTGGACGTCGTCGCCCCGGTGGCCCATTTTCCCGTAGGCCGCCGCGAGCTGCCCCGTGAGGAAGCCGGCGTTCCCTTCCGCACCCAGCGCGGGCGCTTTGGCGAACGCATTATGCGCGTCCCTTTCATACCGCACGGCAATTCCCAGCTGGGCCGCCTGGTCGACCAGTGTTTCTCCGCCGTCATGTCCATCCCCGGCAGTCTGCTGCGCCGCCGGCCCGATGTGATTGTCGCTACCGCCCCCAGCCTTCCCATTCTGGCCGCCGGCTTCATTGTCTCCCGCATCCGCAGGGTCCCGCTGGTCGTGGAAATGCGTGATGCCTGGCCGGACCTGGCCCGCGACGCCCGCTTGGTCCAGGGCAGCGTCAAATCCGTGGTGGAGCACGTGGTGGAGTTCATCCAGAACCGCGCGGAACTGGTGGTCACCGTCACCGAAGGGTTCGCCGACACCCTTCGGGCACGCGGTGTGCGGAACGTATCCACCGTCAGCAATGGCCTGGACGTCGACACGATTCCGGTGCTGCCGGCGCCGGACATGGACAAGGAAGTCTTCACCGCCCTGTACCTGGGCAATCACGGTGCGAGCCAGCGGCTGGACGTCATCATCCGGGCCAGTGCGCTGGTGGGCAGCTCCATGCGGCTGACCCTGGTGGGGCACGGTACACAGCGCAAAGACCTGGTCAGGCTGGCGCGCGAACTCGATGCCCCGGTGACGTTCCTTCCCTCCCTGCACGGGCCGGAAGTGCTGGAACAATACGCCAAAGCGGATACCTGCATCGTTTCCCTTCGGGATGACTGGAAGTCCTTCAAAACCACCGTGCCGTCCAAGACCTATGAGGTGTTGGCCATCGGCCGGCATGTCACCGCGGTGGTCCTCGGTGAGGCCGAGCGCATTGTCCGCGATGCCGGCGCGGGGGATGTGGTCAAGGCCCATCCCGAAGCCATCGCCGCGCTGTGGCGCGGACTCGCTGCGGACCGCGGCAGGCTGATCCGCAGCGAGGACAGCCGCCAGTGGGTCAAGGAAAATGCCGATTACAGTCAGCTGTCCGCGCGCTACATGAATGTCATTTCCGAGTTGGCCGGCAGACCTCCGGGCGTGCTTTGACACAGCTGCTCCGTAACGCCGGTCTGGCGGCCCGCACCGCGTCGGAACACCTGACGGATGATCCCTTGTTGCTGTGCCTGCAGATCCTGCGCCGGCTGCCCGCCCGGCTGGTTCGCCGTCCCGCCCTGTTCGTGAGCCGCGTCGCACCTAAAAATTCCAGCCTCGCGGCTGTGCTGTTGGCCTGCATTGCCGCCGGCGACAAGGCCGGGCTCGAGCGCCGCCTGGCCGCCGCCGCCGAACATGGTCTGGCAGGACAGCAGGCACGCCGCGCCGCGGACGTTGCCCTCGCAGCTGATCTCCCGCAGTGGGCAGACAAGCTGCTGGACACAGTGGCTCCCGGCACTGCAAGGCTGGCGGGCACGGTGGCACGACGGCGTTGGTACGGTGGCGCGATGAGCGAGGCTGTCGCCGTGCTGGACGGCCAAACGGGCCCGCTGGCACGGCAGCATGCACGGCTAGCCGCCGAGTTGTCCGTCTTCAACGGTGCCGCGACGGCGAAACCCCCCGCGCCGAAGCTTCCAGTGCCGGAGCCCCCCGCGCCGACGCGTTCAAGCCGGAAACTCCCGGCGGGGACGCAGACGCAGACGCCGACGGCGGCCCCTGCAGCGCGGGAGAGCCGCCGCGTCCTGCACCTGCTCACCAACTCGCTCCCGCACACGGCCAGCGGCTACGCCCAGCGCACCCACTCCATCCTCAGCGCCCAGCAGGCAGCCGGCTGGGAGGTCCGCGCCGTGACGCGCCTTGGCTACCCCGTCCAGGTCGGCAAAATCCTGGCCCGGGAAACCGACGTGGTGGACGGCGTGCCGTATCAGCGGCTGCTCCCGGCCCGGCTGGCCTCCGGCATGGATTCCCGCCTGCAGCAGCAGGCCGAGGAGCTGCTGCGGATCGGCCGCGCCTTCCGCCCCAACGTGCTGCACACCACCACGCACTTCGTGAACGGACTAGTGGCCCGTGAGGTGGCGGCAGCTTTGGACATTCCGTGGGTCTACGAGGTACGCGGTCAGCTCGCGGACAGCTGGGCCGCCCGGCGTGGTCCGGAGGCCCGGGAGAGCGAACGCTACCGGCTCTTCCAGGAACGCGAGGTGGACGTGATGCGCAGCGCGGATCTGGTGGTGACGCTGGGGGAGACCATGAAACGGGGCATCATGGCCGCCGGCGTTCCGGAGCAGCGGATCATGATCTGCCCCAACGCAGTGGGTGGGGATTTCCTCAAAGAGCCCGGCAGCCCGCAGGCCGCCCGACGCGCCCTGGGGCTCCCGGAAACGGGCCAGTACGTCGGTACGGTCAGCAGCCTGGTTGCCTATGAGGGGCTCGACGATCTCGTGGCGGCCTTCGCGTTATTGGCCCCGCACCACCCCGATCTGCGCCTGCTCATGGTGGGCGACGGTGTGGAATCCGCTGCTCTCCAGAAGCAGGTGCGCAGCCTGGGTCTCACGGGACGGGTAATTTTTACCGGTAGAGTAGCCAGGGAGCAGACCCCGCTGTACCACCAAGCTCTGGACATTTTCGTGGTGCCGCGCAAAAATCTGGAAGTAACCCGTACGGTGACGCCGCTGAAGCCCGTTGAAGCGCTGGCCAGCGGCCGTCCCGTGGTGGCCAGCGATCTGCCGGCGCTGCGGGAAATAGTGCACGACGGCGTCAATGGCCGGTTGTGCCCGGCCGAGGATCCCGGGGCGCTGGCGGAGGCGCTGGGGACGCTGCTGGCCGAGGACGCCGTACGCTTGGAACTCGGGGTGCGCGGCCGTGACAAGGTGCTGCGGACCCGCACATGGTCGGCAAACGCCGCCTTGTATGACGACGCATATCAGGATTTCAGCTTAGGGAGGGCCAGCTAGTGTCCCCGAAGAAAACAACGCTGCCGGAACCAGCGGCAGTGCAGCCCCTCGCGGTCAACACGCGCAAGCTGAGCCGGGTGGGGGCGCGGCCGGGATTTCTGGATTATTTGGTGCAGCTCTGGGATTACCGCCACTTCGTCTTCTACGATGCCCGGGCGCGCGTTCTCAATGGCACCCGGCGGGACCGTCTTGGCAGCGCGTGGCTGATCCTCAACCCGATCCTCAACGGCCTCACGTACTACGTGATTTTCGGTCTGCTCTTGCATACCAACCGCGGCATTGAGAACTTCCTCGGCTATCTGGTGGTGGGGATCTTTATGTTCCAGCTCAGCGCCGGTGCCATCACCAGCGGCGCCCGCTCCGTGCACAACAGCAAGAGCGTGGTCCAGGCGTTCAATTTTCCCCGGGCGACCCTCGTGATCGGCGCCAACCTCAGGGAACTGCTCATGGGCGTCCCGATGATCCTCGCAATGCTCCTGATCATCATTGTCCTGCCGCCCGCCGAGAGCATTACGTGGCGGTGGATCCTTATTCTTCCGGCGATCGCACTGCAATTTGTGTTCAACCTCGGAGTGGGACTGATCCTGGCCCGGATTGTGTCCAGGGTCCACGATGTCACGCACCTGATCCCTTTCGGGATGCGTGCCTGGATGTACGGGTCGGCCATTTTCTATTCCTATGATCGGTTCATAACGCACCCGCAGATCCTGGCGCTGGTGAAAATCAACCCGCTTTTCAATGTCATTGACATCGTGCGCAACTGTCTCCTGTATGACACGCTGCCCGCCTGGCGGTCGTGGGGCATTCTTTCCGCCTGGGCGCTCGGAGCACTCGCGATTGGAATCGTCTTCTTCTGGCGGGGGGAGGAGACGTATGGCCGCAGTTGAGGCATTGGTGCGTGTCGAAGGCCACCCATGCGTGGTGGTCGACCGCGTGGAGATGCGGTTCAAGGTCCCCTCTACCGAGGCGTTGGCTGCAGATGTTCAAAAACGAGGTCTGGCGCGGCGCTTGAAACGCAGGCCGCACACGGTGACCGTCAGGGCTCTCAACGAGCTGTCGCTCGTGGTTGAACGAGGGGAATCCGTCGGCATCATTGGCCGAAACGGTTCCGGGAAAAGCACGCTCATGAAGCTCATCAGCGGCCAGCTTCGGGCTACCAGCGGGTCGGTGCTGGCCTCCAGCACACCGGTGATGCTTGGTGTCAATGCAGCCTTGGTCCCCGATCTTTCGGGAGACCAGAATGTCGTGCTGGGTTGTCTCGCCATGGGGCTGGCAAGGCCCGAAATCGATAGCCGCTTTGACAAAATCGTGGAGCTTTCCGGGCTGGAAAAGGCAATCTACCTTCCGATGAAGTCGTACTCGTCCGGTATGTCGTCGCGGCTGCGCTTTGCCATCGCTGCCAGCTTGGATCCGGAGATCCTCCTGGTCGATGAGGCGCTGAACACAGGTGACGCCCAATTCAGTGACCGCAGCAAGCAGCGCATGGATGAGCTGCGGGCCCAAGCGGGGTGCGTGCTTCTGGTCAGTCACAGTCTGGGGACCATCACGGATATGTGCACGCGGACCCTTTGGCTGGACAAGGGCGACCTGATTATGGACGGCGACCCGGAGGAGGCGGTGAAGGCCTACAAGGACTTCACCAGCCACCTGTCCAAGGGCAACAACATTTCTGCCGCCAGGATCAGGAGCGAAGCCCGCGCCAACCTGGTCGCCACGGAAATAAGGGAGCGCACCTCCGGACGTCGGAAGGGTGCGCTGTAATGTACCAACTTCAGGACATTCGGGATGGTCTGTGGCATTTCCGCCGCGGCGGCCGCTCACAGTTCAACACCTGGCGTTCCCGGCGCCGCATTCACCTCGACCTTGCATCACCTGCCGGAGTGCGGGGAGCCGAGGCAGCATGGACCGGCCGGGGACGTCGTCGTCGCCTTTCCTTCGCCGCGGCAACGCCTCCGTCGCGCGGGCCCCGGCGGCCGGATATCAGGGCCGGCGTCATTTTGGACGACTTTTCCGCCCTGGCATTCGGCTACGAGTGGGATATTCTCCCGATTCACTCCCTGACCTGGCGTGCAGATCTGGCGAAGCAGGATTTGGATCTGGTCTTCGTGGAGTCCGCGTGGGCCGGCAACGGTGGGCTATGGCGCGGAAAGATCGCCGGTGGTGACGGCCCCAGTCAGAGTTTCCGCGAAATGTTGGCCTGGTGTCATGGCCGGGGAATCCCCACGGTGTTCTGGAACAAGGAGGATCCGCCGCACTATGCGGACTTCCTGCCCGCGGCCCGGCTGTTCGACCACGTCTTTACCTCGGACGAAGGCCGCGTGGAGCACTACGTGCGGGACCTGGGTCATGAACGCGTCTCCGTGCTGCCTTTTGCGGCCCAGCCTGCGGTGCACAACCCGGTGCGGCCGGGTCGGGGCTGGCACCGGCGGGATGTGGCTTTCGCCGGCATGTACTTCGCGCACAAATATCCGCAACGCCGGGAGCAGATGGATCTGGTGCTCGGCGGTGCCCTGGACGCCTCGGCGACAATGCAGCACGGGCTGGAAATCTTTTCCCGCCAGCTGGGCGGGGACCCGAACTACCAGTTCCCGGCGCCCATGGACTCCCGGGTGGTCGGTTCGCTGACCTATCTGCAGATGCTCGCCGCCTATAAGGCCTACAAAGTCTTCCTCAACGTCAACTCTGTGGTGGATTCGGCCAGCATGTGTGCCCGCAGAATCTTCGAAATCTCCGCCTCTGGGACACCTGTGGTCACGGCGCCCAGCCTGGCCGTGCGAAGGTTCTTCTCCGCTGACGAGGTCCCCGTCGCGTCGACGCGCAAGGATGCGGAACTGCTGACCAGGGCCTTGGTGGCCAATGCTGAACTCAACGACCGCACCGTCCATCTCGCGCAGCGCAAAATCTGGCAGTCCCATACCTACGCCCACCGCGCGGAGACGGTGCTTTCCGGCGTCCTGCCACAACGCCACGTTGCTCTCGACAGGCCGTCCGTCTCCGTGCTGCTGCCGACCATCCGCCCCCAGCATCTGGACGCGGTCTTCCGAACCCTGGCCGCCCAGCGGTCCGTGGCACCTCAGCTGATCCTGCTGACGCACGGGTTTACGCTGGCGCCGCAGCGGCTGGCCGAGCTGTCCGGCAGGTACGGCTTGGACCACGTGGTCCTCCTGGACGCACCCGCGGGCGTTTCCCTCGGGGAGTGCCTGAACCGGTGCGTTGCTGCCGCCGACGGCGAAGTGGTGGCTAAAATGGACGACGACGATCATTACGGCCCCGAGTACCTCAGCGACCAGTTGTTTGCCATGTCCTACTCTGCGGCGGATATCGTGGGAAAGCAGGCCCACTATATGCACCTGGAGACCTCAAATGCGGCAATCATCCGCAATGCCGCCAAGGAGCACCACTTCACGGATTTCGTGATGGGGCCCACCATCATGGCGCGCAAAGAAACGGTACTGAACCACCCGTTTCCGCATCTCGGGGTAGGTGAAGACACCGGATTTCTGCGCACCGCCGCAGCAGCGGGTAGGAGCATCTATTCCGCGGATCGGTTCAACTACTTCCAGGTCCGGACAGGCACAGGACACACCTGGCAGGTCGACGACGCTGAATTGCTGGCCTCCGGCGATCTGAAATTCTACGGAAGGCTGGACGAACATGTTGACATCTAGGACGGGGAATGTGGTGACCCCCATTAGTACCGTCGTCGTCGTCGGCCTTGGCTATATTGGACTGCCCACGGCGGCCATCCTCGCCACGAACGGTTTGGAAGTCATCGGCGTGGACGTGAATCCTTCCACCGTCACCGCGGTCAACAATGGGGATGTCCCCTTCGTGGAACCGGACCTGAGCATCCATGTTGCCGGCGCGGTCAGCCAGGGACGCCTGCGGGCACAGGCCGAGACGCCGCACGCGGACGCCTATATCGTAGCCGTGCCGACACCGTTCAAAACGGACAAATCCCCCGATATGGCCTACATTGACGCCGCGGCCAGAGGAATAGCCCCGCAGCTGCGCGGTGGCGAGCTGGTCATCCTCGAATCAACATCACCGCCCGGCAGTACGCGACGGCTGGCCGAGTGCATCCTGGAACTCCGACCGGATTTGAGCATCGACGGCAGCCAGGGAAAGCCGATGGTCCTGGTGGCCCACTGCCCGGAACGGGTGCTGCCGGGCCGCATCATGATTGAACTGGTCACCAACGACCGCGTGGTGGGGGGCCTGACGCCGGAAGCAGCCGAAGCCGCGGCGGCCCTGTACACGGTGTTCTGCAAGGGCGAGATCCACCTGACCGATGCGGCAACGGCGGAGATGACCAAGCTGGTGGAAAACGCCTACCGCGACGTGAACATCGCGTTCGCCAACGAGCTGTCTGTCATCAGTGACAATCTGTCCATTGATGTGTGGGAACTTATCCGGCTGGCTAACCATCATCCGCGCGTCAATATTCTGCAGCCGGGTCCCGGCGTCGGCGGACACTGTATAGCGGTCGACCCCTGGTTTATCGTGGCGGCTGACCCGGAAGATGCGACGCTCATCCGGACGGCGCGCGAAATCAACGACAGCAAGCCCGGATACGTCGTGGAACAGGTCCTCCGGGCGGCGAAGGAATTCGACAAACCGGTTATCGCCTGCCTTGGTCTGGCCTTCAAAGCCAACATCGACGACGTCCGGCAGTCGCCGGCCGTGAATATCGTCCGGGAGGTAGCACTGAACCGCCCGGAAGCCACGATTCTGGTGGCGGCACCCCACGAGGGCCACCTCCCGCAGGAGCTGGCCGTCCTGGGGAACGTGACAGTGGCCCAGACCGATGCCGCTGTCGGCGCCGCCCAGATAGTGGTGCTGCTGGTGGGCCACGACAAATTCCGGGATATTCAGCCGGAGAGCCTGGCGGGGAAGCACGTAATAGACACCCGAGGCTTCTGGCGTTGACTGTGAGCCGGGGTGCCGTCCCCGGCCTGTACCTGGATCCACAAGACTCAAATTGACTTATATACCGTTAGGAAAAAATTGAACGTTGATCAAGGCCCACGTGTCCTGCCGCCCGGACGGCACTTTTCCGTTACCTGGAGCCTACCGACTGAGTTTGCAGGGCGGACCAACGCCATGCTGCACCGTTCCCGGTCTTTCGCCTCCGAAGGGGGATCGCCGGTTGACATCCTTACCTTCGATGACTTTCGGGACTACTCACAGATCCGCGGCGTACTGAAGGAACGCGGGTACTTGCGCGAAGATACCCGTGTTTTGAACCTTTGGGAGGATCTGCCCGCCATGGCCGTTGCTGCCGACTCCGGAGGAAAGGCCAGCGATTCCGCCGCGGAGGACGAAGTCTTCAGTGCCTTTTCTCCCTTGCCACGGGAAACCGCCACGGACTGGGTGGAACTGGACGGACCTCACAAGCGTATTGCCCGTTATGCAGAGGACGGAGTCACGCTGCTCCAAATGGATCACTTCCGTTCCGACGGATCGCTACTTTTGTCTGATCGCCATGACGTGAAGCAGGCCGGTGTCCATGGCGGACGGTCCCTGATAATGTGCGGCCTTGATGGTTTACCGATCCAGGAATGGGGTTCCGCGTGGGGACTATACCGTTCTTGGTTGGACTACCTGATTTCCGACAGCACAGCATATTTCATCGTGGACAACAAAAATACTGCCCGGTTCATGGCGAGCTACCGCCGTGAGAACGCGGTGGTCATGTACCAGATTCACGAAAATCACCTCAAATCCAGCACTGGCGAGTTTTCATCGGAGTTGACGCCGTCGGCCGAGGAAGTTTTCCCCCGATTGGACTCCTTCGACGGCGTCGTTTACCTGACGGAGCAGCAGGCCGTTGACGTCCATAAAAGATGCGCCGATACAGGCAAGACTTACATCGTGCCGAATGGCCGGTCCACCGATGTCTACGGAGGGAATGAAGCCGGGCGAAGCCCCCGGCTCGGCATCCAGGCGGCGACCCTCAGCCACAGGAAACGTGTCGATCACGCCATCAAAGCGGTTCATTTGGCCAACAAAAACCTCGCTGACAAGGTCCAACTTCGGATTTACGGTGACGGGTCGCAACGCGCCAATTTGGAGCAGCTGCTTGTCGAACTTGATGCAGCGGGAGACGTGAAATTGATGGGGCACGTCCCTAACGCTCAGCAGCATTTCCGAGGTGCGTCCTTCTCGCTCCTGACGAGTACTTCTGAGGCTTTCGGACTGGTTATCGTGGAAAGCATGGCGGCCGGGTGTATTCCCATTGTCTATGATCTCCGCTACGGCCCGGCTTCCATCATCACTGATGGCGTCGACGGATTCCTGGTGGAATACGGAGACATTGATGCACTGGCAAAGTGCATTTCCGACTTTGCCTCGTTGCCCGAGGAACGAATTCAGCAGATGCGGGCGGCTGCGCAAAAGAGGGCTACTGACTTCTCGGATGCTAATGTCGTAAAGCTTTGGGGAGCGGCCATAACCCATGCTGTAACCCGCAAGCGGATTAATCAGCCCCGATACAAGACGGAAATATCCACATCGGCTTGCGAATACCGCGCCGGCGGAGAGCTGGAGGTGAGAGCCCATGTGCACGTCGAACTGGTCGAAGCGTCATCTCTGGAAGGCAGCCCCAGGTTTTTCTGCCGGATCCGAATCAGACCGGGGGAGGCTTTTTTTCGGGTAGCAGCCTCAAGCCAACGGAGAGTAGCCCCCGATACCTATTCCTTGGGCTTCGTCTTCGAGCCGAGAATCCTCGAGACCGTAGCCGGACAAACCGTAGATGTATTCTTGGAAACGCGGCTTCAGGGGACCACAAAGGTGAGACGTATGCCGTTGGCGGAGGTGGGGGCAGCTCCCCGCTTCTACGCCACAGCCCACGGCAACATGAGCATCAGCTTCGCCTGAAACATGACGACGCTACCAGACAGGTGTAATGACGCAATGCCCGCAGCAAATAATGAAAGTCAGTCCCTCCCATTGCTCCCGAGCGGATACCACTGCGCCGTTACGTGGGGAATACCCACAGACTTCGGAGGAATGACCAGCGCCCTTCTTCGCCGTTCGCGGGCTTTTGTCCGCGAGAGCGGAGTCGACGTCGATGTCCTGACCTTTGAGTACGACAACGGCTATGACGACGTCCGCTGTGAGCTGGAGGCATCCGGCGAACTAATTTCAGGGATGCGTCTGCGCAACCTATGGGAAGAGCTCGCCACGTATTCTGACGAAGAGCTGCATACGGCCCAATCGGGGAAAGACGTTAAAGGAATTTTCCGCCCGATACCAGAGGCTGAGATCTCGAAAGAGGAAATCACTCCGGATGCACTCGGTCGCAGGATCCGGGAAGACGCAGCGGGCCAGGGCACCCTCCAAATCGATTATCTTCGTCCTGACGGCACAATCTTTGTCTCAGATCAACGGGACCTGAACGAATTTGGAACTGAGGGGGGCCGCCGCATCACACTCTGCGACAACGGGGGTCATCCCGTCGCTGCCTGGAACCAGATGTGGCCGCTCTACCTGTTCTGGCTGGACACCGTGACCGGAGCGCGGGAGACCTACATGATCGTTGACAGCAAGTCCACCGCTAACTTCATCACTCGGTTCCGCAGGGATCATGTGGTGACTCTGCACATGGTTCACAATTCGCATATGGCATCCGGCCAGGTCCCACCCCATGGGGAGCTCAGCTCGGTCCGGCGGTACGTCTTTGAGCGGCTGAATACCTATGACGGGATCGTGTTGCTGACCGCCCGACAAAAAGAAGACGTGGACATCGCTTTCGATGGCCCCGACAATACGTTTGTGGTGCCCAACAGCACGGAGCTGCCCCCGGCTCTTCCAACCTCGGTGGACCGAATGCAACATCATGGGGTCATGCTTGCCAGTCTGACCAGACGGAAGCGGGTCGACCATGCAATCCGGGGGATCGCCGCGGCCAACGCCGTATCGGCAGAGCCTTTTCAATTGACTATCTACGGGCAGGGACCCGAGCGTGATGCACTGACCGGGGTTATCTCCCAGGCCAACATGCAGGACTGCGTTGAGCTTGCCGGCTATGACGACGAGCCGAGGAAGCGGCTGGAGAGCGCTTCTTTCGTACTTCTGACCAGCCGAATGGAGGGACTGCCGTTGGTTCTTTTGGAAGCGATGAGCGTCGGCTGCATCCCCATCGCCTACGATATGCCGTACGGACCGGCCGACATCATTGTCGACGGCGTGAACGGATTTCTGGTCAAGGCCGGGGACGTAGCGGCCCTCGCGGACAGCATCAACCGGCAAAGCAGACTGGACCCCGAACAGCTCGAGAACATGCGCCAACAGGCCCGGCAAACTGCTGAGCAGTTCAACGACCGCTCAGTAACAGCACAGTGGGGCAGAGTTATGCAGGCGGCAGTGGACATAAAACTGACGGCTATCGCTGCAGCGAATTCACGGAGGAGCGCGAAAGCTGCAGGGTAAAGCATTAAGCTGCTTTCTGAAAGAAGTTTCAGCGAAACCTCCTCCGCGACGCAGTGTCGCCATCAGCAATAGAAAGGGCGGCCCCGCGGTCACATGACTGCGAAGCCGCCCTTTCCTCGCGCTATTGCTCTATGGGAGCTGTACCGTTGCCCGGATCATGTTGTGATCGGAAGGAATAGTCCCCACGAAATTGCCATTCGAATCGGCGTTCACAACCGTCCGCCACTCAGCGACGCGCATTTTGGATGTGAAGATGTAGTCCAAATACGTTCCATTGCCGTCGGCATTCCGTGCGTTCACCTGGCGCTTGAAGGCGTTGAAACTGTCGTAGTTTGCGCCGACAGTCTTCTCTGCCGTTGCTGCCCCGCTAGGCACATCCGAAGCATAAGTGTTGCCCAGTGGATCGATGTAGCCCGCCGCAGTCATGACGTCGTAGGGAGCGTTAGTTGGAGCAGTCCACTTATGGGAATTGAAGTCCCCAGTCACCAGGACGGGCAGATTTTCCGTGTTTCGTTTATTGATTTCCGCAGTTATAGCCTGAGTTTGCGCGGTTCGTACATTCTGGTAGTCGGTGCCGCCGCCCGGGTCCAGATGGGCATCGCCAACGAAGAACTTCTTGTTCGTCGATTTCTGTGTGAAGATTCCCCACGCGAAATAACGCGCATTGTCAGTTTGGTTGATGGAAGGTAGCGCCACCGATCCCTGGCTCACAAGATCCACAGTCGCTGAGTTGAAGAGAAGTTTGGTTCCCTGGGAGGCGCCCTGATCGGCATAAACGCAGTTGGTCGGCGTCGTGTCTTTGACGCAGTTGTTGCGTTTCGTGTTTGTCAGCTTGTAGACCGTGCCGGCCGCCTGGAGGCGTTCCTGTAGGTCCTCAAACTGCGACACGCCGCCCGGCCGGGCGTCATCCTTGAGCCATCCTTGAGAGGCCTCCTGGACTCCGATCACATCCGGCATCTGGGATTGTATGGTGCTGACGACTGCTGCCCTCCGGTCCGCCCACGGCAGCTCATTCGCCGCGCCCGCAAAACAATTGGCACATTTCACATTGTAACTCGCCACAGAAAGCGGACTGCTTACCGGCGCAAGGGCCGCTGCGGCGTCCGTCTTGGCCGAAATGGCCGCAGAGTAGTCAGTGAGGTTAGTGCTGCCGTCGGCTGAAATTGCCCTAACACGTAGGTAATAGGTAGTGTTAGATGCAAGCCCGCCAATATCCGCTGATACAGCCGTGAATCGGTTGTAAGCTGACTCGGAAAAGTCTGGTTTGGTCGAATACTGGACGCGATAGCGGCTCGCGCCGCTGACCGAATTCCATGAAATGGATATTGATGTACTAGTCTTTGAAGATAACTTGAGTCCGGACGGCGCCGCCGTGGCGGCATTGGCATGGGATGTCCCTGTTATGAGAAGGAGCATCGCTGCGATAATGAACGCGGCGATTATTCGACCGCCGAAACGGACCCCGTGTTTGTTCGTTTGCATCTATACCTTAGGGTAATTAACCCTTCTAAAGGTTACTGAGACCATTTAAAAGGCGCGAGTAGGCAACATTGTTGCATAGGGACGCCACAGTCTTTCAGGCCGGACGTAATATTACAAATCGGCAACGACGGGATGTGATCAACTTCATATCCGGGCTAGGGCGGATCCAGGAACAACCGCGGGATGGACGCATTACTCTGTACCGAGCGCTCATTGCTGAGCGGGAGGCTCGTCAGGAGCTCCTTGTGAGCCTCAGGCCGGGCTGGATGGTTGCGGAGGCTCAGGCTGGGCCCATGACTTTCCATACCCCGTTGATGGTCGCAGTTGAGAGGTTGACTATTGAAACAGAAATTTATTGTTCTGGGTCTCGCGCTGTCCGCCGTTGTCCTGACCAGTTCTTGTTCGGCGGCTACGCCTCCGGGGACAACCACCTCTGGGACGTCGCCGGTGCCCAGCGCCAACGGTTTGGCGATCGCTAGCGCAGGGGCCCAAGCGAATGGGACGGCCAGCACGATACCCCCGACGGACGGGACCGCCAGCACGATACCCCCGACGGATGGGCCAAGTATTGCGTCTGCCGGAGCAACCGCCGGTTCCTGGGACCCGACGCGCCACCCCGACCGGACGGTTAGGCAGTACGACGACGATGCGCTGACACCGGAATACCCTGTATGGGAAGCTGGCAAGACTTGGAAAATCCGGGGAGCCGGATATGAGCCCAACGCGAAGGTCGAACTCCAGTTTCAGCCCACAATTAGCGGCAAAGACACAAGCGCGGAAGCGGACCAATTTCAACCCCAGCCCGTTGGCCAGCCGCTGGTTGTCAGCGCGGATGAAAACGGCACGGTGTCTGTCCTGGTCTTTGTTCCCTTGAGTATGCAAGCGGGCAGGTACTCACTCACGGCCTATGCGGGTGACATAGCAACTTCCACGTCCCTCGACATTGTCGCCCCGGCCTGACGGGATGATCTGCCGTGTATTTCGGCAGACGACGGGAGAGCGTTGGATAATGCGGACGTGCAGGTAACGAATCTTCATCAGCTGCCGATAGTTCAGCATGGAAGTCTCGCCAACAGACCAAGCACTACTAAGCGCCAGTCTGTCCTGCTCGAACGCAAGGTCTCAGATGAATATCTCCCACCGCCATATTCGCCCTCGGAAAGGGCCGCTCTTTGTCGCCGCCCTGGCCCTCATATTGCCCATTTTGATAGCGGCACCGCAAGCCAACGCGCTAAGTGGCGGCGCCCTGCAGGGCGAAACCATTGCGGCTCCGGCGTATGCGGTGCCGGTGGGGTTGAAGTCGACGGGGCAGACGGATCAGTCGATTAGTTTGGCCTGGGTTGCGTCGGCGAATGTGCCGCGTTACCGGGTGCAGGTGTACAGCAAGGCGGACATGAGTGATTCGGTGTTTTACCGGTTCACTGATCCGGCGGCGGAGATTCGTGGTCTGGTGAAGAGTACGGCGTATCAGTTTCGGATTCGGGGGATCAGTGCTGACGGTTCCGTGAATCTGACGGGGTATTCGGCGCCTATCACGGTGACGACGGCTGCGGCTCCAGCGTTTGCGGTGCCGGCGGGGTTGAAGTCGACGGGGCAAACGGATCAGTCGATTAGTTTGGTCTGGGTTGCGTCGGCAAATGTGCCGCGGTATCGGATACAGGTGTATAGCAAGGCCGATATGAGTGATTCGGTGTTTTATCGGTTTGAGACTCCGTCGGCGGTCATTGCTGGGTTGGTGAAGTCTACGGCGTATCAGTTTCGGATTCGGGGGATTAGTGCTGATGGTTCGGTGAATTTGACGGGGTATTCGGCGCCTATCACGGTGACGACGGCTGCGGCTCCAGCGTTTGCGGTGCCGAGCGGTCTCAACACCTCGGTAACCAGCCACAGCTCGATCAGTGTCTCGTGGAATCCCGTAGCTAACGCCCCCGGATACCGGGTGCAGGTGTACAGCAAGTCGGACATGAGTGATTCCGGGTTTACTCGCTTCACAGGAGCGTCAGGGACTATCACCGGACTCAAGCCAGAAACGGTCTACTTCGCCCGGGTCCGAGTCATTGGAGCAGCAGGTGAGAACCTGAGCGGCTATTCCCCGGCAGTCTCGTTTACCACGCCGGTGGATCCTTATCCGACTCCAAGTGAATTTACGGCAACTGCCACCTATAGAACCGCAAACTTGTCTTGGAACGCTGTCCCCAATGCGCCCCAGTACCGGGTCGCCGTCGCTACGCGTCCTGACATGTCCGATGCCACGTGGCACCGGTACGCCGGTGTGGCATCTGCGGAGATGCGGGGGCTAAGCCCGCTGTCCACCTATTACTTCCAGGTCAGGGTGATTGACGAGGCCGGGGACGCTCTCAGCAGTTACACTCCCGTACTCGCGGTGACAACTAAAGCGGAACCGCCGGCCCCACCGGAGCTGGTCAATCCCCTGACGGTCGCGAGCTACAACATTATGTGTGCCAATTGCGTGGCAGAGGACGAAGACAATCCGAATGCGCTGCCGTGGGCAGACCGTCGGGGAGCCGTCGTCGACACCATCAAATCGAAAATGCCGGACATCGTCGGCATCCAGGAGGCATCTCAAGCCTGGCTCAATGAACCAGGCTACAAGGGCGGGATCTCCCAATTCGAGGATTTGTTGCAGCGCCTGAACACAGCGGGAGCCCATTATGCGCCCACTAATGACAAGCGCAATAACTGCGTCAACTCGACTACGCCGACAGAATGCGTTTACGCCGATCAAGGTGCATCACAGGGAACGCGGATCTTTTACAATCCCGATACCGTCGAGATACTTCGATCGGGCTCGAAGGCCTTGCCGATGGGTAGCATTTCCGAAAACCAGCGCTACCTCGCTTGGGCGGTTGCGAAGCAGAAAAACACGGGAAAATTGTTCTTCTTCGCAGATACCCACCTGTTGTCGGGCCAAGCGGACGGTTACTACGAACTTCGCAAGCAGCAGGCGGACGCAATTGTAGACATCATCAAGAATGAGAATACGGATGCTCTGCCGGTATTAATGACGGGTGACTTGAATTCCAGTAAGTGGCGCGAACCGTCAAACGCACCATACGACGCCTTCACCGCGGCTGGCCTCATCGACCCCCTCGGAAACGACTACCTGCAGGAGTTCCCCAGCATGGCGGCGACTGCAGAGCACCGGATCCACACCGACCTGAACAGTTGGAATGGGCTGGAATACACACCGCGCGCCAACCAAAATCCAGCAGCCAATGGCACGTACATTGACTACATTTTCACCTCGAAGATGCGGGTGGGCGAGTGGGAAACCGTCGCGAATCTCGACGCAGCGGGGAATTACGTTGGGACATTTCCATCCGACCATAATATGATCGTGGCGAAAGTTGGTTTGCCGTAATCTAAAAAGAGCGCTTGGCGGTGTCAAGCCGTCGTAGCAACATTGTCGTTGAGCCGTTTGGTGAAGACTTCTCGTGGTGTGAGGAATCCTAGGACGGCGCGGGGACGGTCGTTCAGTTCGTCCGCGATGGCGTCCAGATAGGGCTGGTGGCTGGTCAGCTCGATCCCCTTGGGGAGGTACTCCCGGATCAGTCCGTTGGTGTTCTCATTGGACGGCCTCTCGCATGGTGAGTGTGGGTGGGCGAAGTACGCGGGAAGGTCCGTGGCCACGGTCAGCTGGGCGTGGCGGGCCATCTCCGTACCCTGATCCCAGGTCAAAGAACCGCGCATCAGCGCCGGGAGATTATTGACCCGATCGATGAGGACGTCGGCGAGTCCGGCGGCCTTCTTGCCATCGGGCAGGCCCAGCATAATCAGGCTCTTCACCAGGACGACCAAATCCCCCTCCCACGATCCAGGAACACGGCGATCTGAGGCTTCTTCTGGTCGTGCATCGATGCTGACCATGCCTATGATCCGCCCGCCCGTACGCTCACCCAGCGGCTTGCGGGATTTACGTTGCGTGCGCTCAGGGCTCCTGACGGTGAGTTAATGCGGGTGGGTCTCAGGTACGGTTTTTGATGTCGTAGCGCAGGATGAGCTCGGTGCCGGGGTATTGCGTCTGCGTGCTGGTGAGTTGCTGGCAGAGTTCGGCGATCGCCATGGTGGCTCGGGCTGTTGGTAGTGGGTCCAGCCGGATGGTCAGGTAGCCGGGGGTGGTGGTGTCGATGTCTGCGCTGTTGGTGAGCGCCTGTCGGGTGAGGGTGTGGGCTTCCTCTGTTGCGCGGGCGTAACCGGTGTTCGTGCGGATTTCACGGGCGAGGGTGGTGGCGGTGTTGAAGGCTGCCATCCGGATCGCGTGGGTGATCAGCTTGACGTCGGTGTCCAGGACCTGCTGGCCGGGGGCGAGTTCCCCCAACGGTATTCTGGCGGGGATTTCCTTGTGCACGGTTTCGGCCCGGTCGAGGGCGGCCCCGGTGTCCGAAAGCGGGGCGTTGACAGCGTTCTGCATCGCGTTGGTGATCAGAACTTCCCCGGTTCCCGGGTCCGGGGTTCTCGGGTCCAGCATCGCGGCGTCCGTGTCGGCCAGTACCTGGGCGTAGTGGGTCCGGGCGGCAAGGACTTTCTGGTAGGCCTTCTTTTTAGCGGGGTTGGGCACCGAGCGGTCGGGGTCGTCATCGGTGCTGGTGTAGGCGTCGTGGGAATCGAGGTCGAAATGGATGCGGGCGTAGCGGAAGTAGTTTTCCTGCCGCCAGCGGGACCCCATCCGGTAGATCACCTCCCCGGCGGGTATTTCGGTGTTGGTGCTGAGGATGTGGATCTGCCGGGTGCCGCCGCCGGTGGCGGGCACGGTGGGGCTGATCTGGCGCATGCGGAAGGCTTCCCCGGTCCTGGCCAGGGGCAGGTCAACGGACGTGTCCGCGGCCATCCAGGTCCTGGTTTCACCGTGCCCGTCAGCGTGGGTGACGGGTGCGAACAGGTTCTCGTTGATGTTTTCGGTGGCGCCTTTGCGCCAGGTGAGCACGTCAAACCCGTTCTCCGCCATGTGTTTGAACAGTGCAGGGGACCAGAGCGGACGGGCCCGCTTCCTATCCGCACCGGCAATGCGCCTACACCCATGGAAACGGTCCCACCCCGAGATCATCAGGCAAGCGTCGTCCCCGAGCCTAATTCACGGCCTTGGGCAGCGAAGAAAGGCCCACCCTATCCGCCAAGTCTGCCCGACGAACGAGTGCGACTAAGACAGGACAAGGCACAGTTTTCGTGGACATCGCCCTAATTGAGGTGGACTAATTCCGAGTGGGCAGCTGTTCGGGCATTCGACCGCCACGAAATACGTTAAGGTAACTCGACGCCAAGTGCCCTATATCCACGGCTTGTCGGCGACCCCCAACTTCGGAAGCAAGGTAGCCGGCTAGAACGGTGCCTGAGGGCCCCAAGGCGATTAGAAAAATATCCACGTCTGCAAGTGAGTCCAGTCGCAGCTTCAGGTCCTCCAACGTTGGATAGGCGTCGGTTGGCTCCGAGTCTATCCTCACGACGCTTGCCACGTTGTCGAACAGCTCCGGAATCATCTCAAATCTTGATCCTTTACCCGCAACCACGCACACCCTTTTGCCGTCCCAAACCTTCCTCCAAGCGTCGACAGCGTCGCGACCATGACGCTGGAAGAACGGTGGGCGGGATATGTGCGTATTAGCCCAGCGTGACGTCGAGGCCTGGAGAACCGGTTTCAGTTTGTGCCAGTTCTCCGCCCAAATACCCATCCATAGGCGGGTGGTGTAAACCGTCGGCAACGCCAGGAGGAGATCGGACGAAACGGAGTCGTAACCGATCATAAGCGCCCGTAGGTCGGAGGCCAACTGAGGAGACGACTTCTGGAACATCAGATCAAACTCCGGTTGCAGCATTAGCTTAATCTCGCCGTCCCCCCACCTTGCGATAGATTTCCCCGCAGCTAGTTCGTTAACGGTCTCCATCATTGACATCTGCCTGGACTGGATGTGATGCCTGACCTCCACAAGCACGTCCTGCATTTCGATGCGCCCGATGACTTCCAGCATTCGGGCTTGTTCCCACGACTCGGATTGTAGCTTCGCAATGTTGCGAGACTGATCCTCAATAATCTTCGACTGTTTTGCGAGCAGTTGAACCGCTTTATCTAGGTTAACATTTATGGAACTCAAAAGGGCCACTGCGTCTGGCTCAATTAGCATATCTTCTCCCAAGCAATATCGTAAACTGATTAAATGTACCGAACCAGACCGCGGGGGAAACCGGGGAATGACCATCCAAGGTCAAGCGGCCTGTGACCCAGATGCTGGTCATAAGGGCGACCCGTTGAGGTTCGGACCGAATTCACTAGATAACTCTGCGCACCCCCGGATTCAATTGCTGATTGTAAAACATCATATTCATCAACATTGTCGCCGTATTGAGCGAATTCGGACTGACGTCGGGATGATCTTGAATTTTCGGATTAATACAATTAAAGAATGCAAGCCGGCCACTTAGCTGCGAGGCAAGTATGGTCTCAATCGCAGAATACTGGGGAGATCTTTCGGAATAAATTACCGAAGCGGTAGTGGGTTCGCCCGTAAGACGCGAGTCGGATTCGATGTTTCTATTTACAAGCCGTTTAAATACAGCGTCTTTGGGCTCGTTGAAAACCCCATCTGCAGTGAAGTGCGAGTCGTTATACCGGTGCAAGTAATATTCGTCAGAAACGATTGGATCAACGGCGACAGTCTTGAAACCGCCGGTGAGACCATGATATAGAGCACCCGTTCCCCCTTTGGATGCACCGTATAGGAGTACATCGCTTAACGCAATTTCGTTGTTGAGGGCGGTTTCCGTAATTAATCGCTGTATTCTCTTCGTATTCCCCGGATCACGAGCAGTATCTAGATAGAACGCACCAACGACACCTCCGATATCCGCAATGCGCAAGATCGCAGTATCCTGCGGCATATACTTTTGCGCCGTGCGGAAATTCTGCTCAAAATATCTCATTAGGTTAGGCTTATAAATGGGCGCGCTCATGGACGAAAATATTACCAGCAGACGAGGAGATGATGACAATAACGCCGGAGCGGTATATGAAAAGACCACATTATCGTCATTGACAGTAAATTCCCCTTCCTTGACGCGGTGCCAGAGCGCTGCGATTACGTCATCGCGAACGAGCCGACTGCTACTTTCGGTAATTCTATAAACGTAAAAACCGTTCATCGCCAGGCGTGAAACCACTTGTTTCACCTCCAGGTCCCGGCGGGCAATATCGAGCAAGCTTTCATCGCTCTTGCCTAAATGTGCATGACCAATCTCAATGTAATTTGTTGTTGAATCCAAGGACCCGATACTATTCAAGAGGGTCTCAGAGCTATCAGCTAAGCTGAATCTAATTTCGTTCATCTGGTGCTAATCCTTCATTCCGGCGAGGTCGTGCGATCCAAGTCTGATAGAAGAAGCTTCCATGGTGACCCTCGTTTCCAGGGTGGGCAGCTTTGATTTTCAACGCCGGGATCGGATAGGTGCCTCATACTCCTTCTCAGCAAATCCAAGTACGACTTCTTCAAATTTCTGAATAGCTTCTTTTTGATAGAGTTCGTAATCAAAAGGCTTGTAGTTCATTTTTCCTGACAGGAAGCCGCGCATGCCGTCAACTAGTCCATTAACACTGTTGTCAACCAACATTCCGTATCCGCCTTCGAGCACACTTTTCGGACCCACGACATCCGTTGAAACGACAGGTTTGTTCAAGATGAGCGCCTCGAGAACGACGAGCCCCTGGCCTTCGTAGTCGGAGGAAAAGACGAAACAGTCGGCACGTTCTAACGCCGGGAAGGGGTTGAGCCATAGCCCCGCAAGCAGCACGTGCGATTCCAAGGAAAGGCTCTGGATCAACGACTCGAGGTCCTCCTTCAGCGGCCCATCGCCTAATATGGCAAGCTTGCAGTTCGGATTGGAATCTACGATCTTGGCGAAGGCGCGAATAAGCTTCGCATGCCCTTTCTCCGGGGAGAGGCGCCCCAGTGTGAGGAAAAGCGTGGTGTCGCCGCCAATCCAATCCGCGAGGTCACCGTCCAACGCCTCTGTGGCAAGCTGCTTGGACTCTTCTGCGTTGACGACGTTGTTGCAGAACGTGAAGAGCTCCGGTCGTAAGTCGAATTTCGCGGATAGCTGCCGCACGTTCTCCTCGCTTACGCTCTTCGTAACGGATACCAGCTGCTGATAACTTCCATAAAGACGGAACATCGACTCGAGATACCTAAACCTGTGGAGCCACTCCCTATGCATGTCGTTATGCAGATAGATCGACTTTCTGGCACCGGGATTTGTGCTATTGGCAAAGAGGGCCGCCCAAAATCGCGCGTAGCCTTCGAAGCAAACGACCGAGTCGAAAACTGCATAACCGAACATCCTGCGGAATTCGCGTTCGAAAGCCCGGTGGTAGATTTCACGCTGTTCTTCCGCAGCGAAGTCGCCTATTGCGTTGAATTTATCAATCACCCAGCGTTCCTCTGCTGTCACGAGCTGTCCACCGACACGACCGAGGACTTGGACGTGCGACGGGTTCTGAGCGAACTTGTCGAGGCGCCTCTCTTCAGATTTTACGGTCACTGGCTCAACTACCAAACATACTCGGTTTTTCTCCAAATCGATATGCCTAACCAGGTTCAAATAAGATGTTGTTATGCCATTCGGAATAAAGGAGCCTTGATACATGAGGACGTTTTGCTTTTTGCCTTTAGCAGTGTCCAAGACATGCTCACCATCCTCGAAGAAAAAGAAGTCGATGGTTCTTTGAGTTGAATTCCCGTCCTCAAGCCCGCAGAACGTAGCCATTCCTTGTCGGTACTTCTGGTCAGGCTCCCTATCCCGAGCCATGGCTCGGACGACTTCTTCTTTTAGAGACTCCGTTTCTAGGGCGACGCGCCCCGGCATCGTTTCCAAGTCGAAATAGAGGCCGCGATCCGCGGAGTACTCAGCCAAATCGTAAGCGAAGTAAACGATTGGCTTGCCTGTAGCCATGAAGTCAAAGAAGATGCTCGAGTAATCGGTAATCAGTACATCGACGATGGACAGCAGGTCATTGGTGTCGAGGTCTTCGGGTACAAGGAAGTCATACAGCGCGGTGTTTTCGAGTGTCCCTGCAACCATCGCATGTCCGCGGAAGAGAGGATGACAATCTAAGTCCATTAGACACGCCATGGTATCCAGAACCTGCTGATTGTCCGAGTCCGTAGACCCGAGTGATCCCCGCCAAGTTGGCGCGTACAAAACAACCTTGCGATCAACTGAAATGCCAAGGCGCCTCCGAAGGTCATCCTTTGCGTTCTGGTCGGTGTTGATAGTCGAATCGACTCGAGGGTAACCTGTGACGGCCAGCTTGCCGGGGAACAGTCCCGCCACGTCGTACTTTTCAATCAGGCAGTCTGCTGTAAACCGGTTTGGCGCAATCATATGGGTGGCATGGAGAAAGTTTCTGGCAGCGTTTCGATGGTCCATGAAACCATTTTTGATGTCTCGACCGAGCGTTTTTAGCGGCGTCCCATGCCACGTGTTCAGATATTGTTGATTCTTCCGACGGGTGAAATATGGAGGGAAGGTATTGTTGTTTATTAGATAGCCCGCAGTGGCCAGGTACCGTAGGTACAGGTCGGTGTCGCGTGCGACAAAAATCACATTTTCCCTGCTGCGCATTTCTTGAGGTATGCGATCCTTGTCGTTGAGAACCCAGACGTGAGTGAATGCCTCGAAACGCGGATCGGATATGAGATTGCGATAAATTTGCAATGGATTACACGACACAGAGTTCCCATGTCCGCTCTCGTAGAGAATGGTTTCCGATTCGATGTTCAGAGTTTCGAGATACTCTGTGTAGACCATTGACTGCTTGAGGTCTTTATTTTTCAGATATTGAGCTGTATCGACTCCATGAGCGCGCTTGAAATGACGAGTTTCAAGGTATGCGTTACATGCTCCTTCAAAGTCTTTGGCGTTCTGGAGTGCGCGCCCTAAACGGTAGTACCGTGCGGGTGTGTGTTTCTCAGTCCTTCGCACGCTCGCTAGGAAGGCAGCCGCCGCGAGGCCAGGGTGTCCGCTTGCCTCCAATCGGACGCCGGCTTCATGGCACAAAGTCGCTGATTGCGAGGCCATGGCGACGTGCAACGTTCGGGCGAAGATTTCCGATATGTAATTTTCCGATGCGGAGCTAAGCGACGGAAGATGTTTCTGGACGGAAGCGTCGTCGAATGGCTGAGTGGAAGCGAACGCTTGGCACGCTGCTTCATATGAATTCGCTTGGACCCGAACGTACCCCAAACGGTATTGCCAGTAAGCCGGCGCTGAATCATGAATAGCGATTGCGTATTCGTACGCCGCGGCGGCGTCCTGCCAGCTTCCTTGTCTCTCAAACGAGAAGCCGAGCCGGTAATGCCATTGGGGAACGGCAGGATCAAGAGCCACTGCGTTCCGAAGTGAGTTAGCCGCAGCGGCCCAGTCGTAGCAGCGCTGAGAGGCGAGGCCGAGCTTGTAATGAAGCTCAGCAAGCAAGGGTTTGTTTCGGAGGGATGCCTCAAACGCTTTCGCAGCGGAAGCCCATCGGCCCCGTCTCTGGAAGAATACGCCGATGCCGAAGGTGGCGGCATCTAGCGCTGAGTCGGTATGGATTGCACGCCGATATGCACGATTCGCCTTGTCGTGGTCTCCCAGGAGCTCCCAGGACCACCCCTCACGAAAGTGCAGTTCAGCGTTGTCCGGCTCCAGTGCGGCAGCCGCAGCGAAATTGACTGCCGCTTCCGAGATGCGATTCATGAAGAATTGGCCCTCAGCAAGCCGGGTAAGCCACTGGGGATCATCGTTATGGAGCTGGAGTCCCGCCTCAAGTGCTTCAATTTCTTGCCACTTGGGTGCTTTCCTGCTAACGAGGTCCTTCACACGCGAGCGTTGGCTAGCAGCACGGACGCGCTGGGCCTCGAGGCGGGTCTCCCGTGCGCGAGACGCTTCCACGGAAGTGACCTCCAAACGGTGTTGCCAGCGCGGGCGGTTCGGTTGTAGCGATATTGCAATTCCATACTGCTCGGCCGCTCTGGCGGGCTCTTCCAGCTTCTCCAACACGTATCCGAGCCTGTAGTGCCAAGCAGCAACACCAGGACGGAGGACAGTGGCGGATTCCATTTTTGCTGCTGCCTCCGCGAGCATCTGCATATGGAAATATACGTGTCCCAGACTGAAAAGGACCTCTGGGGCGTTGATCTCACTAGCATCAAGGACGGCGTTGTACGCTTCGGCCGCCTCAGACCACTCCTCCAGTTCCTCTAGCTCACGCGCACGCGCCATCGATTCTTGCAACCCGATCATTATTCTCCCGGATAGTTCCTAGTGTGACCGCCCCCAAATTGGTTTTGGTCCGTGTGGTCATGATGATTATCTGGCGGGGGCCACTAACTTAATCACGGCTTGAAGGTGAGGGATCCGCTGCAGGGGGGAGGGCAGCTAATCCCGCGCCCTCTGGCCAGAGAAATCCGTGGACACGTTCTGTAGCATGGCCGTCGCAGTGCGGTGCAAAGGTTTGGACGAACTCGCTGTACCTCTTGGCGTATCGTCGGGAGACGGAGGAGATGTTCTTGATGGACCGTACAACTTCTTCCGTGGTGTTGTGCAGGGGTCCCGGAGCCTTCTCTTCCAGATCGAAATAGAATCCCCGGGTTGCGTCCCGGTACTGCGCGATGTCCGGCGTCAGGAAGATGATCGGTTTGCCCGTGACGCAGAAATCGAACATAACGGACGAGTAATCGTTCACGAGAATGTCCGCGGCAGTGTACAGATCGTTGACCTCCGGATACTCCGTAACATCGATGACGAACTTGTTCGCTGCTGTCTGGCGCTGACCGGCGATATTGTGGTGGCCGCGCAGGAGAATGACGTAATTGTTGCCAAGGAGGCGTTGGGCCGCCTCGAAGTCCAGGTAGGTGACCATCTCGTACTGCTTTGAGTCATTCTTGGCATCATCGCGCCACGTGGGTGCGTAAAGGATGGCTGTTTTTCCCTCGGGTATGCCAAGTTTTTCCCTTATCGCCGGACGGGCGAGCGCCATGCGGTCGGGGGTGAGGCTGTCGTTGCGGGGGTAGCCTTCTGTTACGACACGTCCATCGAAGCCGAAGCACTTTGCCAGGACTTCGGCTGCGTAATCATTCTGTGCGAGCAGGGCATCCCAGTAATCTGCTTCCCGCCACATCAGATTCCAATATGACAGTGAAAAGTTGGTCCGGGCCACGTCGTTCCCGAGCTTCTTCAGCGGGGTGCCGTGCCAGGTTTGGATGTATTCCTGGCCTTCCCGCTTACGGAAGTAAAACGGGAAATTGTTGTTGTTGATCAGGATCCGGACCTCGCCGAGCAGGCGATACCACAGCTTGGAACCGATGAGCACCGGTGAAGCTCCAGGGGGAACTGGAACCGAATAGTCGGAGATGGCCCAGTACATCGGCCAGGTCGAACCGCGCCGCTGGTATTCCTCCAGCAGACGCCGAGGGCTGTCCGTTGCGCGGCGGCCGCCGAAGCACATGAAAAGAACTGCCTCACGCAAATCATGGGGCGCTTGTTGGGCCGCACGCAGACGGATGGCCTGCTGATTGAACCTGCCCAACTCGTCATGAGCCAAGGGCGGACGCAGATGCACAGTCAGAGCAGCATTCCGGGACGAGCGGGTGATTCCGACTTCGGTGCGACCGGCGTCAATGCGGCGCGGCATCTGCTGTTGGAGCTCCTCGCCGGCGGGGAACCAGTAACCCTGGGTGTCTTCAACACCCGGCGGAACGTATCTGACACTATAGGCACCCGATTCGGGCATGAGTTCCTCGTCGCCCCACGGTCGCTGCGGGAGGACGAATTCAGCCACGAAGGCGTTGCTGCCGTCATCGGTCCGTAGGTCCAAGGAGACGTTGGTCGCCGGGATGACGGCCTTGCCGCTCGACAGCACGAATCGTGGGGCGTGGATGACGGGAAGATCGGCCGTCCCCTTTATTGTCAGTACCCGGTGGTCCGCTGAAATGTCAATGAATGAAGCGATGACCCGCGTCCTGCGTTCTTCGATGGTAAGGAAGCCGTAGCCCGTGAGACGGACCCGTAGGCTCCCGGTGCCGTCGACTTGCTCCATGAGGGACTGCGAATCCAATGGCCAGGCTACCGGCTGGGGAGCCTTGAAGCCGCTATCGAGGCGCAGCTGCCACTCGTACTCCGTGCGCAATCCGGCGTCCTGCGCCAGTTGCGGTATGTTGACCGCGTATTTCGCGGTGTTTCCGTCCACGCTGGTGCATGTGGCGGTCTTCCGAATACCGAACTTAGCGCATTCCACTGCAATTTTCGCGGCCAATGGTGCTGAGTTGGCCTGCACAGTCAGTTCGAGCGTCCGTCCCTTGAGCTCGACAACGGTAGCTATGTACATCGGGACGACACGGACAAGAGTCAGGCCGGTGCTCCCAGGTCGCATTTCCACGGCGAGGCGTTCGGTGCCCACCATTGGCCCAACGTCCAGCTGACCAGTGGAGCCAGTGAGGTCGCGGCCGGCGATAATCCCTTCCAGCGTCATGTCGTAGGCCCGAAGGGTCAGCCTGATATGCCATGCAGTCACTTCAGAGTATTCCGCTGTTTCGAGCAGTTGCCGGGGATCGATGACGGTGCGGAACGAAGTTTCAGCGTAGGAAGTCCAATTGTCATTGGACTCCCAGTCAATCGCGGGGTCGCTGGCCCGCGCAACTTCGAGGGGGAGAACGATGGTCTCGTCAGTATTCAACAGGGCTGCGTTAATGATCATTCCACCAGCCACCGGATCCACTGACGAGATATAGGCGTGTCCGCCTATTTCCAGACGCCCATCGGTCAGCCAGGTGAAGTGGGTGAGTTTGCTGATCATCCGAAGATCGACGTCCTGACAGACCAGCAACTCCTGATCGAACGACGCACTCAGCTCTGACAGATATGCGGGCTGAGCCAGGAGCTGGTTCTCAGTGAAGGATGTCGCGAAACTCGAACCGTAGTCGCTGCGGTTATTGCAGATGCGCTCCACGTCAACGCGGTTGTTGGCGAGCACGGAAGCCAGAATCAGCCTGTTGTGGAGCGGGATAGCAGCCCAGTCAAGGTCATGGTCGTCGGCGAGCCGTGACACGGTGCTTTGCAGGGATTCCCAGTAAGTCTCGTCCGTTCGCGGGACTACTTCAAAAAACCGGAAGAGGCGGATGCCCAGCTCATGGGACAGCCACCGCTGGTATAGTTCCGGCGAAGCGTCCTGACCCAGCATTGCCGCCAACGATTCAAGGCGCTTCAAACGGTCCTCAAGATACTGCTGCTGGCACAGCAGTTCCCGAGGTACGACCCGGGCGGCATCATCTTGGGAAGTGTTCGACAGCTTCACGTCGAGAAGGTCAAAGGTGGCGGCACGGGCATACGCTACCCGCATAGCTTCGTACTGCCAATGCCCTTGGTCGGCGGCGACCGGAGCGACCTGCTCGGTCCAGAATTCCCGCGAAAACAGCTTGTTGCTCAGGAATCCATCCAGTAGCACCTCTGGCGCTTCAGCCAGCACCAAGGCCAACCGGCGTTCGCCGTGTAGTTTTCGTTGCCAGGCAGGTGTCGAGGCAGTCTTGCCTTTGGCGACTCCGGACATGCCGACGACCATGTCGGATTCTGTTTCCCGTGCGGTTTGAAAAAAGAGTTCCATCTGGCTTTTCTCAACGACGTCCCCCGCCGTGAGGAACAGCAGGTAGGGTGCGCGGGAGCTTGAAACCGCACGCTCACGGGCCGCAGTTTCTGAGATATCCGGCGCGGACAGGTACTTAATTCTGACGTCCCGCGTTGCGAACGGCAGAACGGCAGCACTGACGCTATCCCTCTCGACGATGTCGACGACGGTGATTTCCATCGCTGACGGCTTCTGTCCCAGCAGGCTTCGAAGGGTGGCGGCGACATCCAGAGCCTGTTCTGTGGCAACGATGATGACAGAAACCCGTGGTTTCTGGCTGGGTGCCTTGACAATTTGCTGCGCCTTCACGATCTGCTGGACCTTTACCACGTCCGCAGGGTGAACCGCTGCACGGATCTGGGTGCGCTGTTCCGGAGGGAGGGTGCGCCAAAGGCGGCGGAGCTTTCTCTCGGCCATCGCCTTGAGGTTCGCTACTGCCGGGGTGTTCTTAAGACCTGCCATGGCGGTATCCGATTCTCTCATCTGTTGCCGACCAAAGTGTGGGGGAAAAGTGGGCCATCATTCCGGCGCCGTCACCATGGTCCCATAGCGGAAGCGGGGAGTGCCAACGCCGGGTATTCGGCGCTCAAAACGGCCTAGGTAAAAGCAACTCGACATTTTGATCCGTAGCCTGCCCCATCACGTCCCGCGGCTTGAGGCCGGGTCGGTTGGAGGCAAGTTCCAGGCTTAGGGAAGCAAGGTATGCTGGCGACAGCTGTTCACCGTCGGCGGCGGTCTCCGGGCCGGAGTGGTCAATCAGGGTTGCGACTACGGAGAGGGTGCTGTTGTTATTGTCGATCACTTCCACTATCCGGGATTGCTGCGGAAAATCGATGTGCGACGCCGTTGTTATTTCCCACATCCCGCCTGGCTGGTGGGGGTTCTCGTGCTCGGTCACCTTGTGCCGGTGCTGGTGGCCGTTCATCCAGAGGATCAGATTCGGGAAACGCGCCAGCATGGAAAGCAATGCCTCTTGCGTGACGGTTTCGCCGTCGTCGTCGTTATGCAAATCCTCAGCGGACGGAAACGACGACGATGGGTGATGGGTGAAGAGGACAACAAGACGGTCTTCAACGTCTGCGTTTACCTCCTTGCCCTTGGAGCTATAGCTCTTTCTCGAGACCGAAGCGAGCTGATCCTCCATCCAGGCCGCTTGCGCTGAGTCCAAAAATCCGTCGGCTGTTCCATCCGGCGAAGCGGTGTTCAACATGATCCCCAGCAGCCCAGGAGCCATCTCAAAAGTGTAATAAGCCTTTCCGCTCTGCACGCTTTCCTCGTTGAAGCCATGCCCGTGAGGTCCGGCGGGTCCTGGGTTCCCAAGGTGGGCTGCCATGAAGTCCTTCTTCGTGAACGGCGCACGGAGTTCGGAAGATTGCACGGAGCGGGATGGCATTGATGCCAGCAACTCATGCCGTTCGGCCGCGTTCGAATCCTTAATCGACGTCCAGAATTTTGATCTGGCTGTATCTGCCGGCAGGTCCAGAGGCAATTGTTTGCCCACGCGGAGGCTATCGATGAAGCTTTCCTGTGGCGATAGGGCAGTGCCCGTTCCCCTGCCGCACTCGTCATGATTACCAAAGCCGGAATACCAAGGATAGGACGATCCAGCTGTTCGGACGGGTGTTACAGCGGCTGCAAGAAAACCGGGAACCGTCGGATAGCCATAACGTGTTTTCCATTCATCAGGCGTGGCACCAGAACTTTCCGGCTCGGGATGCCAAATGTACTTCTTGAGATCCTCGGGCGCCCAATCGTGGTCCTGCACTCCGCGGTAGCCGCCTGTCACGGGATGGGACGAGGCCTCCACACCATTGAGGGTATCGATTGCTGCAGCCAGTTCGTCGCCTGCATACGAATTAGAGCTGTCTCCGGTGGACATGAGGAAATCTAATTTCCGGCCGCTGATAGGACCTGCCCCCATCGCGTTCAGTTTCCGGACCATCGCGTCCAATACATGAACGGTCAGCAGGTCCTGGGGCCGGAACCGCCCGGATGTAGGGAAACCGTTATCGAAGTCGCCATACTGCCAAAGAAACGACATTCTGCCGGGGCTGGCGGCATCGATAATGTGCGTGTCTGTTATTTGAGCAAAAGCAGCCAAGCCCACCCGTCGGGAACCCGACTGAGGTACCGTCCGACAAAGCTCCTCGCGCACTACCGTTCCTTGGCCTGGACCAAATGCCAGGCTTCTGTAAGGCAGACCCTTGACCCGCACGTGACCGGGAACAACGGTGCGGTCCAAGGTGGTGAAACTTCCGGTCCCGGCAGCCGTTACCGGCACACCGCCTTGGGAACCGCTTATGCTGGCGAGTGCCAAGCCCGAGGCTCCTGCGAAGGAGAGCCGGAGAGCCTCACGTCGCGAAAGTCGGAGCGATTTCAATTTGGCGCGGGGAGACGACATAGGGATGGTGCAGACCTCTATCTTTTATGCGCCACCGCAACGAGCGCGGGTTGCTGCTGGCGATGGCATCAGCTACTGGGATCGTGGGGTCGAGCGCCTAAAGGCTGGCGTTGGCCCGAACCAGGTCATCCGGGAAATCGACCTCGACGGCATAGAACGCGCTGATGTCCACCGGCAGCCATTTGAGGCCGTCCTCCTGGATCGTCAGCTCAATACCGCCCTCGAAGTACTCCTGGTCGCCCACCTGCTCCAGCCGCCGGATGAGCTTCTTCTTATCCTTGGAAGCCACGTAGTTGATGCCAACTGCCTCGCCCTGGGCCAGATCTGCCTGTACGCTCTTGGAGAGTTCCTGGATCCGTCCGTAGTCGTCGACGGTGTACTTAACTTCCTCGTCGGAGACGGAGGAAACATCGACGGTGATGAAGGATTCGTCCCGCTTTATGTAGGGCGCGAGCATGTTCAGGATGTCGGGGTCGAAAACGACGTCGCCGTTCATCCACAAAACGCCACCCTTGGTCGAATTCCGCAGCGCTTTCAGCAGGCTCTTCGACGTATTGGTCTGATCGAAATTTTCGTTGTAGACGAAGGAAGCGTTGGGCACATGCTCCAGGATCATCTCCAGTTTGAAGCCGACGGCGACCGTCAGCCGCAGCTTCTTGCCAAATGCGCCCTGCAGATTCTGGACCTGTTGGTGCATGATGGTCCGGCCGTCGCGAAGTTCTGTCATAGGCTTGGGGTGCGGACGTGCGAGTCGTGTGCCCATCCCGGCGGCGAGTATTACGGCCTGTACGGTCATAGTTATTTCCTATCTCGATGAGCTCGGTCTGCCGTGGGAAATAACGGACAGCCATACGCGAAAGCGTCGGTCACAGTGCCAGGCCAACGGGCCAAAGAGTCTTCCCCGGCTCCCATCATAGCTGATCGTACGTAGGCTTCCGGATTCTCCGATGTTGTCGAAGGTTAACCCGCCGTCAACCTCGCTCCCGTTCGGTGGTCAAGGTGCGGGCGATGAAGGTAGCGATTCGGTGCTGCTTCCCCGTGCACCGGCGGCGTCAGCCGGCCAGCAGCAGCGCGACGATTAGGGCGGGGACGGCCAAACTGATCAGTATGACGAGCGTCAACGCAATGGAACGCTTCCTGCCACGCGACGCCGATGACGGGCGCCCGTTCGTCGAATGAGCCGCAGATTTGGCGGTTGGTTTCGGACGGGTTGGGTTCGGACGGGTTCGTTTCGGACGGTAGGAGACGCGCCTACGGGTACGCATATGGCGTGCGGAAGGAAGATCCGCGGACGGGGTCACGTTCGATTCCTTCCTAAAACACTGTCAGACAGTTTCGAGGGGCGGGCTTTCAATTCTTACACGGCCCGTCCGGTGCGGCCGAAGGACTGAACGGTGCGGGCGCGGGCGGGGGACAGTTGGTCCGCGTTTCGCTGGTGGCTACTGCACCGGTTCCGGGCAGGCCGGGTGCAGCCTGGCATCGATCAGGCCGCCGGATTCGATGATGAACCGGCGCAGCCACCCCGCCGGGGAAAGCTTGGGTTCGGAGACGATCATCTGTACCTTCGCGGTGGTGCATTCAGTGATGAGGGTCCGGGCCCGCGTGGCGTGGTAGCGGGAGGTGACTACGATGACGGAGTGCCAGCCTTTTTCCTTGACGAGTTTTCCGATGGCGGCTGCCTCACCTCTGGTGTCCAGCGTGGCCGGCTCGAAGCACTCCAGCGCGAACGGGATCACGCCCGGATAGTCGCACACGCCGTCGGCCAAAACATTCCCGGCGCTGCGGGTGTGCGAAATCGCCAGGACGGGTGCATGGCCGGCTTCCACCAGATCGCGTGCCACCGGGAGACGTTCGCTGCTGGCCCCGCCGAGCATGATGACGGCGTCGGCCTGGTGCGGCTGGGTCTGCTCGGGATCGGCAAAGAGCTGGTAGGCGGTCAGGAACCAGACCAGTACAAGGAGGACGACGACGACGAGCCCGCCGGCGGCGAGGCGCCGGGCTGGAGAGCGGAGGACGGGCACCCGACAATGCTACCGGCCACCTGCAGCGCGGGCGGCCGGTAGAGCTGGCCCCGCCTGCAGGGCCCGGCAGCAGGTGCACGCCGGCCGCAGCGGACCCTCGACTCCAGCGGCAGCGGCGCCGGCCGGTGTTGTCGGTGCCCCGTTATACGGTTGCTTCATGACATTAACCGTAGGAGAGCTCTCCGAGTCCGGGCTGCTGGCGCGCATTTTTCCGCGGCTTGACCGCAGCGCGTCCGTGCTGCTGGGCCCGGGCGACGACGCCGCCGTGGTGGCCGCGCCGGACGGCCGCGTGGTGGTCTCCATCGACACGCTGGTCCAGGACCGGGATTTTCGGCTGCGCTGGGCCAACGGCTACGCCTCCACCGGATACGACGTCGGCTGGAAGGCAGCGGCGCAGAATCTCAGCGACATCAACGCCATGGGCGCCGTCGCCACCAGCCTGGTCGTCAGCCTCACCCTGCCGGCGGCCACCCCGGTGTCCTGGGCCGAGGGCGTGGCCGAGGGACTGAATGCCGCGATCCGGGAACTCGGAGCGACTGACTGCTCAGTGGCCGGCGGGGACCTCTCCGGTGGCAGCGAAATCGTGGTCACGGTCGCGGTCATGGGGACGCTGCAGGGCCGGAACCCGGTGCTGCGTTCCGGCGCCCGCGCGGGGGACACTGTGGCGCTGGCCGGCACGGTGGGCCATGCGGCGGCGGGCTGGGCTGTGCTCGAAAGCACCGTGCCCACCGTGCCGCCCGTTCCCTCAGCGCCGCCCGTTCCCCCAGCGCCGCCCGTTCCCGCGGCGGACGCCGGCCTCGCGACGGACGCCGGGCTTGCCGCCGTCGTCGGCCTCTTTTGCCGGCCGCGCCCGCCTTTGGCTGCCGGACCCGCCGCTGTCCGGGCAGGTGCCACCGCCATGCTGGACGTTTCCGACGGACTGACCCGCGATGCCGGACGGCTTGCCGGCGCCAGCGGTGTATCGCTGGATCTGGACCCGTCCGCGCTGCAGCGGCTGGCCGCCCCGCTGGCCGGAACCGCCGCGCTGCTCGGCGCCGATCCACTGGACTGGGTGCTCGGCGGCGGGGAAGACCACGGTTTGTTGTGCACATTTCCGGCCGGGGTAACACTCCCGGACGGCTTCACTGCGATAGGCTCGGTAATGCCCGGCGCCGTGTCAACTCCGCCGGTGACAATCGCAGGGTCAGCTGCGGACGCCGTGGGATGGGATCATTTTGCAGTCTAAGATTGCCGCCAATGCACTTGCGGTCCGGCGCTGGCTGGCCAAGTCAGAAGAGACGCTGGGCAACCACAGCGACCGTTTGAACGCCATTAATATCTTCCCCGTGGCCGATGGGGACACCGGCACCAACCTCTACCTGACCGTGCGCGCTGCCGCCGCGGCCACGCATGATGTGGAGCTGCCCGACGTCGGCGCGGTGCTGACCGTGGCCGGTCGAGCGGCGATGGAGAACGCCCGTGGCAATTCGGGCACCCTGTTCTCCGTTTTCCTTTCCGCCCTTGCGGAGCCGCTGATCGGCGCGACCCGGCTGAGCGGGCCGCTGCTGGCGGCCGCGCTGCAGCGGTCGCAGATCCGCGCCTGGTCCGCGCTGAGCGAGCCGATGCCCGGCACCATGCTTTCGGTACTCGAGGCCAGCGCCAACGCCGCTTCCAGGGTTGACGCGACCCAGCACGGCGACGACAGCAACCATGGCCTGGCAATGGTGCTGGATGCCGCGGTGGTGGCCGCGGTGGAGGCGGTGGTGCAGACCGAGAACCAGCTGGGGGCGCTGCGGGAAGCCAAAGTTGTCGACGCCGGCGGGGTGGGCCTGCTGCTGGTGCTGGACTGCTTGCGCTCCGTGGTGCTGGGGCAGGAGCTGGAGGCGGAACTGTTGGACGGGCTCTCCGGCTACAGCGTCCAGGATCCGCACATCCACGCGAACATGCCCGAAATCAGGGGAGTGGAGGTCATGTGCACCATCAACCTCTCGCCCCTGGACGCAGCCGGTCTGCGGATGCAGCTCGATGAGCTGGGGGATTCGGTGATCATGAGCGCGGTGTCGCCGGTGGACGTGCCCGACGGCGGGTACCGCTGGCGGCTGCACGTCCATGTGCCCGAATCCGGACCGGCGCTTGAGCTCATCCATGCCGTCGGCGACCCGAGCAATGTCAGTGTCACGCAGTTGAGTGCGGCGATGGATACGGCCGTGGAAAACGCCGCCGCAGCGAAAGATACGGCCGTGGAAAACGCCGCCGCGCTGCTGAACCTATCGGTTTTCAGCCCCGATGCCCATGAGCTCCGCTAACGCGACACCGCCCGTGCCAGGCGATTTCGACAAGCCGCTGGACCGGCTGATCGGGAAGGCCTCCGCCGCGGGGATCGAAAAGCACCTGGGGCTCACGACCGTGGGCGAGCTGCTGAACTACTTCCCGCGGCGCTATCTCAACCGCGGCGAGCTGACAGCCATCGACAAGATTCCGGTGAACGAGGACGTCACCATCCTGGCCCGGGTGCTGTCCGCGACGAAGCGCCGAATGCGCGAGCGCAAGGGCTTCATCACCGATGTGGTGGTGACGGACGATACCGGCGGCCTGAGCAGCCTGAAGATCAGTTTTTTCAACGGCCACCAGGCCGAAAGAGACCTGCGGCCAAGGGTCCTGGCGCTGTTTTCCGGAAAAGTGACCGTGTACAACGGTGCCCGCACGCTGACCAACCCGCTGTTTGAGCTGCTCCCGGATGATGAACTGGCTGGCCATGAAGCGGAATTCCATGCCCGGCCCGTGCCGGTGTATTCCGCCACGGCGAAACTGCCGAGCTGGAAAATCCAGCGCGTGGTGGAGGCGGTGCTGGTGATCGTGGACTTCAGCGGGCTACGGGATCCGCTGCCCGCGGAGATTGTGCGCCGCGGGAAATTCATGAGCCTGGAGGATGCGTACCACCAGATCCACTCCCCGTCCGATCCGCAGGACTGGCAGCGGGCCCGGGACCGGTTCCGCTACCAGGAGGCGCTGGTGCTGCAGACCGCGCTGGCGCGGCGGCGCGCCCAGACCGCCGCGGAGGACGCCACCGCCCGGCGCGGTTCCGCGGACGGACTGCTGGCCGCCTTTGACGCCGGGCTGCCGTTCACCCTGACCCCTGGGCAGCAGTCCGTGGGCGCGGTGCTGGCCGCGGAGCTGTCCGCGCAGCATCCGATGAATCGGCTGCTGCAGGGCGAAGTCGGCTCCGGCAAGACGGTGGTGGCGCTGCGTGCCATGCTCCAGGTGATCGATTCCGGCGGTCAGGCGGCACTGCTGGCCCCCACCGAGGTCCTCGCGGCCCAGCACCACCAGTCCATCCGCGCCATTCTGGGACCGCTGGCCGAGGGCGGTATGCTGGGCGGGGCGGACGGCGGCACCCAAGTGACGCTGCTGACCGGGTCCATGCCGGCCGCGGCCCGCAAACGCGCCATGCTCGACGCCGCCGCCGGGACAGCCGGGATCGTCATCGGCACGCACGCACTGCTGTCGGACAACGTGCAGTTCTTCGACCTGGGCCTGATCGTGGTGGACGAACAGCACCGCTTCGGCGTCGAGCAGCGTGATGCCCTCCGCGTCAAGGCGCACAAGCCCCCGCACCTGCTGGTGATGACGGCCACCCCCATTCCCCGCACCGTGGCCATGACCGTCTTCGGTGACCTGGACACCTCCGTGCTGCGAGAGCTCCCGGCCGGGCGTGCGCCGATTTCCACGCACCAGGTTGGTCTGGCGGAACACCCCGCCTGGGTGCGCCGGATCTGGACCCGCGCCCGCGAGGAGATCGACGCCGGGCGCCAGGTGTACGTGGTCTGTCCGCGGATCGGGACGGACGACGACGGCGACGGCTCGGAACCGCTGTCCGACCAATCGAGCGCCCCAACCCGCGACGCCCGTGACACCCGCGAGCTCGCGGAGGTGACCGCCGTCGTCGAACAGCTCAGGACCGAGCCCGCCCTGGCCGGCGTCCGGATCGAGGCCCTGCACGGCAGACTGGACACCGATGAAAAGACCGACACCATGGCAGCCTTCGCCGCCGGCGAGGTCGATCTGCTGGTCTCCACCACCGTGATCGAGGTGGGCGTGGACGTGCACAACGCCACACTGATGGTCATCCTGGACGCCGACAGGTTTGGCATCTCCCAGCTTCACCAGCTCCGCGGCCGGGTGGGCCGCGGCGGACTGCCGGGAACCTGCCTGCTGGTGACCAGTCTGGAAGCGGGGCATCCGAGCAGGCGCCGGCTGGACGCCGTCGCCGCCACCACGGACGGCTTCATCCTCTCCCAGGAGGATCTGAAGCTGCGCCGGGAAGGCGACATCCTGGGCGCCTCGCAGTCCGGCGGCCGCTCCACGCTGCGGCTGCTGCGGGTGCTCCAGCACGAGGACATCATCTCCCAGGCCCGGGACGACGCCTGGGAGATCGTGCAGAAAGACCCGCAATTGCGGGAGAATTCCGCCCTGGAGGCGGCCATCGAAGCATATTTGAATCCGGAGAAAGAGGCGTTCCTTGAGCGTGGTTGATGGCGCCGCCGCGGCGGGGGAGCGGGGAGCTGGCCGGACGTGGCCCATGGCCTCCGTCGTTGTCCCGGCAGGGCACGTGAGGTGACGCGGATCATTGCCGGCGTGGCCGGTGGGACACCCCTGATTTCAGTCCCCGGAACGGTCACGCGCCCGACCACGGACCGGGTCAAGGAGGCACTGTTTTCGCGGCTGGAGTCCATGGATGCCCTGGCCGGGGCGCACGTGCTGGACCTGTTTGCCGGCTCCGGGTCCCTGGGTGTGGAGAGCGCCAGCCGCGGCGCGGCCTCGGTGGAGCTCGTCGAGTACGACGGCGGAGCTGCCGGCGTCTGCCAGCGGAACGCCGCCATCATCAACGACATCCTCGGCCGCAAGGTGGTCACCGTGCAGCGCTCCAAGGTGGAATCGTTTCTCGGACGGGTCCGGGACACCGGCGTGGACCGCTGGGACCTGGTCTTTATGGACCCGCCCTATCCACTAGGCGAAGCGGCCGTCACCGCGGCCCTGGCCGCGCTGGCACCCGATCTGGCCCCCGAAGCCGTGATCGTGCTGGAGCGCTCGACCCGGTCCCCGGAGCCTGCCTGGCCCGCCGCCGTCGAGCGCTTCGCCGAGAAGAAGTACGGCGAGACCAGGCTTTGGTTCGCCGAACCAGCCGACGGAGATTGATGTCCCAGGCTGCAGTTACGACGACCTTAGGCCCGGAATTCGTCGGGGCTTGAATCAGTGGCGCCAGGACGCGAAGCGGTTCTCCTGTGATTCCAGCGGGCCGACTGGGTGTGCTGTCCTAGTAGTCTTCCTCCGCTAGCGAGAGACCCAGGACGGTGTCTCGCGGCCAAGCCGGGAGTCCAGCACTACCCGGAGCTTTGCGGCAGCGACTTCGACCCGGAGATCGGCTGCAGCATGGGGTCCGCGCTTCGGCCCGGGCGGAACCACAGCGGGAGTGCCAAAAGCGGTCGGTGCCGGTCGTTGAAGCGGAGCGGCGGGCCTTGGCCGGTTCGCTGTGCCAGGACAGTGAGGATGCCTATCCCCAACGCACGCCTCTCCAGATCCGCAGACATGGCGTTGTCTAGAGCCCATTGGGCTCGGCGCCACCACTCGGAGCGGTCAGCACCTGTTTGACAACAGTGTCGGGGTCGGACAGTTCGGTGGCCGAGTTCGCGGAGTAGCACCCGGATTTGCTGGCCGTGAGTTTCCCTGCGCCGCTCATATACTAACCGGTCGCAGTCGATGCCGTGCGGGATATAGTCCGGCGCGAGCAGCGCTCGGCTTGACGGCCGGCCGGCTGGAGTGCCGCCGTCGTCGTTCAACTGCCGTTGAAGTCCGGCAGGCGCTCGCCGACGTTCAGGAGTTCCGCAATGGCGGCCAGGCAGCGTGCCGCCGCGCCCCCGTCGCCGTATGGATTCACGGCGTTGGCCATCGCCGAAAACGCCGCCGGGTCATCGAGTAGGGCCGAGACTTCCTGGAAAATAACGGCTTCGTCGGTCCCGATCAGCTTGACCGTGCCAGCCGATACCGCTTCCGGTCGCTCGGTGTTGTTCCGCATCACCAGCACGGGTTTGCCCAGACTGGGTGCCTCTTCCTGGACGCCGCCGGAATCGGTGAGCACCACGCGGGCGAGGGACAGCAGGCGGGTGAATTCGCCGTAGGCCAGCGGTTCGGTGATGATGACGTTAGGTTTGCCGGCGATCGAGGGCAGAACGGCTTCGCGGACGGCCGGGTTTTTGTGCAACGGAAGGACGATGGTCAGCTCCGGGTACGCGTCGGCGATGCGGGCCAGCGCCCGGCCGATGCCACCCATCGTGTTCCCTTGGTTTTCCCGCCGGTGCGTGGTGACGAGCAGGACTTCCTTGCCCGAATCCGCCAGGTCCCTGAGCGTCTGGTCGTGGAACGGGACGCCCTTTTCGACCGTTTCCAGCAGGGCGTCGATCACGGTGTTTCCGGTGACCACAATGTCTTTGGGGTTGATGTTTTCGCGCAGGAGGTTGGCCTTGCTGACCGAGGTGGGGGCCAGGTGGAGGCTGGAGATGTGGCTGGAGATTTTGCGGTTGCCCTCTTCGGGGAACGGGGAGAAGAGGTCTCCGCTGCGCAGTCCGGCCTCGACGTGGACGACGGGGATGCCGCGGTAAAAAGCGGCGATGGCGGCGGCCGTGGACGTGGTGGTGTCGCCTTGGACGATCACGGCGTCCGGTGCGCCGGCTTGGAACAACAGGTCAAGACCGGTGAGGGTTTTGGCCATGATCGAGTTGAGGGTCTGGCGGGGCGAGATGATGTTCAGGTCGTGGTCGGGGGTGATGCCGAAGAGTTTGTTGACCTGGTCGAGCATTTCCCTGTGCTGGCCGGTCACGGTCACGACGCACTCGAAGTCGGGGGATTCCTGGATGGCTTTGATGATGGGGGCCATTTTGATGGCCTCCGGGCGCGTACCGTAGATCGGCATCAGCTTGAGCATGGGTTCCCCCGGGTGGGACGTGGTTTGGTCCTCTGGAGTCTACCGAGCTTTCCAACGCGGCGCGGGATTGGCCGCGGGGATGTGCTGCTCCGAAGCATTGCGGCAGTTCGCCGGCCGTGACGGGTGTACGGACCATACACCTTCCATAAAGGTCGGTGCCCCTATTCTCAGTTGGCGTTTCTGGCCCTATTTTCGGTTGGCGTTAACACCTGATTGGCGTTGCAAAAATGTTCGCCGTAGCCTCATTTGCAAAGTGGTTTGGGAGTCGTTGTCCGTGCAGCCGTCCGCTCCGCAGCAGGCGTCCTGCACCGCCGTCTCGTCGGTGACGTCCTGCCAGGCGGGGGCGGCGCAGCAGCCATCCCCGCGGGAGGCTTCCCGACCCTCTTTGATTGCGAGGCCGGCGATGACCAGAGCGGCGACGGGGTCCGCCCAGGTCCAACCCCACAGGGTGTTGACCAGCAGGCCGAGGAAGACCACGCCGGAAAGGTAGGTACACAATAGTGTTTGCTTCGAATCCGCGACCGCACTCCGGGACCCCAGTTCCCTCCCGGTTCGCCGCTGCCCGTAGGAGAGCAGTGGCATGATCAGCAGGCTCAGCGCCGTCAGACCGAGACCCACGGGGGAACCCACAGGCTCGGCGACGCCGAGAAACTTCAGCCCCGAGCTGACCACCAGATAGGCTGCCAGCGCAAAGAATGAGAATGCCACGATCCGCAGTGCGGTCTTTTCCCGTTTTTCGGGGTCGCTGCCGGCGAACTGCCACGCAACCGCGGCAGCGGAGAGCACCTCCACGACCGAATCCAGGCCGAACCCGATCAACGCGACCGAAGACGCCGCCGTCCCGGCGGCAATGGCGACGACCGCCTCGATGACGTTGTAGCTGATCGTCGCCGCCACGAACCAACGGATCCGACGGTTCAGGACCCTGCGCCGGTCAACGGCGAGGCCACTCATACGACGCAGTCCTCAATCGGGCACGAGCAGATCGGCTCCACCGTCAGGATCACCTCAAGCAGATCCTCGAGCGCATGGGCGAGCTTTCCATCGGAAAGTTCGTAGCGGACCCGCCGCCCGACCGGTTCCGCGATCACCAGCCCGCAGTCCCGCAGACAGGCCAGATGGTTCGAGAGTATCTGCCGGCTCACCCCGATCGAATCGGCAAGGTCCGCCGGAAAAGCGCCGCCGTCCTTGAGCGTCATTAGGATCGAGGACCTGGTCGGATCAGCCAGAGCTTTGCCGAAACGGGCCAGGACGGCTGTCGTTGAAAGGGTCTCCATGAACTCAATAGTACAGATAATCATGTATTCATGAGTATCTGTACGCTGCGGCGGTTTCGGTATTCGCTACCCGGCGACGAGACGCACCTCCACGCGCTAGGGCTTTCGGCACGGCGGTGCCGCGCAGAGGCCTTTAGACATTCCGTGCAGACGACTTCGGAAAATGACAGAAATGTTGGGTCGTCATTTGGCAACTGTCGCACAACCCGTCTCACAACATTGAGGTTCTCGGGATAGGTTGTGAGACGGGTTGTGGACGATTTTTGATCGGCGCGCCGCTGGACCCGCAAACCGTCTCAGAACCGGTCGTTTTAGGAACAGCACCAGAACAGTCGAAGAACGTCACTGACGGGGCTATGACCAGTGGCCGGACATGGACACCGGATCGGGGTGTGCACGTGGGCTGCCCATATATCAGTTGTTGTTTGCGCTGAGTTCAGCCGTCAATACCTGGACGCGGACTTGGATGTCGTCCCGGATTAGGCGCATCCGCTCCATCCCCTCGATGCCGCGTTCGGAGGGTTCATCGGTGTCCCAGTTGCGGATCTCAATCCCCGGCACCGGGTCCACGACAGCCTCTTTGCCCAGGGTGACGATCAGGTCGACGTTGGCGAGCATCTCGGCGGTGATGGGCTTTGTGTGCTCATCGCTGATGTCGATCCCCAGCTCGGTCAAGGACTTCACCGACTGGGCGTTCAGCGAGGATCCGGGTTTGGTGCCGGCGGTGTAGACGGTGACGGTGTCGCCGGTGAGGTGGCGCATGAGTCCGCCGGCCACCTGGGACTTGCCGCCGTTTTTCACGCAGACAAAGAGAACGCCTGGTTTGCTGGTCATCGTCGGGGTTCTTCTTTCAGCCGTGGGAGTGGAAGTGCTGTTGCACCTCGGGGGAAGGGATACCCAGGACCGGGACGGTTTGGGTGGTGAGGAGTCGGTGCATGAGGGATCCGGAAACGAGTTCATCGACCTTGGCCATGAATCCAGGGCGACGGGCGCCAATAATGATGGTGGAGGCCCCGGCCGCTTCAGCCAGGCGGCCCAAGGCCAGGGCAGGGTCCCCGCCAATGATCCGCAAGGACCAGTCCACGTCGTAGCCGGCCGCCGCGGCAGCGAGTCCCTCTTTGAGTTGTGCTGCAGCGATGGCGGTGTCATCGTCTGTCCCCAAAACCGGGTCCAGGGAGATCGGCAGCACCTGGTTGCCCGGGGTCCATTCGATCAAGTAGCTGGCCGGATCCACGAACGCCGCAATGAGCGGCACGGACCAGCTTTCGGCCAGTTCCAGGGCCCGGTCCCACACCGCCGGATTTTGCCCGGGCATGACTCCAACAATGACCGGCGAACCACTAAAACGTGCCCTTGCTGGTTGATCGCTCATGACATTCTCTTCCCTAGCGTTCCTTGCTGGCGGTGGTGAGTCCGGTCAGGAGCTCCCGGACCAGCAGGTCGATCTCATCCCGGATCTCCCTCGCCCCTGCCAAATCCTTCGCCGCCGGGTCGTCGATCTTCCAATCAAGATACTGCTTGTCCGGGTAGATCGGGCACGAATCCCCACACCCCATGGTGATAACGACGTCGGCAGCGCGCACCACGTCATCGGTCAGTGGCTTGGGGAACTCCTCGGCGAGGTCGATACCGGCCTCGGCCATGGCAGCAACGACAGATGGCTCCAGCTCGGCGACCGGCGCGGACCCGGCGGAGCGGACATGCACAGCACCTTGGGCGTGCTTGGTCAGCAGGGCGGCGGCCATTTGGGAGCGGCCGGCGTTGTGCACGCAGACGAACAGGACGGAGGGCTTCTTGGTGGTTTCGGTGATGCTCATGAATTCAGGCTCCTGACGGAAAGTTTTGGGATTTTGTAGCGAACTGAGAGTGGCTAGCTGGCGAAAAATCTTTTGCGCGCCCAGAGGGCCACGTAGACCAGGGCTACCAGGACCGGGACCTCGATGAGGGGGCCAACGACGCCGGCCAAGGCCTGTCCGCTGGTGACTCCGAAGGTGCCAATCGCCACTGCGATGGCGAGCTCAAAATTGTTCCCCGACGCCGTGAAGGCCAGGGTGGTGGTTTTGGCGTAGCCCAGCTTCAACGCCCGGCCGATGACCATGCCGGCACTGAAAACGACGATGAAGTAGACCAGCAGAGGCAGCGCGATCCGGGCGACCTCCACCGGCTTGGAGGTGATGGAGTCGCCCTGGAGTGCGAACAGCAGCACGATGGTGAACAACAACCCGTACAGCGCCCACGGCCCTAGCTTGGGAAGGAACTTGCCCTCATGCCAGTCCCGGCCGCGGGCCCTCTCGCCGACGGCCCGGGTCAGGAAACCTGCCAGCAGCGGAATGCCGAGGAAGATCAGCACCGAGGCGGTGATGGCCCAGAACGAGAAGTCAGCCGACGTCGTCGGCAGCCCCAGCCAGGCGGGCAGGACCTGCAGGTAGAACCAGCCCAGGGCGCCGAAGGCGATGACCTGGAAGACGGAGTTGATCAGCACCAGCACTGTGGCGGCCTCCCGGTCACCGCAGGCCAGGTCGTTCTTCGCGGCAGAAAAAGAGTAGCGTGCCAATAGGTAGGGATGCTACGCAAGGAGTGAATCATGGATGCCCCGTTGGTCGGCTTGGAGGATGCGAGCCTCGCTGATCGCAACGTCATCGGCGGCAAAGCTGCCGCTCTTGCCGACCTCCTTTCGGCGGGATTCCGCGTCCCGACAGGGTTTGTCGTGACAGAAGCCGCAATAGATCAGGAGGGCACCATCATCGATGCGCCGGTTCTGCGTGAATGGGCTGTCCGCACCGGGGCGCGTCTTTTCGCTGTCAGGTCCTCCGGCGCCGCCGAAGACTTGCCGGACGCGTCGTATGCGGGACTCTACGCGACGTTCCTCAACGTCAGGGCCGATGACTTAGCCGGGGCGGTCGAGCGCTGTTTTGCCTCTGCGCGGACTGAGCGTGTGCAGGGCTATCGGAATCAGCGCACGACGGTCACGAGGAGGCAGCCGATGGCGGCGCTTGTCCAGGCGATGGTCGATGCCGATTCGGCCGGCGTGGCGTTCACAGTGAACCCGTTCACAGGAGTTGATGAGGTCGTTGTGACCGCGGTGACGGGTCTCGGTGAGCCACTGGTCGGCGGCGAGACAGTGGGTGAGGAGTGGGCTGTTGGTGCCGAGCGTACTGAGCGCAGCCGCAGCCATAGTCCACCCGTGCTTGTCGAAGGTCAGGCAACGGCGGTCGCCGCGCTGGCGGCCCTGGTTGCGCAGCGATACGGTTCGCCGCAGGACATCGAATGGGCGTTTCAGGGCGACACACTGTTTCTATTGCAGGCCCGCAACATGACCGCCGTCCCCTCCCCGACGGGATGGAACCCGCCTGGGCCAGGCCTGTGGATGAGGAACTTCCGGCTCGGTGAGTGGATACCGGACGCAATGACGCCATTATTTGCTGATTGGCTCGTCCCTGTGCTTGAACGCGGGTACCTCGACGGGATGAAGGCGACTATCGGGACGGTGGTGCCGTTCCGCTACGCCAGCGTGAACGGCTGGTACTTCAACGCCGCACCCATACCTGGCCCGCGGCTCATAGCTCGTGCGCTCATCCAAAGCCGTGGCCGCATCGTCAAGGTGTTATTCAACGCGCTCGTGCAAGTCAGCCGGAACCCGGTGCGCGCTGACCGTGCAATTCTCGCCGCGTTGTATTGGCAATGGAAGGACTCCCACCTTCCCGCATACCGCAAGTTGATCGCCGCCTTGGGGCCTGGCGCTAGGCGTGCGGATCGGCAAGGCTTGATCGCTACCATTGACCGCGTCGGATTGGCAGCCGGACAATACCTGTGGTTTCTCGCGATCGTCGGCGGGTCGGCCTGGAAGATGGAGTCCCGGCTCGCTAAATTCTGCCGCGAACATTTGGGCTCGGAGTTCGAAGCCGAACTCGACGGCGGAGTGCAAATACTGCTCCGTGGGCTGGCCGGGGCAGAACCGTCGGTTCCCGCCCACGCCGTTCAAAGCCTTGACTGGTACCAACCGACCGTGGGCGAACTCCCCCCGAACCCAACACTGTTCTCGCCGACTCGACAGGCGGAACTCGCAGAACAACGGGAGAGCGCAGAAGTGACGTGCCGGAGAGCTCTCGCAGTCCAACCGAAAACTCTCGCGCAGTTCGATGCCCTCCTCCGTGTTGCCCAACGCTACGCCGTCATCCGAGAAGAGCAAGCCAGGGATCTCACCCTCGGCTGGCCTCTCCTTCGTGACTGCGTCAGGCGACTGGGCGAACTCATGCACGCTGACGGCATCATCGCTAACCCCGACGACGTGTTCTTCGTGATCCGCCAGCAGCTTGAAACCACGACATCTCTCGCCGGCGAGGTAGAAAAACAGCGAACAACATGGAAGAGACAGACCCGTCTCTCGCCACCTCTGTCGCTCGGGCGTCCGCCGCGCCTCATCGGCGACCTCGTCGCCCGAATGGTGGAAGACGCTCGCGGCCAACGACAAATACCGGAGGGAGCAATCGTCGGCCAACCCGCAAGCGCAGGCCGTGCCACCGGGCGGGTGCGACTCATCAGCAGTCCAGCGGACTTCAGCGATTTCAAGGATGGTGAGGTCCTTCTAGCCAGAGCGACCGCACCCGCTTGGACGCCCCTGTTCTCCCGCGCTGCGGCCGTGGTCACGGACGGCGGCACATTAGCAGCGCATGCGTCACTGGTCGCTCGCGAATATGGCATACCTGCCGTCGTCGGAACGGTCGACGCAACTCGACAGTTGAAGACCGGACAACTCGTTACCGTCGATGGCACGTCGGGATATGTTTTCCCGCTTGCGTGAGATGGCAGATCATGCTGATCGGAAGTACTGAGTCGAGATAGATGATGATCGGTCTGAACCGTGCATAGGACTCAACGTCGCCTCGACGACAGCAGCCTTCCTTGGCTTCTCGGCGTTCACGTCGTAGCCGCCGCCAACCACTGAGATCTGCTGGGCTCCCGCGCCTTCCAGCCCGTCCCTTACGTCAGCACTCTTTCACGTCGGTAACGAGGTGACTGGACGAACGGCCCGCAGTCTGCCCTGCCCCATCGGGTCCGTGCACTTATGCCAACTCCGTCCTCGTCAACTGTTCCACGGGATCGTCTCCCGGTCAGTGCGCTCAGCAGCGATGATGAGTTGGAGGTTGCGCCGCAGGTCTGCCACGCCAGATTGGCTCAGGGTCTGCCTCAGCCAGGCGTCGAAGCTGTCGCTGACCTGTTCCGCGTTGCCGATGGCCAACCAGCCCTGCTGCCGAGTCAGGTCGTGCCGACGGCCATGTATCCCGCAGCAGGAAGCGCGTCCACGTCGCTGGCCCGCATCGGCGCCGCGCACGCGGCGCACCGCAGTTCCGCGTGGGTAATCTGTCCGCAGTCGTGGTGTCGGTACAGTACGGGAGGACCTTCCTCCCCGGCGGTCCACCGGTCCCCCCACGCAGCCATCACCAGCAGCAGGTCGCACAACTCGCGGCCCTTGCCGGTGAGCACATACTCCTCCCGTGGCGGATGCATCGAGTACGGCTGCCGAGCGAGTACGTCATGGTCGACGAGCCACTTCAGGCGCTCAGTGAGCACCTTGCGGGAGATGCCCAGGTCGGCCTGCAGCTGGTCAAAGCGGGTGATGCCGACGAACACGTCTCGAAGGATCAACGGCGACCACGGCTCACCGAGGGGCATGGCCTGCTCGGAGTCCTGCTGACCCATCAGCGTGGTGCGCACCCCGGGCGGAACGAGCTCGATGACCTGGATACTTGTGTCAGCCAGCTGCACCCGCAGACTCTCCGTGAAGGAGTGGATGGCAGCCTTGGTCGCGTTGTAGGTCGGCGTGATCGGCAGCGGTACGAAGGCCAGACCGGATGAGACGGTGATGATCGCGGCGGCGTCCTGGCGAACGAGGAACGGGCTGAACGCGCCGATCAGGCGCAGCGGAGCGGACCGAGAAGGTTCGTGGCCACGTTCGCCTCGGCCGTGGGCAGGAAGTCCGGGGAATGCAGGTCTTGCGGCAGCATGATCCCGGCCATGGGAATCAACACGTTCGTTTTCGGGAACCGGCGCATCACGTCCTGCGCCGCGGTTGCGGTGGACGCGGCGTCGCTGGTGTCGATGACGACGGACTAGATGCCGGGGTGCCCCGTGGTGCTCGTGCGGATATTCACGTCCAGGGGCGGACTATCAGCCCAGCAGCACGTCGGCTGCGCGCGTCGGGACGGCATCCAGCCTGGCGAGCGTTGCGGAGTCGAGCGTGATTGTCCCGACGGCGATGTTCGCCTCCAGGTGGCCGATATCAGCTGTACCGGGAATCAGTAGAATATTCGGCGCATGGTGCAGCAGCCAGGCTAGACCGGCCTGCGAGGCAGTGACGCCGAGCGAGTGCGCCGCGGTCTGGACCGCCGGCTCCTCCGTCACTTTCGGCAGCCCGGGGAACGCACTGCCGAGCGGGAAATAGGGCACCCAGGCGATGCCTTCGGCCGCACACAGCCCAAGCATGTCTTCGTCTCCGCGGGCCACGAGGCTATAGGCGTTCTGCACGCAGACGATGCCAGCAGGAAGGGCCCGACGCAGTCCCTCGATGGTGACGCTGCTGAGCCCGATCGCGCCGATCTTGCCCTCGTTCCGCATTGCCGTCATCACCGCGAGTTGATCGTCGATGTCCACAACCTGGTCCGCGCTGGCTCGAAGCCCCGGTCCGGTGTCCGCTCGACGCAGGTTCACGACCGGAAGCTGTTCAACGCCGAGGCCGCGCAGGTTCTCCTCGACACCTGCCCGCAACTCCTCGGGCCGCTGGGCGAGACGAAGCGGAATGGTGCCGCCCGGGTTCGGAGCGGCACCGACTTTGGTCACAACCAGAACCTCATCGTCCGGACGCAACGCCTCACGGATGAGGTCGTTGACCAGACCATTGCCGTAAAACTGGGCCGTGTCAACATGATCGACGCCGAGTTCCACCGCGCGGCGCAGCAGCGCAGTCGCTGTGGCGCGGTCGCCATGGAGTCGTTCGAGCTGCATCGCGCCATAGCCGATGCGTCCAACTTCACGGCCGCCCAGCGGAGCCGACCCGCCGGGACGGGACGTACCGGTCGGACGTGCGGACGAAGGGGGATTGTCGGGGGAAGTCATTTGGGGCCTTCCTGTGAGAGCATGATGGAACCGGAGGTTCCTCCAATACGCCACACTAACACTAACGGAGGTTCCTCCGCTTTGTTCCCGCCGGAAACGACTACACCCAAACGGCAGTCCTCTGCGACTGCCGAGTCCGCGCGTCCCCTCCGTCAGGACGCACAACGGAATCGCGACAGGCTCATTGCTGTTGCCCGTTCCGCCTTCGCTGCCGCCGACGACACTGTTCCCCTTGAGGGCATCGCCCGGGAGGCCGGGGTGGGGATCGGGACCCTATACCGCCACTTCCCGAGCCGCGAGTCACTCATCGAGGCGGTCTACGCGGCCGGACTTGACGACGTCGCCACGAGCGCCCAAACCCTGCTTGAGCAGTTCCCGCCCGACGTCGCGCTACGCGCCTGGATGAACCGCTATGCCGAATTCATCGCAACGAAACGCGGAATGATCGACACTCTCCGCGCTGGCTGGGCCTCCGGACGAATCAGCACACCCACCACACGAGAACGTGTCACTGCCGCGATCGGAACACTCCTGGCTGCCGGAGCACTAGCGGGGTCGCTCAGGGCGGATGTCGACCCGGAAGACGTCACGGTGATGCTTCTCGGAGTGTTCCTGTCGACAACGACCAACAACACCTCGGAGCAAACCGACCGCTTGCTGACACTCGTGGTTGACGCGCTTCGGCCGCAACCTCGTCGATGAGTCCCGGATCGTAACCATGCGGCCCAGCTGCTCTGTCGCGCCAAGGGATGGTCGCGGACGTTAGTACCCAGCCTTTCTTGAGGCTTCATCCTGCTCGTGTTTGGCTTGGGCTGGAAATGAGGCGAGGAGCAGCCGCAAAAGCCCCGAAAGGTCGTCTTCCTGGAGCTACTCCAGAAGCCCCTCGCCAGAAGCCCGTCGCCCTCACCGTGAAACCCTCTTTGGCTTGACGGCTGGACGTCATTGCACGGCCGAGGAACTCGTAGACGCGAAGCGTCGAACGGTCGCTGGGCTTCTTTGCCGTCTGAGGCCAGCTTGGCCAGCCACAAGAAACAGAATCAGCGACCGGTGTAAGAGGTGCCCGGGGGTAGAATCGCAGAAGGACAGGTTCAAGCAAACTTAGGGGGAATCGGTGAAGCCGATCCGCCAAAGCATTGAGATAGCCCTTCGGCCGGAGGAAGTATTCTCCTATGCGACCGATTTTTCTAAGTTCCCGGATTGGCAGGTCGGCGCAGTCTCGGCCAGACCTATCGGGGATTCTCCGGCTGGACCTGGTGCTCGGGCTGCCGTCACCCGGAAAATTGGGCCGGGAAGATTCGCCAGGACCGAAGTAATTAGCAGGTACCACCCAGCGCGGACCTGGTCGATCGAGGGCGTCGGTGGCCCACTCACAGCCAACGTCCACGGCACCATCGAACCCGTTCGGGACGGCACCGCGACGCGACTGACCATCGACATGGACTTTGAAGGCCATGGAATAGGGAGGTACCTTATTCCGGGCGTTGCCCGGCGCCTGGCACGCAAGCAGCTCCCACAGAATCTGCAGAACCTCAAGCGGATCCTCGAAAAGAGCCTATAGCCGGCGCGACAAGTACAACATCATCCAGATGTGCGACAAGATGGGCGCCCTGCGCATCTCCAACCGGATCGAACGCGGTCCCGGCCGACACGGCGTCTCCAACGCATTCTGCCTCTACATCCTGGACCCGGACGGCCACCGCATCGGAATCTACACCCAGGACTACCACACCGGCGACCCCGACTACCCCACCATCATCTGCGACGTCCACGGCAACCAGCGCCACGACTGGTGGGGCAACCCCGTCGTCCCTACTCTTCGTACGCCCTCGAACAAGACAAGAGAGCCGAACTACGCCGGCGGAGAATCATTGGCTTGCGGACATTCTCGATGTCGTCGCCGCCGGGCGCGAACTGCGCGACCGGCACGCGAACATCCACGTCATCGGCAGTCTCAACTTCGTGCAGACCCTGTTCGCCGAGCGGCTTTTCGATCGGCTCACGCTCTGGGTGTATCCGATCCTCCTCGGCGGTGGAAGGAAGGTCTTCGCCGACGGGGTGGTTCCGACGAACCTCAGACTCATGGAGCCGGCCGTCGCCTCACCGAAGGGTGCGGTGCTGCGGCGCTACGCACTCGCCGATGGCACGCCTGGCGTCGGCGATATGTCGGTCGTCGACCAGGAGGGCTAGGGCGTATCTTCCAATACCAGTACTGCGCCCCAGATGACGACGGCCTGTAGGGCAGCGGCCGATCTGTACGTGAGGGCGTGTTTGTCGTACCGGGTGGCCCGTGACCGCCACTGCTTGAGGGTGTTGAAGCTGCGTTCGACGACGTTGCGCCGCTTGCAGGCTTCCCTGTCATAGCCATGGCCCGGTCCGGGCGGGTGCGCGCCCGCCCTGGACCAGACCGTTTGACTTTCACGGTCTCCATATGGTTCTCGAACGTGGGCGAGTGCCCACCTTGACTGGCACCCAGGATGAGTACCCGAAGAATCAGGCATCAACGGGGCAATCAGCTCCCCCCCCTGGGCATCAGAGAAAACGACGTAGCGAGACTTCTCTCGCTCATATCTCCCGGAGAGGGCACTGCGCCGCAGGTTCTTCCACTCGGTGCCGGATTTAATCGAGAAAATCGAAGCCTACATCCGCGTCAACAACGAGTGCCCCAAGCCGTTGATTTGGACTGCGACCGCCGCCTTTATCATCGAAAAAGACCGCCGCGGCGGCGAAACCCTCCAAGCCACAAAGCAAAACTGAGACACTACACTAGGCCACGCGAGTAGCAGTGGCGGCACCTCCGCTTCAGCCCTCAAACATCACGGTGGCGGTCATTAACAGATCCAGCTGATATGAGGGAACGTTTGTCAAGTGGCAGTGGTGAGCGGCTCCCGGCTGATATGAGGGGGGCCGCTCATTGGGTGCCGTCCGGGTGTGGTGGTCGTGCTGGCGAGTCTTGTGTTCGACTGCA
>NZ_JASISR010000015.1 GCF_030063245.1 Paenarthrobacter sp. PH39-S1
CATCACCCGCCGCCAACCGCCGGCACCGGTAATCTTCCATTCAGACCGCGGCACGCAATACACTTCAAATGAATTCGCCACATATTGTGTGAATAACAAAATTATACGCTCTCTCGGACGGACCGGGACATGTTACGACAACGCCGTATCCGAGTCATTCTTCGCGACCTACAAGAAAGAACTCATTCACACTAAACCATGGCCGGACCTGAAACGCCTCCGTAGAGAAACATTCCTCTGGATCGAAGGCTATTACAACACGCGGCGCCGTCATTCAGCTAACGGCTATTTGACACCGCTCGAATATGAGTTAGGCTATAAATCAATTCACGAACTCGCGGCTTAATCTCGAGTCCACAAAAGCGGGAACACTCCAGACGATGCCAGGTCCGGCCTCACATTCATGCTAGCTGCCTCGTCCTTGTAGGCATGAACACAACATTTATCTGCGTCACCCTCGCTCTGACGGCGGTTCTCGGTTTGTACTTCGAAATGCGGTACGAGATATTCCGCAGCGTTTTCTTCAATTCCTTCCCCAGGGCCGACCTTTCCTGGAACCGCAGCGCTCTTCTCGGCGTCATTTTGCGCCTCCCGCCCCGGAGGGCCACGACCACGAAGGAGTCCAACCGATGAGAATCGCCATTGCCGGCGGTACCGGAACTGTAGGCCGCCACGTAGTCACCGCTACCCGCGAGGCCGGCCACGAACCCATCGTTCTCAGCCGATCCAATGGCGTTGACCTGATGAGCACCGACGGACTGGCCGGTGCTCTCTCGGACATCGACGCCGTCATCGATGTGTCCTCAACAAACAGCCTGTCCGCCAAACAGGCCGTCCGATTCTTCGGCACCGTCACCGAAAACCTATTGAACGCCGAGCGTGCAGCCGGAGTCACGCATCACGTCACGCTCTCCATCATCGGAGCGGCACACGCGAACTCCGGCTACTACGCGGGCAAGGCCATTCAGGAAGAGCGGGTCATGAGGTCCGGGGGAGCTTGGTCGATGTTGAGGACGACACAGTTCCACGAGTTCGCCGCCCAGACCGCACACCGCCGCAGTATCGCGGGCATCCAGATCGTGCCCGCCATGCGTTCACAACCCATCGCTGCCGCAGAAGTCGCCACCACCCTCGTGAATATCGCCACAGGAGTGCCCCGCGGCCTCGAACCCGATCTCGCAGGTCCCCGACAGGAAAACATGCCGGACATGGTCCGCCGCTACCTAAAGGCCGCCCACATCAGACGAATCGTCCTCCGAGTCCCCCTCCCCGGAGCGATGGGCAAGTCGATGCGGGACGGAGGGCTCCTACCCAGCCCAAGCACACGAATCGGTACCCAAACATTCGACCAATGGCTCGCATCCAATGACTGGACACGGGGGGGCACAGATGGACATATTTCCTCGCGTGGTAGCTGAGGGGTCTGCTGCAGAAATCCGTCCTTAAACGGCGTCCCTGGGCTACCAGGGAGAACTTAAGGATCGCGATCGTGACCTGGATCGAACGCACCTACACTCGCGGAGAAATCCTGTTCAAACATTGCCCGAGCCGCACCGATCATCCGATTCAGGCGCCCCGGTGGCTCAATCCTTTCCTGACGGCAACGACCCAAAACGGCCTCCGCCAGAGCACTTTCTCGAACTTCAGAAGGACAGACCGTCGCTGCAAGCCAAGCCGTCATTTCAGTCTCATCGGCACGAGTGAACTCTCTAAAGCCAAACACCGTCCGGATCTCAGCCCGGTGACGCTCGATTGTCCGTCCCGTCCAGGCATAAGGCCCAAAGACTTGAGCCTCAACTCCAACCTGCTCGGAAACATAATCCACCGCCGCAGGGTCGAAGTCATCAACCCCGCTGGGGAATCTTGCCTCATTCTCGAAAAACTTCAGCAACAACGCGAACCCCAAGCGCGTGGAGCCACGCTTCTGACCAAGCAAGCCAAGATCGCGCCCAACCAAAGTCCATTCCTCAATAAGCCCACTCACTCCACCACGATTGCACGACCGGCCCTCCAACCGCACAAACTTGGCGGTTCAGAACAGCTATAGGAGGACTGGGCCGAGTAGCGAGCTGCTCACACGACAGTTTCTGGTATCGCGAGCAAGTCTCCGAAATCAGTGCCTAAAGGCTATGCCGTGTTGTTGGTCAGAACTGATTCTCGAAAAGAGCTTGGGCAAAACTTGGTCAAGAAGGATTTTGACGTTGTGGGGCAAGCCGATGATGGGAGGGGGCTTGCCAGGGCTTACGCTTCCCCGCCCAGCGTTCGTGGGCAGACTGTCGGCTGATGCCGATTGCGCGGCCAATGTCTGCCCAGGAAGCTCCGGCTGCCTTCGCGGCCGCAACGGTCTTGTCTAACCTCTGGCTCGCTTGGCTGTATTGGCGGGCAGCTGCTTCGACACCAAGGATGGCCTCCGACGGGGCTATGTGAGCTTTCCAGTCCTGTCCTTCAGGGACTTCCCGCAGAGCAGTCTCGAGCTCGGCGCGTTCGAGACTGCTCTTGAATTTGTCCCGCACGGGGACTACGCCGGCGGGGGTGTAGCACTCGCCCGCGCTTGCCTCGGCGCGGGCGAACTTCTCTAGGAAGTATTCGTAGACCTCGCCGAGTAGGCCGCGGGCCTTTACTGACGCCGTGTCCGGTGAACCGGGCCGAGTTCAGCAGGTCCAGCAGCTCGCCGAGGCGGCGCTGGTCCACGTCGTCGCGGTTGAAGATGCGGGGGAGTGTGGCGGCCAGGCTCGGGTTGGCGCCCATGATGAGCTCCATGGCTTCGTCGATGAGTTGTCCGATGATTTTCGGGGCTTCGCCGGCTTCAGCGGCGAGCCCCTTGCCGTTCTCGGCGAAGGGTCCCAGCGGGCGGGCGCCGGGACCCTTCGGGCCGGCGAGCCAAGCGCTGCCCCAACGGATCTGCTGTGAGCGGACCACCTTCCGCACGACTGCGCACCGGGGCTAGGATCTGGAGGCATGGGTGAAATCGTGAATCTATGGGGTTATCAGGCGCGGCGTTATCGGCGGGAACGGGGTGTAGAACCTGCGCCGCGCCCGGCATCAACGAGGTTAGACCGCCGTCCGAGGCGCGGGCCGAACGGCCAGCCCGTCCAAAGTCTGAAAGAGACGACGTCGGATGATTACTCGCAGCGCGAGCCACTCCTCCGCGAGGTGTACGGCGAGGTGTTGCGCGGGTTGCGCCTTAATCGCGGCGAGCGGCTCATTGATGTAGCAGGTCGCGCCGCCATATCGCCTCAATACCTCTCCGAAATCGAGCGGGGGCGCAAAGACGCCTCCTCCGAGATCCTCGCCGCAATCGCCCGATCGTTGAACGTGCCGGTTCGAGAACTCAGCGCGCAGGTGGCGACGCGCATGTCTCAGGCGAACTCACACGGCCCCGTCTGCCTCGCGGCCTGATCCGACGATGCCCGCGTCGATCTTCCTGTACTCGACCACGTGGTCCACGACGCCGTACTTCACGGCCCTGTCGGCGTCCAACACGAGGTTACGGTCAGTGTCGCGGCGGATCTCCTCAATGCTCCGACCGGTGTGACGGGCCAGTAATTCGTCGAGCAGGGCCTTTATGCGTTTCACCTCGTCCGCTTCAAGAATGAGATCGGGAATGGTGCCGCGTCCCGTGTCGATGGTCGGCTGATGCAGCACCACCCTGCCGCGCGGAAGAATGGACCGCGCTCCACGCTCGCCTCCCGCGAGTAGCACGGCCGCCGTGAAGGTCGCCTGTCCAATGCAGGTGGTGCGCACCTGCGGAGTCACGTACTGCATGGCATCGTAGACCGCCAGCATGGCGCTGATCGAACCGCCGGGCGAGTTGATGTACAGGTCGATCGGAAGAGATGGGCTCGTCGACTCGAGGTGGAGTAGCTGCGCGATCAGCGCATTCGCGACGCCGTCGTCCAGGGGAGTGCCGAGGTAGATGATGCGCTCCGTGAGCAGACTGCTGTAGATGTCGAGGGTTTGTTGCGACCCGTTGCTGTGGCGGACCGTGACGTAGGGGATGGTGTACGAACTCATCGCGTGCCCCTGAGGCTCACTGTGGGACGTTGGTCCGGCCGGATGTTGTCCACCTGTTCGATAATGCGGTCCACGAAGCCGTACTCCAGCGCCTGCTCCGCTGTGTACCAGCGGTCGCGCAGAGAGTCGGCCGTGACCTGTTCCATCGTTTGCCCGGTGTCCTCCGCAATGAGCCCGAGCACGGTGTCCCGGGTGTGCCTCAGGTCCTCCGCCTGAATCGCGATGTCCATTGCGGTTCCGCCGATACCTCCAGAGCCCTGGTGGAGGAGCACGCGGGCGTGGGGCAGTGCGAATCGCTTGCCGGGCGTTCCGGCGCTGAGGAGGAACTGGCCTGCGCTGAGTGCGAGCCCGAGCACCACGGTGGAGACATCGTTCGGAATGAGCCGCATGACGTCACGGATGGCGAGCATGGCAGGAACCGATCCGCCCGGCGAGTTGATCCACAGGCTGATGTCCCGTTGCGGGTCTTCAGCGGAGAGCAGCATCAACTGCGTGCACAGCCGGTTGCCACCCTCCTGATCAAGCTCGGTTCCGAGGAGCAGGATCCGGTGACCCATGAGCTGCTGCAGGAGAGAGTCTTCGAACGGATGAGGTGTGCGCTGTTCTGTCATGCGTTCAGTCTGAGCCGTGGGCGAGTAGAGGACAATGCGTCGCGGCTGTCAGCAGATCTGCTGGCAGCCGCGACGCCAATGAGTTGATGAGATTGACTGGATCAAAGTAGGCAATGTTGCGCTAAGTACACCCATACGCAACGCATCAGTAAGAGCCGCTACTGCGTCGCAGTGAGGTCGGTTGCAGACTTATACAGCAGATGAGCGCGGCAGCGCTGTTTACCAGGACACACGGCGTTGAACTCGAAACGGTCGACCAGATAGTCCATAACCTGCGGACACCCGACGGCCGGCAGCGGCTGAGCATGCGCGACGACGAGAATATTTACGTCGAGCACGAATCACTCCTGACGCGCGGTCAATCCGAAGGCACTATCCGCCCTACAGACCTCCGCGTGATGGCGTTGGGATACCAGGGCATGATCGACTCCATGATCTGCTACCTACAAGCCCACCCGAACGTGGACCCCCTACGCCACGCAGCGCAATTAGCCGACCTGTTCCTTGCTGGCGCGGCTGCAACTAAGTGCGACGCGTTCCCCAGCGCCGAAGCCGTCCAGCGAGATGAAGAAGTTGAGTACGGTGCCGGACACAAAGAACTTCCTTGATCCAGTGTTTCTTGTGACCGGCAATGCAACGGCGAACGCGTCAAACTCGATGCACGATTCGGTAATGGCCAGCAACTGTTCGCCTGGTTCGACGCACGCCCAATCCACGGCATCGACCACGCCGAAACGCCTCCATCACCTTTGACCGAGCGCGGACGGCCACCTGGAGTTAAGGGACCAACGCCGCGATCGTGTGCCGCCGCAAGTTCAGCCCACACAGCGCCCCGGAGGACGACACCGGCTCGCGTGGCTGGTGGGAATACGAACCTCCCTTCGGTACACCAGTCTTGCTGCTGATGTACCACGCTCACCCGCCGATCCGCTTCGACAACGGCACGAGCTTCCACTTCGTCGCCGCGTCCCCCAAAGATGCGCACGGCCAAGCACTCCGGATCGGTGGCGTACCCTCAACCATCCGCAAGCTCTTCACGCCGACCTGACCGACTTCATGCACCTGGTGACTGTGCCAATCCTCCTGGATAGAGGCACCTCGTTGTGGGCAGGCCTGGACGGCGGGCGGGAGCGCTTCGGCATCGACTCCGACACCGCACCAACGGGCTGGTTCACCAGCTGTGAAACCGGCGTCGCGCCGAGTAACCGCCTGCTCCGACACCCCGCTCGAGAGAGACCAATGGGCTGGGGATGAAATCTATTACTGCGAAAACCCCGCCATTTATCGCTGCGATTCACACGCAGAGCGAATGGGCCAGCGCGCTCCCGCCCCTTGAAAGGAACCTTTTGCGGGACACTTCCCTGTTCGGGTATGGGCATGTCGGCTGGCGCCCTCGACGTGAAGGTTGTTGAACGGAATACTCGTCGTATGTTGCGAAGCGTAGCCGTCCTGTCTGATATTCACGGAGTGTTGCCGGTTCTTGAAGCTGTGCTGGCGGAACCGGCCGTTTTACGTGCTGATCTTATTGTCGTGGCAGGTGACCACGCATCCGGGCCTCAGCCGGTGCAGGTATTGGACCGGCTTGCCTCTCTTGGTGACAGAGTCCGTTTGGTGCGGGGCAACGCCGACCGCGAGCTGGTGGCCTTGGCACGGGGGGAATACATTGAAATTCCTGACGAAGTGACGCCCTGGGCTGTGGCGCAGCTGACAGCTGGACACGTGGACATGCTGGCGGCATTGCCACCATCGGTAACTGTCGAAGTTGACGGTTTTGGACCGGTTCTGTTTTGCCATGCGACACCGCGTGATGACGAGGAGGTGGTGCTGGTCGACAGCCGCTTGGAGCGATGGGCTGAAGTATTCGCTGAACTGCCCGAGGAGATTCGCACCGTCGTCTGTGGACATACGCACATGCCGTTTGTGCGGTTGGTTGATCGGCGCCTGGTGGTCAACCCTGGCAGTGTCGGGATGCCCTACGGGCGGCCGGGCGGTCAGTGGGCGGTGCTGGAAGACGGGTCCGTGACGCTTCATCGAACCCGAATCGACGTTGACGCCGCAGTGGCACGGGTCGTCGCGAAATCGGGTTATCCTGACGCCCAGGAATGGGCGGACTATTTTGTCCGAGCCGAAGCCAGCGACACCGAAGCAGTGACCGCCTTCGGCCCTCGCGACGGCCGTACGGCTTGAGGAAAAATCTCAACTCGAGAATTTCGATAGTCAGCGGATAGCTAAGGCCCACTAGACTTCTTCTACATCGAAAACGTCCTCTCAGTCGGTTCCTTGAAGACATCGGCAACTCGTACCGATAGCCGGTCCTCCGCCGGACACATCATCCGCTGACCTGCTGCTTTGCAAATGGCGGCTCATGGAGTGTCCGTATAGGGGTGTCCGGTGATAAGTCCGGTGCCGGAGCCCTATACGGGACACTATTTGAGGCCGATTTCGTCTGGTGTGGATGCAGCCGACAGGTTGTTCCGAACGCCGTAACGTACGATATTTTCCGTTTTCTGAGGTGCCCACAGGTACTTTAGAATCGGATATTACACCCCATTGTACCGATCGGGGCCCGTGATGCGTCACCGACGGCCCACCAAACGACTCCCAACCTGAACGACCGTTTCTACAAAGGCAACAGGCGCCAGTCTGCTCAGTCGCAGCCTCGGCGGACCCATGTGCAGCCTCACACTCAACCGTTCGTAAGTGTGACAATCTCTATGATGGCGATAACCACAGCGAAGACGCCACAAAGAACGCGTGCCGTCGATAAATGGACATCGCCTTGCTCCGACTCATTCCTGGATGCATTTTTTCTAGCTGCTCAAGAACAACCGGTGCCTCAACCTCTACCTGACCCCACGCGCCTCTATTGCGCCGAATATATGGCGTGGGTAGCGCTGGAGGACAAGTTCGCGTGACCACATGCGCGCGGCGCTCGAGTAGCCGAGAAAGCTTCTGTCAGGGCCGCAGCAGATGGTCCTAATTGTCGTGAAACGTTCCGTTGGGAAGAACGCGCTACCCGCCTTGCTCAGTGATGGGTCCACCACTTCCATGACTAGGGTCTCCCCGCCACCGACTTGTCCACTTAAGTCGCGAGATCCCTTGCGATGAGGTCGGAATGAATGCTGGTGGCCACGACACTCGCGTGGCCAGCAGCGCCGATTGCGAGAAAAGCAGGGTTCGTGCACGACCCTGCTGCCCACACGCCAGGGATGGTCGTTCGACCGTTCGGTTCAGTCCTGATGATCCCGGTCGCTCGGACGTCGTTGGTCAACTCACAGCCTAGGCGCTCTGCCAATCGGGACTTCGAAACCTGTCGAACCGTACTGAACACCGCGGCGAAACCGTTAAAGTAACCTGTGCCGAGTCGCACGCCGAGGACACCGTCGACAGCGTTGTGGATTTCTTCGATCTGGCCAAGTCGGACTTTCACTCCCGAGCGGCGAAGACGCTCGCTGGTTTCAGCATCGACGTCGTCACGGTTGGGGAAGAATGTTATGTCCTCACTCCAGCTCGACAACAGGATGGCGCGTTCGCACCCTTGGGCCATATCGTCCGAGAAGGCCACCTGAGCTAGTGGGCGATCTCGGACTTCCCAGCCGTGGCAATGGGGGCACGCAACGACCGAAGTCCCCCAGTGGTCGGCCAGCCCTGGAATTGCGGGCAGTAGGTCCTCAACACCGCCGGCGAGGACCACACATCGGCTGTGGAACTGGTCTTTGCCCGCCCGGAGGGTGAAGCCTCTGCTGAGGTCACCGTCCACCGATATCACCCTCGACGAGACGCGTTCCACGTTGTAGGGATCTAACATCTGTTCGCCTCGCGTGAGAAGCCCGAACGGCGTTTCGTCCTCCACAGACAGATAGTTCCTGACGTGTTCCGCTGCGGCGTTCCGTGGGTGGCCGTCATCAAAAAGCGCGACGCTCCTTCGAGCCCTGCCAAGTGTCAAGGCGGCCTGCAGCCCAGCCACCCCTCCTCCGATAATTGCTACCTCAACTTGATGCACAACGATCAAACCTCTGCTTCTGCTCTCGACGCGAACGGTGTGGAAACTCGACTGATGCGGTCCGCCGCGTGTCATGGGGACCTACTGCTCCAACGAGACTGATGAGTTGAGGCCAACGCACGACTCTGTGCTCCTACCTCCGAAATCCTTGAAGGCCGTCGGGATCGGCCTCGGTGGTGATGGACAACGATTGCCCCTCTAAGCGGCGCCGCTCAATCTGCGCTAGGCCCGTGGCTGTCTCGCCAGCTACGAACGAGTTTCGCGAGTTCTACTCGGAGGAAGCCAAAGAAGCTCGCAGTCTCCCTGAGGCGATACGCGATTGCCCCGTCTTCAAGATTGCTCGCTCCTTCGTTGAGCACGTCTTCTAGGATTCTGAGGTGATCCTCCTGGCTTACCACTGCGGCCATCCATGCGTCCGGACGCACTCGGTAAACAACTTGGCGATCGCTTTGCCGGCGTGCTTCGACGAGGTCGAGGGCGCGAAGCATCTTCGCCCCATTTGATATCGCCGACGCGCCGACTTCCAAGAGCTCAGCGAGATCCGCAGCGCTGAGGGATCCTTGGCGCGCCACCATAAGCGCAGCAAAAATGCGAGCGGACATGCGCGGCCATCCGGCGCGGGTCAATACATCGGCAAACCGTTCAACGAACGGTTCCACAGCGTTATCCACATTGTCTCCTTAGCAGTCTGCAAGTTATCGTAGCTTATTTCTTGAACTTCATGAAATTTGTGTATTATGGAACCATGAACAATGTGATCGAAATGCGTGGCGTCAAGAAGTCTTTCGGGCGAGTGCACGCACTAGTTGGGTTGGACCTGCAGCTCGCCCAAGGCGGGGTTCACGGTCTGCTTGGTCCGAACGGTGCCGGGAAATCGACCGCGATCCGCGTGCTCCTCGGCATGTTGCGCGCCGATGCAGGAGAGGTCAAGATTCTGGGCGTCGATCCGTGGTCCGCTCCGGCACAAGCTCGGAGCAGGCTTGCCTACGTTCCTGGTGACGTAGCACTCTGGCCCAACCTCTCAGGGGGAGAGACTCTCGACATCCTCGCGCGAATGCACGGGGGTGAAAATCTGAGCAAGCGCAAGTCCTTGATCGAGGCGTTCGAACTGGATCCGACCCGTCGTAGCCGTACCTACTCGAAAGGGAATCGCCAGAAGGTTGCCTTAGTGTCCGCTTTCAGCGCGACGGCGGAGTTGCTCATATTGGACGAACCGACCTCGGGCTTGGACCCGTTGATGGAAGCCGTCTTCAAGCAGTGCGTCGCTGACGCTCGACGGGATGGTCAGACTGTTTTGCTGTCTAGCCACATCCTCTCCGAGGTCGAGCAGCTCTGCGACCGCGTGAGTATCGTGCGGGCGGGACAAGTTGTTGACACAGGGTCCCTCGCTGACTTGCGCGGACACGCCGCGACGATCGTGACAGCCACGGTTACCCATGTCCCGCGGGGGCTTGAGGATGTACCTGGGGTGCAGCGAGTGGATATGGATGGGAGGCACCTGCAGATCAGTACGACCGCTGTCGACTCGGTCATGGAGGTACTCGTGACACACGGAATCGAGACGCTAGCCGTAGCACCGCCCACACTCGAGGACCTGTTCCTGCACTACTACTCCAACGCAACCAAAGCGGTGTCGGCATGAATGCCATGCGTGGAACCCGGCTGATGCTAGGCCTGGTCCTACGGCGGGAACGCATTCACGCAACCGCATGGTACGGCCTCGCGGGATTGGTACTGGTGGGTGTCGCTGCTGGTATCGCCGCCACCTATCCGACAGAGGCAGCGCGGCAACAACTCGCCGCCTCGGTCAACTCGAGCGGACAAGAGCTGTTCCTTATTGGGCCAATCTTCAGCGCAAGCCTAGGAGGCATCGGATTGTGGCGGATGACGGGCGTTGCGGCGCTCGTTGTCAGCCTCGCATCGATTTTCACCGTTATGCGCAACACCCGCGCGACCGAAGAGAGCGGAACAACCGAATTACTTTCGGCCGCTCGAATCGGGCGCGGGGCTCCCCTCGCCGCCGCCATGGTGGTCGCAGCGGTCGGATCGGCTTTCTGCGGCGTGATCGTCGGCATCGGCTTCATTGCTATAGGCGGTTCACCGTTTGGGAGCCTGCTGGCTGGCGCGCAGGTGATCTCTTTCGGCCTGCTCGCTGCAACCATCGCAGCACTGACCGGACAGATGTTACGAACTGCGCGTGCCGGCACTGGGATAGCCGTCGCAGTAGTAGGGGGCTTCTACCTTCTTCGCGGCGCTGCCGACGCACATGGCGGGGGCATTTCTTGGGTGTCACCGTTCGAATGGATTGCCGCGATACGCCCATTCGCGGAAGACAACGCGCTGCCGCTGCTGCCCGTGCTCGTCCTTGTGACGGCCCTATCGGGAGCAGGGCTCTTTATCGCAGGACGCCGCGATTTTGGAGCTGGCCTCATGCACGACCGTCTCGGCCCAGCGCACGCGAGCAATGCACTGCGCGGTCCCGTGACTCTCGCCTTGAAGATCAGCCGACCGACGATCGTGAGCTGGAGCCTCGGCGCACTTTTGGTGGCCTTCCTCATCGGAGCAGTCTCAGCTGTTGTAGATAAGCAAGCCCCGCTGAAACTCTCCGGTATAGAAGGCGGCCAGGGCCTTATCACTGTCGTTCTCTATCTCGTCCCCATCATCGCCGCGGTATGCGGGATGCAAACGACGCTGCGCCTGCGCGGCGAGGTGACAAGCGGAAGAGCCGAGGCGGTACTCTCCCGTCCGGTCGATCGCGGGCGCTGGGGTTTTGCGTACGCTATCAGCGGCGCATTGGCAGGGTTCATCGTCCTCTTCACTTTCGGAGTTGGCCTTGGGCTTGCGCGACCCTCCGAGATGCTCACCCTGATTGTCGCCAGTGTTGCCAAGGCGCCGGCCGTCTGGTTCTTTGTCGCAGTCACCGCGCTCCTACTCTGTGCTCTTCCCAGGGCGGCTGGCGGAATCGCATACGCGCTGCTAGCGGCATTCGTATCGTTGGAATTGCTCGTCGAGTTCCGCATCGTACCGCCCCAAGTTTTGTATGCGTCGCCGTTCGCCCTGGCACCCCAACTCCCGGATGGGCCGTTGAACGCCCAATGGGCCATCCTGGTTCTAGCCGGCATCGCGGCGCTCATCATGGCCGCAAGCCGAGTCTTGCGACAAATGGACATCCGATAGTGGCGGGGTGCCTGGCGTTGCTGCAGCGTGCTACTGATCGTGATGCCCGGCCCTAAAGTGCTCTTCGCGGCTGATGCGCGGAAAGATAAACGCTCTGGCGCTCCTGACCTGCTGCACGTGAGGAATGCGATGAAGCATGCTCTCGAGGGTTAGGACGGTCGTCCTCCGCCGCCTCAGTGAGTTGCCAACGATTGTTGACTCTTGCGACCCCCGCGCGTAAAGTCAACAGTTGTAGGCCAGCAAGTGTTGATAGGAGAAGGAAATGATTGCGAGCCACTCGGACGTTCTCGTTGTGGGTGCAGGCCCAGTTGGCTTGACCGCGGCTGGCATCTTACAACGGCGCGGGCACGCCGTGACGATCATCGACGCTGCAGGAGAGTCAGACAGCACCTCCCGTGCGGCTGTAATTCACCCCCGCACACTCGAGGTGCTTGAAGGCGTCGGTGCAACCGATCGGATTCTGAGCGAGGGCGTGAAGGTTCCTGTTTTCACTGTGAGAGAGAGAGAGAAGATCCTGGCACGGTTGAACTTCGGCGAGCTCAAGACCCGGTACCCGTTCACAGTCATGCTGCAGCAGTGGCGGACGGAGCGCATCTTGGAGGACCTCCTAGAAGAGCACGGTGGAAGAGTGCACCGGCGTGTCCGTGCGACGTCCGTTGTTCCAACGCCCGAGGGATCGGCCGTTAGCCTTCTCCACGCGAACGGGGTCAGGTCCGAAGTGACCGCTCGATTCGTGGTCGGTGCCGACGGCTTGCACAGCACAGTGAGGAGTGAGGCGGGAATCGCCTTCAGTGGCGGCACCTACGAACAGTCGTTTATCCTTGCAGACATCGAGATGACGTGGCCGCTGCCGTCGGATGAAGTCCAGCTCTTCTTTTCCGCTGAAGGGCTCGTCGTCATCGCTCCATTGCCCGGCGGTCACCACCGAGTTGTAGCGACCGTTGACAGGGCTGAGGAACATCCCAGCCTGGAGACAATCGCCTCGTTGCTGGCGCAGCGGGGCCCCAAGGGCACGCGGGTTGAGCGCTTGGTCTGGAGTTCTCGCTTTCGCGTTCAGCACCGACTCGCAGCTTCTTACCGGAACGGATCGGTGTTCCTGGCGGGAGACGCCGCCCACGTTCACAGCCCCGCGGGGGGGCAGGGCATGAACACCGGCATTCAGGACGCCGTCGACCTCGCTCGTACCCTGATCCTCGCTTTGGAGGGGAAGGGTGTGGAAGCAGAGTTGGACGGCTACGAAGCGCGACGGCGCCCAGTCGCCCAGGCCGTTGTGGCCCTGACCGATAGGATGACCCGAGTAGCCACCGTTAAGGGACCTCTGGCCCGAAATGCGCGCAATGTCGCCGTGGGGGTGGTACTCAGCGTTCCAGCCTTGCGACACCGCCTCGCCGAAAGGATTGGCGAGCTCCGATGACTGCAGTCAGATCGGTCACGGAAGGCTTACGACTGGTTCACCCTAGGGGAGCGCATCTGCGATCGTGGCTTTGTCCAGGCACCGAGCGGCATTCGCTCCGCGATATTTACGCATCGCACGAAGATTTTTGGAGTTCCAATTCAGATGCTTTAAGAAGAGGTCTGCTGAAGGGGCCACCGGACGTTTTTATAATTAGCCGCACGTGGACTAGTCAACAGCCGTTGCGTACGATTCAAGAGCTGACGGAAGGATGCACAGCGTGCGACGAGGCGAACGGTCACAGGAGCGGATCCTAAGCACCGCGCAGTCGCAATTCGCGGCCCGCGGCTACGAGGCAACGACGATCAGATCCGTGGCCACCGAAGCGCACATCGATCCTTCGATGGTGATGCGCTATTTCGGCAGTAAAGAAGGGCTCTTCGCTGCGGCGACGTCCGTCGAGCTGCGGATCCCTGACTTGGCTGGGGTGCCGCGTGACGAACTTGGGGTTGCGGTCGCACGCCACTTTATGTCAACTTGGGAGGCGGAGACATCAGCACCCTTACGGGTGCTCCTTTCTTCGGCGCTTTCGGGCAGCGCCGCTGCGGCCCGTGTGTCCGAAATATTCCGCACGCAATTGGAGCCCATCATCCGCGCTTCTGGCACTGCAGACGGGCGCGAGGCGAACGAGCGGGCCGGACTCATTTCAACCCAGGTTCTCGGCTTCGCGCTGTGCCGCTATGTCTTGCGGCTGCCCCCCATCGTGTCTTTAGAACCCGACGCGGCTATCGGCTGGCTTGCTCCCGTCATTCAGCGATATCTGGTGGCGCCCGCACCCGAGCGGCGGGCCGCAGGGGGCGAGCGAAGTGCGGCTGCCGAGGGCTAGCTAAAATTGCCCCGATCAAAAACCGTCAGTTTCAGAAGCAGTTGCACTGGATTCCGCGGAAGTACTGGACTTGTGCAGACGACTGACACGGAAGCACTCGAAGTCGTCTGTACAAAGCGTCATTCTGTCTGAAGGCGCTTGCACCAGCCTCCACCGATGCTGGAGCTCTCAGGCGTTTTGCTGGTTCACGGCGGTCAGCATTTCCGTTGGTCGGGGCGGCAGGTACCGGTAGAGGCTGGAGCGGGTGATACCGGTGGCTTTGACGATCTCGGAGATGGACTGGTCCTCCTGGTCGCGAAGTGTGTGGCGTAGACGAGTTTCGCTGGATCGATCACGCTGGGGCGCCCGATCCTCTTGCTCTTGGCAGCGGCAACGGCACGCGGCGGAGCGGGTCTCCTGTGGCGCGGCTCTATAGGGCGGGGCGTCCGGCGGTCAGCCGATATCGTCGGTCGGCGACCTGCTCACGTAGCCCCCGTCGACATCCGTCATGTCGTCGAGGAAGTCCGCGATGATCTCGAGTTGCTCGGGGCTTCGCGCGGAAAGGACGGCTTGCAGATGAGCCCCATATTCGGTGTAGTGGTGTGCCAGCCGCGCCTGACCTTCTGCTGCGGGAACGACTAGGACCTTCCTGCGGTCATGGGGGTCGCGTTCGCGCTTGATGAAGCCGCCGCGTTCCAAGCGGTCGAGGAGTGCAGTCATGCTCCCCGTGGAAAGCCCGGTAATAGCCGCAAGCTGGCCGGGGGACTTAGGTCCGTCGACGTTGAGAAGGCTAAGGACTTGCCCATCGCTTGCCCCTAGGCCGACGCGCGAGCTGACAGCTTGGTTGTGCAGCACAACAGCCGCGATGAAACGAAGAACAGACTGACCTACATGCTCGCGTATTTGGGTATTTTCCATCGCGTCTCTTCCTTTTTTCTCGATCTTTCGAGATACTCTAAGTATCAAGATAGTTTATGAACCAAATCCTGGAGGTTTAGATGCGTTCAGCTCTTATCATCGGCGGTGGGATCGCAGGGCCGGCCGCTGCAATTGCACTGCGACAGGCGGGGTTCGATGCCACCGTGTGCGAAGCCTACCCTGCTGGGGCGGATGAAGTCGGATCGTGGTTGACGTTGCAGGCCAACGGGATCGATGCTCTCGCGGCGATCGGCGCACACAGCCTGGTGGCGTCAATCGGCTTTGCGACTCGCACCATGCGATTCGTGAATGGAAACGGTCGAGTGCTCGGTACGATCAGCAACGGCAACCCCCTGCCCGACGGCACGCCAAGTCAGATGGTGCCCCGTGCGGCCCTGTATCGAGCCCTCCGAGACGAAGCGGAGGCCCGTGGCGCGCACGTTCATTACAACGCACGGCTCATCGATGCACGCCTTGCCCCTGGCGGGGGAGTCCAGGCAACTTTCGCTGACGGTGAGGTCCGAAGCGCTGACGTGCTGATCGGTGCTGACGGCATCCGGTCGGTGGTTCGCCGGATAATCGACCCCGCAGCACCCGAAGCACGGTACGTCCCCGTACTCAACTTAGGGGACAAGATCCCCGACTTTCCGCTCAGCTTGCTGGGGCGCCCGACCGATGAGTTCCAGATGATATTCGGCAAGCGCTGCTTCTTCGGAATCACCGCCACTCCAGACGGCGGGGCGGTCTGGTTTGCCAACCCTCCCGAGCCTCAAGAACCCCCCGCAGGCCAACTCCAGCGGGTATCCAGCGCCGCATGGCGCAGCCGGCTCGCCCGTCTCTTTGAGGACGACAACGGCCCCGTCGCGGATGTTGCGCGGCGAGCTATTCAGAGCGCCCCGGAGCCTCTACTCGCGTGGCCCACCTATGACCTCCCGACTGTCCCGAAATGGCACCGCGGCGCGATCGCGATCATCGGCGACGCCGCCCACGCAACTGCACCATCTGCCGGACAAGGCGCCGCCCTCGCCCTTGAAGACGCAGTCGTAATCGCCCAATGCCTCCGCGACTCACCGGACGCGGAAACAGCTTTCACTGCTTTCGAGGAAATCCGCCGCGACCGAGTTGAGAAGACCGCGACGCACGGCAACCGCGGCAGTACAAGCAAAGCGGTCGGGCCGTTCGGCCGCATCATCCGTGATGCAATCCTGCCCATCATCTTCCGGCATCTTAGCAGCAACAATGGCGCGGCCACCCAATGGATCACCAACCATCACATTGACTGGGCCAGTACTCCGATTCCACTTGCCCCCAGCCTCCCCGAGTGAAAGGTGTCGGCACGTTCGGTGACCCGGGGCTTTCTGCCCCCTTCATGAGCCCCGGGGTCACTGGCGTGTCCGGCACCTCACCGATCACTCCTCGCTTTGGACCGGAAATGGAAAGAGCTTGGTGAAGCCAAGCTACATCGGCGTGGCGCCGCGGAGGCGGATTCATCGGGGGCTCTATCATGCCGACCAGTTTCCACCAGCGTTCGGTTCGAGGGTCGGTGAGCTTACTCAGCTCCTGGTCCAGCCAGCGTCGGAACGAGGAAGTGGGCTGTTCACCGAAGGCGGCGGCGTGTGCGGCGACGTATTCGTTGACCGCACGATGGGCGCGCGGATCCTCCGCGGCGACGCCGGCCCCGCGCGCTTGGTGGGCCAGCTCGAAAGCTAGATCCATTTGGATCCGCCACGTGGCAGCATCGAGGTCGGGGGCTGTATGGTCCGCAAACCAGGTGGCCTGGGCCCTGACTACTCGCTGAAAGTCCGCGTCGGCCGCCAGTTCGGCTAGCTCCAGCCAAGCATCGATCTGCTCGCCGGTGGGAGCGATGGGAAGCTTGGGAATGCCGGCTGAAGCGAACCATGCCGTATCATCTTCGGGCGCCCTATGCAAGGCCCTGCTCCAAAAGCGTTCCAGCAGACGGTCGCGGTTGGCGGCCTCCAATCGCGATAGCAGCTGCAGTCGAGCCACTGTGTGCTCGGGCGGAGCGTCAACGACGGCGCGTGCGACGGCGAGTTGGCGTTCGAGCGCAGCCAATCTCACCTGCAAGATTTCGGCGTGATCGCTGAGCACCTGCTGCATCGATGCGGAGCCGGCGAGCAGTGCGGCGATGGTCGGTAGGTCCACGTCGAGGGAGCGCAGGCCGCCGATCAACTGAAGACGAGCCAGGTCGGCAGAAGTGTAGCGCCTGTGACCGGCCGAAGTGCGACGCGGCGGCAGCAGATCAGCGTCGGAGTAGAAACGAATGGTCTTGACCGATAGGCCACTCGCACTGGCCAGGCGCCCTATCGACCAGAGTTCCGCACGACCGTCACCATCTTGTATCTCCACTAACTGGAGATACTAGCCTGGCTTCATGACCTTACCTGACAGCCCTACACCCTTGCTTGGCCCCAGCTCGGATCACCGCATTCCTAGAGGCGACGCGGAGCCGATCACTGACGAAATCGATCGGAGCCGACCTGCCAGGCGCCGCGGTGAACGGGCCCACGCGCACCCGATGGAACACCGTGGACATGTTGTGCGAGGACCCGAACGGGTACCAGGTCGTGCTCAGTCGTCAGGTAGCACCGAGCGATGTGGATCCGCGCTGGAGCGCCCGGGTCCGGCGCTCGGTGGCGGAGTCGAGGACCTGAGGGGTGGAGAATCCAGCTACGCCCAGAGAGCCTCCACCAGCTCATCCAGTGTCCATGCCCGCCGGATGGCTCCCCTTGACTGCTCCGTACCGTCCGGTGCAGTCATCGCTGGCCCTTGCCGAAGCCCTGCTCAATGGTGCTACATCCGCTCATCCAGGCCCCTGGCGGCAGCTGGCCGCAGCAGTCGGAAACAGCACAGCATGCACGGCAACGGTCAATGAACTGCTCACCGTCGCGCTAGCGCGCTGGAAGCTGGCGAACAGCGGGAATGGCTGGCGAATCGCGCTGGTATCCAAACCCGGTATTACCTTTGATGAACTCGCTGCGCTACAAGGGCTGGTGCTGCTGGTGGAATCGGTTGGTTGGACCCGGCTCAAGACTTGCGACTTCCGCAGCTGCGGTCGCGTGTTCCTGGACTGGACCAATGGCGGCAACCGTCGAGGCTGCAGCAGCCACCTCCACCACCCGAGTAAGTCTCTACAGGCGTCCGCCGCCAAGAAGGACAAGTACGGAATGACGACATGAAAACCTCGGTGACCTCATCTTCAGGGGCGACGCCCGGGCTTCGGCACAGTGTCCATCTCGCATTGGTGGTCCTCGAGACGAATCTGCTGATCGACGCCTGCATGCGTTGCATGCCAACCCGAGACGCGGCCTCTTATGGGCGGTCCCGGTGACCGCGACGGTGGTCTGCCTCGGCTGTGGCGCTAGAGTGCCCGATCTTCCCGGTCCCACGCACCGCTACATGCGCTCTTCGCCCGGCTGCTGGCAGCTATTCGGTGAAATCAGCGAGGCCACATTCAGTGCGGGCGGATCTCCGGCCGAGCAGCCGCACATGGACTGCTTCGCGGTCCAACACCCGGACGGGGCGGAGACTGATCGGCGGCAACGGGGCTCCGTTGCGGTGCACCTGATTTGCCTGTGCCTACGTTTAGAACATCATCTCTCCCCGCCGCGTCTCGCGGCGCTCCGCCCCCAGATCAGCCAGAGGGCATTACCGAGACTCGGTCTTGCCGGCTTTCCATATTTGCCCCGACCCGCGTCCGTTGGTGAGCTCACTGTCGCTGACGTTCATGCCGCCATCGACTCGCAGCACTTCCTCACGGTCAGCACAGCCTGGGCGCAAGCCAGCTGGTTAGTATGGGCCGAGCACCACACCCAGGTCAACGAATGGGCCACGGCCGTCTTGAGGGAGCGCGCATGAACGACCCCCATCCCGCTGATTTGGCCGTCTGTCCCGGCTGCGGACTGCGCACGCCACCTAGCCGGTTGGAGACAACAATGACAATGTGGCGAGGCGCCTCACCAGGCTGCGCCGCGTTGTACGCCAGGGTCCTCGCCCGGTCTTACTCTGATCGTGACTACCGACCGCTGCATCAACTGCTCCTTGACACCTACAGCGCCCAACACCCAGGCGGAACCGAGCATCGCCAAGTCCAGGTCATGGCGCTGTCACTGATGACCCTGGCGCTCTTCGTAGAAAACGGTACCGAGCCTGCGCTAGGACCTCGACTACATCAGGCGATGATGGCAAGACGGCCGGCCTTTCACTGGCTCGCACCTCCTCCCCTCCAGGGGCTGACCACGATCTGGGAGATCCACGAGACTGAGGGACCCTCCGAATATGAGGTCGTCCTCCGCCGATGGGCTACCCAGATATGGACCGCATGGGCCCCACATCACGACACAATCCACATGTGGAATGCGTACGCCCTCGGATGAAGCGGATTACGCCGATACGCCTTCGACTCGGGCCCTACATTGCTTTCGCCGGGTTCGGCCTCTTCTGGGGAACCTGGGCTGCCGCCCTCCCCGCACTGCGGGACGCGGGTGGCCTCACCGTTGCGCAACTAGGTGGCGCACTACTGTGCGTAGGCTCAGGTGCCCTGCCGGCCATGCTATTCACGGGCCGAATGGTCGAGCGCTTCGGGGCTCGCATCACCGGTCTGTTACTCATCACGCTCGCCGCCTCCGGCACTCTCCTCGCCTGTCAGGCCCACGACGTCTACTCGATCGTCATCGGAATGCTCCTCGTTGGAGCAGCGTCAGGTGCATCTGACGTCGGTGCGAACGCTCTCGCTGCACTCGGTGAGGAGAGGTCCCAACAGCGCGTCATCACGTTCGGACACGTTGTCTTTTCGTCTTTCGTCGTCGCTGGTAGCCTCGGAACCGGAGTGCTACGGGCCGCTGGCGGCAACATGCTGCTGATCTTCGCAAGCGCTGGCCTGTTGATCGCCATGGCCGGCGCCGCAGTTTTCGCCGCCGGCAGTGAAGGACCGCATCGTCGCGAGACCGGGACCACCTCGAAGGATAGGTGCCCGTCGAGTCCTGTGTGGCCGTTCGTAATCATTGGCCTCGTCGGTGCGCTCGGCTTCGCTGCGGAGAACGCACACCAGAGTTGGAGTGCGCTCTTCCTCGGAGACGAACTACGCGCTAGCGGCGGCTGGCTGCTCTGGCCCCAGCGACCTTCGCAGCAGCGGAGGCCCTTACTCGTTTCGCAGTCGGATTCTCGACCCGCATGTCAGACAGACATCTCCTTGTCGGCGGCGCCGGAATCGCTTGTGTCGGGACACTGTCGCTCGCCGCCGCGCAAGACATCCCGATCGCTTTGCCAGGCCTCGCTCTAGCTGACATCGGAACGTCGGTGCTATTTCCCACTCTGCTCAGTCGCTCACTCCGCGACGTGCCGGTCCATTATCGCGGCAGAGCTACCCCAACAATTGGAACTACCGCGTACGTCGGCATTCTCGCCGGAGCCGTCGGCCTTCGTGTATCCATGATCGGAGTTGCCGCACTCACTGCGATGTTCGCCCTGTATGCGCCCATGGCCACACGGAGGCTTGCTCAAACCAGCCAGGGCGTGCCCGCCAGCCGCCGCTAGGATCGGCTCGGCGGCGTCCGCCCTGTAGCCGTTGCGTTACCTTCACCGTTGTCGTAACGTGTTCCGGTTGCCTAGGGCGGCGGTTTCGGGTGAAGTGTTCGCGCGGACCCGACGTGAGCGCAGGTGTCGGGCCTCTCGCTTAGGGAGTCATTCCGACGGCATGGGGTCGGCGGCCGACAGTGCAGCAGGCTCTCGAAAGGCGGCACTGGTCGCGGCCCTGACGCCGTGCTGGAATCGGGTGAGGGAGGGACAAGGTTCGGATGACACTTCTCGTGCTCCTCAATGGCGGCCCCGCTTCCGGGAAAAGCACTCTCGCTCATCTTTGGGCCCTGGAGCGTCCTCTTGCCCTGTCCCTCGACATAGACGTTCTGAGGGCCATGATCGCGGACTGGGAAAGTCACCCTGTCGATGCAGGTCTTAGGGCGCGAGAACTCGCGCTTTCAATGATCAGAAACCATCTCATCCACGAGCATGATGTCATCGTTCCTCAGTTCGTGGCTCGGGCCACCTTCATTGATCAGCTGAACCTGACGGCGGTGGCATCGGGCGCACAGTTCATCGAGGTGGCACTCCTCGAGGCTCACGACGTGGCAGAACGGCGCTTCCGTGATCGCGCTGGCCGAGCTGAACGATCCAAAGAGGCTCGCAGAATCCACGGGGCCCTCGGAGCAGAGTCAATGCAGGAGTTGTTCGAGCACCATCGAGAATTCAACGACAGCCGCGATCCAGTCCTCCTTGTTCGACCGGTCGATGGCGACCTCACCACATCCCTCGACCGTCTCAGGGCCGCGATTCTGTCTCACACCACGAGACCCTGACACGAGCGCCCGCACGCGGAGGGATCGGTCTTGGATTGCCCTCGTGGACTCCTTCTGGGTTGACATAGCCACCCCTAGGTCAGTGCGTGCTGTCCTGGAGGTCAAGCCCCACGAGAAATCGTGAGGAGGTCCTGCACCTTGTCGAGGCGCCCGCCTGACGGCGCTAGAAAGAGTTAACAGAGCCTGTGCTTATGGACTGGGACCGGACAGCAGCTTGGACGTTCTTGTGTCGTCGGTGGCCGCTGCACGCCAAGGTCGACCGGCCGAGAGCAAGGCAGCGCAGCATCTTCGGCGACGAGGCGGCCCTCGCGGCGCAGCTGCTCGCCGACGCGCCGGAAGGCCGCGACTGAGAGGAGACGCTGAAGAAACCAAACGCTGTCGGCCCACCCGGAAGGACCTGCGGATTGCGATCGTGAGCTGGATAGAGCGGACCCCGGCCATGCCAGGAGGACGGGCTCGGCTGTTTCACCCGGGATGGGTTCGAGATGACCATGAAACCAGCCGTCACCCGGGCGGCGTGAAAGGAACAGTCGTCACCTGTCACCAGCTTCTACAGCGGCCCCGGTTACGACTCGGATTTTTGCAGAAACTAGGTTTTGAAGGGTCACTGGTCGCCGCAGAGGTAACGTTCCACTACGAGGTTCGGCCCACGAGCACGGACACGCGCTCTGCGATCAGAACAACCCCGACGATGACCATCGCAGCGCCCGCGATGCGGGTAGTGATGCGTGCAACCTGTGGACGTGACCCGAGGATGCGATCGGCAGCGTGGCCGAGCGCAACGTAAAACACCGCGCATACGAAGACAAACGTTGCGCCGAGCACACCGATTTGGATGGGCACGGTCCAGCTCGCGTTCGGGCGGGTGAATTGCGGGAGTATCGCGAGAAAGATCAGCAGACCCTTCGGATTCAGAGCGCTGACGCCGATCCCGCGCAGTAGCACGGTCTTTCGGGTGCGGCGGGGGAGGCCCGAGTCGTCGCCACACTGCGCGATTCCCTCAGGCTGGCGCAGGATAGTGATGCCGAGATAAACCAGGTACGCGGCACCAACGAGAATCAGCACGGTCAGTGCCACAGGAATGGTGGCAACGAGCGGCCCGACACCTCCGGCGATCGCGGCAGTGATCAGCGAGTATCCGATCATGAGTCCAGCGACCGCTGGGAACACAATCCGATCCCGCGCGCCGGCCGCAAGGACGAACGCCCAATCCGGACCGGGCACTGCGACTAAGGTCAGCGCCACGCCCGCGAAAGTGGCGACAAGATAAGGCTCCACATCTTCCTCCCACGAAGAAGGATAGACTTATATCGCCAGCATGTGCTTTCGCATTTCCTCTATTTCCCGTGCTGATGGAGGAGATACTAGATACATGGATGCGCTCGATCGGAAAATTCTTGCGGAGCTGCAGTCGGACGGCCGTCTGAGCCTGACCGATCTGGCCGCGCGAGTGAGTCTCACTCTCTCTCCCACCCACCGCCGCGTGCGCGACCTTGAACGATCCGGTGCGATCACTGGATACCGCGCAGTCGTGAACCCGTCCGCAGTCGGGCTCGCGTTCGAGGCACTCGTGTTTGTGACGATGAAGCAGGAGGACCACGACACACTCCTCTCGTTCGAAGCCGCCTTGGCTGACATTCCGAACGTCATCCAAGGGCAGCGCCTCTTCGGTGACCCCGATTACCTCTTACGCGTGCAGACCGTTGACCTCGACGCCTATGCCCAACTCGAAGACAACGCTTTGGCGACGCTGCCCGGCGTCCAGCGACTCACGTCGACTCTCGTCATGAAGAACGTCGTAATCGACCGCGGTTACCCTGTCGAAAATACGCAAAGCCGCTAGCGCTGTCCTGAAGCGCAGACGGCATCCACCGCCAAACTTGAAGCTTCGCCAGGGCCCTTCCAGGACCGGCTCGCGGCGTTCCCTCTTGTCCCGTTCATCTGACCTAACGCTTCGTAGTCGGCAACGCTCGCAATGCGTGTGGCCTTCACGGCTGTCCGCCAGCGACGCGTGATTCTGCTGTGCATTCCCGACTGTTACCGCCGTCATCAGACGGCGCCCACAAGCGATGCCCGGGATCTTGCCCGGGCGTCGTTGACGGTCGACAGAGTTACCGAATCAGATGCTCTACGAGGAGCCAGCCGGCACAGGCGAACACTAGTGCAATTGGGCCGATGTGTTGTAGTAGCGGCCCGCTCGTGGGCCTTCGAGGGCTCGCCTCAGGTCAAGCTCCGGCGGATTCCATGGTCGCGTCAGCCTAGCTTCGTGCCAAACCGAAGTGGCTCCCTCGATGTCCGATGGGGTTAGGTCGCGTATTTCCATAGCTCAAGTTGGTCGGAACAGTCCTGTAAGCGTAACCGCTAACGGTTCCACTTACGGCAGCGACGCCGGGAAGAGGGCAATGGACCGCGCAAGTGGTCGAGTTCGGTTGTCGTTCCCGCTCGTGGGCTCAGCAAGCTCCCTTAATATGAGCATTATCTTATTCGGTGGCCAGAAGCGATAGTGTTCGACGACGTACGACGACGATTGCTGCAAGACGGTTGATGCCGAATGACAGCAGGATGAAGCCTTTGGCGGCGGCCAGGTCGGTGCCGAGGACGCTGGCGAGGGCGAAGTTGCCGATGCGCACGACGACGAACACGGCCCACAAGATTACGCCGATCCCGGTAAGTCGGTATTGGAGATGATCGTTAGCTTTTCGGAAGTGCGTGACGTACCCCATCGCGGTACCAGTAATGGCGACTAACCCGAGTTCGGCGATGATGAGCCAGTCAGCGGTGACCCAGATGAGGCCTCCTGCAAGCTCGATGATCAGGTAAACGATCCCTGCGCCGATGACGATGACTGGCATGCGAAGCATCCGGTCCAGCCGCGCCGAGCGCCAGATGAACTGCCGAATGATGAGCACTGCGATCCCGACAGTGATGATGGCTTCATCGGCGATCTGGTTGACCGCACCCCAGTTCCAATCCATGACACCCCCTAATCAATCACTTGTGATGTAATCAAAACCGTATCACAAGTGATTGAATAGGAGTATGCGTGCAGCCGAACTTCACCGCCTCGCCAGACAACTCCGCGCGATCGCACTCGTGGCAACGAAGAACATCGGTTCAGACCGAGTTAACCCTGGCGAACTGTCGGTCCTGGAAGACATCGCTCGCAATCCTGGTGCGACCATCGCGGAGATCACTCACCGGACCGGACTCGCTCAGAGCTTGGTCTCCCGCATTACACACGCCATGGCCGATGCCGAAGTACTCACGATCGAGTCCGATGCCAGTGACCGCAGAAAAGTCAGGATCGACCTCACGCCCGACGTGCGTGCGACGATCCTCGATCGGGCGAACAACTCAATCTCCGAGGCCATCGCGAACAGCACCCCCATGCTTTCCCCTGGACAACGGCGCGACCTAGAACAACACCTCTCCGCAGCGGAACAACTGCTACGCGCCACCCCAGAACACTGACCCTAAACGGTTACCCACCTGCGCAGTCAGTTGTGATTGTCTGCAGACGGTTCCCCATGCGGGACTGATTAAGTTCAAAGTCAGGTTGGTTCCATCGGGGCAGAACTCTTAGCGTGAATTTCCGTACCGATCCTCCTCAGACATCGATGACCCGCGGCGCAAGACGCGTCCCGTACCGCGGTGTTGCGAAGAACCCCACGCCTGGTGGTCTACCCGGGCGGCCGGAATCAACCTTAACGACTGATCCGCCCCGGCCTCACCCGCCACAACGGTGCCTGGGCCTGGGCCATCGCCTGAGCCGGGTGCCGCATGTTCCGCGCACCAGCTCATCGATCTCAGACGGGACAACGATTCTCAGACGGCGCAAAATTGCAGTAGCGGGCGCAACGGCCCCGTAGTCGCACCCAAAGTGCTGACCAGAACAAGCCGGCACACGGCCCGTGGGTGGCGCGTCCCTCTGGCGCCAACTCCACACTGCGTAGTGCCATCGCCACCGCACTGCCGTCAGGGTGGAACGCACGGCGGAAGCAGTGACCGCGTCGTGAGCTTGCCACACTGCGCGCAGAGGGATTTTTTTGCGGCACGTTGAACTCGCCCGTTGTCCCGCTAAGGTCCCCCCTGCGGACTGGGAGTTGTTGTGCAGCAGGGTATTGAGGACGACACCGGATAGCTTAGTGTTTGTTGTGTTTGTTGTGTTTGAGTGCTTGGCCGAGGACCCGCATGCCTTCCGGGTAGCCGCCCGGGTTCGGCCCCGAGTAGTTCAGGCGGATAAACGGTCCGGTGGGTTCGGCGGGGAACCATTCGTTGCCGGCGGCGATGATGACACCGGCACTCTCGCAATCCTTGGTCAGCTGTTCGAGGTTGATTTCATCGGGCAGGCGCAACCAGAGGTTCAACCCGCCCTTGGGGATGTTTTCGATATGGGCCTGCGGGGCATGCTCGTGCACGCCCCTGACCAACAGGTCGCGACGTGCTTGGAGCTGGTGGCGGAGATTGCGTAAGTGTTTCTGCCAACCAGGCTGCGTGACGACATCCAGAGCCGCGGCCTGGAGAATCCCACTGACATACATCGACTCGGCTCCCCTGTCTGCCAGGATGCGTTCCCGAGCCGGACCGCGGGCAATGACGGCTGCAACGCGGATGGCCGGGGAGACGCTCTTGGTCAGGGACCGAAGGTAGATGACGTGGCCGGAATCATCGCGCGCAGCCACGGGAGCGGGGCTGGTGTTGATGCCGAAGTCGTGCGCCCAGTCGTCTTCGAGAAGGAACGCGCCGTGCTCGCGAACGACGTCCAATATTTTGTCTGCCAGCACCGGGGACCATTGTGCTCCGGTGGGGTTGGCATAGTGGGGTTGCGCGTAGAACATACGGGCTCCGCTTTCCTCGAAGGCCCTGGACAGTTCGGCCGGATCCGGCCCCTCGGGGCCGCTGGGCACGGGGATGAGTCGGACGCCAGCGTTCCGCGCGGCCAGGATGGCCCCCCAATAGGTCGGTGACTCAATGAGCAAAGGCTGTCCAACGCCCACCACGGCACTGAAGATCGAGCTCAGTCCGCTCTGGCTTCCCGGCAGCACGATGGCATCACTTGGGGTGGGCGGGTTGATACCGGTGGGCGTGGATGCGCCAAGTTCGCGGGCGAACCATGATTGCAGTTCCGGCAGACCGGCCACGGGCGGGCGGGACAGGGCTGTGTCACCCCGGGCAGCCCGGGTCAGGGCTGATTGTACGAGGAGCTCGGGCAACAGCTCCCGGTCCGGATAGCCCGAGTGGAAGGAAATGGCTTCGTTGGAGACGCTGCGCATCGCGGACGAAGTAGACGGCAGAATCACCTGCGGCGATCCCAAGGCGGCGCTCTGCCACCCGTAATCAGCGGGGCGTGCCGTTCGCACCGCCCGAACAAAAGTCCCCACACCCGGTTGGCTCTCCACCAGCCCTTGCGCGGTCAGGGTCTGCAGAGCCTTCTGAACTGTGACGGGGCTCGCCTGAAACTCGGCAACCAACGCCCTGGTCGACGGCAAACGGGACCCCGGCGACGACGTAGAGATCCGTTCCTTGAGTCGCGCCGCAATGCGAGAACTGCTATCGTTATTCATGAATACCAATGATAGCGCTACTACCTTTGTTCGACCAGTGATACCGAAAAGTACAGCTACAGGCCTTTGGTGGGGCCTCCTGGGTGTAGCGGCTTTCTCGTTCACCGTGCCCCTCACCCGGCTGGCCGTCGGCGGACTGTCGCCGATGTTTGTCGGTTCGGGCCGCGCGGTGGTCGCAGCATGTTTGGCCGCACTCGCGCTTGCTCTCACCCGTCAGCAGCTTCCTCGCGGGAAACAGTGGCTTCGGTTGGCGGTGATTGCCGGCGGTATCGTTGTGGGCTTCCCGCTACTCACCTCCTTCGCCCTTACCTCGGCTCCGGCCAGCCATGGTGCTGTCGTCGTCGCGCTGCTTCCTGCCGCAACGGCAACTGTTGCGGTCCTTCGTGGACGCGAAACCCCCTCAAAAGCCTTCTGGGCCGCCGCCCTCGTCGGAGCGCTGGCAGCCATTGGCTTCGCGTTCCTCCAGTCAGGCGGCATCGGGGCCGTTGGTTGGACTGACCTGTTGCTGTTCGGCGCCGTCATCGCAGCGGCCATCGGATACGCCGAAGGAGGCCTGCTTGCTCGTGAACTCGGGGCCTGGCAAACCGTTTCCTGGGCACTGGTCCTCGCTTCCCCGCTCATGGTCATCTTGACAGGGTTGTCCATGGTCCAGCAGCCCCCGTCGGCAGCACCTATTCAATGGGCCGCATTTGCCTACCTGGGCGTCATCAGCATGTTTCTGGGCTTCTTCGCCTGGTACCACGGACTCGCCATCGGTCCCATGGCCCAAGTCAGCCAGATTCAACTCATCCAACCCGTTCTCAGCATTTGCTGGGCCTGGCTGCTGTTGGGCGAGTCCGTGACGTGGGTCACCATCCTGGGGGGCCTCGCCGTCATCGTCTGCGCAGGATCTGCCGTCCGCGTTAGGCTCAGCCCGTCACGGTAGCCGAAGAATCCCTGAGCGCTCGAATTTCAGGTGGAAGGAACACCGCAATGTACATACCTGAACACTTCGCTGCCAGTTCCGCCGCCATCCAGGATCTGCTCAGGGGACCATCGGCCGCCAACCTGATCACCATGACGGAGAAGGGACTGCTCGCCACACTGCTGCCCTTCGTCTACGACCCCACAATCGGTGAGCACGGAGCATTGCACGCCCATGTGGCACGGAACAACATCCAGTGGTCATGACCGACAATCAGTGAATCGCTGGCCATCATCCACGGTCTTGACGCCTACATCTCCCCATCCTCGTACGCATCGAAGGCCGAGCACGGACGAGTCGTGCCCACCTGGAACTCCTCAACAGCCCACGCGTACGGCAACCTCGCTATCCACGAGGATTCGGCATGGCTCGGAAAGCACATCCACCAACTAACCAACCTCAACGAAGCCGGCTCAGAGCATCCCTGGACGGTGGAAGACGCCCCCGGAAAGTACATCTCGGGCCAGCTCAGAGCCATTAGACGTCGAACTAGTCATCACCAGGATCGACGCGAAGGCAAAACTTAGCCAGAACCGGCCTTACTCCGATATCGCCGGAGTCATTGACGACGTCTAAAGCAGGAGCAGTGTTTCAGAAAGGACCTGAACCAAGCACGACGCCCTCAATGACTCCGTCTCGTGCCGAGGCTCGGATACGGAGGGTGGCGACATATCGGGGTCGAAAGTCGTCACCGGTCGCTGGCTCCGAGTCATCCCATTCGTAGAGCACGCATCTGAGCGTGTTCGTGAGTCGTCCGATGAGGATGGCGAGGGGGAAGGGGCAGCGCAACAGTAAGTGGACTTCCGCGTTCCCGTTCTCGTTCGAGAGAGCGCGGATGTGAGCGGCTACTTCTGCGGCGATGCTGCCGGCCGCCGAGGGATCCAGAAGTTCACCGGTCTTGCTGGTGAGGTGAATCCAGGATGTTAGGAATCTGGCATTTTCCTCAATGTACTTCTCGAAAGCCGTGTTGCTTCTTTGGGCTAGAAGATCGACATATGCCGCTACTGCTGGTCGTCCGGCCTTGTTTGCGGAGGAGTTCGACTCAGCTGTGGTGATTTGGACTTGCGGGAATGAGCTGTAACGCGCTTCACCATCGCTGGCCCAAACATTGCCCTGCTGATCGAGTACTTCCATGTGGCCAACTCGAGATGATGGCAGCGCTGCCCCGACTGCAAAGGCCACCGACAGGTGAGCGCCCCCATGAATGCGTATGCGACGGGCACCCGCACGGGTAACGGCATCGGGCAGAAGACCAATCGTGTCTTTCAAGTCGACCAGACCATCGCGGCTCGGCAGGCGCTCGTGATCGGATGGCCTCACGCGGACATCCAATTGGCTCCCGGTGCGGTCATAGACCTGGGCTGTGTTTCTCGTTTGGAGGGACAGACTGAAGGTGTGATCGTCCAGGGCTACGCGTTCGCGATGGTTGACCAATCGGTGCCAGAGCATCTTCTGCACCAAGGTTCGGAGGCCGTCGCGGTCGGTGGGCTGCTGGTCAACTCCGCTGAGAGTTCCCTTTGCCATGCCGAGCATTTGCTCGGGCGCCGAATAGTCGGGTTTTCCGGGTTCACGTTCAACGGCATTGGCAATGCCGAGAGCAAAGCTCTCGTGGGCCTTATGTGAGCTAAACAGGAGTGGGGCTTCGACGTGCTTTACGACCTCGCTGTGTACTACATCCGGAGTTGTCACCAGCACGCCACCTGATATCCCGTCTCCGATCGCTTGACGAAGCCGCTCTTCAGTGTCGCCTGGAGGAAGGTCGTCCTTGTCTCGCCACACCGGTATTCCTCCGGCACGAAGCAACCAAGCCAGCTCAACGCAGATCTTGGTCCCATCTGATTGGCGGTAGGAAATAAAGATGGGATCCGCTGCGTCATGAGCGGCAATAATATCGGTCACACTACTTCCTATCGTTCTGGGTTGGGTGACTGAGCGGAGGGAGCGTTCTCATAATCCTCCGCTAGCGTTACGGGAGTTGGACGAGCGCATTTCTGATCGACGATCCATACGACAGGAGTGGCAGCGCCTGTGGGTGAGACTCCGACAATGATCGCAATAAACCGATCGAAGCCGAGCTCGGGGTCACGCAAATGCCTCGAATATGAGTCGAGGTCATAACTGCTCGGAGCGAGGTCACCAGATGGGTGGGTATGCCATTCACCGATCCATTGGCTTCGGTCTTCCTTCCACGCCACTTCTGCTAATTGTCGGGCATGAGCTAGATCCCGAAGGAATCGGTGGGATCCCCGGCGGGCTTTCGGACCGGGTTCGCCAGCGTGACGTATGACGATCCCATTGTGGCCATCGGTGCCGAGCAGGATCCCCCCGGTCTCTAGTCCGTCGCGCGACCGGATGGCCTCACGGGTGATCAAGCTCAACGCTCTTGGCGCGATTCGAATGGCGGGCCCTTCAGGCGCAGCGTTCACGGTACGCTGCAGGTCGAGCAGTGTGGCCGGGGTGGAGGAATGGACGCCCAACTTATTTCACCTGCAGCCCCGACATTGAAGGGGGGAGCCAGGTCATTGCCGGGTCTCAGGCCTGTCACAGCGTGTTCATCAGGAAGAGCCTGGGTGTGATCCCCGTGCAGGGACTCGAGCAATGTGGCCACGCCCGTTTTGGCTGCAAGCGTGCCTACGTAGTGCAAGTCCGGTGGCACTGCGGTCATGGGCTGGTGTACTCGTCCCGTGCCGTAGTCAAGTTCCTGATCTGCTTCCGCATCCATGGCACCAAGTTCATCCAGATGAGCGCGGAGGCACAAAAGACAGCCGAACCGGGGCGTTGGACGAAGCCTCAGGATCTCGCCAATGGCTCCATTGTCCAGAACGCAGGCCATGATGGCCGGTTTTCCCGCCCGGCGGCTCAGATGACTAACCACCCGGCGGGGTGCGATCCCATCGGCAGCACAAATCACCAAATCGACGTCTTTGATCAGGCCCCGGACGACGTGCGCTTGATTTACGACGTCGATGGGATGTGCCTCTACCGTCTGCCGTGGCCAGCGTGTGTTCAGATGGCTTTTCAGGGCATGGACTTTACGTCGGCCGACGCTCTCCGGTCCCAGGGTGTGTCGAAGCATGTTGTGCCACAGGAAGCGATCCGGATCTACAAGGAGGACGCGTCCCACACCGTACCCTGCCAGCGCTTCTGCTGCAGCGCTTCCGATGCTGCCGCATCCCACGATCATGACGGAGTTCGTTGCCAATTGCTCGATTGGCCATTGGCCGGTAAGTTGCTCAAGTCCAACGACTTTGGGCTCAACTTCGATTCGAATGGGACGGACGCCGGCTCGTTCCACGATCCATCCGGCGAATTCGTGTGCCCCGGCCTGAATGGCCTCCGGGGCGAGGTTCGGATCGTGCGTGACTAACAGGCCTGACTGATGGCCGGGATCATCGACACCGGGGACTAAGTCGCGGAAGCGGTCGTAGTCGAGTGTCGTCCCAGGCCGACTGATACTGACGAGATGGTGGAGGTTGATGTCGTCGGTTGGTGTTCTCATCCACTGGCCTTCGTGGCGGGTGCCGTCCCACTTGAGCGCCTGGTACTCAGATGGTATCGTCACCGGAAATGTTGTCCACTTGGAAGGCGCAATAGCATCTATGACGTACATCTTCTCTGACCGTACGTAACGCATCCGGATGGCGCCGGATCCGCCCTTGGCATTGGCAATCTTCGATGCGCCATCCTGTGTAAGGACGATAAATGGGTCAGCAGCGGACAACAGCGCTCTCCCTCTCTCGCGATGCCGAAGGATCCTGCCGGGTGCGGGCTGACGCGGTGACGAGGTGATCGAAGGATGGGTCTGACACAATGCCCCGAACAGACATGCTTTGGATCACGCCGAGTTTCATCAGCGCGTATTCGACGCGCCAGCCAGCTGCCTTAGCCAGCAGTTCGGTGATACTGGCTTCGGGCTGCCACGCACCTTCGCTTTGAAGCAGGCACAACGAGCCACCGGGCGCCATATGCCATGCCGACTGTGTTTCTTCCTGGAATGTCGGTTCAATGCTGACTGGGAATATCGTCGGCGGCACCATCGGATGGGCTGCCGAATACATAACCGCGACCGAGAGCCCTTTCTCTCCGATCAGTTCCTGCAATCCTTCCGGCGCTGGCCTGTCGAACGGCCACCGGGGCAACTCACCAAACCAACCGCCATGAATGAAGCCTCCATCCGTCGATGAGTCCGGTGCGTGGTATTCCAGCAGTGAAGCGAACCCGGTAACTTCCGTACGGTCGCGCTGCAGACGGGCAGGCTCGGCATCTGTCCAGAAGATTGGATTCGCCAAATGAGCGGGCAGGGTTTTCCCGGGTTTATCCGTGGTCATCCTTGAGGGGTGTCTTTCACCGTGCGGGGCAGGGCAGGCACCGCGGCGGGAAGCGGGTTCCGGCCGGAAGGCGGCTTTGGAAATTCAGCCCCGAAGACGTCTCCCCAATGTTGTAGGGCTGCCGCTGGGTTGTTGTTCGCTTGGGCCTGAAACGCACGTGTCGATGCGTCTCGCGAGGCCCGCACGCATTCTGCAAATTTCTCGTAATCGAGATCCGACTGGATGGGGCCACAGAGGCTGGCCGGGTCGACGACTTCGTTGCCTCCCTCGATGTAGTAGAGGGCACTTACGAAGAACTGTTTGATGGCGGCCGGCCGGATTTGCTCGGTAGACAGGAAGCGGAGGGCTAGTACCTCCATGACCAAAGACTTAATCTTAACGTCCTGTTCGGAAGCCCACCATTTCAGCATGCGGACTGTCCCTGCGTAGCTGTTCCACTCTGCGTGCTTCTGTGCCGCGGCCTCTATAAAGTACTCCGGGTTGCAGTAGACCCATTCCCTTGAAGCTGCCTCAGGGATGAGAAGCTTCCCATCCCGACGAAGGGCCGGCATGGCGTCAACGGTGAAAGCGTTCGGATCGTCCGGATCGTCCAGGAAACACTTAACTGCATGGTTGCGCCACCGTGCCAACCGGACAGCCTTGCCAAACGTTCCATTGGCGACGCCCAGCAGAGCATTGACGCGTTTGCGCGTGTAGTCGAGGGCGTCCTCGGCTGAGGACCCTTGCCTGCCCCACTCGGGATGCTGTGCGTCGTCGAAGACGATGACTACATCAACATCATGTATTGGGTCTTTGTGTGTGCCACGAGCCAGCGAGCCTGAAGGGACTACCTCGTTCACGTCGCTCTCAGAGGTGAAGGCACCCTTGAAGAGATCGCGCCGCGCTCGGGCCTCTCGTACATGCTCGACGTCAGCGTTGACGACGCCCTGAAATGTATTGAAGGCGTCCGTTACACTCACTGGCATTCTCCTTGGTGGTTATGTTCAGTTTGGGTTAAAAATAGCAGGCGGCGCTGACATTCAGTTCCGGTCCCCGATGGCGGCCAGGCTGACTCCCACAGGCTACAACATCTAGTAGCCACTACCTCCTAGAACCACTACATGATGTGTTACATGTATTCCATTCATTCGACTAAAAGTTCGCAGACATAAGGCGCTTTGGGGATCACGAGTGGCTCAAGCGCTAGAGGCATCATCTGCAGTTGATCCTCGTATCCGCCAAGCGCAGCGGTCGCAACATTCTTGGGCGTGAACCGGTTGACGCATCCCCTCCTATGCGGCCATACTTAGGTATGTGCCTAAGTATTATGACGAGCTCGACGCCGTGCTCCGCGCTCTCGCGGATCCGACGCGCCGGGCCATCGTCGAACGATTGGCGAAATCCCCAGCCGTCGTGTCCGAACTCGCTGAACCGTTTTCGATGGCTTTGCCGTCGCTCATGCAGCACCTGCGCGTCCTCGAAAACGCCGGTCTGGTCACGTCGCAGAAGCACGGACGCGTCCGCACCGTGAGCCTGCGACCGGGCTCCCTCGACGTCCTGCACCTGTGGCTGGGCGAGCAACGAACCCCCGCAGAACGCCATGCCGACAGGCTCGGCATCCACCCGATCCGCACCACACCAAAGGAAATCTGATATGACACGCGTTCGCATGGACCTTTTCACCTCGCTGGACGGCTACACACCTGACGACCCGACGCCCGAGGCCCCGATGGGCGCCGACTGGGGTCGCCTCTCGGCCGGGTGGACCATGACCCGCACGTTCCGGGAGAACGTCTTTGGCGACACCAGCGGAAAAGGCACGACCGGCGTCGACGACCGATACGCCCGCGCATTCTTCCATAGCGTCGGCTCGGAAATCATGGGCGCGGGGATGTTCGGGTTCCACGCCTTCCCAGACGATCCGGACTGGAAGGGCTGGTGGGGTGACAATCCGCCGTACGGGACCCCGGTCTACGTCCTCACCCACACCGCACCTCGTCCCTCGATCCCGATGGAGGGCGGAACGACGTTCCACTTCCGCAACACTGCAATCGAGGATGCGCTGGCTGAGGCGACCGAGGCCGCCGACGGGTCAGATGTGCGCATCAGCGGTGGCTACAGTACAGCGCGCGACTTTCTGCGCGCCGGTCTAGTCGACGACGTGCACCTCATGGTCGCCCCAATTTTCCTTGGCCGGGGTAACAGGCTGTGGGACGACCTGCGCGGCTTCGAACGCACCCACGAGGTGACGACGGAAGTGGCCGAGAGTGGCAGGATCCACGTCACCTTGACACGATAGGACGCACTGATGACGATCGAACGCCGCCTCGCGCGCGCCGGGTTCACCCTCACCCGCGACTACCCCGTCCCGTGCGAGAGTGTCTGGGACGCCTTCGCCCAGGAGGATCAGAAATTAAGCTGGTTTGGCGGCGGCGACGCCGTTGAGCATGGCGAGTGGGCGTTCGACTTCCGCGTCGGCGGACGCGACGTCGACGAGGGGACGTTTCACGACGGTCCGGCCTCGCGGTACGAGGCCACGTACACCGACATTGTGGATTACGTCCGCATCGTGACGACATACGACATGTGGCTCGACGGGGTCCACATGTCAACGTCGGTGGCGTCTTTCGAGTTCGAGCCGATCAACGAGGGCACCCGGTTCACGCACGTCGAGCACGGCGTATTCTTCGACCAGTTCTGGGCCGACGGGCCGAACCGCGAGAAAGGCAGCCGGGGCCTGCTCGAGGCGCTGGGTAACTACCTCGTGTCACGCACCTCCCGCACGCAGCCCCAACCGTAGGCGCGGTGCACATCCCTGCCCAACGCCTCCGAAGCGCACTGATAATCACACTGCTGGTACTTAATGGAGTCCTCTGGCTGACGATTACGGCTTCACTGCTGTTTTACGCCATGATCGTCTCAGCACCGTTCTTCGGCGAGCAGCCAACGTCGATGAAGCTCGCCGAATCCCACCGACTGCTCGTCTGGGCCGTCGCCGTCGCGCTCGTCCTGCCACTGGCGGGGTTGGTCGGCGGTGCGTTCCTTCGCAGCCGCTCAGCGGTGTGGACCTCGGCGATCATGCTCGTGCTCGGCGTCGCAACCTCCGCTGCGATCATTCTATGGATAACCACCGACGCTCACCGCAGATGACTTGCAAGCGTCGTCATGACTGCGTGGGAGTCTGCCAGACGGTCGATAGGACTTTCCCCGCAATCCTCAGCACGTTTGCATCGGTTCCGAATCGATGCGGCCCTTCCACTTTCTCGTCGCGGGCACCTTATCGAGGCCTAATCCGGTCTCGGCCACACCGCTCGCGTGAACCGGAAATGTTGCTCAGTGCTCGTTTGGTAACCGTGCCCCGAAAAGGGTGTCAGAAGCCCCTACCGAAACGACGAGCTTTCGGCGGATTTGATTTCGGACAGATTCCTGGGCAGTAGTTATGGAACGTTTGCGAGCACACTCTCGGGCAGGCATCGATGTGACTATTAACTGGGAATGGCGGTTTTTTCGCAGCTCGGTTTGGCGGTTTTCGAACCGTTGGTCTAGACTCCGCCGAGCGTCAGGAGTCGACTAGGATTCCCGCTTTCGGGCGCGCCCATTCAACCGCGCGATAAACAGTGGAACGGCTAACGGAGAAGAGTTCGCCGAGTTCATACATGGTGTGGTCGCCGGCGGTGAGCAGGATGCATCCCGAACCCCTTGCGGGGCCCGGCAGACGTGGCGACATCGCCGTGTTCGGCCCGCCTGGGCGGGGGTTAGCGGTCGCAGGTGCCTTGGGGGCTGCTGTCTTTTGGCCTGAAGCCGATCCGGCCATTGAGTCTGCCGATCGAATTGGGACACCACGGATCCGGGCAGCACCACGCCAGTGCGGGCGGTTGGTCTTCCCGGGTCATGGTGGACCGGGAGACGCGCCTGATTGGGGCGGCCGGGAGGCCGCACTCACAACAAATGAACTGAACGGGAATGACGGCCCCCAAGGTCAGCGCCGACAGTGGCGCAGGTTGCTCAGGCCACCAATATACGCCCGGTTCCGCACCCTCCACAGTTTCGTCCTTTTCGAAAGGTCATGAGCGTTTGCCGGGGCAAGCGCACAGCAGGATCGCTGGCTGCTGACGGGCGCCCGGACAAGGGCCAGGTACTCGACACAATGAGAGCGTCCGGACGGTCCTGGTTAGGAAAGGTTTATGCTGTTGAAGGCCTAAGGGCTGTCCGTTCCCCTGGACGGAGTCCCGGTTTTTTCGGTTGGGTAGGGATGCCACAGGCAATGCCATAGCGTATGAGGGCGGATAAAGAATTGTCAGCGCGAGCCCAGACCTGCAGCGGAACAGATCGAGGGATACGTTGCCTATGACCGCAGTACCCGATGCCCGTATGCCGGTCCGACCGGAGGCCCCCGGATTCCTTCACGTGGTGGCCGAGAACCCTGTGGCTCTGCAGAACGAACTGGACCGCGCCGTGGAACAGGTCCGTGTGACCGCCGCTGCCGGGGAACGGTGCGGGATCCTGATCGCCCGCCGAAGCCGGTCACTGTTCACCGTGGAGGCCAGCGCCGACGTTCCCTATGGCACCACGCTGGAGCAAGACCGCTGGCACCGCCCAGCCAGAACACCTCCAACCGCTGCTGGGGACGAGGCAGCCCGGTGACCTCCGGTCCGTTACAGGCGTCCAGAGACATCTTGCGGACGGACCCGGTGACCCTGCGGGACATCATGCTGGACCGTGCCGCCATGGAGGCCCGCCTGTCATGTGACGATGTGTTGCACAAGCCTAGGGATTTGAGGCGTCTCATCGACTGAACGACCGCGACGGCGGGCAGGGCCCTAGTTTTCGTTGAATCGAACGAGTTCGTGCCACGGCTGGCGAGTCTCGTAACTACGTCTCGAAAGCTTCTGGTTGAATCGGTGTATCCACCGTTAGTTGCGAGACACATCGGAGCAGCCCATGACGAAACTGATCGTGTCATTTTCAGAAGTCGGCTGCACAAATTTCAGTACGCGTCTGCACAGCCGCGGCGTGTCCGTATGGGGAACGATCTACGGCGACGACTGGGGCGTTTGCCCTATGGGGCGACGCGATCGCCGTAAGAGGATCCGCTTGCGGGATGGATGTGTCGAGCCCGCCGGCATCGCACAATCGATAAATTCCTGTGTTCCTCGACATACTGGCGGCCAAGGGCTATCTGCCCATGGCAGATCTGCCCAGAGGCGAATGCCATTGTCTTCCCGGTAGCGCACGGACAGGCTGGCAGCATGAACACTCAACAGGACAGCACCCGACCCCTCGACGACACCCTGTCCCAGCAATTGATGCGACACCGAATTCTCCTCCTCGGTGACCAACTGGACCAGGAGAGCGGGAACCGACTCTGCACACAACTGCTCTTGCTATCTGCCGAGGATTCCCGTCGGGACATCAGCTTGTGGATCAACTCTCCGGGCGGATCTGTACCGGCCATGCTGGCCATTCGCGACATCATGCGCCTCATTCCCAATGACGTTTCGACCCTTGCCGTGGGTTGGGCCGCCAGTGCCGGACAATTCCTCCTCAGCGCGGGAAGCCCGGGCAAGCGGTACGCTTTGACGCACGCCCGCATCCTGCTGCATCAAGGCTCTGGCGGCCTCGGCGGAACGGCAACGGACATTGAGATCCAGGCCGCTGACCTGCGACACACCCGCGACACCGTCCTGTCCCTCATCGCCGCCGACACTGGTCAACCCGTCGAACGGATCAGCACGGACTCGCAGCGCGACCGGTGGTTCACTGCCACTGAGGCGCGGGACTACGGATTTGTGGACCACATCCTCGAGAATCTCGACGACATCCGACCAGACAAGCCGGCCAGCGTCAGCCTGGGAGGCTCTCGATGAGCAGTTACACCATTCCCTATGTCACTATCCGTTCCAGCGACGGCTCGCGCCAAACCCTTGACATTTATAGCAGCCTGCTCGCCGAGCGCATCATCTATCTGGGCACACCTATCGACGACGGCGTGGCTAACAACCTCATCGCCCAACTCATCCACTTGGAATCACAGTCTCCAGATACGCCCATCGACCTCTATATCAACTCTCCTGGCGGCTCGATTGAAGCGATGCTCGGCATCTATGATGCCGTGCAGTATGTACGATCGCCCATCCGGACGGTCTGCATTGGACAGGCGGCCTTCACCGCTGCGGTGTTGCTCGCCTGCGGTGCGCCAGGCCAGCGCTCCATCCTGCCGCGCGGACGCGCCGTCCTCCACCAGCCCAGTGTCGAACCGGGCCGCGGAACCGTTCCGGACCTAATCCTCGACGCCGAGGAGGTAGCGCGGGTCAAGTCGCTACTGGAGGAGATCCTCGCCCAGCACACAGGTAAGCGCATCGAAACCATCCGGCAGGACACAGACTGCAACCTGATCCTCAACGCCAGCCAAGCCGTGGAATACGGGCTGGTCGATCAGGTGGTCGAGAACCGCAAGGCCTGACCGGTCAGGCAGCGAGGCACACCGGCCCGGAAGTATGGCCGGTGCGTCCGGTACTGGACAACCGCTGTGCTGCTTGGCCGGTCAGGTCGAACATCGACATGTCCAGCGCGTGGGCCACACTGGCGAAGACCTCCGAGGACGCGTCCTTGCGCCCGCGTTCGATCTCGGACAGATACTGCACCGAAATCGCCGCCCGCCGTGCAACCTCCACCAACCGTTCGCCGCGCTCAATGCGGGCGTCCTTGAAAATCTCCCCGAACACATCACGAAGCGGCGGTTCGTGATGTCGACGCCACGACGCACCGGTTGGATCAAATTGAATGATGTCGCCCATTCCCATACCCTAACCGGCAACGCTTCGCCCTGTCCGCCTCATCTGCCCACAGCAGAACCGACGGAGGCGGTCCGTTAGATGATCGCTTACCGGGCGCTGCCGGCCGTTCCGGGAGCCTGGCTTAGGGGCAGGGCCATGAGGACCTCGTCTTGGTCACCCTCCGGCAACCGGAGAGCTCCTGGCCAACGCCCGATTTCCTGCCACCCGCATGACTTGTAGAAGTCTTCAAGGCCGATGCCTGAACGCAATTCAAGGTGCAGGTGGTCAAGTGCTAGGTCCTCGGTGCCAGCTCGTGCTACCTCGGTCATGAGTGCTCGCCCGACGCCGCGTTTCCTGAAGTTAAGTGCGGTCTGGACGCGAAGTACTCGTGCCCAGTGCGCTGTGAGCTCGCTGGAATTACCGGCCAGGAACAGCCATCCAGCCAGCTCATCGTTGATAGAGGCCAGCAGGAGCCGATTAGCCGGTTCATCGAGCGATTTAACCATGGCATCAAGTGAAGACCGGACTTGCTCATCGGAAACCGGTGGGAATGGGAATCCCACGGCCCCGCCCGCGTTGGAGACGTCCCGCCAACACTCCAGAAGTTGTCTCCGGACAACCGGATCGACCATAGCCGGGGCTGTCATCCACCACATTTGAAGTAGATCGGTCATGATTGCGATCCGCCAGTTGTTGCGGTCGGCACCAGTACTTCTTCGAAGGATCTGTCCGCGGGCCAAGGCAGTACTGTTAGCGAGGGCCATTCAGCACTCCACCTTTTGGTTTTCGTCTCGTACACATCTTGGGGTGCAAGCACCGGGTTTGACACTATCTTTCGTGCGAACAGGTCCTCGTAGCCGTGTGGTGCGTACGTGGTGAGGACTCCCGCCTTATCTGAGGTGACGGCGAAGCAGCAGGTCTTCGCGGCGAAATGATCGATCGCATCGGTGGTGCTGGTGAAGGGGATGGCTGGAACGCCAAAGTGATCCTCGTACCAAAGGTGCACACGGGCTTCGTTGCGAACTTCAACGTCGACGCCCAGGTCCTTGAACAGCTGACGCGCCCGGAGAATGACAGCGTTTTCCGCCTCGTATGTCGTGTCTTCGTCGAAGTAGAACAGGTCGTAGTCTCGGATGCCGGCGCGCGGGTCTTTGCCTTCCAATACGTTCCACACGGTTTGGAACAACGCCCCGGCCGTCAGCCACCAGTCGGAGACGCCAAGAAGCGGCGCCAGCTGAAGTATTTGCCCGTTGATCGGGTTCTTGTGGACATAAGTCAGAAAGAGCTGCTCGTCATTGGTGGTCACAGCTTCATCTTGCCCACATTGGTCCAGCCTTTTTGGATGCAGGCAGGCGTTTCGTCTGATCCATTCTTGGCTTCATCAAGTCCCGCGACCATCCTCGAATTTCTCGATTCCTTGAGTCGGCGGCGGGGCGTCGTCCCGGAAGAGGTGCCCCTTACAGTCGTTGGCAGAGTGTCCGTAAGCCGGTCCTCCACCGGACGCACCCACCCAAGAACTGCATCATTGTGAACTCCAGCCCACCACCGTCCCGTAACACCCGTCCGGTGAAGTGACCGGTGACGGGGCGGCGTTATATGACACGCTATTCCGCAGGGTGTCTAAAATACTGATCGGCTACGGCACGTGTTTCGACGCGGCAACAGTCCACCGACCGGCAGCAGGTGGATCTTATGGCCGCCGGCGTCCGACGCGATGACCTCTATGTTGATCACGGTATGTCTGGGGCGCGAGCTTCACGACCCCAGTTCGATCGGGCACTCGACGCGCTGATCGATGGCGACACCCTCGTCATCACGACACTGGACCGGCTTGGACGATCCACACAGAACATGCTTTCCTTCGCCGACGAACTCCGGGGGAGTGGCGCGGGCCTACGCGTATTGAACCTCGGCGGCGGCGACGTCGACACCGCGACCCATGGGCTCGATGTTGTTCACGATCATGACCGCTCTCGCGCAAATGGAACACGAGATCAAGCGCGAACGCGTTACCGATTCCATCAGCAAACGGCGCGAAGCTGGAAAGAACCTTGGCGGCCGACCCCGCCGGGTTACTGACAGTCAGATTAGAAGCGCTGTCCGCCTGGTTGAAGGCGGCGACCCCGCTGCGCAGGTTGCCCGCGATCTCGGAATGTCCCGAGCAACGTTCTATAGGCGGTCGCGAGCAATCAAGGACTAGCCGCATGGCATCATCCTCCCTGAAGGCAAGACCAAGCGATCACGGAACGCCGCCAGGGAGCGATTAAATCCATCAGGCCAACTGTGCGAAAACCGCCATTCCCAGTTAACAGTCACAGGGATCGAGAACCGTTGGGAAACGATCCATTCGCCTTGAGCCGATCCTGCCCTTTGGCTTATCAATGAACTATCATTTGCCGCCCAACGGCCGGTATGTTGCGGCCCGATGCAGTTGCCTCACCCAGGACCTGATCGTCGATGTCGTCGGACTTCACCACCCACAGGTGAAAGGGCATGTCCCCGGCGGGCGATGCACTGGATCGTCCCAGAACGGGTATGGATGCGATTTTCATCCGGCTTTGGCAGGAGGCGATTTGAGCAACAGGCACGCGAGGCCTGCGGCGAGTAGGTATATAACGCCCTGTAACTCAAGGAGTGGCAGGGTGCCGACGGTCTCCTGCAGAGCACCGGCGATCAGCAGCCCAACCGATTGGCCGAGCGCCATGACAAGACCAAGCGTGGCGAACACACTTCCTCGCTGGTCGTCGTTACTCGTCAGTTGCAAAATGCTGACCAGGCCGTCGCCCAGGAAGACGCCCGGCGCGCCAACAACGGCAAACAACACAATATACGCCCACAGTTCGTCAGTCACGAATGAAAGGTTCCAGATGATTAGCGATACCACTGCGAATGCGGTCGCCCCCGTGATGCTCAGGGCGCGGACGCCGATCCTCGATGCTATGAAACCGAGGGCTATGCCAGCCGCGATGGCACCGATAGCCTGAACGCCGCGGAGGAGCCCGACGTCGGCCTCTGTTCCGCCGAGCGTGTCGGTGACGAAGAATACGAAGAGCACCACGAACATGCCCTGCGCGATCGACGTGGCGAAGATGACAGTGAACGGCCCACGCAGATTTCGATCAATCAGCACACGTACGAGACTTGAGCGCGGTGCACGAACGGTTGATGCTGGCGGTCTTGATTGAGGGAGACAGGTCACGAGCACGGCCGAGGCCAGGTAGCTGGCAAGGTCGGCGGCGACGACTAGGCTGAGGTTGCCGACCGCAAGTAGCACGCCCCCGAGCGGTCCACCGAGCAGGCGTCCGAGGTTCTGGTTGAGGCTGACGAGCGCGTTTGCGGAGACGATACGGTCAGCTCCGACGAGGGCAGGCAGAAGCGCGTTCTTCGTCGGCTCGAACGCTGCGCTGAACACTGCTTGGAGCACGATGACCACGTATACCAGCGGCAGATCTTCGAGTGCGTGAATAAACAGCAGTGGGATCAGCGACAGCGCCTGGCCGACGTTAATCATCCACATGAACGTCCGGCGATCAAGGCGGTTGACCAGTCGGGCTACAAGTGGTGCGAGCACGATGGCCGGCACCAGCTCGAGGACGAAGGCGAACGACGTCGCAACTGCCGAGCCGGTGAGTCGTAGCACGACCAGTGGGAGCGCGATGAACAGCAGCCAGTCTCCGGTGTCGGAGAGAAGCCCTGCCGTCCACAGACGACGGAACGGGGCGCTGCGAAACGCCGAGCCGGCCATGGTTTCGGTGGTCACGAGCGTCCAAATCGGGGACGGGGGAAAGCAGTGACCGAGAGGTGGGCGGGTTCGGCACCGTTGGGGGCATCGGTGCGGGTGGCGGCAAGGAACGGACGGATGACCGCGTCCATACCCTCGATGAGGGCCGCGAGTTCCGATGGGGTGACGAGCAGGCCATATGTCGCGTAGGCGTCAACTTTGGTCCATTCATGCGGAAGGCTCGACCGCGTCCTCAGATGCTCGCGGGCCAGCTGATGATCGAGTTGTAATGACGCCTCGAGCATGGAGTCAACTCCGGCTTGATCGGGAGAGCTGTCCGACAGGTCGGTCGAGAAACCCGTAATCGTGGCCCGCCACGGTTTCATCCGTCCGTCTCCCGACTCCTCGGCCACGACAAGGCGATGGCTGGCGAGCACTCTCAGGTGATAGCTGCAGTTCGACGGGGTATCCCCGACAGCACGTGCGCACTCGGAAGCGGTTGCAGGACCCGATGACATCAGGTAGCTCAGTACGTCAAGCCGCACTGGATGCGATAGGGCATCTAGAACGGCAGGATCGGTGAGATTCGGACGGATTCCATCCATGGTGGGTCTCCTATACTCTGAAAGGTTCTTTCAGAGTATAGGAGGCTATGGATCGATCTGCAAGGCTCTTTCAGACATCAGCTATCCCATATCGGTAGTAGTTCTCGTTCACATACAGCTAGTTCAGATCGGCAACCCGTTCGTGGTGTATACCCGGCCGGCGGACCCCAGCCACCGCGGAATTTCTCGGAAATGCAATGATTCTGGAGGCATGGGTGGAAGGCTCGCTGGCCACTCTCGCTCGGCGGTATCCCTATCCGTCGACCCACATAAGCCTGTCGACCCGGATCAGCCCAGGGCGGGGAAATCATCAGTATTCAGCATTGCTACGCCATGTTGGCCCGTCCCGGCTATGAACTGAGCCTGCGCATCGTCGGCGAGGGCTTAGCATTCGCGTTCCCCTGACGCGATAATGGCAGATGCGATTATGTACACCATTCCCGCGTTAGGCCGCCCAGCCCGCAACGCCTAAACGATGGACATGGTCGGATCGGGGTGGGGACATGCCGTGGACTGGCCGCTTAAGGGGCCGCGCTATTGCGAGTAGGGCGCCTCATACCGGTCCAGCATGGCCACGAATCCCTCAATCTTTCGGAAGGTTGGAGTCTTCACCGGGTGGACTCGATATATCAAGGGAACGTTTTGGCGATCCCCGTCCTGGTAGGGGTCAAGACGAAGCGGGAGCGATTCGCCGGAGCGATCAACACGATGACGTGCGAGGCGATGATGGGCGATGGCAAGGCCCTGCAGATGGCCACAAGTCAGGAGCTCGGGCAGAACTTCGCACGATTCTTCGATATCACCTATACCGACATGGCCGGACAGATGCAGACATGCTGGGCCACAGCGTGGGGATCGAGCACTCGCATGGTCGGTGGCCTGATTATGGCCCATGGTGACGACCACGGGCTGCGCATCCCACCTCGGGTAGCGCACGGTCCACACCGTGGTGATCGCGGTTAAAGACGATGAATGCACAACGACCGCTGCGGCCGGGCTTATCGATGCCCTGGCGGCAGCAGATGTCAGGGCGCGGCTCGACGCCCCGGACCGCTCAAGGGTTTGGCCGGCGAGCGACAGAGCGGGAAATTGAAGGGCGTCCCGCTGAGCGTCGAGGTCGGCCCCGCGGTCTAGAGGCGAGGCAAGCGACGGTCGCGCGGCATGACAGCAGTCAGAAGTCGTCCGTGTCGCTCGAAGCGATCGGAACCGCGGTTCCTAGCATGCTGGAAACGATGCACACCGCGACAATAGACAGCGCACGGAAACGGCTTGCCCACCCACAGCACCGCTGAAGCGGCCACGGTCGAAGAGGTACTCGAGGTGGCGAAGACGGGATCCGTGCGTATCCCATGGAGGAAACTTGGCGAGGAAGGCGAAGCCACGCTCGCCAAGCAAGCGGTCAGCATCCGGTGTCTCCAGACACTGGAGGACACCATGCCTGGCGGTGGGGACTCGCCTAACGACAATACCGTTTACTTAGGCTTGGGAATGCGTTTGAGTGGCCAGTTGGACATTTTGCGTTTGATGACCCGTGGGTTGGATCGGGGTTTTCGCGGAGGCAGCAGCTCGTGGAGGATTTCGGTGGCGAAGGCCACGAAGCTGTTTTTAGCCTGTTTTTGAGGGGGGAAAAGCCGGGCTGCCGGCGAGGGAACGCCTGGCAGCCCGGAGAGTCCTGGTGAAGGAAATCCTGAGGGGGTCTTCCTCGAAGTGTTGGGCGACGCCGGCGATCAGTGACCTGAGGGCGTAGTGCACGCACAGGTAGCCGTAGATTTCCTGGAGCACTCCGTCCGGGGTTTTGGAACGCAGCACGATCGATGGTCCGCGCTGGTGGGTCTTGAGCTCATCGAAGCATGATTCGATTTCCCAGCGTTTTGCGTAGAGCTCGGCCAGGTCCTCCACCGGTTCCAGGACAGGGTCCAGGATGGTGGTGATCAGCCGGAAATCGCTCGTGCTCTCACCCGTGGTGACGGTGTATTCGATCACCCGGACCTCAATCCCACCGGTTTTGTTCCGGCGGCCCCTGGTATCGGGATACAGGACCGAAAGATATGACCCGTCCGGCAGTTCCTGGACCACGGGTAGCAGGGCCGAGGACTTCATCCGCCACAAAAGCTGCGCCCCGTCCCCGGCGCTGTCCTTCCACGCCGCGTAGCTGAAGAACCCGCGGTCGGCCATGAGCAACATGGACGGATCCAGGCGGTGGCGCAGGGCCGGATACATGTCGTGCTCGCTGGTCGTGCAGCTGGCAGCGACCGCCCCGATCACAGCGTGCGTGCCGCACTCCACGAGACCCAGGACCCTGGCCTGCGGGAAGGCGCTCTTGGCCTCGGATTTGGTGCCCGGACGGCCGTAAGCGCGTTCATTGACCGTCGTATCGGCGATGTCCAAGGTCGTGCCGTCCACGCTGACCAGCCGCCATGACTTGTAGAAACCAGGACCACCCGCAACGGCCAGCGGTTGGGCGACCTCGGTGAAGAGCTCGATCATGACCGTGGAGCCAAGCCTGGTCCTGGCCTTGAAAATCGCGGCCTTCGTCGGCATCGTCCAGCCGCCGAACCGCCCGGTGATCCAGTCCAGACCGGCCAGCAACGACCGCATCACCTCCTCATAGGACCCGGCCGAGAATAACGCCATCGCCATCACGTAGTACACCATCAACCGCGCCGGCAGCAGCCGCGTGCGCTGCTGCCCGGCACCGGTCCGGGCGATCACACGGTCCACCACATCAGGGGCGAAGACGCGCGTCAGCACGCCCAGCGAGACGTCATCACTCAACCGTTCAGAACTTTCGGGCTTCACCCATCCACTGCGTGCCATAAAAAAAGATTAACAGACAAAACCCTAAGTAAACGGCATTGCGCCTAACGAGCTCGGTGCATCGTGGGGCGGACCCCCTGACCCCTGACCCCGAACAATCTGGCGGCGGGCAGGCAGGGCAAGGCAAGCCGCTCGACCCACCGGTGAGGGGTCTAGTGGGGCGTGGATCCTTTGGCGAGTGTGAGTCCGAATTTGTCGCTGAGATGGATGACAGCATGCCCGAACTCACGGCGGGGGCTACTTTGAGTGGACTAGACGACTCGCGTCGCGCCGACGAGCGGATCAGGACAGTGGATCGGCCGATGGTGCAGGAGCTGACAACGGACGGGTCCGGTTGCCCGCGCCACAGCATCCACGCCGGTGTCTAGGCCCGCCTGCTGCGCGCTCTGGTAGATGAGATCAATACCCCGATTTCGCGCTGGGGACCCAGTGCCTCAGATCCTCGTCATGTCTGGGAAGCCAGTGGCCTTCCCCTCCCGGGCAGGACAATCGAAATGGCGCCTGTTCGAATGTTGTTCATGGCTGGCACAGACCCACTTACTGGAGCCGCGGGCGGCGCCCCGGAGATGGCGTTGTTGCAAATCAATGAACGGTTTGTTCGGTTGTGGACCGGCTTACGGGCCGGCCGCTCCCTCCCTCCCAGCAGGGGGCGTGGACCTGAGCTAGTGGTTGAGGTGTAGCCGGTAGGCCGGGCTGTGGGGGAGGATCGGGGTTATGGACGTGCCTGTGGTGCCGGAGAGTAGCCATCCGGAGTGGGATCTGATGTACCGGGCAGGATTGCCTTTCGGCCGGATCGCGGCCCTGTGCCACGCCCCGGCAAGCACCGTCCACCGCCACCTCCAACACCGCATCGTCATTGACCCCGGGCTGAATGAAGATTACCAGGCGAACAAAACAACTGACTCACGGCCCCTTCCAGGAAAAGCCTGGCTGCAACGGGTGGAGGAGCTGAGAAAGCATATCGCTGTTGCCGGCCGGGCGCCTGTGCATTCCGGAGCCACACGGGAGGAACAGAACCTGGCCAGCTGGCTCAGCCAGCAACGCGCCCGTGAACGCCACGGCCGACTCCACCCATCACACCTGGAGGTACTTGATGCGGTTGGGGAGTGGAGATCCACGCCCCGGGAAATTGCTGACGCCCAACGCTGGTTCACCCGGCTGGGCCAGCTGAAGGAATTCGTGGCCACGGAAAGACCATGGCCCCGCTATAAGGGATTCAGTTCCGAGGACGAACGTGTCCTGGGAGTCTGGTTACACGGCCAACGACAAAAGAACCACCGGAACCAGCTAACTGATGACCAGATCCGGTTCCTCAACAGCACGGTCCCCGGCTGGTCCCAGCCACACCGCGTAAAACCAGAGAAACGCTGACGGTGGACACCAGTGCCATTACGACTGCATGACCGATCCCTGGTTCGTGTAGGACAGGTCGAGGAACGTTGCGGGATCAGTACCCGCCGGCTACAACGGCTCTTCGAGCACTACGTCGGCGCCACACCGAAGTGGGTACTGAGACGCTACCGAATCCACGACGCCGTCAGCGACCTCGATGCGGGATACATCGGCTCACTTGCTGGCCTCGCTGCTCGCCACGGGTGGTTCGACCAAACCCACTTCACCCGCGAATTCACAAAACTCATCGGAGTATCTCCGGGCACCTATCAGCATTGATGCCTGACCAGCACCTAGTCAACGTGATCAATCCTCCGGCAGAACCATCGGCTATCGGAGTGCCTGACTCTCCCCGCGAGCCAACTACCGCTCATGCAGACGTCACAGATAAGGGCGATTGGCTGATCTTATCTAACTAATAATCGCGCCTGAGAGAGTCACGAGGATCTGTTGCACACGTCGTCTGACGACGGTGATCGCCGCGAGGCGGTTCACTCCGAACGAGAGAAGAATTAGCCCTGTTGCGTCGGTGAGGTTAGCACCGAGCATAGAGGCCAGAACGAACGATCCCACCCGGATCGCGATGAACGCCGCCCATAGTCCGATGCCGGCAGCAGTGAGGCGATATTGGAGATGACCGTCGACCGTGCGGAACCGTGTGACGTATCCCATCGCAGTGCCGGTGATTGAGACCAGGGCCAGTTCGCCGATGATCAACCAGTCACCCGGAACCCAGTGGAATCCTCCCCAGAGTTCGACGATGAGGTAGGTGATCCCGACAGCGATGATGATCATCGGCAGGCGCAGCATGCGGTGCAGCTCGGCGGACCGCCAGATGAACTGACGAAAAATGAGGACCGCGATCCCGGCAATGATGATGACGTTGTCGGTGGTCTGGCCGATATCTCCCCAGTCCCAGAACATACAACCTCCCAATTCAATCACTTGTGATGCATTAGAACTATATCACCTGTGATTGAATAAGGGGTATGCGTGCTGCTGACCTTCATCGCCTTGCCCGAACGTTACGTGAGATCGCATTGCGGGCAACAAAAAACATAGGCGACGACAGGGTGAATGCCGGTGAGCTGGCAGTGCTCGAAGATATTGCCCGACATCCGCTGTCCACGATCCGCGATATCACCGAGCGAACCGGTCTCGCGCAAAGCCTCGTATCACGGATCACGCGCTCGATGGCTGATGCCGGTGCGCTTACGATCGAGGCCGACTCATCTGATCGGAGGAAGGTGCGCGTCGAACTCACCACGCGTACTCGCGCCGACATCGTTGACCGGGCGGGCAACAGTATCAGAACCGCGATCTATGACAGCACGCCCAAACTCTCCGCAGAAGAACGCGGGGCGCTCGAACACCACCTCGCCGAAGCCGCCGAACTCCTCCAACGCGGCACCGGAGACTCGGGTCACTGACCCGCTGCTCCCATTTTCAGGGAGTTCATGTGCTGATTACGAGTCCGGTCCTGGCGAGTTTGGGCAACCGGTCGATGGTGTCACCTGAGATCATCGACGGCTTTCGCCTAATCCTGTGCGTACTGCTTCGAGATTTCCCTGCGCCTACCCATCGGCAGGGTCATCCCCATCGCGTCGTCACCGCCGTGCCAGTGACGGCCCATAATTTACGCGCAGGCAGGCACTTCATCTCGCGGGACCACTGACGAGTCTTGTCGTGCACTTGACAGTACGCTCGCGTTGGTTATTCTGGAACCATAAGGTTATAGAACGGATGGGTTATTGAAATGACTGTGGATAGTCTCAGTGCGGTATTTGGTGCTTTGGCCGACCCTACGCGTCGTGCAATTCTTCAGCGACTGACGCAGGGCGACGCCCAGGTCTCGGATCTGGCTGCGCCGTTTGAGATCAGCCAACCCGCCATCTCAAAACATCTGAAAGTGCTCGAAGATGCCGGCCTCATCTCGAGGAGTCGGGTTGCAACAGCACGATTGAGTCATCTGGAGGCCGACCGGTTGAAGGAAGCGAGTGAGTACGTGGAGCGATACAGAAAATTCTGGCGTGAGTCATTCGACAAGCTCGATGGCGCTCTCGCCGTGTTTCAGCGCGATTCCGAACACGACCTTCGGGGACGCGATGTCTGAGGCCAGTCGGCGCGAGGTAACGGAGCGCGACGTCTTTGTCTCGCGCGCATTCGCAGCGCCGCGCGATATTGTGTGGCGGTTCTGGACCAAGCCTGAACTACTCGCGAGCTGGTTTGGCCCGGAAGGAGTCACGGTACCAATCGAGAGCGTCACGGTAGACCTCGTCGAGGACGGCCGGTGGGAACTCTCCATGGTCGACGATTCCACCGGAGCGGCCAACCCTATTCGGGGGCGAATCGTCTCGTTTCAGGAACCCGAATATCTCGAAATCCGGATGAAAGCGAAGACCGCCGCAGGAGAAGTAGATGACATCATCCTGCGTCTGGAGTTCCACGACCACGGCGAGCGAACCCGAATGACCCTTCATCAGGGCCCGTTCACAGACGAGATCCGCGACATGACTCTGGCCGGCTGGGTCCTTTCCTTCGCCAAACTCGACACGATCCTTGAAAGGTACTCAGCATGAAAACCACAATCCATGAAACCGCCATCGACCAGGTTACCTCGGCAGATGCCACAACAATTTCCGTGGAGAGAATTGGTTCGGGGCCGGCACTCGTGCTCGTTGACGGGGCATTCTGCGGCCGATCCTTTGGCCCGGCTCGAAGGCTCGCCCAGGAGCTTGCCAACTCCTTCAGCGTGTACTTCTACGATCGCCGAGGCCGCGGAGACAGCGGGGATACCAAGCCATACGCGGCGGAGCGCGAAATCGAAGATCTCGTTGCCGTCATCCGCCACACAGGCGGCAACGCCTTCGTCTACGGCATTTCCTCAGGCGCTGCGCTTGCCCTTGAAGCGGCCGCTGCCGGTGTACCGATGCGTAAGCTCGCCACCTACGAGGCACCCTACACCGGGGTGGGCGTCATCAATGGCGTTCCCATCGACCACGCCCGCCACCTGAACGCGCTACTCGCCCAGAATAAGCGCGGTGCGATGGTCTCGTACTTTTTGGTGAAAATGATTGGCGTTCCAGCATTCGTCCCGATCATGCTTCACTTCATCCCTGGGGTGTGGAAGAGCCAGACTGCCTCCGCGAACACGCTTCCTTACGAGACGGCTGTTCTAAACAACTTCACCGCACCCGTGGACCGGCTCGCTCATATCCCCGTTCCGACCCTTGTCATGGTCGGAGGAAAAGCCGCCCCAGCAATGGCGGCCGCTCAATCGATGATCGCCAAGGCGGTTCCGCAGTCTCTGCACCACATCCTCGACGGCCAGACGCACCAAGTATCAAACACGGCCATGGTCCCGCAGCTTCGCGCTTTCTTCGCCGCCTAATCCCCTAAGCTCCGCCTCACCGAAAGTTCCACCGCACCTCAGGGAGTGAAACCATGTCCAAAACTGCCCACCCAACGCAGGTCCAGGGCCACCAACCCCTGGTCTCACCCAACCCCACAACTCGAGCTCTGCTTGCCTGCGGGCTCGTCGCTGGGCCGCTCTACCTCGTCGTCGGATTCGCGCAAGCATTCCTACGGCCAGGCTTCGACGCGGCTCATAATGACCTCAGCGTCCTAGCAAACGGTGATCTTGGCTGGATTCAAATAGCCAACCTCGTCCTCACCGGAATTCTCACCCTGCTCTGCTCCATCGGAATCCGCCGCTCTCTCCACCCTGGACGGGGCGGAACATGGGGGCCGCTGCTCATCGGGCTCTACGGTGCAGGCCTTATCGGCGCCGGCATCTTCATCGCTGACCCCATGAACGGATTCCCCCCAGGGACGTCCCCCGGCCATGCCACCGCCGGGTCCGTCCACGGATTCCTTCACTTCGTCACAGGCGGCCTCGGTTTTATTGGTCTCATCGCGGGATGTTTCGTTCTCTCCCGACGGTTCTTCGCCACCGGAAACCGGGGACTCGGAGCGTTCTCCATCATTACCGGCACCGTTTTCGTGGCCGCTTTCATCGGCATCGCCAGCGGATCGACCTCAGCCGTGATCGTTCTGGGCTTCACCGCCGCAGTCGTCCTCGCCTGGATTTGGCTGGCGGTCACCGCCGCCCACCTACTACAGGCGACCCACCGACAAGCCGACCCTGGTCGAGGGCAGGTTGTAGCGAAGTGAGAACGGTATCGCTTGCAATGCAAATCTCCGCCGACGGATATATCGCCAGGTCCGACGGAATGATTGATTGGATCTACGGCGATCTCAGACCGGACCTTATTGCGGCGACGCAGAGCTATCTCGAGCAAGTCGAGACCATGCTCATGGGGCGTGTGACCTACCAAGATCAGTTTGCATACTGGCCCACCGCCGATGATCCACTGGCTCCCATGATCAACGGGCACGAAAAGCTCGTCTTCAGCCGCACCCTAACCGACACCGAATGGGAACGTGCTCGGATCGCCACAAAGTCCCCCGGGGAGGAAATCGCCGCGCTTCGAGCGAAACCAGGCGGAACGATCGGCGTCACCGGCGGCACCGAATTCATCACGTCCATGCTCCGCCAGAATCTCGTCGACCAATTCAGGCTGACAGTCCACCCCATCGCACTCGGGTCCGGAAAGAAACTCTTTCCCGAGCCCCAAAAATTAGAACTGATCAGCTCCGACCGCTTCCCGGCAGGAGTCCTAGTCAACACATACCAGGCGGTGAAGGCATGAACGCAGGAAATGACACCCTCGTGACAAGACTTGAACAGGGAGACTCCGGAGCGCGAATTGTCGTAGTAAGTCGACGGTTCCGTCACCCCGTCGCCCGAGTATGGCAAGCGCTGACCGATCCCGACGAACTGCTGACTTGGTATCCCACCCGCGTGAAGATCCTTCGAACGGCCGGGCTCATCACCTTCGCGTTTCCAGGCGGAGAACCCTTCGAAGGGCGAATCCTACACTTTGAAGAACCCAATCGATTTTCGTACACCACTATGGACGACACCCTCGACTGGCGTCTCTCAACCGACGCACACGGGTGCACCCTCACCCTGCGAAACACGTGCGGCCATCCAGAACACGCACCATACACCGCTGCCGGGTTCGATATCGCTTTCACCCAACTAGCGACGCTCCTCGACGGGGGGAGAGGCGCCGTTCATCGAACCGAGATGCCCCCACCACCCGAGCTAGTTTCTGAATACGTCAACGAGTTCGGACTCTAACCAGCCGATCTGGATCACGGTTCTAGCCGGATCAACCAATTGCGGAGGCCGCCTCTCACCACATGCTAGAGGAATGACCTTCCCGACTCAGGCGACGCCGATTGCAGCGCAGCTGATGCCAGTTCGTCGCCTTGTTCATGTCCCTTCATCACCAATATAGGAGTCACTTTGAGAAAGATCATTGCCGGCTTGTTCATCTCGCTCGACGGTGTCGTCGAGGCGCCACAAAATTGGCAGTTCCCTTACTACAACGATCAAGTTGGCCAGAAGATCGCAGCAATGGCCGCCTCTGCCGACACGCTCATTCTCGGACGGAAGACTTACGAAGAATTCGCGGCGCACTGGTCAGTTCAGGGCAGTGAAGTTCCGTTCGCCGACGCGATCAATGGAACCCGAAAACTCGTAGCCTCCACCACCCTCACCAATCTCGAGTGGCAAAATTCCACACTCCTGGGCGCCGACATCCCCGAGGAAATCGCTGCCCTCAAGGAGGGTGTGGGAAAGAACATCTCGGTCAGTGGAAGCCCGACACTGGTGCGCTTCCTCCTAAATAAGGGCCTCCTAGATGAGTTACATCTCCTGGTTCATCCGCTCGTGCTTGGTTCCGGACAAGAGCTCTTCCCCAACAACGCGAGCAGAGTGCACCTCAAACTCCTCGAATCAACCGCGTACAAGACCGGCGTCGTTTCGTCGGTCTACGCGCCAGCCGACCCTCAGGCAGAACTTTCGTGAAACCGCAAATCGCTCTCCGCTTCGGGGGAAGGAAAGCCTTAGCCATCTCGAGCGCGATACCGTCGTCGCTGAAGCTCTTGAGGGTGGGCCGGCGGCTCAGTGACCCCGGTAGGAATTGCTGAAATGACGATTGCGAATTCCGTCCTGACGTTTCGATCGCCGTGGGTCTGCTCACGGTGCTGCCTGGGCCTGACACGGCAGTGGTTTTGACAACCTCAATTCGGGCTGGACGGTCCGCAGCACATCGAGCCGCGCTGGGCATCGGAGCGGGCGTACTGGTTTGGGGATTCGCTGCCGCGTTGGGCCTGTCCGCGATGCTGCGCGCTACGGGTGAGATCTATTCGGTATTTAGGTACGCATGCGCTGCCTATTTGGTCTTCCTCGCAGTTCAGTGCTTTCGATCGGCGGCAAACCGCGCGTCCACCGCCGGTCCGGGTGCGCCCGTCCAGGTTGGTCGACCGAGATCACCTGTCAGATTTGGGTGGGGCTTTCGCCGAGCCCTTATCACTGCCATATTAAACCCGAAGCTCGGCATCTTCTTCGTGGCATTTCTTCCCCAGTTCATCCCGCGAGGTGAGTCCCCGATCACTATGACGCTCTTGCTCAGCGGGGTACAAGCGGCGGAGGCGGTGACGTGGTATTTAATCATCGGTTCGTTAGCCGCCCGCGCAGGGACCTGGTTCTTGCGTCCCAAGACTAAGCGCTTTCTCGACGCGACCACAGGAACCGTTTTCCTCTCCTTCGGCATTAGCGTAGCCGTCGACGGGACCCGTTGATGTCGAAGGTCCGCAGTCGATCAGAAATGACCGTCTTATTTTTGCGTTGTTATTTTAACAGGCTGACCTGTTCGGTGAGGACTGTCATTTTCCCAAGTTTCTGCACAGCACAGAATGACCAAAGGTGTCTGCATGGGTTCGATAGGAGCTTCTGCGCGCCCCGTTTTTTGTCCTGTCTCATCCAACGTGAACCACAAAGCCCGTAGGGCGTGTCTCCCTAATGGCGAAGTCAGATAAGGACCAGGTAGAGGACTGCGGCCTTGTCGTGGCGTGTAGCAATGCTCACACCGTTTGAAGCTTTGAAGGTCTCTGTTCGACGACGCGCCAGGGTCGCGCAGAAGGGATCACATCGTCCAGAACGAGTAGGCCTTTTCGCCCATGACGGCGTCTGTCTACGTTCCTGCGCAGCTCGCCGCCGAGACATGAGACCTGAACCGCGCCCTTCACCACGAAGAACATGGGCAAGCCGCCGTCCCACACGGACTAAGGATCGTCGCCGGCAGCTGGCCATTCCAACCACACGCCTGGTGGATTTGGTGCGCATCCCCCATCGAGGACCAGCGACGGTCGGCAACGACCCGTCAGCCGCTTTCCGCAAGGCCCTTCGGGAGACCCTGCCCGGCGCCGCCGTCAGCGTGGATCATTTCCAGATGGTCCTCTTGGCCAATGGCATGCTCACCACGGTCCGCTAACGGGTTTCCCGGGAGCAGAACGGGCGCCGAGGATTGAAGACGGACAAGACCTGGGCGCACCGACAACTGCTGCTGCGCGGCTATGACACGCTCTCCGAGAACGGCAAAGAAGCGTCTGGGCGACGTGTTCTCCACCTCTGACCCGACCCGGGAACTTGTTGCCGGCTGGGGTGTCAAGGAAGCCCTGCGTGGTGATGCTCTCAACCAGTAATCCGGCCAGCGTGGACGAGCGAAAAGAGTTCTTTGAGCGCCAGGTCAAGGTGGCGGCGATGAAGGAAACCGACCGACCTGTTGGCCACTGTGAGCAAGTGGTGACCGGAGATCCAAACCCTGCTGGCGACAAGGGTCACAACGGCGAAAGTCGAGGCAGCAACACAATGATCAAAAACATCAAAAAGATTGCCCGCGGGTTCCGCAACCCAACCACGTATCCTATTGAGAAGTGCCGCCCGGACGGTGGCATGAATTCATCTCAGCGGGCTGGTATTCACCACGAAACGCGAAGAGCCGATTATATAGATAAAACCTGACAGTTATTAGGCTCTATTCCACGAACGTGTCCTCGTCGCCCTGGCCGAGGTACGTGCCGTGGCCCTCGATGATCAGCCCGTCTTTGAAGGTGAGAACCTCATTGGCAAGCTTTCCATTTTGATTACGATAGTTGATGACGATCGTTTCAATACCGGTGTAGACATTCTCGATCGTGAATTTCAGATCCGGGTTCTGCTTGACACCTTCGAGCCAATAATTTCGAAGCTCGACCTTACCGCACAACGTGCCATCACTTCCCTCAATGAGTTTCGCGGCTAGGGGTGAGGTGAATTTCACATCGTCACGGAAATGGCTCAACACACGTTCTACATCGTGTGCATTCCATGCATCCACCCATTCGGCGCTGAAGTGGCTGGAGAATGGAGCATCGATTACGTTTTTCATTATTCTTCCCTTCTGGATTTTGTGCTGTGAGTAGAGAAGTCGACTATTATATAGTTCGGTAAATTAATCCACTTCAGGTATTCGTTGATGAAGACACCGCCGCCGTGAACTCTTCGCTGTGTTTGACGATAAGTGTTAGGAATGCTGCTGCCGCGAGAGATGCGGCGCAAAGTGCCATGGTCGGTTTGAATCCAGCGATGAAAGTGACGGAGTTCGAGTAGGAACCGTATCGAGCGAAAACGCCACCGGCAGTGGCGATGCCAAGCACCCCTCCAAGCTCTCGGATGAGACTATTCACGCCAACGGCTCTGCCCAACTCGCCTATATCGAACCCCGTTAGTACATATTTCTGCACAGCGGGGAAGGCTGCAGAATTGCCGATTCCGCTAAATACGAGCGGCAACGCAACTTCCCAGTACGTCATACCGGTGTGCACTACGAGGGCGAGCCACCCGAGCCCCGTTGCACCGAGGAGAAGTCCCACAATCATTACCGGACGTGCGCCCACACGGTCCGACAACTCGCCGGCAATCGGTGCGACGAGGAGCATGCTTCCTGTCCACGGAAGGAGTGCCAGCCCGCTCATCACAGGAGTCAATCCGAGTCCTCGCTGCAGAAACTGGGCCATCATGAACACCGCACCAAGCACTGTCGCTATATGCAGCACCGTGACCGTGTTGCCTACTGTGAACGATTTTAGACGAAAGTAGGAGGTTGGCAGAATCGGGTATCGCGCATGATGTTCCCAAGATACGAAGACAGTCAACACCACGCCACCGAACAGTAATGTCCCAGCTAAAAACTGGGCCCCACTGCCGCTAATGCCGTTGAGACCTACGATGACCGAGAAAATTCCCACGATCAAAAGAGCGAGCCCGGGAGTATCCAGCGGAAACCGCGCTCCGCGGCTCTCCGGAATTTTCAATGCCGTCAGCACAATCGTAATGATACCGATGGGGACGTTGAGCCAGAAAATCCACGACCATCCGAAAAGCGATGTGACCGCCCCGCCCAGAACCGGACCGAGCAACGTGGACAAGCCTGTCACACCTGATGCGATTCCCAGTGCTCGCCCCCGACGTTCTGTCGGAAAGACCGCCGCGATAAGTGCAAGCGCCGTGGGCGTGATTACCGCTGCACCGGCCCCCTGCAACGCGCGTGCTGCAATGAGCCACGATGCTGATGACGCGAGTGCGCATCCTGTGGAGCCGAGCGTGAAGATGGTGAGACCGATGAGAAAGAGTCGCCGCCGACCCCACCGGTCTCCCAAGCTGGCCGCGGGTAGTAGGAGAACAGCGAAGGTGAGATTGTAGGCTGTGATCGTCCAGGTCAGCGCGTTGGGAGAAGCGGCAACACTTTGACGTATTACGTCGAGCGCGGTCGTAACGACCAGCATATCCAACGCCGCCATCAAGGTAGCGATGGATGCGACGATCAGGACCCATACGGATGTTCGTTCGACGTCCATATCCGTTTCTCTCAATCGGTATTCGGCTCGCGGTGCGAGTTGATTGCGGCGAGCGGATTTTTACTTGAAGAAGTGGATGATGATTGGTGCGATGACGTCGTGGGCGACTGGATGGTTTTGACCGGGAACGACTTCGCTTCTCGCACCTGGAATCGCTCGGGCGACTGCCCGGGCCGATTCGGCCGCCCACGCTTCGCTGTCGCCGCCGTAGAGGGCAAGAACGTTCGCCGTTACTCGCTGAAAGTCGTCCACTGGAAGGCTGCCATCACCCGTCACCGCCAGATCGTAGGGCAATGAGTTTGCCAGGGCGACCATCTCTGGCCAGAAAAAGGCATGCTTCCATCCTTCTTCGAAGGGTGCGCCTGTGTTTCGCATCCAGTCGGCGACGGCGTCATCGCGACGTCCTTCAGTAAGTAGGTCTGCGATGTGTTCGGGGAACCCGGGCTGGAATTCGGTGCAGAATGGAGGTTCGTAGACGGCCACTTTTGAGAATCCTGAGGTGGAAGCTGCTGCACGCAGAGCGAGGATGCCTCCGCTGGAGTGGCCGTAGAGGTATGCCGTTCCGCCAGCAGCAGCTAAGAGAGCATGCAGGTCATCTACCTCGCGTTCGACGGAGTAGGCAGCTGCGTCACCGCTGTCCCCGCGTCCACGTCGGTCATAGCTGTACACGGTGAAGACTTGATCGAGCAGTGATACGAGGCCGTCGGCGGCCTTCCGTGCGGTCAGCGCTCCCAACGTGAGTATGAGCGCCGGTCCAGCTCCACTCTGCTCATAGGCGATCGGGGTTCCATCTGCGGAATGTACTGTTTGGGTCATCGTCATCAACTTTCTCTCGGAGAGGCGTGGAGATTTCTGAGCCCACCCTCAAGGGTGCCTATCACCTGCATGTCGAAACCGGAAACCTAGTTTCGACATGCAGGTGAGACCATTTTGATACGAGGCTGAGGAGCTCCGATGAAATTCATGATCATGATCTACAGCAACCCCGAGTTTCGCGCCGTATGGGAAAGTCTCTCGGAGGAACAACAGGTACAGTTCGGGCGCGATCATCTGGCGGTCAGTGCGGACATGGCTGAGACCGGAGACCTGGTGGCCGCTGAAGGTCTCGCCGACCCGGCGATGTCTAGGACCGTGTCGACCCGAGGCGGTCTGCTGACTATCACGGATGGGCCCTATTCCGAGATCAAGGAGCAGGTAGTCGGGTTCTGCCTCGTCGACTGCGACAACATCGAGCGAGCCATCGAGTACGCTGCCCGCATTCCTGATGCTGCCTTTGGTGCTGTTGAGGTGCGGCCGGTAGCAAATCTGAGCTATCTGGAAACCTGATGCCGGGTCAACAGATCGAGCCGCTCCTGCGCGAGCTCGCAGTCTCAGTACTTCGCGGGCTCATTCGGAAGTACCATGACTTCGACTCCTGCGAAGATGCTATGCAGGAGGCCCTTATTGCGGCAACCGTGGAATGGCCGCGGGAGGGCATCCCGGCAAACCCCTATGGGTGGCTACTCACCGTTAGTTCCCGTCGGCTCATAGAAATCTGGCGAAAAGACGGTTCGCGACGTCGCCGGGAGGAGGCAGTCGCTGCCAGTCTGATTGTTGCGACGGAGGCAGTGTCCGATGCCGACGATACGCTCGATCTCTTGTATCACTGCTGCCATCCCGCGTTAAACGCCTCCGCTCAGGTCGCGCTCACCCTGCGTGCATTAGGCGGCTTGACCACAGCGGAAATAGCGGCGGCTTTCCTGATCCCGGAACCCACGATGGCCCAGCGCATCAGTCGCGCAAAACAGCGCATTCGAGCCACCGGTTTGCAAATCGCAGCGTCTCCAGAAGCTCGGTCGGAAAGAACACCTTCAGTGTTACACGTGCTCTACCTCATCTTTACTGAAGGTCACACAGCCAGTTCCGGAAAGCGCCTCTACCGGGTCGATCTGACCGACGAAGCGATCCGGCTCGAGCGACAACTGCACCAGCTGCTCCCAAACGACGGGGAGGTCACCGGACTTCTAGCACTGATGCTTCTCATCGAAGCGCGTCGCGAAGCCCGCAGCCCGGACGGAAGCACGGTCATTCCGCTAGGGAATCAGGACAGAACCCGATGGAACACCTCACTCATCGCTGAAGGTACAACCCTCATCAGTCAGAGCCTGTCCAAAAACCGCCTCGGACCCTATCAAGTTCAGGCCGCGATCGCTGCCGTACACGACCAGGCTTCCCAGGCGGAGGATACGGATTGGGACGAAATCGTCCAACTGTATGACCTACTCCTGGCGCTCACGCCCAGCCCAACGGTTGCCTTGAACCGAACTATCGCGGTAGCGATGACGTGTGGGGCTCAAATCGGTCTCCAAACATTGGCCCAGCTCCAGACGGAGTACCGATTATCGGATCTCCACCGGCTTGAAGCCGTTCGTGCTCACCTCCTCGAAATGGCCGGTGACGCTCAAGCCGCACAAATATATTATCGAGCGGCCGCTCGGCGGACCTCAAGCATTCCCGAGCAACGCCACCTCTTAGCCAAGGCCCATACTCTGACACAGTCGATCGGGCATGATCAATCTTTGACTATCCGTCGAAATCCCGGCAACTCGCCCGTCATCGATGGTCAGAACGATGGCGGTTTCACCGAACCGGGGCTTCAACATCTTGAGGTCAATCCTTTGACCTGCTGTGAGGGGACTGTGTCGGCGGGCGAGCGTTCTCTGCCGACATCGGAGATGATTACCGAATGACCCGGATTGATTCATTTCAGGCCGACACACAAGCTGAATACGCGGCCGGGATCGTCGCAGCGCACTATTTGTCGCCTGCGTTGTACAACCACAGCATGCGAACTTGGAAGTTTGCTCTCGCCCTTGCAAAGGCGGATGGAATGTCGGCGATCGACCGCGAACTCCTGCAGGTCGCCGCTTTACTGCATGACGTAGGGCTCGTCCCTGAGTTCGATGCCGCGCGGGTGCCCTTCGAGACGACGGGAGGACACCTTGCTTGGGTGCTCACGGCAGGTGCCGGATGGAAGACCTATCGTCGCGATCGAGTCATCGAGGTAATCGAGCGGCACATGCTTCCGTCAGTTGACCGTGCAGACGACCCGGAGGGACATCTGCTGGAGATGGCAACGAGCCTGGATATTTCTGGGGCAAGACTGGATGTGTTGCCCTCCCACTTGATCACCGAGGTGGTTAGCGCACATCCGCGGCTCGACTTCGCGTCTGAATTCGGGAAGTGTCTCGCCGATCAGGCAGTTCGAAAGCCCGCCTCTCAGGCTGCACGCCTCATCTCGCGCGGACTGCAGGCCCGTCTCGATGCTCACCCCCTGGAACAACGTTGACTGCGAGCCAGCCCACGTCCATCCTGCTCGTCATGTTTCTCATCTCCGTGTAGCTTTCTTCGGCGGCCGCACCGACCATCACCTCCCCACCAGTCCCACTTCAACGGGAACAGGCACGAAAGACGGGACCATTTCATGGAACAGCACCTGCATGTTATCTGTCGCTTGCGACGACCGATCGTGCCTGTTCAGGATTCAATCGAAGTGTATTTTCATCCAGGAGCGTGTGCAGTGACGAAGGTGCTTGGATCGATCGAGCGCTATCTTCCTTTGCCAGTACCGACCTCTGTCCGAGTGATCAACTTGATGCGGTGTTCCTCGTTTACGGTCACGTGCGGAACGTTGTACAGGCCAGCGTCTCCCCGCGCGGGACATGGACAGGAAACAGTGAAACTACGATGTGGTCGCCGATCGCGCCGCTCATCCTTGAGCGGACCGACGACTTCCCTTGGTTCGTGCAGGCATTGCAATCGACTACTGCAAGCAGTCCTGGACCGGATACCTGACGCTCACGCCGCGACCGGGACACATGAACATCGTGGAGCGTGGGGGAGCTGTGGTGGCTTTGAGAATTAGGGTGTATCGGGCGGACCTGACGCTGAACATGGCTTCCCGTTGGTTCGGCCGCTCCATATGTTCTCGATCTATCTGCTGGCAGCCACCCATAGCAGCGCGCTTGGTTAGTCGATGCTCGATGCCGTGCTCCACGCCGACCCTGCGCGTGATCGAGCGATCGCGTTCCACGAGCGCAACGGTTTTGTGTCCGACGGCACTGAGTGCATCGATCTCTCCGGCCCAAGCTGGTTGAATTGCGGATAATCCGCTGACGTCAAAGCTCCCGGAGGGAAGAGCCCGGTCGCCCCTCAAACTCGTCAGCAAAATCGAATAGTTGAACTTCGATGGGGAAGTTCGGTATCCGTTTTTTCAGTATTCGGGATGCATCAGGAATCCGGGGCGCAACCTCCTCAAGACCGTCTCGCTGTCGGATGGCTCAACCGAAATGCCAGAGTCCTTGAAACAAATCGGGGATAGGGTGTCGGATTGGGCCAGGGGTGTTCGTAGAAGAGGTGAACGGCCACCCATGAGGGTGCCCGATACCAGAGGAGATGATTCGAGATGCAGTACCTGGTTTCCGTGATCCACGACAAGCTCGACCTCGCCACACCGGCCGAAATGGCAGCCATTGACGCGTTCAACGATCGGCTCCAGACGGAGGGTTACTGGGTCTTCGCCGGCGGCCTCGCGTCGCCCAACGCGGCCACCGTCATCGACGGCCGGGGCGAGGAAGCGTTGTTCACCGACGGCCCCTTTGTCGAGACGAAGGAGTACCTCGCCGGTTTCTGGATCATGGAGGCCCCCGACCTCGACGTGGCGCTCAAACTCGCCGCCGATGGATCGAAGGCCTGCAACCGGAGGGTCGAGGTGCGGCCGTTCCTGGTCGTGTGAGCGTGATCGACGCCAGGGCTGCCATCGCAAGGATTCACCACGAGGAGTGGGCGCGGATGGTCGCCTCCCTGACCAGGCGTTTCGGTGACCTCGACATCGCCGAGGAAGCGGCGGCTGAGGCGTTCGCTACCGCCCTCCAGCGGTGGCCTGCCGACGGCGTGCCGCCCAGCCCCGGTGCCTGGCTGACTACCACCGCCAACCGCAAGGCCATCGACCGGCTCCGGCGCGAGAACAAGCGCGACGACAAGCACAAGGAGGCTCGGATTTTGTACGACGACGACCCGCCCGAGTCTCTCGGCGCGATCGAGGACGACCGGCTCCGGCTGATCTTCACCTGCTGTCATCCGGCGCTCACCATGGAGGCCCGGGTGGCGCTGACACTGCGCATGGTTGGAGGTCTCACCGTGCCTCAGATCGCCCGTGCGTTCCTGGTGCAGGAGTACACCATGGGAAAGCGAATCACCCGCGCGAAGGCCAAGATCAAGGCGGCTCGTATCCCGTATCGGGTACCGTCCGCCCAGGATCTCCCGGCCCGAGTTTCCGGCGTACTCGCTGTCCTCTTCCTCGTTTTCAACGAGGGCTACCTGGCGACCGGCCCCGACACCGATCCCGTCCGTCACGAGCTGACCGCCGAGGCGATCCGGTTAACTCGCCTGGTCCGTGCCTTCCTGCCGGAGGACGGTGAGGTGGCCGGGCTGCTGGCGCTGATGCTCCTGATCGAGGCTCGCCGCACCGTCCGGGTTTCGGCGAGCGGCGAACTGGTCACCCTCGACGAGCAAGACCGCGGGGCCTGGGACGCGGCGCTGATCGCCGAGGGTCATCGGCTGGTACGCGAACGCCTGGCCGCCGGAGTGGTTCCCGGCCGCTACGAAATCCTCGCAGCGATCAACGCCGTGCACACCTCCGGCCGCGACGCCCGCGACACCGACTGGTCGCAGGTCGTCGCCCTATACGACCAGCTGGCCAGCCTCGACCCTTCGCCGATCATCGCCCTCAACCGGGCCGTCGCAGTCGCCGAGATTCATGGTCCGGAGGTGGCACTGGCGATTGTTGACCGTCTTGAGGAAAAGTTGGCGGGCTACCACGCCTACCACGCCACCCGCGCCGACATGCTGCGCCGACTCGGGCGCAGCCAGGAGTCGTGCGCGGCGTATGACCACGCCATCGAGCTGGCGGGCAACACTGCCGAGACCGCCCACTTGACCCGCCGCCGCGGGCAGCTCTTGCGCCTGGGCAACGCCGCGAGCGGAGCGCCCGAGGCGGACGCAGGCGGATCGACAACATCGACACACAGGGAGAAACTGATATGAGTTCCATCGTGGTGCAGGCGTTCGTGACCCTCGACGGCGTCGTCCAGGCAACCGGTGGTCCAGGTGAGGACCGGGGAAGGTGGCTTCGAGCACGGCGGCTGGCAGTACAGGTACGTCGGTGAGGAGGAGATCGTCGCGGAGTGGGAGAGCAAGACGGAGGCGTTGCTGCTCTGCCGAGAGACGTACGAGATCTTCGCCGGCGCATGGGGTGTGTTGGACGAAGACGCAGAGGGCCTGCAGGGGGAGTTGACCGGGAGGAACAACCGCATCCCCAAGTATGTCGCGTCGCGCACGCTGACTGAGGTTGGCTGGCAGAACACGCGGCTCCTCGGCTCCGACGAGGCGGCTGCGGTGGAGAAGCTGCATGCGGAGCGGGGCGGCGAGATCCGGGTGTGGGGGAGCACCCAGCTGATCAGGACGCTGGCCGAGCGCGACCTGGTCGACGAATACCGGCTCGTCGTCCACCCCACCGTGCTGGGCACGGGCAGGAAGCTGTTCTCCGGCGGGTTCCCACTCACCAGACTCGCCCTAACCGAGACCCGCGCCCTGCTCTCCGGAGTGGTGATCAACACCTACCGGAGATCCCACGCCAGCTGAGGCAAAGACCAACTCCAAGAGCTGCGAAGAACCGGCGAGCCCCAGCCGTCGATCGTAGCCGAGTCGGTCGATGTGACGCCGGTTTACCGCGATCGGCGTCGCACCGATGCGAAAGGCAAGGATCATGGGCAAGTTCATCGTTTCCATCACAATACGGTCAACAGTCTCGTCACAGGGGCCACCGTTTGGCGACGAGACTGACTTCATACAGTGGTAAGTGCCGCGCACCAGGCCGGGACCGTCGTCGACGACGTCGCCAGTCCGGCCTGCCGCGACCAGGTTCCCGATCACCGCTTCCACCCCTGCCACCCGTCGTCGCGGCCGATTCAGCAGGACGCGGGCCGGTCGAGCAGCAGCGTCCACTCGGCCTCGTTGCCGGTCATCACTGCGGCCCGTTCGAACTCCGAGCGCGCCTCCTCGCGGCGTTCGAGCTTAAGCAGCAGGTCACCCCGAACGGCCGGCAGCAGGTGGTAGCGGCGCAGGGCGGTGACCTCGGACAGCTTGTCGACGACGGCCAGCGCGGGTGTGCGTCCGCCGGGCCATCGACACCGCGACGGCCCGGTTCAGCTCGACCAACGGCGAGCCGGTGAGCGCGCTGAGTTCATAATAGAGCTCGGCGATGCTTTGCCAGTCGGTACCCGCTGCGCTCGTCGCGGGGGTATGGCAGGCGGCGATCGGGGTTAACCACGAGATCGGCGGCTCTCCTACGCCACCGGCACTTACAACACCTGGTGCGGATGAGCTAACACCAGCTATCCGAAGTCGCAGCAACACCCAATGACCTGCAACTTGAGATACTGACCCAGCTTGGACGCATAGGGTCCGGCAGCAACCGGCGCGAATTATCTGAGCGCTCTCAGTACGTCAGCCACTCCTTGAGAAGCGCATGTGCGGCTCTCGAAGACGATGTCGTACGCGAGTAAACTTGCAACTGTTTCGACGTCGCTGTTGGCCCGCGCCCGGACGAAGAGCATTGAGATCTGTGTGGGTGGTGGGATTCATTTCCGGTGAGCCAGGAGCGCAGCGCGTTCCACGAGGTCGCGGAACGCGGTGTGCCCGAGAGTCGTAAGCGGGGTGATTCGAATGGTGCGCATCCGAGCGTTGGTCGTTGGTTCGAAGAGGCCCGCCCGGTCGGTGAGTTCGCATCCCCGGAAGAAATAGATGTTGATCCACTCCTTGGCAGAGAATGTTTTGAGAACGGCCGATCCGTCGATTTCGAAATAGGGGTTTCCCCATTTGATGTGTTCGACGAATGGTGCGGCGGACCTGATGTCGCTCAGTAGTCGCGGGTAGGCGAGACGCTGCCAGCCTTCCAGGTCTTCGACAAAGACATCCACGGAACCAGGCATCAGCCCTCCCTTCGGCCAGTAGATGCTTTCACTTCACTGCGAGCAAAGGGGCGCTGGAGGAGGCGCTAACAGGTGGATGTGCTGAACTGAAGCGATGATTTTTGGGCTTTTGGCCTCTGTTGCGATCCTCGCTCGTCGTCAGGGTATCTGATTCGCGTGGAGACTGTTCATGCGATATCTGTTTCGGCTGACATTTGATTCCACCTCCATCAGGGTTCGCGCCTACATACTCAGCGTGACCGACGGGCCGTGCTTCGAGACGAGGAATGGATCGGATCCTTGACTGGCTTGGGCTCCGTTACCGCCCGTAGAACCATGTTCTATAGAAGGTGCCCATAAGACCCCTTATAGTATGCCAGTTCACGGCGATTCCGCTCCTCGTCCAATTGGCGGCGGATGTGAAAGTTGTTGATTGCCCTGTCCCTGCGCATGGCGGCGGCTGTGTCGCGGCGGGATGCCGCGGCGTTGCCCCAGCGCAAGAGCCCGGTACCGATCCATACTGCAAGGCGGCTAATGCCGACCAAATGTGGACGCGAAGGCATCGAGGCTGGAACACGGTAGCGCGGCGAATCGTCGATGGAAATATTCATGTGGTCCATTGGGAACTCCTTGGTCGCTGATTTGTCGATGTCATGTTGATGCCGCTGGAGCCGGATTGGCTCCCCGCAGCGCAATGGGCGCCTTGAGCGTTCATAAGCGCTCATGAATTGATCCGGCGCCCGTCGATCCGTGCGAATTCCGTGTCGACGAGCCGTGCCCTGCCGGATTCAAACTGGTCCGTCATGCCTTCATAATGACAGTGGCAGGAATTTAATGCCTATAGTGAAAACTGTCATTAAGGTACGGTATTCTGCCAATCATTGCGGGTTGCGGGTCGGCCCCGCGGGGGTGGTGGGCTTGCCGGTTTCGGCCAGCCGCCTGCTGAGGTAACGGCGTTCGACGTCGGACGGCGCTAGGTCGCGGGCTCGCCGGTAGTAGTCCGCGGCGTCGGTGCCGCGGCCCAGGCGTCGAAGCAGGTCCGCCCGAGCGGCTGGCAGCAGGTAATAGCCCTTGAGTACGCCCGCGTCGTCCAGGCGGTCAACGAGTTCCAGCCCGGCTTCCGGTCCTTGGGACATTGCCACGGCGACGGCGCGGTTCAGCTCAACCACCGGGGAGGGTGCCACGGCGGCCAACGCGTCATACAGCCGCACCAGCCGGGCAAAGTCGGTGCCTGCCACGTCGGGGGCATCCATGTGGCAGGCGGCAATCTGGGCCTGCAGCTGGTAGCTGCCGGGCCCTTGTTTTCCCGCGATGCGCCTTTGCTCGGCCACTCGCAGCACAGCAGCGCTTTCGGCAATTGCCGTCCGGTCCCATAGCCGGCGGTCTTGTTCCTCCAATGTCACTAGGTCGCCGGCCGTGTCTATCCTGGCGGTACTGCGAGCGTGTTGCATCAGCATGAGCGACAGCAGGGCCCGGGCCTCGGCGGCCAGCGGGGTCGCGTCCATCAATTCCACCAACATGCGGGCCAGGCGAATCGCCTCCCGGACCAACGGCTGGCGAATCAACTGATCGCTGCCGCTGGCCGAATAGCCTTCGTTGAACAGCAGATAGAGCACGGCAAGCACGCCTCCGGTGCGTTCGGGCAAAAGCTCCAGCGGCGGAACACGGTACGGGATACCGGCATTTCGTATCTTCGCCCGCGCCCGAACCAACCGTTTGGCCATGGTCGCCTCCGGAACCAGAAAAGCCCGGGCGATCTCCGCCGTCGTCAGCCCGGCAACGGTGCGCAGGGTCAGGGCCACACGAGCCTCCAGCGCCAGCGCTGGGTGGCAGCACGTGAAGATCAGCCGCAGCCGGTCATCCAGTGCCCCGGCGTCGGCGACCAGTGCCCCGGCGTCGGCGACATTGCCAGACCCCTCAAACTCAGCATCGAAGGCAAGCCGGCGCAGCGCGTGGCTTTCGGACGCCGAGCGGCGAAGCTGGTCAATGGCGCGATTCTTGGCAACCGTAGTTAACCAGGCCACAGGATTGGCGGGAATACCACGCCGGGGCCAATCCGAAAGTGCCCGGGCAAATGCGTCCTGCACACAATCCTCGGCCAAGGCCCAGTCCCCGGTCACCCGGATCAGCGTGGCGATGATCCGCACCGACTCGGCGGCAGACGCGGCCGCGACGACGGAGCGCACATCCTCATGCTGCCAGCTCATGGAACTCCTCCTTCCACTCCGCCCACCCTGCGGCGGGCCTAGCCCTCGAGTGGCCAGACGGGCCGGATCTCGATCTTCCCGAAGCGTGCCATCGGGTGCTTGGAAGCGACTTCGATGGCTTCGTCGAGATCCTCACAGGCAATGATGTCGTACCCGGCAATCCATTCCTTCGTCTCGGCAAACGGTCCGTCCGAGACGATCACCTCTCCCGAACGGACCCTGACAGTGGTTGCATCCTCAACCGGCCGAAGCCGGTCACCGTGCAGGCTGACACCTCGGCCCTCCATCTCCGTCCCCCACTCCTGAATGTTGTCTTCCGCGGCCACATACGGCGGCGCTTCCGGATCGGTGCAAATGAACAGCATGTATTTCACGGGGCTCCCTTTGTTCGGTGCTTACGTACATACGACGGACAGGGCACTGCTGAAAGGACAATCCGGATCAAAGAATTTCCCCCACGCCAGTATGCGGCCAAGGCTGGCCGGGTCCGCTGCCTCGGACAACACAGCTGCAACCGGGCGCGCCTGTTGCGCCTCGGCTGGCGCTGGCGGACAGGAACGAATCGTTGACAGCTAATTCCCTGGCCTTGTGCTCGCAGACGTCCTCGGTGGCGTCCCCTGGCCCCTCAGCGCCGAAGACGGTGAAGGGGCGTTGCCGCCTGGTCCCTGGAGGTGCAGTATGTTAGCGACCTGGCACGTAATGCAGCCCTGTTCGGCGTGGCAACCGGAGGCAGAAACCGGATAGCGGCCCTCGCTGCTCTTCGGACTCATAGTTGGCTGCTCCTTCGTCGCATCCGAATTTCCTGTTTCTTGCTCCTGTCGTGCCTGTCCCCGCGCTCCTCTGCAAGCAGTTGCTCGGCAGCACTCATACGGCTGGCTATTACTCGGGAAGAGTTAAATGGTTGCTGGGGCAGGGGCGCTAAAGGCAAGTTTGACGCCTACTGCGCCGAGCAGACATCCGGTGATCCAGCGTTGCCATGTGAGCCACGATGGGCGGGATTTGAGAAAGACCGCGATGTGAGCACGATCGCTGCGTTCGCGATCATGCTGACGGTGATCCGCCTGCTCGGCTTCATCGGTCGCGACCGGCTCCGCGGAAGGGTGCGAATGACGTTCACCGCGTGACGGCAGGCGAGGCATAGAAAAGCCATAATTTAGTATTGACTTAATTAAGCGGAGTCTGTAATTTGGTCGCATGACCGTAAGCCAGCCCACCGTTTTTGGCGCCTTAGCCGATCCGACTCGCTTGACCATCGTCGACATGCTGGCCAAGCGTGGTGAACTGTCGGCAAGCGCTATTAGCAGTGTTTTCAGCGTCAGTCCCTCGGCAATCTCGCAGCACCTGAAAGTTTTACGCGAGGCCGGGCTCGTGCTGGTCAAAAAGCAGGCCCAGCAGCGGATTTACCGGCTGGATACCGCCACCATAGGTGAAACCCAACGATGGTTGGCCGAGCGTACGGTCCAGTGGAATGCGCGCCTAGACGCGATGGAGTCGTATATCGAACGCATCAATGAAGGAGTAGAAGATGGCAAATAAGGACACGAGAGACATCGTCATCACCCGCATCCTCAACGCACCGGTTGAGACGGTCTGGATGCTGTGGACTGACCCTAAGGCGGTCACGGGGTGGTGGGGCCCGGAAGACTACACTTCCCCGTCGGCCCGGATCGATCTCCGGGAGGGCGGCTCCTATGTCTTCTGCATGCGCGCGCCCAGCGAACAGGGCGGCCAAGAGAGCTTCACCGGTGGCACCTACAAGAAAATCATCCCGACGAAACGGCTCGAGTTCACCCAAAACCTGACCGATGAGACAGGGAAACCATTGCCCGACGAAGAACTGCCGACTGGTTTCTCCCAGAACGTGCACACGGTCATCGAATTCAGAGATGTGAACGGCCTAACGGAACTCACGATCACCGAGAAGGGCTGGACCCGGAGCCTGATGTCCGTGTTTGCATACGCGGGTATGCATCAGTCGCTCGACAAGATGGCCGCGAACCTCAACAAGAACAAGGCGGCATGAATATGACCGACAACGATCCCGATACGCCGTTTGAGATCACCGAACCACACGTTCCAGTACCTGACGCCTCCCTAAAAGGCCTCCAATCGCTCCTCGGCTCCTGGACTCTCAAAGGCCACCTGACCGGCTCTGACGAGGAAAACATCACCGGCATTACCACGTTCAAATGGCTCCCCGGCGGCTTCTTCCTACAACAGGACGCTGAAATCAACTTCATGGGCATGCTCATCGAGAGCAGGGAGATCATCGGCTATGACGCCCATTCTGCGACCCTCAAATCGTATGTGTTCTCGAACCTGTCACCAGATCCATGGCCCTACGAATGGGAAGTCGACGGCGACGAACTCATCATTCGGGTGGACTACGGCGCGCTCAACGCGACGTTCACAGGGAGCATCAGCACCTTCACCGGTGCGTGGGCACCCAATCCTGGCGCAGACCCCGCCGCCAACGTGGCCTACGAGATCAGGAGCGAGCGAGCTCGTGACTAAGACATCTGTGGATGGTTCAACGACTCGCTTGTTCCTGAAAGCCGGCGTCGCGATAGCCCCGTGGTTCCTTGTACTATCACTCCTGCAGGCCTTGATCCGTCCCGGCTTCAACCTCACCAAGCACGAACTCAGCCTGCTGCTTGTCGGACCGTTTGGGTGGGTGCAAACTATCAACTTCCTCGTTTCAGGACTGCTAGGAATCGCCTTCGCCGTCGGGCTGCGGCGGCTGCTACATTCGGGGAAGGCGGGGATCTGGGGTCCGGCCCTCGTCGGGGCCTTCGGCTTCCTCTTCCTCATTGCAGGAATCTGCCATCCCGATCCGCAACTCGGATTCCCGGTCGGCGCACCGGAGGGTGTGCCCACGCTACAAAGCTTGCCGTCGAATATTCACAGCATTGCGTTTTCGGCACTTGCCCTTGCAATCGTGGCGGCGGCCTGCGTATTCGTCTGTAAGTTCGCGGCCGACCAAGACCGGGCGTGGGCAATCTTCAGTTCTGTGTGCGCGATTGCCATCATCGCCTTTGTGGGGACAGGGGGCGCACTCATGCCTAGCAGCAACGGCGGATTGGCCCTCCTTGGCGCTGCGATCGCAATAACGGGCTGGGTTTCAGTCACCGCACTTCACTTGCTCCGCGAAGGGCACACCTCAGCAACTGCGCGCATCCAAAGCTTGAACGAACTGCGCGACCCTAAGACCCCTCGAAATATTGAAAGGTAAATATTCATGGATATGAAACTCGAACTGGTGCCACTGCCGGTAGCCGACGTGGAGCGGAGCAAGGCCTTCTACATCGAAACCGTCGGCTTCAATCTGGATCACGACGTCCAGCCCGGCAACGGCATGCGAATCGTCCAGCTCACACCCCCGGGCTCAGCCTGTTCGATCGTCATCGGCGCCGGAATGGGCAACAACAGCCCTGCCGACGGCACCGTCAAGGGTTTGCACCTTGTCGTCGACGACATCGCGGCGGCATGCGAGCAACTAGTGGGCCGTGGCGCCGCCATCAGCGACATCCAGGACATGGGCGGCGTCAAATTCGCGTACTTCAGCGATCCCGACGGCAACTCCTGGGCACTGCAAGAAATGGGCGATATGTGAGTAGCTTGGACTGGCCACGAAAGAACTCGCGACAACCCAAAGTCTAGGCATACGCCTCGACGTCAAGGAGCGGGCCCCCTTGAAGACGAAAGGACCTGGTGTTCGCGCCAGTCGATCACCAGGTCGGTTTCCACGACGTCGCCGGCCGCGGTGCCGATATGCAACCTGGCGAACTGCTTTACGCGCCGCAACACCTCGACGACGTGTCCAGCGTCCAATTACCCAGTTTCGTGGGCAACGAATTTCTGTTCGAGCTCCTCGTTCAAGGCGTCCGCGAGACGTTTGAACTGTTGAAGGGCTAACTGGACCGGATCGCCGAATTTGAGCCCGACGACCGCCTGCTGCGCTCGTAGTCAATGACTTTGATAGGTCGCAGCACACCGTCGTTCGGCTGCGATTCGACCAACGCGCCATCACCTTCATGCAATGACGACGCGCCGAAGGTCGGTCGAAACTCGCCGTTGTCCGCTGCCACAACGCTCCGTCGCCCGCAGGGTCCACCACGATTCGGCGGGCTGATCTCATGCCCAGACCTGGGTGTCCCGCTCGGCGGGGGCCTGACTTGATGCGGTTCGTGAGTAGGCGATTCTTTTTCGGGGTGACCGGGGTCTACATGGTAGGGGCAAAGGGGCCGGCGACGGGCCGTTCTCTCCCTTGACTCACGACTACACAGAAAGGCTGATCGCCGATGAACGTTCCAGCGACCATGTGCGCAATGCAGCAGACATCACTTAACGGGCCTCAGGACATGCGTCTGATTACCGATGCCCCAGTACCGGTTCCCGGCCAGGACGAGGTCCTGATCCGCGTTGCCGCCGCAGGGGTCAACTTCGCGGACATCTCGAAGGCTCACGGCACATTCCTGGGCGGCCCACGACCGCCATATCTGGCGGGATTCGAGGCGGCTGGCGAGGTCGTAGCGGTCGGCGATGCAGTGGCCGCGATCGGCCCGCAACCGGGGGACCGCGTCGTCGGTGTCGGAGACGGCGCATTCGCTGAATTCATGGTGCTGCCCGCGTCCGGGGCGATGCCGTTGCCCCCGAGTTGGACGGAGGAGCAGGCGCTTGGCCTCCTTGTCAACTGGCCTACCGCGCTGGCCGCACTCAAACCATTGGGAGGTATCACCGCCGGGCAGACTGTCCTGGTCCACGCCGCTGCAGGCGCGACCGGCCAGGCAGCGGTAGTGATAGCCAAACATTACGGGGCGACGGTCATCGCCACCGCCTCACCGGGCAAGCACGAAACCGTCCTAGCCCTGGGCGCTGACCACGTCGTGGACAGCCTCGGCGGCGATGTCGCCGACGAGGTGCTGCGACTGACCGGCGGTGCCGGCGTCGATATTGTTTTGGAGTCGGCGGGCGGCGCGACCTTCAACGCCAGCCTCGCTGCAGCCAAACGGGTCACTGGCCGAGTTGTCGTCTACGGTATCGCGGGCGGTGAAGCTTCGATCACCAACTGGGACCTGGTGTACAAGCACCAGGTCCATGTGATCGGTTTCAACATCGGCGTTTTGATCCAGGCCGCTCCGGAAATCTTCGGCACGGTCATGGGCGAGCTGTCCGTGCTTCTTGCCATCGGTGTGTTGACCCCTAGTCGGCCCACCTTTTACGAACTCGCCGATGGCCCTAAAGCACTCGAGGATCTAGAGTCCAGATCCACCATCGGCAAACTGGCCCTCTTGCCCTGAGCCGAGTTCCGCCTATTGCCGCACCGGCCCCGCACACGCTCGATAGTTTCAGGGAAACAGGAGTTAAGACAGATGACCGCGACCAATGATCTAGTCGAAGAGCCGGCGGCGCGATTCTTCGTCGTGTTTGACACGCCTTCTGACATAGTTGCATTCGAACGTCACTACAACGACGTCCACATGCCAATGGCGAAACAGCTTCCGGGCCTGCGCCGCTACACACGCAGCCATAGACCCACGCCCGTGGTAGGCGATCCTAGCTATCTGGTCGTCATGCTGGACTGGGACAATATGGCTGCGCTGGAAGCAGCGTTCGCCTCCGAGGTCGGTCAGCGCACCGCTGAGGATGCCGAAAACCTGAAACGTTTCGCGACTATGCGCGGCATGATCATACGGCTCAACGAAGTCTGATCTCGTGGCACCGCCTCCGGTGCGGAGCGGCGCCCTGGGGCTGGTACGCCAGCATCGTCGATAGTTAACTGAGGCCGCCTCGTGTCGTCGTCTGGCGGGCGCAATCAACTCCTAGACCTATCCATACCATCTGAGGACTAGCTAGTTACGTGACACCACCTCCGCAGGCAGCACACAGTCACGACCACTTTGCTGCTGAGACAGGGCGATTCCGTCGGGAGCTCTTGGCACACTGCTACCGCATGGTCGGCTCCGCTCACGACGCCGAAGACCTTGTACAAGAGACCTATCTACGGGCGTGGCGAGCTTACGGCACCTTCGAGGAGCGGGCATCGCTGCGGACATGGCTCTACAAGATCGCCACCAACGTCTGCCTGACAGCGTTGAAGCCGCGCTCGATCCGGGTGCTGCCTTCGGGGCTTGGTGATCCGTACGACGGACCCGATCGCCCGCCGAGCCCCGTGCCACCGGGCGAGGTCTCCTGGATCGAGCCTCTGCCGGACATATGGCTCACTCCACCCGCCGACGATCCAGCAGGCGTAGCGATCCAACGCGAAACTCTGAGGCTTGCCCTTGTCGCCAGCCTGCAGTATATCCCCTCCCGGCAACGTGCAATCCTCATCCTGCGCGACGTGCTCGCATTCTCTGCCGCCGAAACTGCGGAGGTCCTCAGCACCACCTCGGCGGCGGTCAAGAGCGGACTCCAGCGCGCGCGTGCGCGCCTGAATGAACTGGACCTAGAGCCCGCCGAATTGCTACAGCCGACCGACGAACGGGCACGAGCATTGCTCGAGGGCTACATCGCGGCTTTTGAGCACTCCGATGTCAGCCAACTGGTGCAGGTGCTACGCGCGGACGCCACATTGGAAGCGACCCCGTTCCGCGACTGGCAGTCTGGCATGAGGATGTGCACGTACGTGCTCGACACTTACGTCCTGGGCACACCAGGCGACTGGCGGATGATCGCAACCACCGCGAACGGTCAACCCGGTGCCGTCGTATACCACCGGGACGGTGACGGCGTACTCCAAGCCGACGGAGTCGTGGTGCTGGCCGCCACCGCGGCGGGTATCTCCCACGTCATCAAATTCCATGATCCAGCGCTGGTCGCAACTTTCGGTTTCCCGAACATGCTCGCACGATGAAGCCCAGGTGAACGTACCCCACCGAAAATAGCGTTTGACGAATATGGGCCTGTCGTAATTGATCAGGATTGAAATACTGTGCCCGCGTCCACGCCCCGGTGAAGGATGGTCAAGTGCGCCTTCGTCGGACCCGGAACCGATCGTTTCGGATCAGCGTCGCGCCGACACGCGCTTGACGCATTCTTGACACGGTAGTCGAGAAGCAGGTTGCTCAACGGCGATATCACGCCCCGAATGGGGGCGAGGAGGATCGGCTGCAATTCGTTGAGAAGTTCGCCCGCAGCCGGGGCTTGCGACATCAACAACGCCCAATTGGAGTCCAAACGGTGCCATTGATGCAGCCATCGGCTATGTCGGCGCCCTGGACGAATCAGTTGACGAAGGAACGCGACATGGCCACGCTGGGCAAATTCTTTGACGCCCTCGGGGAGGAACGATCCGCCGCGATCACGCAGGTTTCCGCCGACGGGGCCGACTGGATCGCCACTGTTGTCGCCGCTAAATGCCCCAACGCGGTCCGCTGCGCTGACCCGTTCAACATCGTTAAATGGGCTACCGAAGCCCTTGACGATGTCGGCCGAGCCGCCTGGAACGACGCCCGCAAAGCCGCCCGCAGCAACGAGGCCAGCAGGGGCAGAGGACGCCCGCCCAAAGACGCGCCACCCCGGCCTGACAGTGCCCGTGCCATCGGGTTGAAGAACTCCCGCTACGCGCTCTGGAAGAACCCGGAAGACCTCACCGAGAAGCAGCAAGCCAAGCTCGCCTGGATCGTGCAAACAGACCCGAGGCTCGGGATCCCCTTTCAGGCTCTTAACAGTGGAGGGTGTAGCGGTCGGAGGCCTGTTCGACGGCGACACGGCAACAGACATTATGGCGGTTGCGCACCGCGTGGCTGGCGTGATAACTTTCCGTTGATCGTGATCAATCTGCAGGAGGTGATACCCATGAACGCAATATCAGCAATGGGTGCTCCCTGCAGTCCACGACCGCGCGACTGAGATAGTCGCCACCGGGAGCGCCCGATAACGCAATTCGCGAAAGGCGACTCCCATGAACACAACCCCTTCTTCAACTCAGCGCAGCAGTTCAACCACCACTTCCGATGGCATCGCGGTGCCGCCAACATCACGGCACGGAAACGGGCCCATGCCCGCCCAGAAGGTCGGCGCCAGGTCGTCGGCCTCCGGCGCCGATCGCGCGCCCCTCATGTTCGACGTGATCATTGCCGGGTGCGGGCCGACTGGTTCGATGCTGGCCGCCGAACTTCGACTGCACGACGTACGGGTACTCGTCCTGGAAAAGGAAATCGAGCCCGCATCGTTCGTCCGCGTAGTCGGTCTGCACATTCGCAGTCTCGAGCTGATGGCAATGCGCGGACTGCTGGAGCGCATTCTCGAACGCGGAAGACGGCGTCCGGCCGGCGGTTTCTTTGCCGCCATCGCCAAATCCGCGCCGAAGGGCCTGGGTTCCGCGCACGCCTATCTGCTGGGCATCCAGCACCCGGTCATCGTGCACCTGCTCGAAGAACATGCGATCGAACTGGGTGCACAGGTCTGGCGCGGTTGTGCGGTGGCCGATTTCGAGCAGGACGACGAGGGCGTGACCGTCGAATTGGCCGACGGACAACAGCTGCGTTCGCGCTATCTCGTCGGCTGTGACGGCGGGCGCAGCACGATCCGCAAACTGCTCGGCGTCGGCTTCCCGGGCGAGCCCTCGCGGACCGAGACGCTGATGGGCGAGATGGAAGTGGGTGTGCCGCAGGAGGAGATCGCTGCCAAGGTGGCCGAAATCGGCGAGTCCATTAAGCAATTCTGGCTCAGGCCCTTCGGCGAAGGGGTCTATCAAGTCGTAGTCCCCGCCGCGGGAGTTAGCGATCGCGCGGAAACGCCCACCATCGAGGACTTCAAACAACAGTTGCGCTCCATCGCCGGAACCGATTTCGGTGTGCACTCCCCGCGCTGGTTGTCCCGCTTCGGGGATGCCACCCGGCTGGCCGAACGCTATCGGGTCGGACGGGTGCTGCTGGCCGGCGATGCGGCACACGTCCATCCACCGACCGGCGGACAGGGCCTCAACCTGGGCATTCAGGACGCATTCAACCTTGGCTGGAAACTGGCCGGACAGATCCGCGGTTGGGCGCCGGAAACACTCCTGGACACCTACCAGGCCGAACGTCATCCGGTCGCCGAGGACGTGCTGGACAACACCCGCGCCCAGATGGAACTGCACTCCACCGAACCGGGCCCGCAGGCCGTGCGCAGGCTGCTCACTGAACTGATGGACTTCAACCAGGTGAACCGCTATCTGATCGAGAAGATCACCGCGATCGGCATCCGCTACGACTTCGGCGAAGGCCCCGACCTGCTCGGCCGCCGCCTGCGCGACGTCGAGGTGAAACAGGGCCACCTCTACGGTCTGCTGCATCGCGGCCGCGGCCTGCTGCTGGACCGTACCGGACGCCTGGCCGTCGGCGGCTGGTCAGACCGGGTCGACTACCTCGCAGATCCCACGGCGGTACTTGATGTTCCATGCGTCCTGCTACGCCCCGACGGCCACGTCGCCTGGATCGGCGACGATCAGCAGGACCTGGACAACCACCTCTCCCGCTGGTTCGGCAAGCCGGACAACTGATTGCGCCTGAGCAACCGAAAAGCCCGAGAGGAGGAGTAGAGGCAGCGGCCTTCCGGGGGCGTCGGGATTAGATTTCCCGACACCCCCGCCGCCCGGGCCCGCAACCGCCCGAAGATGAAGGTTCCTACGCCAGCCGTCCAGAAGATCTCGACGTGCACAACGCTTCTCCTGCAACGGGCTTCGCCTGCCCTGACCTGACAGTGTTCTGCCGCCTCGCCGAGCTCGGTCTCGAGGCCGTCGAACAGCGCCTCGAACTCGATCGCGCGGTCCTCGCATGCCGGGTGGTCGATCCCGATCAGTGATGCCGGCGCTGCGGCTGCAAAGGTGCACCGCTTGACACCGTGACCCGGCGTCTCTCCCACGAGCCGTTTGGCTAGCGGCCTACGATCCTGGAGGTCGTCGTGCGCCGATATCGATGACCTGGGCTGCGGGCACGTGTGGCGCCAGGACACCACCAAAACAGCCAAGTCGCGAGTCAAACAAACTGTCACGCTGCGGACTGCAATGGGCGCCCGAAGCGATGGTGGTGCAGCACATCACCGTCGCCAGGGGCGCTGAGGGTCTGGGGATCGCGTGAAACACCGCCAACGCCGCCGTTCTGGCCGAAGGCAAGCGAGTCCTCCTCGCCGACCCGGCCGGTTCGACGGCGTCAAGACGATCGGTGTGGACGAGCAAGTGTGGCGCCTCACCCGTCGCGGCGACAAGTCCGTCTCCGTCATCATCAACCCCCACGGCGATTCGCGACGGCAGGGGGCCTGCCCGGCTGTTGGACATGGTCGAAGGCCGCTCCAAACAGCCGTTCAAGACCGGGCTCGCCGACCGACCGACAACGTGGCGCGATGCGGTCGAGGTCGTCGCGATGGACGGGTTCGCTGGCTTCAAGACCGCCACGACCGAGGAACTCCCCGACCCCGTCGCAGTCATGGATCCCTTCCACGTGGTCCGCCTGGCCGGCGACGCACTCAACCGGTACCGACAGCGGGTCCAGCAGGCGGTCCATGGCCATCGCGGCCGCAAATGCGACCCGTACTACTCCGCACGCCGCACCCTGCACACCGGCTCGGGTCTGCTCACGGACAAGGAGAAGGAACGGCTCACTGCGCTGTTAGCCGCCGACGCTCATGTCGAGGTAGAAGCGACCCAGGGACATTTACCAGCGAATGATCGGCTCCTACCGCGATTTGCCAGTGCTCAGCCAAAGTGCTGGAAGGCCGGCCAGATCGTTGACCAGCTTCCCTTCAGGCCGTGACAGAGCGTGACGGGCTGGTCCTGCTCCTCGTTGTCAACGTCGACGCCGTTATCGAGTGTTCCGACGGTGGTGCAGGACTTGAAATACTGTGCGGTGCTGCGGATTTGGCCACCGACGACGACCGCAGTTCCGGCGGCATCCGGCGGCCTCGCGGCGAAGTACAGCTCGTTGTGGCCGCTGTACGGGTGGGGGAGTCCCAGTGCGGGACCGTACCGGGCGATAGCACCGGCTTCGCCGTAGTTGCTCGTGATGATGACCGCACGTCCGGCGTCGGCCGCGCTCAGGCCATGGTAGACAGCGGCGACTTGGCCGACATAGGCCGGCCAACCAACCTGGTCCGCGGCGACCTGGCTCACGGACGGAACCGGGCTTGCGCCAAGGATGGACAGCGGCAGCACGGGCAGACCCAGAACGGCGGAGACCGCGGCGTTCACGGCGATACCGATGACGAGGACGGGAAGCCACCACCGCGCGGACCGGGAGGTGAACTGGGCCGCTGGCACGCAGCCTGCAGCAAAAAGGACGGAGAGGATGCCGACCGGATAGTAGAACTGAGAACCGGCAACAAAGGTGAAAACGAGAAGGACCGGAAACGCCACCGCGAGGCACCGCACCGGCCGCCACTGGGGCCGCCGGATCAGTGCCGTCAGCCCGGCTACCCAGATGGGCACCAGGGGTGGGCCCAGCAGGAGCAGCAGGAACGGCCACATCTGCACCCGCACCTCGTCGGCGTTCCTCCGGGCCAGCGCCGTGCCCATGCCCAGTTGAGGCCACCCGTGCAGTATCTGGTAGATCAGATTCGGGGCGCCGATGACCAAGGCGACCAGCACCGCCGCCAGAACGTGCTTGGACCACAGTGCCCGACGTGGCCCGGCAACGAGCAGTCCGACCGCCAGGGCGACCAGAAGGGCTGCGATCAGCAGCTTGTTGTACATGCTCAAACCGACGACGAGACCGGCCGCGTACCACCATCGCGGCTGGTTCCGGAGCAGGGCCCGCATGACCAGCAGGACCACGGCCGGCCAGACCAGCAAATCGATGGTGGAGGTGAGCATCACGTGCCCCATCAGCAGAGGGAACGCAGCGAACGCATAGGCCCAGGCACACAAACCCTGGGCGCCCCTGCCACCACCAAGTTCACGGGTGATCAGGGCCAGCGCCAGGACCGAGGCGGCAGTAGCGAGCGTGGCCGGAATCCGGATCGCCCACGCCTCGTCAGCGACCACCGCGGTGAACAGGCGCACGAGCAGCGGAGTCAGCGGCGGCTGATCGACGTACCCCCACGCAGGGTCCAGCATCCGGAAGTACAACTCGTCGCGGTGGTAGCCGTACCCGGCACTGGCAACGGTAAGCACGACGACGACGGCCACCATAGCGGAGAGCACCGGCCCGCGGGCGAGCAGCGGCAGTTCGAAGTGCTTCTGCTGATCGACTTCAACAGTTCGCGTTCCCATGGTGGCCCCAAGCCTGTGATTTGTTTCCGGACAACAGGTCAATCAATAGCAGACGACGACGGGGTGCGCACAGCCCTCGCTGTTGCAGGCTCGCGGCCTCGGTCGAGGCCGAGCAGCCGCATGAACTGAGCGAGGCTGTTGATCAGTCTATGCTTCTCGGCTTCCGACACGTGGAGGAGGGCTGCGTCGACCGCGTTGTCGATGGTTCGTTGTCCGCGGGTCCGCAAGACGCCCTTCCGCGCCTGTTCAGTAACTCGTAAGGCCGTTGGTCGTCGGTCCTGGGGGCAGGCTCGACGCTGAATATCCCTGCTTCCTTACATTCGTGCGGCGATGCGAGAGACGAGGCTTTGTGCCCAGATGCGTGAGCAGTTTCATCGTTCACCGCAGAGACCCGTCTCGTTCTCGCATCCCGCAGTGCCGACCGGGGCCCTCTCGGAGCACGCGCAGCCGCCGGGCAAGGAATCTCAGGAGCGCGGGAATGATTGGCAGAATACTGGGGCCCAATGACTGCTTTCACGATAGACAGTAAATTCCTGCCACTGCGAGCATGGAAGGCATGACCGATCACCTAAAATCTGTTCCGGCAACAATCGGTCCTTCGACCGCTTCGTCCGTTTCCGGCGGTACTGTCGGGGTCCTGCAGGGATCTGCACTGTATATTTCGGCGGTGTTGGGCTCGGGCATTCTGGTGCTTCCCGGCCTTGCCGCTGCAGTCGCCGGACCAGGATCCATTCTCTCGGTGATTGCTGTCCTGGTGCTGTCGGTACCGCTTGCCGGAACCTTCGCGGCGCTGGCCGCACGCTATCCGGATGCCGGCGGCGTCGCCACTTTCGTTCGACTTTCCCTCGGAAAGACGGCAGCCAGGATGGCGGGATACTGGTTCTTCTTCGGAGTCTGCGTCGGTGCTCCCGTTGTCGCGGTTCTGGGTGCCTCCTACCTCATGGCGGCCATCGGAGGTCCTCGGTGGATGATCGTCGTTGTCGCCGTTCTACTCCTCATCCCGCCCTTCGTCTCCAACGCCTTCGGGCTCCGCGTTTCGGGACGGCTGCAGCTGGGACTCGCTGGAGCACTTGTGGTCATTGTGACGGGCGTGATCATGGTGTCTGCTCCGGCCGCGCGCCCAGCCAACTTTGAACCGTTCTTGTCGCACGGATGGACCGGGGTCGGGGCGGCTATCAGCCTGTTCGTCTGGGCCTTCGCCGGGTGGGAGGCCGTGACGCATATCGCCGGAGAATTCCGAAACCCACGTCACAGCATCCCGCTCGCCACCGGAATTGCCATTGCGGTAGTTGGTGTTGTGTACCTCTCCCTGCAATTGACGACGGTGGCAGTGTTGGGCCCCAGGGCCGGCAGCAGTAGCGTTCCGTTATTGACCCTGGTTGCGACGAAGGCAGCCGGCGCAGGCCAAGTGTTTGTTGCAGTGATTGCGGCCGTGGTGACGCTCGGGGTGCTCAACGCGTACCTGGGCGCCTTCGCCAAACTTGGCGCGTCGCTGGGACGGGACGGCGATCTACCGCATTGGTTCGCCGCAGGCGCGGAACCAGGGACAGTTCCGAGGCGCAGCCTGGCAGTCGTCGCCGTGCTCACCCTGACCTACCTCGCCGCACTGGTGGCGAACGGACTGGATCTCGCTCCGTTCATTCTGATCCACACCAGCTGCATGGCGGCCGTCTATGCGGTCGGAATGCTTGCCGCGGTGCGGCTGCTGCGTCGTTTCTCGTTAGGCTGGTGGCTCGCCGTCACGTCGTGCATACTGGTCACTGGCCTCCTATTGCTCGCCGGCCCAAGCCTGCTCGTCCCGGCAATCCTGGCTGCCGCTGCACTGCTGGTCACCCTCGTGAAGCAGCAGCGTCACCATACCCAAACCTGCGCTAGCACCGGCCCGACTTGCGACTGACAGTGGCTTTCTCGTGCCCTAATGGTGTGTCTCCAAAATAACCAACGGATATCGGCTAAACGGAGGACTGTCGAACCTGCGCCTGTATTTGGTGATCTCCGATATTCAGCGTGCTTCGCTGGAGGTGACCTCGAAGGCACGTCCTGCCCCACACCTGCAGGTGTAGCTGATCTGGACCCGCCGGAGCAGGCGATCATGCTATGCAAATCCTGGGTGAGGCAACCGGATCGAGCGGAGCAGTGGCGTTGGGTCGGTGATTGTTCGACTACTTTGATGGGCAGACTGGGAGGACCGGCTCAAGGCGAAACGCATGGAACACGGCGGGATCCTGAAACACGACGTTGCGAGTGATCCCACCGCCACTGACGGTAATGATCTGGAGCGTGTGGAGTACGTATGTTCCCGTCCGGTCCGCGCAGTAGGCGGCCAGGGCCCACTGTCCGTTCGCTGAAGTGGCGAGAATGCGCCAGCTCGCCCCACGCAACCGGAAAACGCGGGACATGAAGTCGCCGTAGTTTTGCCGGCCGCGATACCACAGCGGCACGGGCGGCATTTCCAGAACAACGTCGTCGGTCAGCAGCGCGATAAGGGCAGCCACATCTGCCGCTTCGAAAGCGTCGATGTATCGCTGGATGATCCCCTCGGCGACGCCGCCATCCAGCGCCCCGATTGATTCTTCGCTCGGCGCAGCCTTGACGAGGGTGGCACGGGCACGCTGCAGCGCACTGTTCACAGCGGCGACGGTGATACCGACCTGACCGGCAACCTCAGCGGCGCTGAATTGCAAGACATCACGCAAGACCAGGACCGCCCGCTGCTTCGGTGGCAGCAGTTGCATCGCACCGACGAGGGCGAGCCGCACGCTTTCCCGCTCGACCGCGCGGGCGCCCGGGTCGATAATCAACTCTCTGAGGTAACTATTGGGCAGAGGTTGCAACCACGGCACGTCGAAATCGGGCACGAGCGGCGCTTCCGGATTGTCACTAGCCGCGCCGAGCCCCGAGGGCAGCGGGCGCCGAGCCGCGCCCTTCATGGCACTTAGACAGGCGTTGGTGGTGATCCGGTACAGCCACGTGCGAATCGATGCTTGCGTCGGATCGTACCTTTCCCGTGATCTCCAGGCTCGCAGGAGCGCCTCTTGCACGACGTCTTCAGCCTCCTGCACCGAGCCGAGCATCCGGTAACAGTGCACGACGAGCTCACGGCGGAACGGCTCCGTAGCCGCAGCGAAGTCCTGCTCGAGGGTCCCTGCCACGCGCCCCTCCTCACGTTTATCCTGCCGCCGCAACGCCAATTTCCCGAATCATTTCCTCACGACCGATGAATTCGCCGCCGGGTCACGGTATGTACTTGTGACCATAACGCACAGTGGCCTCGCCGCGTGAGAAAGGAAATGCCATGAACCGCATCATCGTCATCGAATTCATCACCCTCGACGGAGTTGTGGAAGACCCCGACGGCTCGGCCGGGATGCCGGGCGGGGGCTGGGCCTTCCGCTACGGACCCGAAGCGGTCGCGGGAGACAAGTTCAAACTGGGGGAGCGTCTCGAGAATGGCTGCCTCCTCTTAGGCCGCAGAACCTGGCAGCAGTTCTCCACCATCTGGCCGAACCGGACCGACGAGTTTTCCACCAGGATGAACAACGCGCGGAAATGGGTAGCGTCAACCACCCTCCTCGAGACGGAGGCGTGGAACAACTCATTCGTCATCACCGAAGAACTGACCGAAGCGGTCATTAGGATGCGGGCCCATCAGGACGTGATCGTCATCGGCAGCACCAGTATCGCGCACACCCTGATGCAGCATGGCCTCGTGGACGAATACAGGCTGCTGATCTTCCCCACGGTGCTCGGAAGCGGCAGGCGCCTGTTCGACGGAAGCGCACCGCAAGTCAACCTGCAACTGACGTCCGTGCAGAGGAGCGGAGCCGCCGCACTTCTACGGTACCAACGAGCCGACGACGGTGCGTGATATCGACACCAACCGCCAAGCGCACTTCGGTGGTGCGGCGCAAAGGCGACATGCCTGTAAGGCCTCGTTTCGCAAAGGAGCCGCAGTTAGTAACGTGGGGATCTATACCTTTAGCGTCAGACGCGGTTCGTAGTTCGGAAGTTTGAGGTACCGGATTCTGTTGGGAGCGTTCACCCGCGCCCTACATCACCATTCACTCGAGCATCTCGTGTCATCCATCCCGGAAGGAAGCAGCGCATGGCCTCACTGGTCCTAAAGATGTCCGTCTCGCTCGACGGCTACGTCGCACCAATTGACGGGAGCACCGACTGGATTGCCGCGGGCAGTTCCGATGATGCCCTCAGTTGGACCATTGACACCGTGAGCAAAGCAAGCGCGCACCTCGTGGGCGCCGCCACCTACTCGGGGTGGGCGAGCTACTGGCCCGGCGCCTCGGGGCCGTTCGCCGAGGCGATGAACGAGATTCCCAAGGTTGTGTTCTCGAACTCGCTTGCGTCTGCCGACTGGGACGAGACGACGATCGCCACGGGAAACCTGGCTGATGCCATCACGCGGCTCAAGCAGGAGCGCCCCGACGGATATCTGCTCGCCCACGGCGGGACGCGGTTCGCTCGTTCGCTGGTCGAGACCGGCTTGATCGACGAGTATCGGCTTGTCATCCACCCGGTCATCTTGGGTTCGGGCGAGCGGATTTTCCTCGCACCGCTCACCATCGAGCCGATGAGCACCACCGTCTTCAGCGGCGGAGCCGTCGCCCACGTCTTCGCGGCGCACCCGTGATCGAGCCTGACCGACCGGGGGAGTGGACGTCGTCACCTCGCCGTAGCTATTGTCGAGCATGCTCGACAATAGCTCACATGCTGTGCGTATACCGGCGAGCCGAGCGCGAACGAAGCATGACGGCGACCTCCACACCGTCCGGGTGAGACCTCCAACCATGCGCAGTGTCAGCGCCACCCGGGCCTCCATGGTGAGCGCCGGATGACAGCAGGTGAAGATCAGCCGGAGCCGGTCGTCCTCGATCGCGCCGAGAGACTCGGGCGGGTCGTCGTCGTACAAAATCCGAGCCTCCTTGTGCTTGTCGTCGCGCTTGTTCTCGCGCCGGAGCCGGTCGATGGCCTTGCGGTTGGCGGTGGTAGTCAGCCAGGCACCGGGGCTGGGCGGCACGCCGTCGGCAGGCCACCGCTGGAGGGCGGTAGCGAACGCCTCAGCCGCCGCTTCCTCGGCGATGTCGAGGTCACCGAAACGCCTGGTCAGGGAGGCGACCATCCGCGCCCACTCCTCGTGGTGAATCCTTGCGATGGCAGCCCTGGCGTCGATCACGCTCACACGACCAGGAACGGCCGCACCTCGACCCTCCGGTTGCAGGCCTTCGATCCATCGGCGGCGAGTTTGAGCGCCACGTCGAGGTCGGGGGCCTCCATGATCCAGAAACCGGCGAGGTACTCCTTCGTCTCGACAAAGGGGCCGTCGGTGAACAACGCTTCCTCGCCCCGGCCGTCGATGACGGTGGCCGCGTTGGGCGACGCGAGGCCGCCGGCGAAGACCCAGTAACCCTCCGTCTGGAGCCGATCGTTGAACGCGTCAATGGCTGCCATTTCGGCCGGTGTGGCGAGGTCGAGCTTGTCGTGGATCACGGAAACCAGGTACTGCATCTCGAATCATCTCCTCTGGTATCGGGCACCCTCATGGGTGGCCGTTCACCTCTTCTACGAACACCCCTGGCCCAATCCGACACCGTCTCGGACTACTTTTCAAGGACTTCCTGATACGCGTGTGCATAGTCAAGTAGGCCGCCGTTAGAACCGACCGGGAGGCATTGAGGGACAGTTGCGGTAAGCCGCAAGCAACTACTTGCCTTCACATCCAGGTGGTGTACACCGTCCGCTCGGGGGGGTCTTGGCCATACGGCCGGAACCGGTCGGTCTTCAGCGCGTCACCTATGTCACGTGCTTCAGCCGGTTGCATACCGCGGGCGCCCGGCCGGCCGGTAGACCTGGATCGTGACGCCCTTCGAATCGGCTCGCGAGTCGACCAGGTCAAGTGCTATGTCCGGGCCGTTGTTGGGGAACAGCCGCGTGCCCTGGCCGAGGACCACTGGGACGATGAGCAGAGTGATCTCGTCGACCAGGGCGTTTTGGAGCAGCCATCGGACCAGGTTGCCGCTACCGTGCACCTGCAGCTCACCCGCTGGCTTGGCTTTCAGCTCACCGATGACCGTCACGAGGTCACCGGAGAGGACGGTCGTGCCCACCCAGCGCGCTTCGGTGAGCGTGGTCGATGCGACGTACTTGGGCGTCTCATTCAACGCCACTCCAATGGGGTGGGCGCGCATCTCTTCAATTGCTCCCCAGGAGTCGGCAAAGATGTCGTAGGTCCGCCGACCGAATAGGAACGCGTCGGCGCGCTGGTAGGCCTGGGTGATGAACGTCCTGGTCTCGTTGTCGCCCGCTCCCATGGCCCATCCGCCGCGCTCGAATCCGTTCCTGCGCTCCTCCTCTGAGGCGCCACCGTTTCCCTGCATCACTCCATCGACGGTGACCTGCGTCATGGTGGTCAGTTTCATAATCGCGGTTCCCTTCCCTGGGGTCGCCCCTCATGGGCGGCCTCTCACCCCTACTACGAACGTCCCTGCCCCGATCCGACACCGCCGCGCGGATTGACCTTCTGGTATGCCGGGTGTGAGCGAACCGGGGGCGCAACGTGTAAGCGGATGGCGAGGGCGGCGACGGTGAGGGCGGAGCCGACATTGAAGTTGGAGGGCAGACTTTCTCGGCTTGCGAGAAGCCGGTGGGACGTGCTCGGCTGTCTTCTCGTGCCCGCAGGCCGAAACGCCAACAGCGAAGGATGTCTCACCCGGTCAGAACTCCGGCTCCGGCACCGCAGTGAGATCGGCAATCGGGACGGCGTGACGCACTCACCATCTGCCGATCGCTGGAGGCGCTGGACATGGATCGTCGTGGCAGCCCTGTTCGCTGCCGTCATGAGCGAGTCGGCACCTTTACCTCACCCGTTGGTTGTCTGCCCTTCATGTCCCGCCATTCGTCCTCGCACATGGCGTAGACCAGCTGATCCTCCCAGCCGCCCTTGAACCACACGCTATGAACCAAGTGACCTTCCAGACGCATCCCGAGGCGTTCGAGCAGTCGCGCTGACTTGATGTTGTCGATTAGACATACGGCTTGAATGCGATGCAGCCCGAGCTGATCAAACCCCAGGCTGAGGACGGCGGTTGCTGCTTCGGCTCCGAGTCCGCGGCCGTGGTACGCGCTGTGCAGGGCGAAGCCGAGTTCACCCTGCCGATCAATGGCGCTGGCCCACTTGAGTAACACCTCACCGATCACGGTGGTGCTTTCGCGGAGTTCGACCGCGAGGACAAGCCACTGGCCGGGCTCGGTTAGCGCGCTTTGGCCGAGTTTGGTCTTGAGCGCGGTGGCCGTCTGCTTGCGATCGCGCACGGGCCACGGAATGAAGCGTACGACATCGGGCCGTGAATGGAACGCGAGTATGTCCTCAAGATCTGCCGGACGATGGGGCCGCAAATCTAGCCGTTGCGTGCGGATAGGGTAGTCAGGCCATAAGCCCCGTGGCGCCGAATTCATTAGTACGAATTACCCCTCTGCCCGCGGTCTAGAGATATTTGGCCGGACGCCACTGTAGTGCTAAGGAACTCATTCAGTGAAGGAGTACTTGCCGGAGATGACGACAGCATGTCCTTATCCGATGATCATATGACCGGAGACTGGCGGACGTCGTGTGCGCTTGCCGGCCGTCAACCGAGTTTGCCACCAATCTCCGCGCTGATCCGCATATTGCCAAGAGAAAGTCGCCGGTTTATCGAGTAGTTCTGTGCTCAAACTGGGACGGCGACGGGTTCTTGCCGGCCTTGGAAAGTTCTGCGGTATGACATGGGGCTGATGCCCAACGCCTTGTGGAAGTGATGGCGGAGTAGTACCGCTTCACCGAATCCAGCCGTCCTTGCGACGGCGTCGATGCTGAGGTGGGTTTCTTCGAGCAAGGCCTGCGCGCGGAGCAGGCGTTGGGCGTTGACCCATGCGGCGGGGGTGGTTCCGGTTTCGGCCCGGAAGCGCCGGGCGAAGGTGCGTTCGGACATGTGCATTTTTACGGCAAGGCGGCTCACGGGCAGCTCTTCATCCAGGTGGTCCGCCATCCAGGGGAGAAGTTCTTCCATGGTGTCGGTGTTATGCGCGGGGACGGGTCGGTCGATGTATTGGGCTTGTCCGCCGTCGCGGTGCGGCGGTACCACCATGTCCCGTGCCATGGCGGACGCCGTTTTGGCGCCGAATTCTTTCCTGATCAGGTGTAGGCAGGCGTCGATGCCTGCGGCTGTGCCGGCGCTGGTGGTCACATTCCCGTCCTGGATATAGAGGACGTTCTCATCGACTGTCACGAGGGGGAAGTCGGCTGCAAGTTGTTGTGAATGCATCCAGTGTGTCGTTGCGCGGCGGTCATCCAGTATTCCGGCCTCCGCCAGGGCGAACGCGCCGCTGCACAGGGACAGTATGTGGGCTCCGCGGGCGTTCGCTCGACGGAGCAGGTCGATCACGGCGTCGGGAAGGTCATAACTGCTGTTGTAGGGCAGCATGATGAGCAGGTCGACGTCCTCGGCAGCTGAAAGGTCGTGCTCTATCAGGAGGGAGAATCCGACGTCCGTTGTCACCGGTCCGGGATGTTCGGTGCAGACGCGGAAGTCGAAGGCGGGCAGACCGCCGCCGCGGTGCGAGCGGTCGACTCCAAACACTTCGCACACCACGCCGAATTCGAATGGCCACAGGCCCGGCAGGGCGATCACGGCGACTGAACGCATCATGGTTCATTATGGCAGAAAAAGATGTGGGAGTGGCTATTCTGCCACTGTTGATTCTTTCCAATGCACGCCCCATCAGACGTACGGGATTTCCCCGAGTCTGTTCGCCTCGGATCAGTTTCACGTAACTCGATGCCGGGTCTGGGCCTCCCAGCCAACGCGAGGACGAGGTCGCCGGCACTCGCCGCCAGGGGCTTGCCGTCTCCGGACTCCCAGTCGAGGTCTGTCGCGCTCAGGCTCCATCGCATGGTGTCGAAGTGTGCGGTTACGCCGCCTGTAGTTAGGCTGTCCAGCACCAGCTCGGTGGCACGGTCCTCGGCGGTACGTGACAACCCAAGAGTGGTGGTGATATCGAGTCCGTGGATGACCACATGGCTAAGGGCGCCGGCCGCGCCCCCTACAGGGGGCGCCCAGGTGGCCATGGTGCCGCTACGTAGATCGCCCAGGAGCACGTTGAATGGCAGGTCGCCTTCCCGGTGAGCGACCTTGTTCGAAAGCACTTCGAAGTGTGCCCTACGGTCTCGAGTTCAGCCATGAAGGCAGGTCCGTCGTAACGGGCGGCCATCGTCATGTGGGCGACGACGTTCCGCACACTCCAGCCCTCGGTCACCGGGTCGCATGCGGAGAGCCCCTATGGATGGCTGCTTACCGTTGCGTCTCGTCGGCTCATCGAAATCTGGCGGAATGACAGCTCAAGCCGCAGGCGGGAACGGGAGGTCTCGGCCGGGGCCGCGCTCCAGCCAGGAGGGATCTCCGGGGTGGATGACACGCTCGATCTCTTGTTCCTCTGCTGCCATCCCGCGTTGAACTCCTCGGCGCAAGTGGCGCTAACGTTGCGGGCCGTCGGCGGACTCACTACAGCAGAGATCGCACGGGCCTTCCTGGTTCCGGACGCGATGATGGCGCAGCGCATCAGCCGGGCGAAGCAACGGATCCGCGCAAGCGGTTCCCGATTTGGGTACCTGCCGGGAACCCGGTCCGAGTGAATCCCTGTGGTACTGCATGTCCTCTATCTGATTTTTACAGAAGGACACACCGCCAGTTCCGGGAATCAGGTTCACAGGATCGACCTGACCAGCGAAGCGATTCGCCTCGTGCGGCAGCTTCGCTCCCTTATGCCGGAAGACGGTGAGGTGACCGGGCTGCTGGCGCTGATGCTCCTCACCTAAGCTCGTCAGAAAGGGCGCAGCCCGGACGGAAGCGCCCTTGTTCCGCTGGCCGAACAGGACAGGAGTTTGTGGGATGCGGCCGCCATTGCGAAAGGAGTCGCGTTGATCAGCACGAGCCTGTCGAATAAGCCTCTTGGTCCATACCAGATTCAAGCCGCGATCGCCGCGGTCCATGACGAAGCTGCCCAGGCCGACGATACAGATTGGGCCGAGATCGTCGGACTGTACGACCTGTTGATGGTTCTCTCGCCTGGCCCTACGGTTGCCCTCAACCGGATCGTCCCGCTGGCGATGTCAAGCGGTCCTGAAATCGGGATGCGGGCCCTCAAAAGCGTCGAAAAGCAATACGGTTTGTCGGAGCTGCATCGGGTCGACGCCGTGCGCGCGCACCTGCTTGAAATGGTGGGGGACGTTCAGGCGGCGCAGGAGCATTACCGAAACGCCGCGCAGCGCACGTCGAGCGTCCCGGAGCAGCGCTACCTCAGTGCCAAGGGGCGGACCTTAGCGGCCTCGTTGGCCAGTAAGTCGCCGCTACCCGGGAAGGGTTAAAGCGACACCAAGCCGCAGAAGATATGCGCACTCCGGCCCCGTGAAACAACGAAAGAACAGCGTTTCAGAGAATTCACCGCTGCTTCCGTGGGAAGCAGCGGATCCTCGTGCTCTCCAGTCTGACAGCCGTTGATCCACCCTCGCAGATGTAAAGCCAGTGGCCCGGGACGAACATTTGCCACTTCCGAATGAAGGGCTGACCATCGACAGGAGCCGCCAGACACATCGAGTTTCAGCACAACGCCACCCGAAGTTTCGGCAACCCGGAATTTCGAAACTGAGCGGTACCACGTAGGGGTGGTGCAATGACCTGCTGGACGTTCGGAACCAAGTCACGAGTGGAGCCAAAAATAATGTTCCTACCGGGGCCATATTGGCTTGGCACACTTACGTGGGCGTATAGTCTGCATGCCATGGCTCTTGAACTCTGTGTGCTCCTCTGGGCGACACCTGGCAATGAGACGGCGCTATCGCAATATGAGGACAGCGTTCTCGACCTCGTAGCGAAGCACGGCGGGAGGGTGGTCAGCCGGGTCCGCCGCGTCGGCGAAGGACCTGGCCCCCTCGAAGTTCAGGTCATCCATATGCCAGGCGAGTCCGCATTGCAAGACTACATGGAGGATCCCGAGCGGGGCGTCTTGGCTGGCCTACACAGCAAAGTAGTAGCGCGAACCGAACTGTTGAAAGTCGAAACGATTGTCTGATTACCGGGGGCCGAACGGGTCCCTGTGTCGGAGCCACGTTTCCATGTTCCCAGCATGCCCTCCGGGATGCCGTTGTCGCTGCGCTGGCGACGCAGTCCCTGACAGATCATCGATGAGCCGGCGTCAGGGTCCAGCTCGAGAAGCTGGTGGGACATCCAGTGACCACCCCCGGGGGCGGGCAGGGCAGCATTCTGAACGGCACCAAGGGGACTTAGCTTGCCGGCTGTTCATTGGCCACCGCCGCGGCGTGGCCATCGTGGACGTTGGCGGGCGTGTGGAAGCCAACGCTGGAGGATGACTACGGGTGCGTGCCAATCGCGGTGAACGCAGTGGGGCGTCGCGCCAGCGCCAGGACGAGAGGTGATTCGCCGGCGTACCGACGCACTTCTCTCGAGAGGTGGCTCTGGTCGGAAAGTCCGTGACGGGCGGCGAGATCGCCGAGACTCTCGGTCTCCAGGTCTGCGTGGACACGTTCAAACCTAATCACTTGCGCGGCGCCCTTTGGCGAAATGCCGGTCACATCACCGAACCTCTGACTGAGATGCCGCACACTCCAGCCCGAGCTTTGCGCCAGAGCTGCAATTCGTACGTTCCCGCCCGTTCGCTGCAGTTCCGCCCACGTCCATTCCGTCAAGTCATCAGCAGCCGGCCCGTACCCGGCTTGTTGGATGAGTTCGTCGACAACGATCGTGAAACGTCGGTGCCACTCCGGCGCCCCGGCGAGCCGGTCGGGCAGGTCGCGTCCCCAGCGCGGCACGAGGTCTGCCAACGGCGTGACGTGTCCGGCGGTCTCCCGCCCGGGAACGCCCAACAGGCGGTAGGCGCCCAACGGTGTCAGGTAGATCTGCACCGATGCGTGGCGGTCAAAGAAGACCGTCCGCACCGGACCGGGCATCAACCCGGCAAGAAAAGCTCCATGAGCCATTTCCGTCCCCGCGTCCGCGTGGAGTTCCCGGACGTGAAGAGGTGTCGTGAACGAGATCTCCAGCATGAGAAGACTCCCGGCAGGTTGCACCCGGACAAGCCCGCCCGGTGGGGCGATCTCGTCGTAGCCCACGATCCCTGCGACGAGCCCGTGCAATTGACCGGGCACAGGATGTCGGACAATCGTCGCCCCGAATCCGATCACAACATGCCCTCCGTTCGATGCCGATTTCTTCAAGACCGAACGGTCCTCGGAATCATACCCTCGTAAGACAACGAGGAAAGGGCTTCACCATGGGCAAATTGGTCATAATCGAGTTTCTGACGGTCGACGGGGTCATGCAAGGGCTCGGGTCCCCCCAGGAAGACACCGAAGGCGGATTCACGCACGGAGGATGGGGCGCCCCCTATGCGGAGAGCATTCATCAGGTCACCACCTCGTCGGGGCTCAAGAACACCTCGAGCTACCTGTTCGGACGGAAGACCTACGAGAAGATGGCCTCGTACTGGCCCTACCAGCCGGCCGACAACCTCATGGCCTCTCATCTGAATGCGACTCCCAAGTATGTGGCGTCTCGTACCCTGACCGACGCGGCATGGGCGGGGACGCAAATCCTCTCGTCCGGGGTCGCCGCGGAGGTGAGAAATCTCAAGACAACCGGCGACGGGGACATCGCGGTACTGGGCAGCGGTGTACTCTGCCGCGAGCTCCTCGCCGAGCATCTGGTCGACGAAATTCGTCTCTTCATCCATCCATTGCTCCTTGGGGCTGGCAAGCGCCTGTTTGGCGAACTGCCGGTCCCGCGCCACCTCGCTCTAACGTCAGTCGGACAAACAGACCTAGGGACCGTCGCACTCGTCTACAGCGTACAGTCGTGAAAAGGCACAATCATCGCAGTCCACGACAAGGGGTCAGCTGCCCCGATTTCGGCTGATATCGGATCAAGCTTCACAAATGCGGCCGAATCCAGGCGTAAGAACAACGGGCGGCTGACGAGCGACAACCTGCTCGCCCGGCCCGCGATTGACCCGTTCATCTAAGGTGCACGAACCCCGTCGGCCCAGTTTGGCAGTAAATTAGCGGATCTTGGTCTTCCTGCCACTGCCGGTTTTCCGTAAAACGGCGCACGATCGATGCATGGAAATCGTTGTAGTACTTCTGGCCGCAGAAGCCATTCTCGTAATCCTCAGCACCCTCCGCCTGATGTCCCGTGACACGCCGCGGCAGGCCGTTCGATCTGAGGAGCCCTGGACCGCCGGCTCATTGCCCAGCCAAAGCTACTCCAGCGCGTCGTTGGGCAGTCATCTTGTACATCCCGAAGATTTGCTGTTGTTGCACAACAGCCGCTTGAACGAGGTACGCGAGGCTGCACACCGACGGGCGTCATAAATCGACGATTCATGAGGCGTGGCACTTAACGGCACGGCACCGACGCGCAGCCAGCTCCTCTAGGACCTCCGCCGTACCCCCGTAATCGGCACCAGCCACCGGCATGAAAACCCTGCACCCCGGTCAAACCGGTGTTCTGTCGTCCCAGCGCGTTGCCGCAGATCCCCAGGGCGGGCAGTTGGCCGTCATCCTCCAATGCACCGGTCCGACTCCCCGACGAGCCGGAACCGAGAATCCGTCCTCGGGGTTTGCTTCATGAAATTGGGTCGTCGGCGTCACTCCGTTTGCCTGGGCACCTGTCCTCAGCGCAATGTTCACGGCACTGTCACTCGTCGATGAGATCGGTCTTGATAACTTCACCACCCGTCGGCTTGCGCTTGAGCTTGAGGTCCGTTCGACCGTCTGAGTAGGGTGCAACTCGCCAGAAATCTCTTGCGTCCGACTGTAGAAATCGGGTGAGCGGCGACGACCTTAGTCTGAATTCGCTCCTCACACACAAGGATGACGCAATGACAACGACACCGAACCTACCAACGACGACCAGCGACTATGCCGAATCTGCCACCGATCAAATCGCGCAAGCCGGCCCTCGCGAATGGCTCGGCCTGGCCGTGCTGGCGCTGGGCGCCTTAATCACGTCCATCGATGTATCTGTGGCAATCCTCGCTCTGCCGAGGATCAGTGAAACACTCGATGCCAACAGCAGCGAGCAACTGTGGATTCTCGACTCGTACGGTTTCTTGATGGCCAGCCTGATGGTGACCTTCGGCTCGATCGCCGACCGCATCGGACGGCGCAAGATGGCCATGATGGGTGCTGGCCTGTTCGGGCTCGCATCGATTGCGGCAGCGTTCTCAGCCACACCCCTGATGCTGATCGGAGCACGTTCGATCATGGGCGTTGGTGCCGCAGCTCTGTCGCCGGCCCTCTTCGGGCTTCTGACAACCATGTTCCGTAACGAGAGGCAGCGTTCCACCGCGCTCGGCGTCTTCATGACGTGCTTCATGGGCGGCATGCTTCTGGGTCCGGTGGTCGGCGGGGTGCTGTTGTCCCGATTCGGCTGGGGCTCCGTGTTCCTCGTCGGTGTCCCTGTGATGCTGCTCCTCGTGCTGTTGTGTCCGATTCTCGTCCCTGAATACCGGGGCGTTGCAACGAACGAGGCCGGGCAGGTTCGAACGACGGACTGGCTCAGCGCACTGCTCTCGCTCCTGGCCATCCTTCCAGTGGTCTACGGGCTCAAGGAGTTTGCCAGGTCCGGCATGGACTGGACCTCCGTGCTGAGCATCCTCGCCGGATTGGCGTTCTCCGTCGTTTTCGTGCGCAGGCAACGGTTGCTTTCGGCGGATGCCCGGCGTGAGCCGCTACTCGACCTGACCATGTTCCGAAGCCGCGGCTTCCTCGTCGTGCTGCTCAGCCTGATGCTGATGACCATGATGACCGGACCCATGATGATGCTGAACACTCAGTACTTTCAATTGGTATCCGGCGAAAGTCCGCTTGCTTCAGGTCTGCTGACGCTCCCAGCCGCAGCGACCAGCGCAGGCGGGTTCATTGTGATGCCGCTAATCGCTCGGCGAATCCGGCCAGGGCTCGTGATCAGCGGCGGGATCAGCTTGATCGTGATCGGTCTCATGGTGATGGCACTGATCTCGCCGACCACAGGGCCATGGCCACTGGTTGTGGGTTTCGCGCTGGTCTCTTTCGGCTCCACCCCGCTGCCCACGCTTGGAACAAATCTGATCGTCGGGTCTGTGCCTCTGGACAAAGCTTCGTCTGCGGCATCGACATCGGAGACCAGCGGACAACTGGGCTATTCACTGGGTATCGCTGTGCTGGGCAGCATCGTGACGGCTGTCTATCGCATGCAACTTCCGCACGTTGCCGGGCTCTCGGCTGCCGAGCAAACTGCCGCACAGGAGAGCATTGCAGGAGCAGGAATGGTCTGGAGCGAATCTTCGGAACCTGTAGCAACCACCTTGCGAGACGCGACGGCGCTTGCTTTCTGCTCTGGGGTGCAGAGCGTCGCGATCCTGAGCGCAGTGGTGATGGCCGCGTTGGCCGTCGTAACTTTCCTCACGCTTCGCCGCATCCCTGCCTTTCAACAATAAAATCACCAACAAAAGTTAAGGAACACAATCATGAAATATTTGATCCTGATGCAGGTCGATCCGTCGGCATTCGATTCTCTTACGGCTGAAGAACAAACGGCGATCGGCACGGGCCACCAGGCCTTCATCGAACAGATCACTGCATCTGGAGAGATGCTGAGCACCCATGCTCTTGGCGACCCAACCCAGACGACCACCATCCGTGGCACGGGCGGTAAACCAGAGGTGATCGACGGCCCCTTCGCTGAGACGAAGGAGTTCATGGGCGGTTACTACCTGATCGACGTGGAATCGAAGGAGCGAGCGATCGAACTAGCGCAGCTGATCCCGGATGCGGGTATCAAGGGTCTCTCCCTGGAGATCCGGCCGGTGATGTTCTCCGGCGGGGCGAACATGTGATTCGTGAATCCATGCCAGAGGACCTGCTGCGCGCTCTCGCGCCGCAGGTTCTCGGCGCTCTCCTCCGACGCTATGGCGCTGGCCAGTTCGACCTGTGCGAAGACGCCGTGCAGGAGGCACTGCTCGCAGCACACGAGCAGTGGCCGACGCGCGGGTATCCGGATGACCCAGCCGCCTGGCTGATCACAGTCGCTGGGCGCAGGCTCATCGATCGAATTCGTAGCGAGAAGCGGCGGCACGACCGTGAGCTGAAGCACGCGAGCCTCGCCCATCCACTGGCGCAGCAAGCTGCTCTGGCAACGGACGACAGCGTGCAGGTACTCAAGCTGTGCTGCCATCCTGCACTGTCGCCGGCCGCGCAGGTCGCGCTGACTCTCCGCGCTGTTGCTGGGCTGACGACGGCGCAGATCGCCCACGCCTATCTGCTTCCCGAGACTACGGTGGCGCAACGAATCACCCGCGCCAAAGCGCGCATTCGCGAGGCCGGAGCGGCGTTTCCGGCAGCCACAAGCGCCGAGGATCGCGTCACGCCGGTGCTTACCGTGCTCTACCTCATGTTCAATGAGGGGCATACGGCCACCACTGGGCGCGCTGTCCACGACGTGGAGCTCAGCGGTGAGGCCATCAGGCTCGCCAGGATCGTGTGCGCAGAGCTGCCCGAGCACGGCGAGGCGGCCGGCCTACTCGCACTCATGCTCCTCACCGACGCTCGTCGAGCGGCCAGGACCACTCCAAGTGGCGCCCTCATCCGGCTTGACGAGCAGGACAGGTCGCTTTGGAACCAGGCCGCGATCGCCGAGGGTGTGGCAATTCTCGAGTGCACCCTTCCCGGTCGGCGCCCCAGCCCCTACCTCTTGCAAGCGAGCATCGCGGCGCTGCACGACGAGGCACCAAACACGAGTGAGACTGATTGGCCGCAAATCTTGGTGCTCTACAAACTGCTCGAACGCGAGACCCGCAATCCAGTCGTCACACTCAACCGTGCTGTGGCCGAGGCGATGGTCCACGGACCCGCTGCCGGATTGGCGATCGTCGAAGAACTGACTGCAAGCAAACTGCAGACCGACCTTTCCAGACTCATGGCCGTGCGTGCGCACCTGCTGGAGCAGTCCGGAGATCGCCAGGCAGCGATCGAGGCCTATCATTCAGCGGCCCGCGCGACGGCATCCACGCCCGAGCATGACTATCTGCTGGGTCGTGCGCGGAGCCTGGTCGAGTCTGGCTGAAAACCTCAACCTGACAAGACACTGACCGCCACGTAACCTGCTATCTCACGAGGTACGAGGACAGCCACTACCTGCAGTTTCGAATCCCACCACCTCGTCGCCGTCGTATGCGAGCACCCCCGGCGGAGGGTCCTGTGCGGCCAACTCCTTCACGAGATCCCCGCTCTCCGGACCGCCCAGTGCATGGTTCAGCTTCGACGGGATGCGGTAGCTGAGGCACGAGGTCGACAGGGATCGCGAGCACTAGAACGATCACTAATGCATAGATAAGATCAATCCACCGGCTCAGAATCAGAACAATGACTACTTCGATGCCCGTCGTCCAAAAAAACCACATTCCCAGCAAGGGCCCGCCAGCAGGATGTTTCGTCCGGTCCACGACGTGCCCCTCGAAATAGTTCAACGACCTAAGACCACCTTTGCAGCTTCAGCCACAGTGCTGAGAAGGTTCTCAAGTTGCTCCTCGAAAGTCTCCTAGGCTCCAAAGAATGCATAATCGACCAATCTGACTCCGAAAGTATCGAAAGCATACGCGTTTACGGCCTTGGCACACGGCTTCGCGCCATGTATGCGGCAAAGCAGGGCCGGTTCTGGCAGCTACTCGCCTCGCATCCACGCCCGGCAGAGCGGCTGGCCTATCTTCAACGCACCTTCGGAGACAGCTAACGTCCATGATGAGGCCCCTAGCCAGGAACAACGGTGATTGCCCAAAGCGGTCTGTGCGAATACGTTAGGCGATAGAAGTAGTGGAGGGGAGAACGCCATGACCGCAGAATGTACCCTCATGCTTCGCATCACGAGTCGTCTCCCTGTCGGAGTGTCGCGCTTCTTTCAGGAGGAACTCGCCGTGAGTTTGTCTGATGCTGGCAGCGTTAAGGCGATGATCTATGCAGAGGAAACAGAGCCAGGCATAACCAACTCGGGCCGCCCAATGTTGGCTGTCTCTTCCGCGCACTCAGTGCCGCAGCCATGGATGGAGATACTTCAAGGGATTGAAATGGGAAAGTGGCCGGCGGGCTTCGTCCCCGGCACTCCGAACTCTTTTCTGTTCGACTTCTATCCAAAAGAGATGCAAGACTTCTGCGGTAGCGCCTTTGACAACCTCAAGAACGGGGTGGGTGCGTTCTTCGGGTTAATGCGGTGGCGACTTCACGACGACTTCTCGGGTGGCGACCACCTCTCGCTTGGCAAATTTGAATGGTCTGCTGACGAAATGCTCTGGTACACGCTAAGACAGGTGCCCCATTTCTCGGCCCGCATCATGCCTCAAATTAGACTCGGGCCGGAAATTGGCAAAGCCTTGGACAAATTGGTGAAGGGGAAGTTCAAAGAACCGTTGGGTCGTGAAATCTGGCACGTAGCGGTGAATACCGATCATAGAACGTCCGTCATCCTGGCGGTTATCGCAGTGGAGATTGAAGTAAAGCGCCTGATCAGCGAAACTGTTCCGGACAGTGAGTGGCTGATTGCGAATCTTCCTGCCCCGCCCGTCGTTCGCCTCATTAGAACCTATTTGCCGATGATCATCACCATCCCAACAAACTTGCTCCCTCCAAACAAGCTAATGAACGCACTAGATAAGGCCATCAAACTTCGCAACACCTTTGTACATGGAGGGTTTCAGACATCGGCAGGGTGGGCTGCCACTGACGACCTTTCGGCGCAGGAAGTCGCCAAGGTGTTGGAAACCTGTTCAGATTTGCTGTGTCTGTTCGACCTTTACCGCGGACATGATTGGGCTATCAGCCACCTCAGCGAAGAGACGCGACGTTCCATCGAGGGCACCACCACCTGATTCCAGTACACCCTCACTACGAAAGGGACCGAGGACCCAGGGGCCAAGCGACCTGCTTAATTACGACCCTTATCTTTAAACCCGCTCGCTAAACACCGTGATAGCGGGGCGCTTCCGTCATGGACAGTGTCCGAGGTGGCGCCGGTTTCAGACTGCCTGATAGCGGCACCACCATCGCTCATAGGAACATGACCTGGAACGCCGGACCAGGCCAGGCAGGAGTTCGCTTCGGCTGATGCGCTGCGGGAGGGTCAGGGTTTGAGGGTGAATGCCGGTGTGCCGGCGAGTCGTCCGCCGTCGACGGCGAGCACGGTGCCCGTGACGAACGAGGAGGCATCGGAGCAGAGCCACAGGGTGGCCGCCGCGATCTCCTCGACGCGGCCGATCCGGCCGAGCGGCACGGCCGCCGATGCGCCGGCCTGCGCGGCCGCACCCGCCGCCGTCAGCCGATTGGTGAAGACCGGGCCCGGCGCGATCGCGTTGACCCGGACGCCGGATGCCGCGTAGTCGAGAGCGGCGACGCGGGTCAGACCGCCGATACCGAACTTGCTGGCCGCATAGCCGCTCAGCCCGGCGACTCCCTGCTCGCCCGCTGTCGAGGACATGTTCACGATTGCCGCACCGTTCTCCGCCTCCCGCATGAGTTCCAGCTCGTATTTGAGGCAGAGAAACGTTCCGCGCAGATTAACGGCAATCGCACTGTCGAACTGCTCGCTGGTCCACTCGGCCATCGGAGCAGGCGGCCGGCCTCCACCGGCGGCATTGTTGACGGCAACGTCGAGCCGTCCGAACCGTGAGCGGATGCCTGCCAGCAGGCCGCGGACCGAACGCTCGTTCGTCACGTCGGCCGGCACCGCGACGGCAAGTCCGCCGTCATCGGTGATGGCCTTCACCTGCCGCAACAGGGCTGCCTCATTACGCGAGGCCAGTACGACGTGTGCACCGGCCGCGGCCAGAGCCGCGGCGATCGCCGCACCGATCCCCTGGCTCGCGCCGGTGACCAGCGCGACCTTTCCATCGAGGCGCTCGGCGCCGGTCATCGTGCTTCTCGATTCGCGACGGACCTGTTCTGTGGCAGGAGGAAGCCAACCGCTACGAGCCAGAGGAGGCCGCCGAACCGCCCGATCGGGAGCAGGAACTGGATCGGCTCGAGGGTCATCGAGAGGAAGCTCAGTTCCGACAGGGCGGCGATCACCAGACCGGTCCAGGCGAGCCAGCGCGGCACGAAGCCCAGGATGAGGGCCGGCACAGCGATCCCCGCGACGAGGAGCCCCATGCCAACCACGTACCCGACCCCGCCGGCGATGAATGCGAAAAACGACAGAGCGTGCGTGAGCGTCACGTCGGTGGTGATCTCCGGGCGGCTCAGCACCCAGGCCACGAGAGCCGAGAGCATCAGGAAGACTGCTGCGGTGATGCCGCCGAAGAACCCGATTCCCGGCCCGGGAACCCGAACCCCGAGGCGGAGCTGCTGGGCGTAAACGGTGGCCGCATAGATGCCCAGCGGTACAGCCGAACCGAGCTGGATCATGCTGGCGAGCCGCACGGCATCGGAGTTCTCCTGAAAGTACGCGGCGACCTGCCCCGCAGCGGAAAACGGCGAGGCAAACGTGTGGCCGCCGGTCATGATCGCACCTGCGGCCAGGCCGACGACGGTGAGTCCGAGGCTCACGACCGCGAGGATGCCCAGATTGGGTCCGCCCGGGCGGACCGTGTAACCGGTACGCGGAAGGGGAACATCAGCCATGATCATGCCTTTCCAATAATTGAGTCATATCATGGATGATTCACGACTCGAATCATTTTGTCAAGGATGTAATATATAGCCATGGACTCACCCGCCCAGCCCGGGCCGAAGCGCACCGCCTTCCTGCTCTCACAGCTGGGTGCGCTGGCGTCGTCGCGCTTTGCCGAACGCACCCGGGAAATCGGTTTGACGCCGAGCGAAGCGGGCGTGCTTCGCCTGATCGGCCGGACCCCCGGGCTGAGCCAGCGGGCCCTTGCCGACCGGCTGGGGGCCGTTCCGAGTCGCGTGGTCCCGCTCATCGACTCGCTGCAGGCCCGCGGCCTCGTGGAGCGGGAGCGCAGCAGCACCGATCGCCGGAACTACGAACTTCGTCTGACCATCGAGGGCGCGCAGGTGCTGCGACAGCTGCGCGAGATCGCCGAAGTGCACGAGGCCGAACTGCTCGCGCCACTCACCGGCGAGCAGTCTGCCCAGCTCGGAAACCTGCTCGCCCGACTCGCGGGCGCCAACGCTCTCGACCTGGACCTCCACCGGGATGCAGGCCGCGAGGATCCCGCCACGATGACCCAGCTTCACCGGTAGCCCACTCCACCCGTCGCTTTCGGCTCAAACGCCGTGCACCAGACTGACTTAGGCTGGCTACAACGCCGCGGTCAACGTCGAGCCCCGCTCCTGGCCTGCACCCGCCAAATCTCAACATCCATTCGGGCGGAGCCGCCCCAACATGTCAACGCCGGCCCTCAATGTCCAATGTAAGCGGCACGCCAGCCGTAGAGGTGGTAACCAATTCTTGTTCCATAACACCCCAAGGCAAGAACCTTGCATCGACAGAGCGAAACAGGGGTGGCTTGTGAAAAAATGGGTACCTGGCCGGGGTTCTCCCCAGATATAGCTGGGGTGGAGAGACAACCGGCCACCAGTCACCGGAGACCAGTAGATTTGGTCAAGTCGCTGAAGTGGCCAGGGTGGCCCGAGAAGGCAGGGCTCCGCGCATGATCGGTGTAGCTTGCTCGTGTCACAGGTGAATCTGAGGTTACTAACATGATCGATTGGAATGCTCTCGGCCAGCTAGAGTTCGACCGACAAGTCGAACTTCTCGTCAGACGGCTCTACGCCAATACAGCCAATGAAATATGGTCGGTGAACGGTAAAGGTGGCGACGGGGGCCGCGACATCACGGTAAGACAAGGCAGCCGCGTTCGCATATTCCAATTGAAGTTTTTTCCTGGTGGATCCAGCTCGGAACATCGGAAACGGCGTAGACAAATCGTTGCATCTTTCGATAGTGCCATGTCCCACAACCCTTATGCGTGGGTGTTGGTGGTCCCTGACAACCTGAGGCCAGGCGAATGACAAGGGACTCCTCAAACAGCCGTTGGACCGGCCGCCCGGCCGGAGAGGGACCGGCTTACGGGCAGGTCTTGCCGTGCCTGATGCTAAGTTGGAGCACAGTGACATTCTTACTTTCTCTGTGATCCAGAGTTCACGCAGCGGTTCCCATTCACTTCCTTGCGAAGTGGTGATTTCGTGCGCCCTCGGAGGGGACTCCCTAGCGAATTCCCCGAGCACCCGGCCCCTTACGGAAACTCACCCAGAGAAGATCACATGCCTTTCACATCACAAGACTCCACCGCGTCCGCTTCGCCTGTACTGACCAGAGAGTCGCTGCGCCCTAACTGCAGCAACTGCTTCGCGCTCTGCTGCACAGCCCTTGGCTTTTCCCGCACAGCGGACTTCGCCCTCGACAAGCCAGCAGGAACTCCCTGCCAAAACCTGGCATCCGACTTCTCCTGCACCATCCACGACAGCTTGCGGCCACGGGGCTTCCGAGGATGCACCGTCTTTGATTGCTTCGGAGCGGGTCAGAACGTCTCCCAGAACATCTTCCAGGGGATCAGCTGGAAAGCAAGGCCAGAAATGGCAAAGGACATGTTCCCGGCATTCAAGATTGTCCGGCAACTCCACGAAATGCTCTGGTATTTAGCGGAAGCGACGACTAGAACCTTCGACCCGGACACCTCGCAACGGGTCGACCGGCTCAACACGATCATCGAGGGTGCAATGACCGGGGACGTGCAGCAGCTTCTCACCCTGGATCTGGGAAATCTTCACGCTGACGTGCGGTCAGTACTGATGGACGTCAGTGAAGAAGTGCGAGCTTCATATCTCGCGACTGGGGACGACCATTTGGACGCTGTAGTTGTCCCAGGAGCGGACCTCATGGGCAGGAAATTCAGGTCCCGGTCGTTCCGCGGAGCGAACCTCCGTGGCGCTTACCTCATCGCGACTGACTTGCGGGGCTGCGATTTGTCAGGCGCAGACCTTCTCGGTGCTGACTTTAGGGATGCCCGCTTCGAAGGAACCGACCTCTCCAAAGCCCTGTACCTGACGCAGTCCCAAATTAATGCGGCAAAGAGCGACTCGAGTACCCATCTGCCGGCCGATCTAAGCACTCCCACCCACTGGCACGACCAAACATAAGAGGGACACCTCCGCCTTGCCAGTGACCGCAGACCATCGGCAGGGCACCGTACAACCAGCCGTCCACTGGTGCCCGCTCAAGGCTCCTCCACCGGGCGCTCCCGGACAGCTTCGCCGGAGAGGTAGCCCGGATCAGGAGCGGGACATAGGCTCGGGAAGAAGCAGCCAGTTGATGGCCTCAGTCCGTGAATCGAAGAAGCGTGTTGGGCACGGAAGCTTTTGCAAACCCATGGACCAGTTTGCGAGTATCCGGTTCACAGGGCTGCTGCCGAGCAAACCGATGCGCGAAGCGGCCACATCGGATGCCGAAAACGGAGCGTGCTTGCCGGCTGAGAGAGACGGTGGCCGTCATGTCGACCGACCATGGGTACTCGGCTCCGTCCGCGATGATATCTACGGCCGCCATTGCCGCGTGCGCGTCTGTAGCTTCAATTTTTACTTTCGAGTCCCAGAGCAGGTGGATGATCCCATCCTCCCGAAGGGCTATGGTCCCTTTTCCGCCTTCAACTTCGGTCCGTTCCACTGAATCCCCCAACCGTGATGCTCGAGCGACCGCTGTTAAAGGCGCTGCCCGGCCCCCGTACCGCCATGAGCATGCTACGGCACTTCCTGACAAATCTAATGCTGCTTGCCTGCGTTTGTGCTGGTCAGAGCGCTTTCAGTGGCGCCGGGCTGTGGAGAGGGCTGCAAACTGGTGAATGGAAAGTGGTGTGCGGCTAATAGTCCATTGTGATCTCGAAATCACCTATCGCCAGGCCGGTCAGTGCCGCGGCGGCGGCCGGTACCGCGTCAGGTATATCGTCCATCCTGCTGGCGCGGGCAGTCAGTTCGGGCATCTCAACTGCCTTGAGCAGGAAGTGCCCGTCCGAGGCGTCTGAGATGTAGACGTTCAGTTGCAAGCGTCCCCGCTCCCTCCCTGGCTACTACCTAGGGCTATCGCGCATGGCATCGTGCTGGCCGTCACGCACTAGCCCGTTCGGGTGCCTTAGGAAGCTTTAAGTCTCTGAGGCGCTCTTAGGCCGTGTTGATCGAGTTTGATTCGATCCAGATCAGGGTGGCGGCGAGGCTGACGGCGGCAGGGTAGCTGCGGAGGAGCTTGTCGGAGCGTATCGCGATTCCGCGCCACGCCTAGGCCTCCTCGCCACCCCAGCGTCCGAGCGCGACGATCGCCTCACGCAAGGCAAGCCCGCGATCGGTCAGCGCGTAGGCCCGGGTGTTGTGCAAGAGGGGCAGACGGGACAGTACGCCGGCCGCTTCGAGCTCGCGCAGGCGGGTCGCGAGTATGTTCGTCGGCACTCCGAGGTCGCGCTGCAGATCGCCGTAGCGCTGCGGCCCGTCGAGCAGCCGCTCCACGACGACCAGGGCCCACCGTGCTCCGACGATGTCGAGGGCCGCGGCGAGGTCGCTCACACGGTCGGATCGGCGTCCGGCTTCATCCAAAAAGGCGAGTAGTGGTAGCCGTCGGGGTCGTCGAACTGGCGCTGGTACATGAAGGGGTAGTCGTCCGTGTCACCGATCCGCCCGCCGGCGGCGCCGGCGCGCTCGGCGAGCTCGTCGACCGCCTCGCGGCTGCCGAGGTCGAACGAGACCGTGACCTTCGAGGGGGTGTCGGGTCCACCGACAAGCTCCTCGGCACCGCCGACGCTCGCATACATCTCGCGGCTGCCGAGCATGATGTACTGCTCGGGCGCGATCGCGAAGCACGACACGTTGTGATCGGACATCTCGGCGTTGAGGGTCCAGCCCAGGGCGGTGTAGAAGACGGTCGCGCGCTCGACACTCTCGACCGGGCAGGTGATGAAAAGGCTCATGCGGCCCATACTTGCAAAATGCAAGTGTTACGTCAAGTCCCGGCCGAGCGCTCCCGCGACTTGCAGGCGTGTGGGAGCACATTCAGAGGTACGGCCGAGTAATAGGGACCAGACCGTGCGTTCGGCATTGGTGCAGACAGGGATCCGGCTCCGCGGCCGGGTCGACACGATCCTGCATGGTGGCGCAGGGACTGTTCAACGCGGAGGGCAAGGTTTGCCAGGCGTTGGGCGCCCACCATTTGGCTGGAGGTACGAAGACTGAGCGCGCTGGCCAGGTATCACCCAGCACAGGGCCTTACACATCGAGGCCCCTGCCCCGGGGCAAGGGCAGCTTGTCACTACCTACTCTGGTGATTTAGACAACCCGGAACCGGACGGAAACCCTTCGGTGGTCAGGGTCGATTCCTGTTGGGAGTCTCTCGTGTCAGACGTTTGGGGAGCGCTCGATCCAAACCTTAGGGTTGCCGTCGCTGCCTTCCCTCTGCAGGGCCCGAGCTTCCTTTCCGGAATCGTGAAGAACAAGCATGAGTGAAAACTGAACCCAGGCAGGAGAGGCTAGATGAAACAACTGAAGGCCAGGAGCATGCACCTTCGCGAGCGTCGCCTTTCTAAGCGGCGTTGCTAGCGGGGTACGCCCGCCGGGTTCATTTGGTCACTTTGGAGCTGTGGGACCGCCGTGCGCTTTTTGTGACCCATGGTGCGGTGATTGATCAGGAACCGAGCGAGGCGGGCATGCGGCTCAGTGAAGTTGGGGCCGTCCGGGCGAACCACCAGTTCCCGCTCAAGCCGATTCCGACGTCGACTGGCTCGCCAACCCTCCGAAGGGCCACCAACACGAGCTAATCACAAACGATCACCATGCTTTGGAGTGGGACAGGTTTTACCTCGACGTAGATCGATTTGTTACGGGCCGCTGCGCTCACGAGAAGGTGTTCAGCTTCAGTGATTGGCGTCGGCGCCAGCCAGCATGTCATCATCCTGGTCGGACAATGGCGTGGATATTAATCGCATGCCCGGCGCGGATCATTTGAACAGGGCGCCATTACTGGTTCACGAACGCCCCCGCGTCCGGCACCCGTTGGTGCTTGTTACCGTCCTTGGAGAAGTAGCAGCGCAATCTTATCCAGGGCCCAGAGGATTAGGCCGATCCCTCCGACGAGAGCGAAGCCGACGGAGCACAGTGCGACGAACGCACCACCGAAGAGACTTGCTTCCAGAAGAAATTGAAATAACGGGTTCAGCGGCACCGCGGCCTTTGGCGAGAGGAACAAACCCCATACAACAGCAACGGCGATCGGGGCAGTGATCATTGCTACCCACCGCCATCCGTCGTTAAAAGTGAGGTAGCCCCATATTGCATACCCCGCAAGGAGGGCAAGCTCAAGCAGAAAAGCCGCCGTAAGGGCTGCTGCCGAGGCCACGGACGTCATGAGGAGCCTGCTTTTACAGTCGCAGACCAGGAACGGAGGACTATGTCGACAGACCGGATGAGCCGTTCAAATGAGCGGCCCGTGTCCTGGGCCAGTTTGAAGCCGCCTTGAAGCTCCAGGGCGATGAAACCGTGCAGGATACTGCGGAGCAACCGAACGGCGTCGATAAGGTCAGGGCCGGAGAGGTTGTAGGCTCGCAGGGCAGAGCCGATGACGTTGATGAGTTCGTTGGAAACCTTCACGTATTCCAGGTCGTCGGGGTCCGGCGCTATCTGCACCGCCGTGTAACGGCCGGGATGTTTCTGCGCCCAGGTGCGCAGGGTTGTTGCGACCGCAATGAGCGCGTCTTCCCCGGAGCGCCCGGACGCTGCCGCGCCGAGCAATCCGGTGAGATCAGTGGCCGCACTGCAGCCGATGGCGCGGCGAACGTCGTCGAGATCGACGACGTGACGATACACACCGGGTGGGGCGATTCCAACCTTCGAAGCGATCCGCGTTATGGTCAGTTCTTCGAGACCGCTCTCGTCCGCGAGGTCCGCAGCCTGGCGAACGATTGCGGCCCTGTTGAGCCGTTCACGCATTCCGGTGGCCAACCCGTTGGAGAAACGCTGCGATTGGCGGAACCGTTTCCTTGGCCCGTTCGGACATCGGGTAATGCCCGGCATCGGGGATCATCAGTACGGAGCCGTGCAGAGCCTCCGAGATCCACGCCGCCTCTGCGTCTGGATCCGGAAAATCACGATCCCGAGTGCCCATGATGATCAGCGTGGGTGCCGTTACGCTGGAGAGTGCCTCCTGTGCTGGCTGGTGCGAACTGTGCGAGGTGCGCCGAAATGCACGCCACCGCCCGGGCCGCGAAAGGCTCGCGCGCACTTCTGCCTCGTGCTCCGCCCGATCGGGCGGCCCTTTGGTAGGACTCAACGACGAGAAATAAGCGCACCAGACCGCCGGACCCCACGGACGCAATAGGGCCAGTTGAAGCAGAGCGGATCCAAGCTTCGATCCTCTGTTTCTGACGAATGGACCAATAAGCACGAGGGCTGAGATCAGATCAGGGCGCCGCGCCGCGGCGATCACAGCGCCAGCCGCACCCATCGAGTTGCCGAGGACCGCAGCGGGGGCTCCGAGGTGTTCGATAAGCGCAACAATGTCCCCGGCCAGTGCCTCGTCGTCATAGGAAGGGAAACTGGAACTGCTCCCTCCGTGTCCCCGAAGATCCATCATCGCAACTCGGTATCCGGAGGCAGTGAGTATCGGGGTTACGCGACGAAAACTGCTGCGCAGATCGCCCATCCCCGGAACACACAACACGAGCGGGCCCTCGCCCGTGACCTCGAACGCAATCTTGCCGCCATCGCGCCCGATCGTTGACATACCGTTCATCATCATGTTACGAAGCATAACATAACTAGTATGGTTAGTAACATCGCGCCTGAATCTTCTCACCCGACCCGTCCCGGTTGGCGTAAGTCCGCGGCCAAGCGTGTCATCGGAGACCATCAGCAGCTGCGCCACCACCGCCGGGTCAGCCTATTCCATGTCCCCTTCGCCGAATCCCGTGCATGCTGCTTCGTGATCTCCCCACGCCTCCCATCGGTGGGCCCCATCGCCACCACCGGGCCCCTTCAGGCCTATGATTTTATGCGCAGGCAGGCGATCCACCTCGCGCTTTCCAGAGTCCAAAAATAAGAACTGATCAACGCCGACCGCTTCCAGGTAGGAGTCCTCGTCACACATAGCAGACAGCGATGACAAAAGTGGAAAGCAGGCGATGATTGTCCTAGTCAGTCAACGGTTCCGCCACCCGGTCGCCCGACTATGGCAACGCTAATCGATCCCTACGAACAGCTGAAGTCCCTCACTTTCGCATGCCAGATCGGCCGGCAGGACTTGATACTGTTTTCGTTGGTGGGAACGGACTCGGCATTGCAGGCTAAACCTCTTCTTCACTCGTGCCCAGTGCCCGCCGCTGTCTTGCGAAAGTGCCTCGACTGTAAGCCAGCAGGAGCAACGACATAACAAGTCCGGACACTACTGCCGCCGCCAGGGCCACCGTTATTTCGTTGGTGAGCAGCCCGAACCCGCCGAGAACGATCATTGACGCGCCAAGGATATAGAACATTCGTTCGCGAAAAGCCCAGGCAAATCTCCTAACGGAGTGAAATCGTCGGGATATGGTTCGCTGCCTCCAGCGCATCAAGCGCTAGAGCCTCCGCGGCGTATTTCTGCAGCGAGTTCGCTGAGGCTTCCCCATTAGACTCGCGATCGACTTGGGGACGCTTCAGCTCGGGATTAACCACGCGATAGATTTGTTGCATGTTGACGCCGAACCTTTTGGAGATATCCCCTTCGCTGTACCGGCTGCGCATCGAAGGCGGTCTGGCCCACCTATTGAACTCCTATATCTGGATCGACGCTGACGGGGTGACGCTGATCGACACTGGGTGGCCGGATAGCGCGCAACTCATCTCAGATTCACTGTCGACGCTCGACCGAGGTCACAGCGATGTGAGACGGGTTATCCTTACCCACTTCCATGACGATCACAGCGGGTCCGCCGCGGAGATAGCCAACTGGGGAGACGTGGAGGTAGTGGCCGGCCGCGACGAGGCGGCATACGTTACTGGCGCCGAGCAAGGGCCTGTGGCGGTACTCACCGCGAAGGAGAAGTCAATAGCCGGTGAAGTCACTCAGCCTCCGCATGGACCAGCATGCCGGGTGGATCACCTGGTCGACGATGGAGACGTACTCGACTTCGCCGGTGGGACACGCGTGATTACGACCCCTGGCCACACGCCCGGAAGCATCGCACTGTACCTGCCAGAACCTTCCGTGGTGCTCACCGGAGACAGCGTGGCCGAGTTCGGTGGCGACGTCATCCTCGGGGTGATCAACACCGATCGCGCGGAAGCCTCTCGATCCCTCATCCGCCTTGCGGAAACAGGCGCGGATGTTGCCGGCTTCGGACACGGCGAGCCGTGTCTGTCCGAGGCAAGTGCACGGATTCGAGCGGCGATCGATCCGTTCTCCGACGTGTAACTATCAACTACTCCCGATAAATCACTCACGGCTGGCCTTGCCCGAGGTCAGTATTCGGCCAGCTTCCGGTTCAGTCAGACAGACGATTCCTCAACCGATGTCCGCGGCAGATCCAGGTGACCACTGGGGTTCCCGACCAGGCCTTGTCGGACGAGCCGAGCGCGTCGAAGAGCGCCCGCAGGCAGCCGGGGAACGGATCGTCATCGGACTGTACGTAGAAGAGCACCGGGGCAGCAACCAGCGGAGCCAAGGCGATCGGACCATCGGCAAGCCCGAGCACCGCGGCGACGATCCGCGGCTCGGCGGCTATTAGCGGAAATCCGACCCGAGCACAACAGTAGCCGATCCGCTTGCGGATGAGGGCCGATCCCACACACGACCGCTCAAGTCAGTTCTGGCCAAACTACAACGCGTCGTGCGATCGAGGACGAGTGTTAGCTACTCTGGGGCGCCGAACATATAGGCGCGACGGGCGACCGGTGACATCAAATCCGGACAAGTGATGCTCCAATCTGTGCCTGCCAACCTGAATTGGGTCGTGAAGATGTGTCGCTGGTTAGGCATCGCGACGTCCGGTTTCTACCATTGCCTGACGTCCCCGCAGTCGGCGACCGCAACTCGCCGCAAAGCGATCTTAGAGCGGATCCGGCACTATTTCGAGGAGTCCGAAGGCACTTACGGTTATTGCCATATCCATGCCGACCTCGCCGAAGAACATGTCCAGTGCTCGCCGAAACTTGTGCTGCAGCTCCTGCGCCAGGAGGGCCTGGCGGCCGTCAGAGGTGCGGCACGCCTCGACGGGATCGCGTCATCCAGTTGCTGGTGGACGGAGCCATGGGTGCTCGAAGGTGGTGATCACAACGGATGAAAAGCACCTCAGATTGAGACAAAAGGGGGCTGTGTACATTGTGCACGGATTTGGCCTCGTACTGAGTCGTACATCGGTCGGATTGCTTGGGATTCGGCATGTTTCCGGGACTTCCCAGTGTTTGCAGGGGCTGGAAGCCGGTTCGAGTCCCACCTTGGGCACGGTAAAGCCGCAGGTCAGAGGCATATTGACCTGTTGAGTGTGTACAAAGCGTGCACATTTGGTGCTCATGGGACGCCTTGTCGGTGCTGGTTGCCTACGTCATGGCGTCGCTCCTCTCCTGGCCGCTGGGTTGACTGGCATCTTCGTTCCTTCCTTTCGGGCTGGTGGCCCTTGTTGTTTCTTGTACCTGTTCATGGCGGCTGCAGCCCTTTACGACATGACTAGCGGGAAAAAAGTTGTCGGGGACTGTTACCGTGGGCACGCCCGTCCCGGCGTCGAAGGGTGTGCGTGTTCGGTTCTCGATCAGCTGGACGAAGAACCACACAATGGGGTCCCTGCAGCGGTGAAGCTAGGTCAGCGTAAATCCATCCCGGCGCGGGACTTGCCGTTGGTCAGGGAGGCTGGCGGAATGGACACCGGGCTCGCGGCCAAGAGCACGTTAACGGGACGGCTTTGCTGACTTCTCCGGGTGTTACCCGTCGCGTTAGTTGACGATGGAGACGTCGGGATCGGTGACGATGGGCTGGGTTTGAAAATGCCCCACCAGATGGTTTCCGGCGGGGCATTCGTCAGGCTGGTGACGTGGTGATCGTTATCGGTGACGCGGGATTTTACTCGCTGTTTTCGGTGATCGCTGATTGCGCGGCGGCCAGGTCCACGATGGTCTTGTCCGCGGCGTAGGTCGCGATCAGGGCGGAGATGGCCAGGTTGTTGATGGCCCGGGGTGGCCCCGGGCAGAGTCGTGGATCGCGGCGACGGCGTCGTCGGAGAAGAGGGTGTTGGATCTACCGGCGTATTT
>NZ_JASISR010000016.1:0-42469 GCF_030063245.1 Paenarthrobacter sp. PH39-S1
CGGCGGCACCAATTTTTCCCTTAAAGGTGATTTTTTCTTTAAGGAAGAACTATTTTTTGATGGTGAATCCATGGGTGGTGCAACTCCCGATTAGTCGGGGGTGTTGCAACGATCGCTAGAACTCGCCGAACGGTCAATCCAAATTGCCGTCTGCGGTCAGTTTAGAGTTGCCGCTAACAGTCGTGGTCCGGGTTGTTCCGGCACTGGTCTGAGTGACCCCGTTCAGCAGCCCGGTTTCCGGGACGTAGGTCAGTGACGCCGCCCTCGCCCCATCCACACCCTTCGACGACTGCACCGAGGTCGGGGTTGTGCCGGTGTCGGCGATAGTCGTGGTGTTCCCGTTCCGGTCCGCCACCGAGGTCGGTTTGCCGTCCGCGTCCAGGATGATGACCTGCGCCGTCGTCCGCGACGTCAGCTTGTACCCGGCGGACGTTTTCACCAGGTCGGCCTTCACCCCCGCCGGGGCCGTGAACGCCGTCGATGACCCGGCCACCGGGGTGAACAAGGCCGTGTAGCCGTCTCCGGAGTGTAGAACAACCCCGGGCCGGGGTTGTCGACAACCAGCCCGCACCGCCAAGAGCGAGTTTCCACCCCGAATACTCATACGCCGAAAATGATCCGGAGGAGAGGACGTCGGCGGCGCGGGGAATTGAACACCATCCCCACACCCGTATCGTCGCTGATTCCCGGCAGAGAAAGAGCCCTCACCGTGAGCATCAGATTCCCGGTGCCGACATCCACCGACCCGGACACCTGGTCACTGATACCAATCGGCAGCCTCGTTGCGCCGGGCCGGGATCCCACACCCCTATCGATGCGGGGTCACCGGTTGGGAGCGCCGCGAATGAGGGGGAGGCAAAACCCACACTCGCCGAGAGGACGAGACCCAGGGTGAGCACCCCGGTCAACGACTTCCTGACAACGAATCGACCCCGGGGGCCTCGCTTGGAGGGGACGTGATCGCCCCGTGCAGGCATGGAATTGCGTTCACGCACAACAGAAAAAGACATCTTCGTCCCCCAAACCGAACCGATGAGATAACCGAAACCTATGCGAGTTTTTCGGCGAAAGTAATGGGTAAAGTACGAGCCAATTCCACCCATCCTGTTCTCTGCGACGATGTGACAGGCGAGTATCGGCCATGTCGAGACCAAAATCCGCGGCCGACCCTGGAAATGAGACAGGCACCAACGGCAATCAAACTGACCGGGGTGAGAGTACCGGTGATGGCAACGAGCCAACACTGGCTGCCGCCCGCCACGCCGGCGGTGATGAGTGCATCGCCGTGCAGATAGAAGCCCTGGCAGAAGATAGCTCCGCAACCGGAACCCAGACATCGCACGAATACAGACCACTTGAATAGCGGTCACTACCAGTAAGCCACCCCTAGATCCGAAAAATTTCACCGTCCAACGCCGGAATCCGCACCGATGCGCCCTAACGTGAATTTCCGTACCGATCCTCCTCAGACCCCGTGACGGCGGGGCTCGCCGGCTGATCGTCTGGAGGCCGGGCGGAGCCGGTCGCAGCCACTCGACCGCCGGCATTGACACGGACGCCTACCGCACCATCACCTAAGATTGAACCCGATGCCTTTTCTCAATCAGTTCCGACGCTGGGCCCGGGAGCAACCGGACCTGACCGCCGTCGGCGTGGGCACTGAGCGCCTCAGCTACGCCGAATTGGCCGCTCAAGCGGCGGCGCTGGTGCCCGGCACCGCGGGGACGACGGCGCTGTGCCTCGCCAATTCCCTCGACCTCGTGACACGTTTCGCGGCCGCGGTCGCGGGGGAACGACGCTGCGCTGTGCTGGACCCCCGCTGGCCGGAAACCCAGCGCTCGGCGGTGCATCAGCTGATGGGAACGGCCGGAAGCACCGGTGGCAATGATCTGGCCGACGGGCCCGGTGACTCAGGCTTCCTGATCGGGCTCACGTCCGGAACCAGCGGAACGCCCAAGGGGTTCATCCGCAGCCGCCGGTCCTGGCAGCTGTCCTTCGAGCGCAGCACCGAGTACTTTCGGCTCACCCGGCAGGACGCGACACTCGCCCCGGGCCCGCTCTCGGCAAGTCTGAATCTTTATGCCCTCTCGGAGTGCCTCTATGCGGGCGCCCCCTTCTTCACACTGCCATCCTTCAACCTAGCGGGGGTATTCCAGGCCATCCGGGAGCACGGCATCACCCGCCTGGTGGTGGTGCCCGCCATGCTGCGGATGATTGCGGAGCGCGCCAACGCCGCGGGGACCTCCGCGTCAGGTATTACGTGCATCATCAGCGCGGGGGCCAAGCTCGACGCCGTTACCGTGGCGGCCGCACGGGTCTGGGCACCGAAGGCCGCTATCTATGAATATTTCGGCGCATCGGAGCTTGGTTTCGTCGCAGCGGTGCTGCTGCCCCGGGACGAGGACAACGAAAACGGCCGGGACAGCTACAGCCCCCGCGGCGGTGGCCGGGCCGGCGACAGCTACAGCGACGGTGGCCGGGCCAGCTACGGCCCCAGGGACAGCTACAGCGCCGGCGACAGCTACAGCGCCGACGACAGCGGCCTGCCCCCTACCGCAGTCGGGCGCGCCTTTCCCGGCGTCCGGCTGAGCATCCGGGACGACGCCGGCAAGGAGCAGTTGGCGGGCTCGCCGGGAAATATCTATGTGCACAGTGAGCTGGTCAGCGGCGGATATCTGTGGGGCGACGACGGCCGCGCCTTCCACCGCGACGGCCGATGGTGCACGGTGCATGACCAGGGTTTTCTGGACGCCGATGGAACCTTGCACTATCTTGGCCGGCGCTCAGACATGATGGTCACGTCCGGGCACAATGTCTACCCGCAGGAGGTCGAGTTGGCGCTGCAGTCGTCGCCAGCGGTCGCGACCGTCGTCGTCACCGGGGTGCCTGACGGTTACCGGGGGCACCGGATCGTCGCGGCGGTCCTGGGCCCCGGTGGCGCCGGTGCAGACGCCCCAGCAGACCCCAAAACTGCTGACGCTCGAACCGCGGGCGCCTTGCGCCGCGCCGCGGAGTCCGCACTGGTGGGGTATAAGCGGCCTTCCGGATACTTTGTCCTCACCGAGCTGCCGTTGACCGCCGGCGGGAAAGTCAGCCGCAGCATACTCGCGGCCTGGATCGTGGCGGGGGACCCGCGTGTCCGGCGGCTGCACTGATATGCGCGGAGACAACCAGCCGGTGGTGATTGCCGCCCGCCGCACACCCATCGGACGCGCGGGTGGCGCCTACCGGGACGTCCCGGCACATGATTTGCTGGCGCCGGTGCTCCAGGCGCTGTTGGCCGACGGCCGGCTGCCGGGCAACGGTGTGGCCGACGTCATCATCGGCAACGCCACCGGCGGCGGCGGCAACATTGCCCGACTCGCCGCCCTGACCGCGGGCCTGCCCGTGGACGTGCCCGGTCTGACCGTGGACCGGCAGTGCGGCTCCGGGCTGGAGGCGGTGGTGCTGGCGTCCAGGCTAGTGGCCGCGGGGGCCGGTCGGGCGTACCTGGCCGGTGGTGTGGAGAGCATCAGCACTGCGCCGGCACGTGCCCACCGACTGCCGGACGGGTCCCTGGAGTTCTTCGACCGGGCGCAGTTCGCGCCACCGTGGCTGGGGGACACGGATGTCGGCGTGGCGGCCGAGAACGTGGCCGGCCGGTACGGGATCAGCCGGGAACGCCAGGACGAGTATGCCCTGCGCAGCCACCGGCTCGCACTGGCGGCGCAGGACGCAGGGGAGTTTACCGCCGAGCTGGTGCCGTTCAGCCAGCTCGCGGCGGACCAGGGGCCGCGCCGGACGCTGACCGCGGCCATGCTGGCCCGCTTCCCGGCCGCCTTTGTACCCGGCGGGACGGTCACTGCGGGAAACTCCTGCCCGTTCAGTGATGGTGCCGCCGCCGTGCTCGTGACCAGCCGGGCCCGGGCACGGGAGCTTGGGGCGCAGGCCGGGCTCGTATTTCTGGATAGTGCCGTCACCGGCAACGAGCCGGCCTATCTGGGGGCCGGGGCGGAGTCTTCCACCCGGGAACTGTTGCGCCGGAGCGGCAGCAGTCTCGATGCGGTGCCGCTGATCGAGTTCAATGAGGCGTTCGCCTCGCAGGTGCTCGCCGTGCTGGACCGGCTGGAACTGGACCCCGGCAGAATCAACGCCGGGGGCGGGGCGCTGGCGCTGGGTCATCCCTATGGTGCATCGGGCGCGGTGTCCGTGACCAGGCTCTTCACCCAGGCCCGGCGCCGGGCAGGGAGCCACGGGCCGGAGGGCGAGTTGGCCCTGGCCATGATCAGCATCGCAGGCGGAATGGGCATCTCAGCCCTCTTCCGCTGGGAAACGCTCTAATCCCCTGCACCGCCGACGCGCCGGTCTTCCGCGTCGCCCAGACCGCGCGCGGCCAGAGCCTCGCCCGTCGCCCGGGCATAGGCGACGGTCCCGATCAGCACCGGCAGTGTGCGGGCCCGCAGGTTCCGCTCCAGCCCGCGCGCCCGGGCGGCGTCACGGACGTCATCGAAGGCGCCGATGATGAATGGAATACTTCGCAGCATCAGGGACACCGTCAGGGCGAACCGTTCCGGATCGGCCCCGAACCGGCGCAGTGGCCGTACGGCCTTCACCAATCCGTCCAGCAGCGCGGCCACCGTTGTCGTTGCGGTCAGCGCATTTGAGGCCAGCACGGCGGCGAGGATACCTGCCACGACGCGCCAGGCAGTCAGCGGCCCCGACTGCCAGTACTGGTAGGCACCGATCAGCAGCAAAAAGACCAGCATCAACCGCACTGGCCGCCAGAGCCGTCCCGGCGGCAGCCCGGCCACAAAATGCAGCACGACGACGGCGGCCAGGACCGCCGTCGTGACGTAGACATCCCCCGTGGCAAAGCAGAGCACGGTGACGATCAGGAGCAGGACGGCCTTAAGCCACAGCGGGGACCGGTGCAGCCAAGACGTTCCGGGGACGTAGCCGGCGATCAGATGGGCATGACCGCGCATCAGTGCACTGACCTTCTGCGGGGCACCATCGGCATCAGTTGTCCGCCCGGGAGAACCGCATGAGGGGCACCATCGGCATCAGCTGTACATCCTGCGGTACCGGGCCACAGCGTCGGCGGCGGGCCCGTCAAAGACAATTGCGCCGTCGTCGACCACCAATGCCCGGGTGCAGTCCTGCGCCAGCTCAAGGTCGTGCGTGGCCATAATGAGCTGCTGCGGCAGCGCGGCGAGCCGGGAACGCAGCAATCGGCTGTTGCGCAGATCCAGCAGCGTGGACGGCTCATCCAGGACGAGCAGTCTCGGCTGCACGGCCAGGACCGTTGCCAGCGCCACCAGCTGCCGTTCACCGCCGGAGAGTTCGTAAATACTGTTCGCCGCCAGCGCGCCCAGGCCGTATTGCTCCAGCACGCCTGCTGCCGCGGACCGGCGCTCCGGCGCCGACTTGTGCACGCGCCGCAGGGAGAGTTCTATATCCTCCAAGGGGGTTGGCATGACCAGCTGGGAGAGCGGATCGGTGAAAACGAAACCGACCTGCCGGCGCACCGCCCTGCCCTGCGTGCGGGTATCGAGCCCGTTGATGGTGACCGTGCCGGAGCTGGGCAGCATCAGTGAGTTCAGCAGGCGCAGCAGGGTGGACTTGCCCGAGCCGTTGGCCCCGATCACGGCGATCCGCTGCTCGGTCAGCTCCACGGTGGTGGGTTTGAGGATCGTCCGCAGGTTGCCATCAGCGGTTTCAACACTGACGCCGGCCCCGCAAAGGGCTACGTGGTTCACCGGCGGCGGCGCAGCAGAATGTCGGGGAAGGCCCGGTGCAGGGTCAGTGCGATGGCCACGGCCAGCACGTTCTTGATGATGTCGCCGGGGAAGTAGGCGGCATCCGCCACGATGGCCGGCCAAAGCCCCATCCCTTTGGTGACAAATCCCACAACACCGCTGGCGTGGATGACCAGCATGCCCAGGCAGGCGGCGCCGAACAGCCAGGCCGGCTTTGCGCGGCGGCGCAGCGCCCACGGGCTAAGAACCCCGATCACCGCTGCGCCGAGAATGAAGCCGACAATGTACCCGGCCGAGGGACCGGCCAGAATAGCAGGGCCGGCCCGGAAGCCGCTGAAGATCGGCAGTCCGATGAGACCAAGGAGAACATACAGGGCGACGGCGGCCGTGCCGCGACCGAGCCCGAGCACCAGTCCGCACAGCGCCACGGCGAGCGTTTGCAGGGTGATCGGCACCCCCAGCGGCCCCACCGGGATGCCGGGGATGGAGATGGAAGCCGCCATCAGCGCGGAAAAAACGGCAATCAGGGCCAGATCGGCTGCGTTCCAGCCGGCGCGGGGACGGGCGCTTACGCTCGGTGTCCTGGAGTTCAGCGGAGCCGTGTTCTGCGGCGCCGGTTGCAGGGGCGCCGGGTTCTGGGACGCCGGTCGCAGGAGCGCCGGGTTTAGGGGGGCGCGGGCGGTGTTGGCTGCCGCAGCGAGTGTCTGCGGTGCCCCGGCCGTCTCCGGGTGGGGAGCCCAAGCCTCCGCGCTCTTTTGGTGTGGTGCTGGATCTGTCATGGCTCTACTTTCATTGCGGCGGCACGTCGGGTGCCGACTAGGTTGCCCGGGTCAGTCATACTTGAACAGTGTTCAAGTATGACTGACCCGGGCCGAATTCTCCCAACGAAGAACAAAGTATGTGCAGCAGTAAGGCTCCTGGCGCCGGGGTCCGGGCGAAAGCGTCCGCTTGGCGCCCGCAAAACGTCGGTAGACTGGAGAGGCTGTCCGTTCACTCACGCGGCGCCGACCTACCGGCCCCCGGCCCGCATCTGTTCTGTTATGTACTCGACCGGGCCTGCATCCATTGAAGTGAAAGGCTACTACCTTGATTATCGTCCAAGACCTTGAGTTACGTGCGGGAGCGCGACTGCTCATGGACGAAGTGTCCTTCCGAGTCGACAAGGGCGATAAGATCGGCCTGGTCGGCCGCAACGGTGCGGGCAAGACCACACTGACAAAGGTCCTGGCCGGGGAGGCCCTTCCGGCCGCCGGCAAGGTGACCCGCAGCGGTGAAATCGGTTACCTGCCGCAGGATCCGCGGACGCCTGATATGGAGCAGATGGCCCGCGACCGCATACTCTCGGCACGCAACCTGGATATCGTGATCACCAAGCTTCGGGAGACCGAGGCGGACATGGCCAGCGAAGACGCCGCCGTGCAGGAAAAGGCGATGGCCCGGTATGACCGGATTGAACACGAATTCCTCAGCAACGGCGGCTACGCGGCAGAGGCTGAGGCCGCCTCCATTTCATCAAACCTCGCCTTACCGGACCGGCTCCTCAACCAGCCGCTGAAGACCCTCTCCGGCGGCCAGCGCCGGCGTGTTGAACTTGCACGGATTCTGTTTTCCGGCGCGCAGACCATGCTGCTCGATGAGCCGACCAACCACCTCGACGCGGATTCCATCGCGTGGCTGCGGGAATTCCTGAAAAACCATGCGGGTGGGCTGATTGTGATCAGCCACGACACCGACCTGCTGGAAGCAACGGTCAATAAGGTTTACAACCTGGATGCCAACCGGGCCACGATCGACCAGTACAACCTCGGCTGGAAGAAATATCTGGAGCAGCGCGAGACAGATGAACGCGCCCGCAAGCGGGAACGTGCCAATGCCGAGAAGAAGGCCGGTGTCCTGATGGACCAGGCCAATAAGATGCGGGCCAAGGCGTCCAAGGCCGTCGCCGCGCAGAACATGGCCAAGCGCGCCCAACGGCTGCTCAGCGGTCTGCAGGAGGTGCGCGCCAATGACCGCGTGGCCGCCCTGCGCTTCCCCGATCCGTCGCCCTGCGGGAAGACCCCGCTGACCGCGGAGGGTTTGAGCAAGTCCTATGGTTCACTGGAAATTTTCACCGATGTGGATCTGGCCATTGACAGGGGATCGAAGGTCGTCATCCTGGGCCTCAACGGTGCCGGTAAGACGACGTTGTTGCGCATGCTGGCCGGTGTGGACCAGCCGGACACCGGTGAGGTCATCGCCGGGCATGGTCTCAAGGTGGGCTACTACGCCCAGGAGCACGACACATTGGACACCTCCCGCACGGTGCTGGCGAACATGCGCAGCTCGGCCCCGGACATGGATGACGCGGAAGTCCGCAATATCCTCGGTTCATTCCTGTTCTCCGGTGACGATGTGGAGAAGCCCGCGGGCGTGCTCTCCGGTGGTGAGAAGACCAGGCTGGCGCTGGCTACGATCGTTGCCTCCTCGGCCAATGTGCTGCTCCTTGACGAACCGACCAACAACCTTGACCCTGCCAGCCGCGCAGAGATCCTCGGCGCGCTGCGCAACTACAGTGGCGCCGTCGTTCTGGTCAGCCACGATGAGGGCGCCGTTGAGGCCCTGAATCCGGAGCGTGTCGTGCTGCTCCCGGACGGTGTGGAGGATCACTGGAATGAGGACTACCTCGATCTGATCACGCTGGCCTAAAATGCGGTGCCGTGGCAGCCTTGTGGGGCAGCACTAGGAGCCTTGGAAGCCCTGGGCGTCCAGGACCGCGTCTTCTTCTTCCTCCGCGGTGGCGCGGCGGCCGGGCGTGGATGGCCGGACCGGCCGGCGCTTGGTAAAGGCGGATCCGCGGCCGTAGGCCTGCTCGGAATCGGCCATGTCCTCGGATTCCTGCTCTGCCGTGTATCTGTCCAACAGGGCCTGCTGTCGGGCTGCGTAACCATAGCCAATAAAGAAGAGAATTCCGAAGGCGAACCACTGCATCGAATAGCTCAGGTGCGGGCCTTCATCGATGGACGGCATCGGGAAACCGACCGGCTCGGTGGCTGCGGCTGGAGATTCCTGTGCCATCTGCGCGTAGGCACCGGTGAGCAGTGGGTAACCAAGGTCTTTCGCATAGGCGGTCAGATCGATCGATGCAAGCTGCCCGGATAGGGCGCCGCGCTGCAGAGCCGGCTCGGCAGGGCGCAGGCGGGCGACGACGGTCACGGTTCCGGTCACGGGTTCCGGGACCGTATCCGGGCGTCCGCCCTCATTGTTGCCGATCGGCAGCCAGCCGCGGTCGATGACGACCGTTTCGCCGGTGGTCAGTTTCAGCGGCACCACCACTTCATAGCCCGGCTGCCCGTTCAGCGGCCGGTTCCGGACCACCCGCTGGCCGGGGATGTCATAACTTCCGGTCAGCGAGACCTGGCTCCATTCCTTATCGGGGTCGAGTTTCCCGAACAGCGGCTTTGCCTGGTCGTAGCCGATCGGCGCGGCGGAGTAATTGTTGGTGATCTTCGCGATGTCGGCGAGCACTTCGGCTCGCCGGTCGAGCTGCCAGAACCCCAGTCCGACGCAGATGCTGGCGAAAACGGCGGCGATCAGCAGGTAGCCCAGCCACCGGCCGGTGAAAAGAAACTTGTACATGGGCCTTTCTTATCCGTCCGCTTCCGCTGCGGAATGCGTCCCGGGATCTGTCAATGCGCCGGGCAGCGGCAGCGTCTCCCGCCACAGAGCGCGGTTACGTAAATAGTCTTCCAGCCATTCGAGGTGCTCGTCACAGGCCAGCCAGATCTTACGCCGTTCAGCCGGATGGATCTTCGGGTTGTTCCACAACAGCTGGGCCGTGGCGGCGGTGCGGCAGCCGCGCCGGGAGCAGATGGTTTCCTGCGAAGCCGGGGATGCACCGAGCATATCGAGCAGATTCATGGCCTGTGCCCGCCATCCTCGGCGGCGCCGTTAGGCGCCTCGGGTTCCGGGGGAGCAGGTGGAATGACTTCGCCTTGGAGAAGCGGCGAGTCTCCGTCGCCGGGCGTCGAGGGCCCACCGGTTTGGTCTTGTTGGGCCGGGGCTTCCAGCTCGGCCAGCGGGGCCTGATCCAACAACGACACCGCGTGCTCATTGAGGGTGTCGCTGCCCCCATTGGCGATGATCACGGCGAACCACGGCAAGGCCACGGCGCCGACAACGGCAATGATTTTGAACCAGCCGGGGAGGATGAAAATCAGGAAAAGACAAACCAGCCGGATTCCCATCGCGACCGCATACCTGAACATCCGCTGTCGCATATCGTCGCTGTGGGCGGTGCGCGCGTCCGTGATGTTGTGGACATCGGCCGGAGCGGTGTGGGAACCGCCTGCCGGGCGGCCGGCTGCGCCGTCGGCGTAACCGGCCGGTTGTGCTGCTTTGTTTCTCATCACGCTCCAAGGGCCTCTCCCATTCTCGCACCGAGAGGGGCCGCATACCAAAGTTCCCCCGCGGCCGGCCGCTCTCCTATGGGTGCTTTAGGACGCACTTTACCGCCGGGCAGTTCCGGAAATTCCGCGGTCACAGCTAGGATTCATTGCGGGAACGATCACGGAGGAATGAATGACTGCAGTACGTACAGAGCCGAAATCCCATGGGCCGAAACCCACTGAGCCGGCGCCAAGTCGCAGCGTCCTGATAACGGGCGGAAACCGGGGCATCGGACTCGCCATTGCCAAGGCCTTCCTGGCCAATGGCGATCGGGTAGCCGTAACCTATCGGAGTGAATCCGCACTGCCGGCGGGCATTCTCGGGGTGCAGGCCGACGTCACTGACGAGGCCTCCCTGGACGCCGCTTTCACCTTGGTGGAAGCGGCCCACGGGCCGGTGGAAGTGCTGGTGGCCAACGCCGGCATCACCAAGGACACTCTGCTGCTGCGGATGAGCGAAGACGACTTCAGCTCGGTGATCGACACCAATCTGACCGGCGCGTTCCGCGTCATCAAGCGGGCCTCCCGCGGCATGATCCGGAAGCGCAAGGGCCGTGTGGTGTTGATTTCCTCTGTGTCAGGGCTGTACGGGGCGCCGGGGCAAATCAACTACTCGGCGTCGAAGGCCGGATTGATTGGCATCGCCCGTTCGTTGACCCGGGAACTAGGCTCGCGGGGGATTACCGCCAATGTGGTCGCGCCCGGTTTCATCAACACCGAAATGACCGCCGAGCTCCCGGAAGAAACCCAGAAGAAATATCTGGCCACCATTCCCGCCGGCCGTTTTGCCGACCCCGAGGAGGTTGCCAAGGTGGTGCGCTGGATTGCCAGTGACGAGGCGGCCTACATATCCGGCGCGGTCATCCCTGTAGATGGCGGTCTGGGAATGGGACACTAGACCTTTGCAGAACCGCCGCTACATCCGGCAGCCGGCAGCGGCACGGCGAAGCTGCCGGAGCACTTGAAAACCAACGCAGTCTCTTGGAGGTTTATAGATGGGCCAGTTTGAAGGCAAGACAGCGATTGTCACCGGATCCTCGCGCGGCATCGGCGCGGAAGTAGCAAAGCTGCTGGCCGCGCAGGGGGCCGCCGTGGTTGTCAATTACCGGCAGAAGGCACCTCGTGCCAACAAAGTCGTGGCCGAAATCGAAGCAGCCGGCGGCCGGGCGGTGGCCATCGGAGCGGATCTGACGACAGCGGAGGGCGTGCACGCACTCGTCAGCGCGGCGATGGAGAACTTCGGCTCCTTGGACCTGTTGGTGCTCAACGCCTCCGGCGGGATGGAGACCGGGATGGAGGAAAATTACGCGCTGAAGCTCAACCGCGATGCCCAGGTCAATATGCTCAATGCCGCCGTGCTGCTGATGCCCGAGGGCTCCCGCGTGGTCTTTGTGACCAGCCATCAGGCCCACTTCATTAACGCCGTCCCCACCATGGCAGATTACGAGCCGGTGGCCCGGAGCAAGCGGGCAGGCGAGGATGCCCTGCGCGAACTGATCCCGAGCCTGGCCAACCACGGCATATCGCTGGTGGTGGTCTCCGGAGACATGATCGAGGGAACGGTCACCGCCACCCTGTTGGACCGGGCCAACCCGGGCGCCATCGAGGCTCGGCGTGCCGAGGCCGGAAAACTGTACTCGGTGACCGAATTTGCCGCCGAGGTCGCGGCCATGGCGGGGGCGGACGTGGAATCGGGTCATACCGAATACGTCGGCGGCGCGGACTACGTGAGCTCCGCCGGGGAGCAGTAGCCCCCCGGACAGCCCCGGATCGTCCCACCGCTGCAGCAACCGCCGCGGTAGCCCGTGCAGTGCCTGGAGCAGCGGAGGAAGGCCCCCTCGTGAAGGCGAGGGGGCCTTCCCACGCCCGATACGCTGTGCTGGACGCGGTGGCGCCCGGGATCAACGGACGCTCAGATACCCGCCAGTTGCAGCGCAATATCCAGGTTCGGGAGATTGATCTGAGCGTCAGCGGCAGCCCGGACGGCCGGCTTGGCGTTGAAGGCCACGCTCAGGGCTGCCGCCGCCATCATGTCCAGATCATTGGCACCGTCGCCGATCGCCACCGTGTGCGCCGGGTCGATTCCTTCCGCCGTGCTCCAGCGGCGCAGCGCCGCCGCCTTGGCCGCCCTGTCCACCACGGCTCCCAGCACCCTGCCGGTCAGGACGCCGTCGACAATCTCAAGCTCGTTGGCCAGCGCAAAGTCCAGCTCCAAGGACGCTGCCAATGGGACCAGGATCTGGGCGAATCCGCCGGAGACGGCAGCCACGATGTGGCCCGCGGCACGTGCCTCACGGACCAAACGCTCGGCGCCAACGCTTAGCCTGATGCGGGCGCCTACGTCCGCCAGCACCGTATCCGGGAGACCGGCCAGGGTGGCGACGCGCGCGTGCAGGCTCTGGGCAAAATCGAGCTCGCCGCGCATGGCAGCTTCGGTGACCTCCGCGACCTCGGCTTCGGTGCCGGCGTGCGCGGCCAACAGCTCGATGACTTCCTGCTGAATGAGCGTCGAGTCCACATCCATGATGATCATCTTGCGCCGGGCCTGCCGCAGGGCCGCGGGCACGACAGCGGTATCGATGCCGGCGGCAGGAGCCACGGCGAGACTGTTGCGCAGGCGGGCCAGTGCGGACGACGTCGACGGCGGCGTCAGCTGCACCGCCGTCGACTGCTCTCCTGTCGAGTGACTCCCTGTCGAGGCAGGCGGGCCGGTTCCGTCCGGGACGCTGCCGGTTTCCGCCGGGGCACTGCCCGGTTCCTGGGCCAGTTCCAGATCCATCAGGCAGGCTTCGTAGCCGGGGCGGCTGTACCGCTGCTCGTCCAGAACGACCGCGCCGCTGTCGGCGAGGACGCCGCGGATATGGTTCAGGATGGTGTCGGGCAGTGAGAGACCATAGCTGACCGCGGTAAAGAGGGAGGGCATACCGGACATTCTACCGGCGCTGGGTCAGGCCGGTGCAGTTAGCGTTCGGGCCCGGATTTGGCCTAGTGTCATTCCTTATGAGCGATGTTCTTGAATTGGCCGGCGTCAGCGTTGTCCGCGGCAGTAAGAAGCTGCTGGACACGGTGGATTGGCAGGTCAGGGAGGGTGAGCGCTGGGTGGTGATGGGCCCCAACGGCGCGGGCAAGACCACACTGCTGCAGATCGCCGGCGCACGGATCCACCCCACCAGCGGTATTGCCGGCATTCTCGACGAGGTTCTGGGTGCCGTTGATGTCTTTGAACTGCGTCCACGGATCGGCCTGGCATCCGCGGCACTGGTGGCCCAGATTCCCGGGCATGAAAAGGTGCTGGACGTGGTGGTCACGGCCTCATACGGGGTCACCGGGCGCTGGCGTGAGCAGTATGAACGCGCGGACGAGCGCCGTGCATTCGCGCTGCTGGAGGCTTGGGGCATGTCCACGTTCATGAACCGCACATTTGCCTCGCTCAGCGAGGGTGAACGCAAACGCGTGCAGATAGCCCGGGCTCTGATGAGTGATCCGGAGCTGCTGCTGCTGGACGAGCCGGCAGCGGGACTGGACCTGGGCGGCCGGGAGGACCTCGTTTACCGGCTCAGCGGGCTCGCCGCAGACCGGGCTGCCCCCGCCGTCGTCCTGGTTACCCACCATCTGGAGGAAGTGCCTCCCGGGTTCACCCACGCGCTCCTGCTGCGTGATGGGACTGTGGTGGCGCAAGGTCCGCTGGCCCAGGTGCTGACCGAAGACAACCTGACTGCGACCTTCGGCCTGCCGCTAAAGGTCAGCAGCCAGGACGGGCGGTACTCCGCGACCGCCCGATAGGCGCCCTGCTCCGCCCCGCAATCCGCACTGCTCCGCCCGCCATCCGCACTGCTCCGCCCCGCAATCCGCACTGCTCCGCCCGCCAGCCCTGCTCCGCTCGATAGGACCCCTTCCCGTGGAACCTCTGCACGCCGTCTTCATTCTGCTCGGCGGGCTGTGGGCCGGCACCATCAATTCGGTGGTTGGTTCCGGGACACTGGTGACTTTCCCCATCCTGATAGCCCTTGGCTACGCGCCGGTGATGGCCACCGTCAGCAATGCCATGGGGCTGATCGCCGGCGGGGTCTCCGGCGTCCTCGGTTACCGCCGCGAACTGGCCGGCATGCGCACAAACCTCCTGCGGCTGCTGCCGGCCTCACTGTTGGGTGGCATCACCGGTGCTTTTCTGCTGTTGCACCTGCCCGAGAGCGTCTTCGGCGTCGTTGCGCCCTTTCTGATCGTGTTGGCGCTGGGGATGGTGATCCTGCAGCCGAATCTGCAGCGCTGGGTGAAGAGGCGCGCGGAAGCGAACGACGGCGTGCCGCACCGCTCGCACACGATCGTCATGACGGCGCTGGTCTACTTCGCCGGGGTGTACGGCGGATATTTTGTCGCGGCCCAGGGCATCCTGCTGGTGGGGATTCTGGGGATCTTCATGACCGGAACGCTGCAGAACGCCAATGCGGTGAAGAACGTTCTCTCCTTGGCGGTAAACCTTATTGCCGCCGTCTCCTATCTGCTCTTTGCCCCTGATCGGATCATCTGGGCGGTCGTCGGCCTGATCGCCGTCAGCTCACTGATCGGCGGTTTCGTCGGCTCGCGGATCGGGCGCCGACTCTCCCCGCTGGTGCTGAGGCTGGTCATCGTCACCCTGGGCACGGTGGCGCTGTATTTTATGGTCGCCAAACTCGTGGCGCCGCATTGATGGACGAGAACCCAGTGGCGCCACAATGATCATTGAACTTCACGACGCCGGGGATCCGCGCGTGGCCGACTACACCGAGCTGACCGACGTCCAGCTCCGCAGGCTCCGGGAACCTGCGGAGGGCCTGTACATCGCGGAGGGACCGCGCGTGCTCCGCCGCGCACTGGCGGCCGGGCACCGGCCGCGCTCGTTCCTTATGGCACGTAAATGGCTTTCTGACCTGAACGACCTTCTGACCGCCTATCCGGGCGTCCCGGCTTTTGTCGGTAGTCCGGAACTCTTGGCGGACATCATCGGATTCAATCTGCACCGCGGGGCGCTGGCGGCCATGCACCGCCCGGATCCGGTGCCGGTTGCCAAGCTGCTCGCCGGGGCACGTCGTATTGCCGTGCTCGAGGACATCGTGGACCACACCAACCTCGGTGCCATTTTCCGCTCCGCGGCGGCCCTCGACGTGGACGCGGTGCTGATCAGCCCGCGGTGCGGCGATCCGTTGTACCGCAGGAGCATCCGCGTCAGTATGGGCACCGTGTTCCAGATCCCGTGGGCGCGCCTGGAGGATTTGCCGGCAGCCATCGTGATGCTCCGTGGACAGGGATTCGCCACCGCGGCCCTGGCCCTGACGGATGACTCGCTGACCATCGATCGCCTGGCGGATCGCAAATACGAACGGTTGGCCCTGATTCTCGGCACCGAAGGGGAGGGGCTCAGCGCCGCGACACTTGCCGCCGCGGACTGCGCCGTGCGGATTCCGATGGGCCGCGGCGTCGACTCCCTCAACGTCGCCGCCGCCGGCGCCGTGGCATTCTGGGCCTGCCGGCCCGCGCAGTGACCGCATTTGGGGATACTTCGGTGCGGCGCTAGTATGGAGTGCTGGTCCTCGTGGCCACCTGTTCTCATTCCGGCTGGCAAAATCCAGTCGACTACGCAAAGGCAAAACCGTGAAGACTAACACCCACCCGAAGTACGAAGCAGTCGTTTTCAACGATCTTGCTTCCGGCACGAAGTTCCTGACCCGTTCAACGGTCGGCTCCAGCAAGACCATCGAGTGGGAAGACGGCAACACCTACCCCATCATCGATGTCGAGATCTCCTCTGAGTCGCACCCGTTCTACACGGGCAAGCAGCGCATCATGGACAGCGCCGGGCGCGTGGAGCGCTTCAACGCCCGCTTTGCCGGTTTCGGTAAGAAGTAGTCTGTTCACCAGCCATACAGTTTCAAAGAGGGTCCGTGCCAGGGGGTGCGGACCCTTTTTGGCACCCGGGCGCGGGTTTGCCCCCTTTTGGCAGAATATGCCCGCGCTTGGCAAGATGATTCCATGGCACCTCAATTCCACGGCGCGTACAAAGTGCATGGCGGCAAACTGGTGGTGGCGGATTTTGACGTGGCCGGTGGGGTGCTGGCCAATGTGTCCATCAGTGGTGATTTTTTCCTCGAACCCGACGAAGCACTGACAGACATCAATGGCGCACTGAATGGCCAGGACGCTGCTGCTCCCGCGGCAGCGCTGGCTGCCGCCATTGACGCTGGGCTGCCCGCCGGCGTCGTCCTTTTCGGTTTTTCGGCTCAGGCCGTGGCCATGGCGGTCCGGCGCGCACTGGCCTTGGCGACCAGCTGGTCCGATCACCAATGGGATGTGGTCGGGCCGACCGTGCTGCCGACGGAGGTCAATGTGGCCCTGGACGAGGTGCTGACCGCGGAGGTCGGCGCCGGAAGACGCAACCCCACGTTGCGGTTCTGGGACTGGCAGGAACCGTCCGTGGTGATCGGCAGCTTCCAGTCGCTGCGCAACGAAATTGATCCAGCCGGGGTGGAGGAATACGGTATCAAAGTGGTGCGCAGGATCAGCGGTGGCGGGGCGATGTTCATGGAAGCCGGAAACTGCATCACCTACTCGCTGTACCTCCCGCAGAGTCTGGTCGATGGGTTGAGTTTTGCCGACTCATATCCGTTCCTGGACAGCTGGGTGATGGCGGCTCTCGAATCCCTGGGCATTAGAGCGTTCTATGTTCCGCTGAACGATATTGCCACGGAGCAGGGAAAAATCGGCGGTGCTGCGCAGAAGCGTCTCGCCAACGGGGGTATGCTTCACCACGTGACCATGTCGTACGATATCGACGCCGACAAGATGGTCAAGGTGCTGCGGATCGGTAAGGAAAAGCTGTCCGATAAGGGCACGACGTCGGCAAAAAAGCGGGTGGATCCGCTGCGCCGCCAGACCGGGGTGACCCGCGAGGAAATCATCTCGCGCATGATGTCGACCTTCACCGAACGCTATGGAGCGAAGGCCTCGGAACTGACCAGTGAGGAACTCGCGGAGGCGCGCGCCCGGGTCGGCACCAAGTTCGGAACCGCGCAGTGGCTCGAGCGCGTCCCTTGACGAGCCGACCAGGACAGGCCCTGCCGGCACGAGGCAGACCAGGCGCCGGGAAGCCTGTCGTGGATGAGCCGCGTGGGACGGAAGCACTCGTCAGCACGGCGGTGCGGGATCTGCCGACCGGTTCCTTTGCGTTCGTGATGGCCACCGGAATCGTTTCGACAGCGTTCTCCATCGTTGGCTGGGCCTTGCCGTCGCTGATCCTGCTGATCATTGCCGTCGGTGCGTTGGTCATTCTAGCCATCATCGGCGTCTGGCGTTTCGCGGCGTACCGCGCGGAGGTTCTGCTCGATGCGCGGAACCCGGCCCGCGCCTTCGGCTTCTTCACGATGGTGGCCGCGATCAACGTCGTGGGCATCCGGATGTACTCACCGCAGGCACCGACCGCGACCGTCGTTTTGGCGGTGTTGAGTGTGCCCCTGTGGCTGCTGTTCACGTACGGGCTGCCGGGTAACCTCATGCTCCGCCCGCTGGCCGGTCCCGTGGCGACGAAAGTGGACGGCAGCTGGTTCCTCTGGGTCGTGGGCACCCAATCGGTCGCGACGGCCGCCGCCATCATCGGGGCAGGCGTCCGAAGCCACGCGTTGGCGGCGGTGGCCGTCGCGTTGTGGGGTATCGGCGTCCTGTTGTACCTGATGCTGGCAACCCTGGTCACCCTGCGGCTGTTGACCGTCCCCAGCAAGCCCAACAGTTTCACGCCGTCGTACTGGATCTACATGGGCGCCACCGCCATCACCGTTCTGGCCGGGTCCCGGATTCTGCTGCTGCCGCAGGATCTGCCGATCATGGCCGCGACGGCGGGCGTCGTCTCCGGCCTGACGTATATATTGTGGGCCTTCGGGGCATGGTGGGTACCGCTGCTGGTGCTCTTCGGCCTTTGGCGCCACGTCATCCACCGCGAACCGGCGCGTTACGAGGCGGGCCTATGGAGCATCGTCTTCCCGCTGGGCATGTATTCGGTGGCCAGCATGCATTTCGGCACGGTGGCCCGGCTGCCGTTGCTGGTGGGTATCGGCGAAGCCGGCACCTGGATCGCCGGGATCGCCTGGCTCGTCGTGGCGGCCGCTATGGTTTATGCCGGTTGCGCCCGGCTTCTTGGACGCGGAGGGCGCGCAGCAAATGATCGCGCTGCTCGAGGATGATCCGGCGCAGCGCCGCCGGGGCGTGGTCATTGGCCGTCAACCACCGATCGGTTCGCAGGACCACGGGGTGCTGCAGCGGGGCCTGGCTGCTGCCGGCATGCTGCTCCGCTGAATCCTGCACGGCCATGTCCTGCGCAGCGGGATACAGGCCGCGGACGATCCGGCTGGACAGTTCGATACTCCTGGCCGCCCAAACGTCCGCAATCATGTCAAAGTAGCGCTCCACAAAGGGTGCCAGCAGTTCCGGCGGTGCCAGCATGAACCCGTCGATGGCCGCACTCAGGAGCGTATTGGACAGCCCCGTTTCCAGCACCGCTTCGCGCCATACCTGCTCCTTGACCTCAGCCAGCGGGCGGGCGCTCATCGCCTTACGGTGACCGGCTTGGGCTGAGCTGGAAGGATCGCGGGCCAACTCGGCATCGAGCTCGGATGCGGTCGCATTCCCGGTGGCGGCCAGCGCCAGCCACAGGCTCCAGCGCAGCTCCGAGTCCGGCGTCGGCCCACTGACCGGGAGCCCGGTTCCGTCGACCCGGATTCCACTGACGGGGAGCCCACTGATGGGGACCGGATCTGCAGTGGCGTTGCCCTCGAGCAGCCCCCTGCTCAACGGACCGGCTTCCGGGATGTTCTCCCCGAGCGCGGCGAGGCTCCGCACCAAGACCAGCTGGTGGTCGGATCCGGGTACGGCCACCCGCAACCCATCGACGACGGCGGCGAGCAGTTCCCGGCGGCCGCCGTCGCGGTCCTCGGCTGGGAAGTAGCGCTGCACGGCAAAGCGGGCGTTCTCCAGCAGCGACGCCAGTACACCCACGTCCCCTTCCTCCGGCGCGAAACGTCGGACGGCGCCGACGTAGTCCATGGCCGGCAGGACGGCGTCCCGCGCCGCGTTCCACAGCGCCGACCAGCAGAGGGTCCGCGCCATGGGGTCCGTCAGTCTATCCAGCCGGGCGAGGACCATCGCTTCCGATACCGTGTCAAGACACACCTTGGCGTACGTCAGGTCTTCATCATTGATCAGCAGCAGTGCCGGCTGCGGTTTCCCGGCCAGACCGGGCACCTGCGTGACCGTACCGCAGACATCGAGCCGGACGCTGTCCGTGCGGACCAAGTTGCCGGAGTCGTCGAAGTTGTACAGACCGATTTTCAAGAGATGTGGGCGGGTCTGTTCGTCGCCGCTCACCGGGTCCACGGCATCCTGGACGATCCACACGTCCGTCAGCACGCCGTCGTCGGCCGTCACTTTGGCACTCAGGGTGGAAACCCCCGATGTCTGCAGCCACTGCCCGGCCCACGCGCGCAGATCCCTGCCGGAAGCGGCACTCAGCGCCACCAGCAGATCCGCCAGCGAGGTATTGGAGAACTCGTGGTCCCGGAAATACTGCCGCGCGCCGGCCGTGAACGCCGGGAAGCCGACATACGCCACGAGCTGTTTGAGCACGGAGGCACCCTTGGCATAGGTGATGCCGTCAAAATTCTGCTTCGCCGCTTCCAGATCCCGGATATCAGCCACGATCGGATGGGTGCTGGGCAACTGATCCTGCACATAGGCCCACCCCTTGCGCCGGTTGGCAAAAAGGATCCATGACTTGTCCCGCCACGGCGTTACCTCGGAAACCGCCAAGGTGCCCATAAAGTCGGCGAAGGATTCCTTGAGCCACAGGTCGTCCCACCAGAACATCGTGACCAGGTCGCCGAACCACATGTGCGCCATCTCATGCATGATCGTGTTGGCGCGCAGCTGATGCTGGGTGTCGGTGGCCCGGGAGGTGAAGACGTAGTTGTCCGTAAACGTCACCAGGCCTGGGTTTTCCATCGCGCCCAGGTTGTATTCCGGCACGAAGGCCTGGTCATATTTGCCGAACGGGTAGGGGTAGTCGAAGAGATCATTAAAATATGTCAGGCCGACTTTGGTGACGGCAAAGATTTCCGCGGTGTCGAAGCTGTCCGCGATGGAGGCCCGGCAATAGGCCGCGAGCGGGACCTCCAGGCCGAAACGCTCGTGGCGCCAGCTCTCCTGCGCCCTGAAGTACGGGCCCGCCAGAATGGTGGTGATGTAGGTGGAGATGGGCAACGTGGGGGCGAAGTCCCAGCGGCTGGCCGCGGGATCACCGCTGACCGGTGTGCGGGCCTGTTCCGTGCCGTTGGATGCCACTTTCCAGTCCGACGGCGCACTGACGTGAAATGTGAACGGCGCCTTGAGATCCGGCTGCTCAAAGTTGGCGAAGACGCGGCGGGCGTCGGCGGGCTCGTACTGCGTGTACAGATACGTCTTGCCGTCAACCGGGTCGACAAACCGGTGCAGGCCTTCACCGCTGCGCGAATACAGGGCCCTGGCGGTGACGATGACCTCATTGTCCGCGAGCAGGCCCGGGAGCCTGATCCGGGCCCCGTCGACGACGTCGACCGGCGGCAGTTCCGTGCCGTTGAGATTCACCGAGACCACCTCGGAGCCGATGAAATCCAGGAACGTTTCCGCACCCGCCGTCGCCGCGGTGAATCTGATGACACTGCGGGTGCCAAAACCTTGAGCAGCTGGGTCCTCGGCGTTTCTGAGGTCGACCTGGACATCGTAGCTGCGGACGGAGATCAGGGCAGAGCGCAGGGCCGCTTCATCGCGGCGCAGATTCTGGTTGGGCATCCGTCCATTCAATCATGGAGACCCGATCCGTCCCTTTGCACTGCTGCGGGAGACGGGACCGCCGTGCTGATCGTCCCCTGCCGAGGGTGCGTCAGTGAAAGCCGGCCATCAGCCGGACCGCGCCATACCCCAGCGCAGCGATCAGCAGCCAGGCGCACAGCGCCATGCCGGAGGCGCGGAGCCCGGTGTGCAGCAACTCGCGGATCCGCACCGAGGACCCCAGCCCGAACAGCGCCCCGCCCAGCGTCACGTCCTGGAGGAAATTGCCCAGCTCCAGGCCCGGGGGAGAGACCCAACCCAGGGTGCGCAAGGCGATGGTCAGCAGAAAGCCGAGGACGAACAACGGTACTACCGGCGGAAATTTCACCGCAGGGGCGGGACCGGCGGAGTCCGCATCGAGCGCGGCAGCTGCGGCGGGGCGGCTGGCACCGGTGGTCGTGTTTGAGTTGCGGGGAAGTGAGGCCCTGCGGTCCGCGGTGCTGATCCGTCGGTTGTGGGCACGGCGCTCGAGCACACCGGCCGTGGCCACCATCGGGGCCAGTAGCAGCACGCGCGTCAGTTTGATGACAATGGCGGCGCTGAGCGCAACGGTACCGGCCGTCTGGGCCGTGGCCACGACCTGGCCGACATCATGGACCGACGCTCCTACCCACCGGCCGAATCCGAGGGGGTCAAGCCCGAGCGGATTCATCAGCAGGGGAAGGACCCCGATGGCCAGTGTGCCGCAGAGGGTCACAAGGGCCACCGGGAGAACGGTCTCCTGATGCCTTGTACCCTTCACCGCGGCCATGGCGCCGATCGCGGATGCGCCGCAAATGGAGAATCCGGTGGCGATCAGCAGCGGTGCGTCCCCGGCAAGCCGGAAGAGTTTGCCCAGCCAGTACGTCCCCGCGAAGCTCAACAACACCACGGCCACCACCAGGGCCGCCGTAATCCAGCCCAGGGCGAGCACATCGCCGAGGCTCAGCTTCAGGCCCAGCAACACGATGCCGGCGCGCATCAGGTGCTTGCCGGCAAAATGCAGGCCCGGCCGCAGCACTCCGGACACGAGCGTTGAGCTGCCCGGCAGGTTTGCCGCCAGGATCCCGAGCACAACGGCAACTGTCATGGCGGGAAGGGAGGGCAACACGACGTGGACCAGGAGGGCCAGGCCAACAGCGGCCAGCGCGGCCACGAGTCCCGGTGCCAGCCGCTTCACTGTTGCGGCGGCGGCAGAGGAGGGCATGTATGCCACTTTGCCTTATACCGGGCCACCGAGCCAAAACCGTGCCGGCCGCCGCGCGGACCACCTGCCGGCGGCGGACCATATGCTCACCGCGGACCAGCTGCCGACCGCGCGGACCACCGCGGGCTGATCCGCGGAGTGCGGGCTACCAGCTGGCCGGTTTGTAGTCCTTCAGGAACACACCATACTGGTCGTCGCCGGATTCCCCGCGCACAATCGGGTCATAAACCCGCGCCGCCCCGTCCACCAGGTCCAGCGGGGCGTGGAAGCCTTCTTCCGCCAGCCTGACCTTGGTGTAATGCGGCCGCTCATCGGTGATCCACCCGGTATCCACCGCGGTCATCAGGATTCCGTCCGTATCCAGCATTTCCTGGGCGCTGGTGCGGGTCATCATGTTGAGGGCTGCCTTGGCCATGTTCGTGTGCGGATGGCCCGGTCCCTTGTAGGCCCGTGAAAACTGGCCCTCCATGGCCGACACATTCACGATGTATTTACGGTGCGCTTCCGAGCGGCGCATGGCCGGCCGGAGACGGGATACCAGCAGGAACGGGGCTGTAACATTGCACAACTGCACCTCCAGCATCTCCAATGGATCCACTTGGTCGACCACCTGCGTCCAGCTGTTGATGCTGTCCTTGTCCGGCACCAGACCACCGGCGTCGATTGCCGTGCCAGCCTCCATCCGTGCCAGTGAAGCCGATCCGACCGAGAGGGCAAGCGCACTGATTTCATCCCCGGCCAGCACCGGATGCTCCAGCACCTGGCTGGCCAGGGCCAGCGGATGTTTGTCGTGGGCATGGCCGAAGGTGACCAGTTCCGGCATCGGACGATCTGTTGGCAGAGGCTCCAGTTCGGCGTCGGTCAAGGGTTTGTAGGCGTTGCCTGACCGGCGGACGGTCTGTGCCGCGTTGTTGATAATAATGTCCATTGGGCCGGCTTCGTTCAGCGAATCGGTCAGGGCGATGACCTGCGCCGGATCGCGCAGATCGATGCCGACGATCCTGAGCCGGTGCAGCCAGTCCGCGCTGTCCTCCATCTCGGCAAAACGGCGTGCGGCATCCTTGGGGAACCGCGTCGTGATCGTGGTGTGGGCGCCGTCGCGGAGCAGCCGCAGGGCAATATACATACCGATCTTGGCCCGGCCGCCGGTCAGCAGTGCGCGGCGACCGGTCAGATCCGTGCGGGCGTCCCGCTTTCCGTGGCTGAACGCGGCGCACTCCGGACACAGCTGGTGATAGAACGCATCCACCCGCGTGTAATGCTGCTTACAGATGTAGCATGCACGGGAGCGGATCAGTGTGCCCGCCACTTCCCCGGTCGCCGAGGCCGTGAGCTTATTGCCGCGGGTTTCGTCGTCAATCCGGTCCGGAGCCGCCGTCGCCGTCTGTGCCAGCACGGCACGGTCCGCCTCGTTGACGGCGTCGCGCTTGACGACCCGGCGGTGCCGTTTGACCGCCTTGAACATCTTGCCCGTGGCGCGGCGCACCTGGACATAATCAGGGTGCTCCTCGTCGTAGACGTGGATGGCGTTCAGTACTTTCAGGCAGGACGCTATGTCTTGGGGAGTCAGGATGGGGGCAGTCACCCCAGCAATTTTACAGGCTTCGGCCTTTGTCCCCAGCACGGACGGCGTGCAGGTAGTTTTCCGAGACTTTTTCCACCGATTCCAGGACCTCGGGCCAACCTGCCGCCGCGATCTGGACCGCCTCCGGAATAGCGGCGGCTGCCTCCCGCGCCATCTCCCGCTCATGATCGTCCGGCTCGGGGACATGCTGACCCTTACTCAGGACCGTCAGGCCGGATTCGGTGACCGTGTAACCGCGGCTGCGGTCAAGCTCGTGATTCAGTCCGATCGTTGCCCCGGCGGGGACCCGGACGTTCTTGTCCAGAATGGCCCGTTTGACCACCGCACCGGCTCCGACGGATACCCTGTCCATCAGGACCGAATGGGCCACGCGGGCCCCGGTGCCGACGTACACCTCGTGCGCCAGCACGGAATGTTCCACAATGCCGCCCGAAATCACCACACCACTGGAGACGATGGAGTCCATGGCAAGGCCAACGGCGTTCTGCTCGCCCCGGACAAATTTCGCCGGCGGGGCAATGTTCTGCCGGGTATGGATGGGCCAGTCCATGTTGTACAGATTAAACACCGGCAGCGGCGAAATCAGGTCCATTTGCGCGTCGTAGTAGGAATCGAGGGTCCCCACATCGCGCCAGTAGGTGCGGTCACGGTCGGTAGCGCCGGGGATGTTATTGGTGGTGAAGTCGTAGACGAAGGCTTCCCCGCGGTCCACGAAGTACGGAACGATGTCGCCGCCCATATCGTGCTTCGTGTCCAGGCGTTGGGCGTCACGGTGCAAGGCTTCGACCAGTGCATCTGTGTCAAAGACGTAGTTGCCCATGGACGCCAGGAACTGCGTGGGATCATCGGCCAGTCCCGGCGTCGTCGCGGGCTTCTCCACGAAGGCGGAGATCCGATGGGCAGGGTTCCCTGCAGGGCTTTGGCCGTCCACTTCGATGACGCCGAACTGATCTGCCATGGAGAGCGGCTGGCGCACCGCCGCCACGGTCGCCTTGGCCCCCGATGCGATATGGCTGCGCACCATCTGCTCGAAGTCCATCCGGTACACGTGATCCGCACCGACCACGGCAACAATATCCGGTTCCGCATCGTAGATCAGGTTCAGCGACTGGTAGATGGCATTGGCGCTGCCCAGAAACCAGCTCTTGCCGACCCGCTGCTGCGCGGGCACTGACGCCACGTAATTGCCCAGTTGGGTGGACATCCGCCAAGTCTCGGAAATGTGCCGGTCAAGGCTGTGCGATTTGTACTGCGTGAGGACCACGATTTTCAAATACCCGGAATTGACCAGATTTGAAATCGCGAAGTCCACCAGCCGGAAGCTGCCAGCGAACGGCACGGCCGGCTTTGCCCGGTCGGCGGTCAGCGGCATCAACCTCTTGCCTTCGCCGCCGGCCAGAACAATTGCCAGAACCTTTTTCATTACCACTTCGCAACCCCCAACATTATCGCCAAAATGCAAATATGCCCCGGAACCAACCCGGTGATCTTCACACTAGATCAAAAGCTCCGTGACCGGCTACCTTGGGAGGGTGCGAATCGATATTGTCACTAAAGAGTTCCCGCCCGAGATCTATGGGGGAGCCGGCGTCCATGTTGCCGAGCTGAGCCGGGTGCTGGCCCGTGAGGTGGACCTTCGGGTCCATGCTTTCGGCGCCGCCCGGGCGCAGGATTACCACGGCGCCCGCGTCAGTTCCTATTCGACGCCGGACGGGCTGGCCGGCGCCAACGCCGCGGTTCAGACGCTCGGCGTGGATCTGCAGATTGTGCCGGACGTCGCCGGCGCGGATCTGGTGCATTCGCATACCTGGTATGCCAACATGGCCGGGCATCTGGCGTCCCTGCTGCACGGCATCCCGCATGTGCTCAGCGCACATTCGCTGGAACCGCTGCGTCCTTGGAAGGCCGAGCAGCTCGGCGGCGGATACGCGCTTTCGTCCTGGGTGGAGAAGACCGCCTATGAGGCCGCGGCGGCAATCATCGCTGTCTCGGACGGCATGCGGCAGGATATTCTGCGCTGTTATCCGCAGGTTGATCCGGCGAGGGTCAAGGTCGTGCACAATGGCATCGACGTGTCCAGGTGGCAGCGGGATGAGGACGACGACGCCGTAACCTCCTTGGGCATCGACCCGTCACGTCCCAGCGTGGTCTGGGTCGGCCGGGTCACCCGGCAGAAGGGGGTTCCCTATCTGCTCCAGGCCGCGGCCTTGCTGCCGCCCGAGGTCCAGCTGGTGCTCTGTGCCGGCGCGGCGGACACCCCCGAGCTCGGCGCCCAGGTCAACGATCTGATTGCCGGGCTCCGCAGCCAGCGTGACGGCGTCGTCGTGATTGAACGCATGCTGCCGCGGGCGGAACTGATTCAGGTACTCAGCCACGCCACGGTCTTCGCCTGCCCGTCCATCTATGAACCGCTCGGCATCGTGAATCTGGAGGCGATGGCGTGCGGTGCTGCCGTCGTCGCCAGCGCGACCGGGGGTATCCCGGAGGTGGTCGAGCACGGTGTCACGGGCCTGCTGGTGCCGCTGGATCAGGTGGGCGACGGGACCGGCACCCCGCTGGATCCGGACAGGTTTGTCAGGGACTTCGCCGACGCGCTGATCTCCGTGGTGACGGACCCGTCCCGCGCCCGGACCATGGGCGAAAAAGGGAGGGCCCGCGCGCAGGAGCACTTTTCCTGGGACTCCATCGCCGCGGCCACCCTGGAAGTCTACCGCTCGGTGCTTTAGGGACCGTCGCATGCGGAGCTCTGCCGCTCAAGACTGCCGCAGAGCGGCGGAGCCCCCCGCTCAGCTGTACTTGTAGCGGGTGGCTTTCGCGGCTGCCTTCTGCTTGAGCAGCAGCACCTTTTCATCCATCGGTGCCGAGCCGCTGGCCCGCTGCCGCCGGAAGTATTCGGCGGCCTCGTCCTGACGGGACTTCTCGATTCCGCTGGCAATGGTGGCCCGCAGGTGTTCCGGGCCGTAGCCAAAGGCATCCACCAGGTCCAGTGCGTGCGGACGGATTTTGACGAGCAGACGGTTCAAGTAGCCGCCTACGGTGCGCGCCCGCTGCATGGAGATCCTGCCGTTCATCAGGTACCAGGAGAGGTGCTTGTCGATCAGTCCCAGGCCGAACAGATCGCGGAGCCAGGTCAGGACCTCCTTGGTGCCGGCGTCCTCGATTTGGCCCAGTCCTTCCGTGAAGGCCTCCCACTGCAGCAGCTCGGCGTGGGCCTGTGCCGCCTCGATGAGTTCATGCTGGTGCTGATTGAAAATCCCGGCGGCCTTGGGCTGCGGAAGCTTGGCGGCATCCTTGAGGGAGCCGGCCACCTCCGCCACCATGGTCTGGATCCGGTCCGTCAGCAGGGCACGCTGTCCGTCCTCGTCGCGCAGCGCCAGAACGGATTTCTGCACCGAGCCGGTGTCCGCCACGAACTGCGCGACTTGGCGCAGACCCGTCTTGTGCAGCGTCAGATCGGCGGCCTGATTGAAGGCATAGCGGGCCAGCACGCCGAAGTCGACGTTACGGAACTCCTTGCCGTAGTCGGTCAGCAGGCGTTTGGCCACCAGCTGCAGCAGCACCGTGTTGTCCCCTTCGAAGGTGGTATACACGTCCAGATCCGCACGCAACGACGAGAAGCGGTTTTCGATCATGAATCCCGCTCCGCCGCACGCTTCGCGGCATTCCTGCAGGGTATCCAAGGCGTGCCAGGTGGACATGGACTTCAGCGCCGCGGCGAGCGTCTCCAGGTCCTGGCGGTCCGCATCGGTGTCGTTGGCTCCGGAAAAAACGCCGTCGAACTTTGCCAGCAGCTGCTCGTGCGCAAAGCTGGCCGCGTAGGTCGTGGCAAGGCGGGGGAGCAGACGACGCTGCTGGCGCTGGTAGTCGAGCAGGCACTCTTCCGCGGTGTCTGAGGAAGAGTTGAATTGGCGGCGCTCGGACGCATACTGTACAGCGATTTTCAGGGCCACCTTGCTGGCCGCAACGGCCGCACCGTCGAGGGAAACGCGGCCCTGGACCAGCGTTCCCAGCATGGTGAAGAAACGCCGCCCCGGGCTGGCGATGGGGGAGCTGTAGCTGCCGCCGGCGTCGACCCTTCCGTAGCGGTTCAGCAGGTTAGTGCGTGGAATGCGGACCCCGCTAAAGTGCAGGCGGCCGTTGTCGATGCCGTTCAGTCCGCCCTTAATCCCATCGTCCTTGCCTCCCACGCCGGGAAGGAATTCCTTCGTGGCCGGATCGCGCAGGTCAACGTAAAAGGCGTGCACGCCGTGGTTGACGCCCTTGGTGATCAGTTGGGCAAACACGACGGCGGCGAGCCCGTCCACGGCCGCGTTGCCAATGAACTCCTTCCAGGCGGCGCTAAACGGCGTGTTGATGACAAACTCGTCCGCCGCGGGATCGAAGGTGGCGGTGGTCGCTATGGAGGCAACGTCGGAGCCGTGGCCGATCTCCGTCATGGCGAAGCAGCCGGGGATTTCCAGGCTCATGATGCCGGGGAGCCACTTGTCCTGATGCTCCGCAGTGCCTAAATGCATGACGGCAGAGCCGAAGAGCCCCCATTGAACGCCCGCCTTGATCTGCAGTGACGGATCCGCGGTCACGAGCTCCTCAAATCCGGCAACGTTGCCCCCGTGGTCGTCCGATCCACCCGTCCGGGCGGGAAAGGCGCGGTGCACCGCCTTGTTTTCGACCAGGAACTTCAACTGACCGAAGGTGCGTTCACGGTGCTCGGTATGGTTCAGGCCTTCGACTTTATGCATCTCGGACCGGCCCGCCAACTCGCGGGCCTGACGGCGGATATCGGCCCATTGACCCAGCAGGATTTCGCCGAGCGCGGCAACATCGATGGCAGGATCGGCGATTGTGGTCTCTAATCTTCCGGCAGAAGTCAATACGTCAGTCATGATTTTCCTTTAGCGCTCGGCGTACGGGTTCGGATGCCGCATCGGTTGTCGTACCTGCTCGGTTGTTGTAGGTGGGGGACCGGTCCGGCGTCGGTCAAGGTCCGGCGAAATACCCAAAAACAGCCACTTGGTCAGCTGTTCGGCCATGGTCACATGATCGGGCTTTCCGGGCGCCGGCGGAGTGTTAAGCCAGAGCTCGCCCGCGGTCCGGACCAAGCCGATGGCCGCGGTGGGCCAGTACTCCGACAGCACCGGCTCGGTGTCCCGGAAATGCCCGCGCATCGGCTCTGCGATCATCGCAGTGATCGCTTCGAAGAATGTGCCGAGGGCACCGCGGACCTGCACGACCCCCTGGCCGGACGTTGCATCGGCGACGGAAAACTGTGTGACGAAGGCATAGACCCTGGGCGATGTTTCCGCCATTTCCAGATAGGCCGAGACCATGTTCAGCAGGCCCTGGCGGGGGGAGGTGGCGGACTTGGCCGCCTCAAGTATTTTTTGCTGCATCTGCGCGATGACCACCTCGCCCACGGCATGCTGCAGGCCGGCCTTATCGCCGAAGTATCGGTAAAAGACGGATTTGCTGGTGCCCGCGGCGGCGGCAATGTCGTCCATCGAGGCATCCGCTCCCAGCAGGTGGATCGCCCGCCGCGATTCCTTGATCAGGGATCGGCGCCGTTCACCGCGGTGCGCGTCCCAGCGCGCGCTTCGGCCGTCCACAACCGGCGGGCCGGACCGGGAACCGGGCATCGTGTTGTTCATGATACCCAGCGTATCAGGTACGCTTGGTATCAGTAACAATGAGTTTACCAAAGGGAGAGTGCACCATGACCGCTCACGATGCGAACCATTCCGGAACACAGCATCCCACGCAGAATCCCACGTCGCAGGGCGCAACACCGGTCGTCCGAACCCGCCGCGCCGTCGTCGTCGGCGGAAACCGCATCCCCTTTGCCCGCGCAGGCGAAGTGTACACGAAATCGTCGAACCAGGACATGCTGACCGCCGCGCTGGATGGCCTGGTCGCGCGGTTCGGCCTGCAGGACGAGCGGATAGGCGAGGTGGCCGCCGGCGCGGTCCTGAAACACTCCCGCGATTTTAATCTGACCCGCGAGGCCGTTCTCGGTTCGGCGCTGTCGCCGGAAACACCGGCCTACGATCTGCAGCAGGCCTGTGCCACCGGCCTGGAAACGGTGCTGGGTCTGGCCAATAAGATCAAGCTGGGCCAGATCGAATCAGGCATCGCCGGAGGTGTCGACTCCGCCTCGGATGCACCTATCGCGGTCAGCGAAGGTCTTCGGGAGGTCCTGCTGGATCTGAACCGGGCTAGGACACTGGGCCAAAAACTCGGCATCCTGGCGCGGATCCGGCCCAAGGATCTTTCCCCTGACGCTCCCTCCACCGGTGAACCCCGAACGGGCCTGTCCATGGGCGAGCACCAGGCCCTCACCACGGCCCAATGGAAGATCAGCCGGCAGGCGCAGGATGAACTGGCGCTGGCGAGCCATCAGAACCTTGCCGCCGCCTATGACCGCGGCTTCTTTGAGGACCTGCTGACGCCGTACCGCGGGCTAAGCCAGGACTCCAATCTCCGCCCGGATTCCTCGCTGGACAAGCTCGCAAAGCTCAAGCCCGCGTTCGGCAGGAACCTCGGGGCCGCGGCGACGATGACCGCGGGGAATTCGACGCCGCTGACCGATGGTGCGTCCACCGTGCTGCTGGGCTCGGAGGAGTGGGCCGCCTCCCATAACCTTCCGATGCTGGCCAACCTGATCGACGGCGAGACGGCGGCCGTCGACTTCGTGCACGGCAAGGACGGGCTGCTGATGGCCCCGGTCTTCGCCGTGCCGAGGCTGCTGGCGCGCAACGCACTGACGCTGGCCGATTTTGATTTCTTCGAAATCCACGAGGCGTTCGCCGGCACAGTGCTCAGCACCCTCGCGGCCTGGGAGGACGAAAGTTTCGGACGCACCCGGCTGGGCCTTGCCGGTGCCTTCGGCGCACTTGACCGCAGCAAACTCAATGTGAAGGGCTCCTCACTGGCGGCCGGGCACCCTTTCGCCGCCACCGGCGGTCGATTGGTTGCCACATTGGCCAAGATGCTGCACGATAGGGGCACCGTGGAAGGACGTCCGGCGCGCGGATTGATTTCCGTCTGTGCGGCCGGGGGCCAGGGCGTTGCGGCGATCCTGGAAGCGAGGTAGGAGTGATGACAAAGGACACGTGGTCTGCGGTCATACCGACGGACAGGTACACCCGGTTCGTTAGTGCGGGGCTGGGCAAGGACCTGGCGGCGCGGCTCGGGCTGCCGCAGCCGGCCATCCTGCGCCGTTACACCCCCGACGCGCCGCTGATCACGGGTCCGGTGCTGGTGCTCGGCTCCTCCGCCGGCGCCGATGAGCTGGCCGCCAGGCTGCTGGACTGGAACGTGGATGTCCGTCGGCACGGCGCCCCCAAGCTGAAGCTCGGCGCAATCATCTTGGTGCTCGATGAGCTCAGCCACCCGGACGAGCTTTCGGTACCCGTGCGCTCGGTGGGGTCTTCCCTGCGGGACCTGGCACCCAACGCGCGCGTCGTCACGATCTCGCGGCCGGCCGCTCCGGAGTTGGCGCCGGCTGCAGGCGCGGCCCGCCGTGCTGTCGACGGCATCCTTCGCTCCATCGCCAAGGAGCTGCGCAACGGCGCCACAGCGAACGGGATAGTGCTCGACGACGGCGCCCGCACCACGGCGCCGAGCGTTTTGGGCGCTTTACGGTTCTTTCTGTCCGGCCGTTCCGCCTTCGTGGACGGGCAGTTCCTCAGCGTCTCGAGTGAGCGCGGTGAGCTGCCGGCGGACTGGGCCAGTCCGCTGGCCGGCAAGGTTGCCGTGGTGACCGGGGCCGCCCGCGGCATCGGTGCGGCCATCGCCCGAACACTCAGCCGTGACGGGGCCGACGTCGTCGTCGTGGATGTGCCGGCCGCCGGCGACCATTTGGCCTCCGTCGCCAATGAGGTCCGCGGCACTGCGCTGCAGCTGGATATCACCGCGGCTGACGCAGCCGAGCGCATTCTGGCCCACGCCGCCCAGCGGCATGGTCGCTTGGACATCGTGGTGCACAACGCCGGCATTACCAGGGACAAGCTGCTGGCCAACATGGACGCCAGCCGGTGGGATGCCGTGATTGCCGTGAACATTTCGGCCCAGTTGCGGATGAATCAGGCGTTCCTGAGCTCGGACCTGTTCACGAACCACCCCAGGATAGTCAGCGTGGCCTCCACCAGCGGCATCGCCGGAAACCGCGGGCAGACCAACTACGCGGCGTCCAAGGCCGGCGTGATTGGCATGGTCACCGCGACTGCACGCTTGATGGAGCCGTTCGGCGGATCCATCAACGCCGTCGCCCCGGGGTTCATTGAAACCGAAATGACGGCCAAAATTCCGTTCGCCACCCGCGAGGTCGCCAGACGGTTGAACAGCCTGCAGCAGGGCGGGAAACCGGAGGACGTGGCGGAAACCGTTGCGTTCCTGGTGGCCGGCTCCGCGGGCGGTGTCAACGGCAAAGTGCTGCGCGTCTGCGGCCAGAATCTGGTGGGACAGTGAGCTACCCCGCTGCGAACGTGCTGGCGGGGATGCCGTCGCTCTCCAAGCTGTACGTCAATGCAGCGGCAACGGCGGCAAAATCCCGCGTCCTGGGGTTGAACTCGCCCATGACCCTGCCGGCGGACTGCAATGAAGTACGCGGCGTGCTGGCGGACCTGGCGAAGATGACCGAATACCAGCACCTGCTCGGAAAGGCCGCACGCGACGTGATGCCCTCGGGCTTTATCCACGCGCTGGCGTTCCCCGTGGCGATGAGCGTGATGGTACGGGAGGAATTCCCGCTCCCTTTGCTGGGCATGATCCATCTGAAAAACAGGGTGCAGCATCTGGCGCCGGTTCTCTTTACCCAGCCGGTGACCATCCGGTCCTGGGCCCGGAACCTGACATCCCACCGGGCGGGCACCCAGGTCGAACTCGTGGTGGAGGTCCGGGCGGAAGGTTCCCCGGAACTGCTCTGGCGGGGCGTCTCCACTTATCTGGCCAAGGGCATCTTCCTTCCGGGCGTAGACAAACCGGCGGTCGCCGGCACGGGGCCCGACGCCGCCCATGGGTCTTTCACTCCACCGGATCCCACCGGCCTCTGGCACTTGGGTGTGGATACCGGACGGGCCTACGCTGCCGTGTCCGGCGATTTCAATCCCATCCACCTGAGTGTCCTTTCCGCTAAGGCGCTGGGCATGAGGCGCTCGTTGGCGCACGGGATGTATCTGGCCGCACGGGTGTTGGCCGACGTCGGGTCTCCCAAGCCAGACGCCTTTTCCTGGGAGATCGCTTTTGACGCACCGGTCTTCTTGCCGGCCGCCGTGGCGGTGCATATTGCTGATACCCAGACGGACGACGGCGTCTGGGTCTCGTCCCAGTTCGTGGGCTGGAACGCACGTACCGGAAGGAAGCATTTTTCCGGGACGGCGGCCGTGCTCTAAATTCCCGCGTTCGCGTGTCCCGCCACGGCCGCGGGGACGCAGTGCCGTGGCCGGGACCGGCCGGCACCGTATGCTGGGCAGATGACTCAGGTCCATGACGGCGTGGAGAACGCACACACCTTCGACGACGCGCAATGCCTCGATCTGAAGGATCCGCTGGCCGCCTACCGCGAGGGTTTCATCGGCAGCGATGATCCGGGCGTCGTAGCCTACCTGGACGGCAATTCGCTCGGCCGTCCACTGAAGGCCAGCGCTGATCGTATTGCCGGCTTCCTGCGGAAACAGTGGGGCGGCAGGCTGATCCGGGGCTGGGACGAGGGCTGGCTTTCCCTTCCCGGGGAAATCGGCGACGAACTCGGACTGGTGGCGCTCGGCGCCGCCGCCGGCCAAACGATCGTCGGGGATTCCACCACTGTCATGCTCTACAAGCTCTGCCGGGCCGCGGTGGCCGCACGTCCCGGACGTACCGAAGTGATTCTGGACACCGATAACTTCCCCACGGACCGCTTTGTCTTGCAGGGCATAGCGGCCGAATGCGGCCTGACCCTGCGGTGGATCCGCCCAGCCTACGATGCCGGCGTGACCGCGAGGGATCTCGGTGCGGTGCTCAGCGAGCAGACCGCGCTGGTCGTCCTCAGCCATGTCGCCTACCGTTCAGGCTATCTGGCGGACATGCACACTTTGACCTCCCAGGCCCACGAGGCGGGCGCGCTGATTCTCTGGGACCTGTGTCACTCCGCGGGTGTGGTGCCCACCGAATTGGATGCCTGGGGCGTGGACCTGGCGGTTGGCTGCAGCTACAAATACCTCAACGGAGGTCCCGGCTCCCCGGCCTTTGGCTACGTGCGCCGAGAGCATCAGGCAGTGCTACGGCAACCCATCCAGGGCTGGCTGGGCAGCGCGGATCCTTTTGGTATGGGTGAGCTGTACGAGGCCGCGGCAGGCATTCGGGCATACACGAGCGGCACCCCTCCCATCGTGGGCATGTTGGCTATGCAGGACATGATTTCCCTGATCGGCGAGGTGGGGATTGGGTCGGTCCGGGCAAAGTCCGTAGCGCTGACGGAGTTTGCGCTGCGTCTTTACCGTGACATCCTGGCGCCGCTGGGTGTTACGCTGGCATCGCCTTCCGAGGCCCGGTGGCGCGGCGGGCACATCACACTCGATCACCCGTCATTCCGTGAGGTCACCACGGCGTTGTGGGAGCGCGGCGTCATTCCCGATTTCCGAAACCCGAACGGGATCCGGCTGGGCCTTTCACCGCTGTCGACCAGCTTTGCGGAAGTATGGTTGGGTGTTGACGCCATTCGGGAGGAGCTCGCCGGATAGCCCGTCCGGGAGGTCGAATGGACCGTCCAGCCGGTGTCCGTAATAATGGTGGATGCGTGAAGGAGCTTACGGTGCCAAAGCCGATAGTGGTAGGTCTGGACGATTCTGAACCCAGTCGGGTCGCCTTGGACTGGGCCCTGAACAGGGCCAGGGCACTGGGGCTTCCCATCGTGCTGGTGCACTCCGTTCCGCAATACTGGGCGACGCCGGAGACCGGGTATACCGACACCATGCAGCTGGCAGCCCGGGAACTCCTCGCGGCCGAGGCGGCGCGGGCCGCGCAGATCACGCCCACGGTGACGGTAAGCACCTCTGTGCATCAGGGCGAGGCCGCCAACGTGCTCAGTGACCTTTCGACCGATGCCAGTCTCGTGGTCATCGGCACGGACAAAACCGGCAGCACCCGCGGGGAAGGCTTCGGTGTGCTGAGCCTGCAGATCGCCACCTTGAGTCTCTCGCCCGTCGCCGTCGTCCCGCTCCTGCCGATGACAGGACGGTCCGGCATCGTGGTGGGCATTGACGGATCCGCGGAGGCCGCCGCTGCCATTGACCTGGCTGCGGACGAGGCTTCCCGGCTGGAACAGGAACTGCACACAGTGTATGCGGGCAGGATTCCTGCTCCCTGGCTGCGCAGAAATATCCCCCAAGCGATCGTCAGCGAAGCGGTGGAGCAGGAGGGCCGGACGCTGCTGGCGGGAGCGGCAGCCCGGGTCCGCGCGAGTCATCCGGAGTTAACGGTGCACCAGCATCTTCAGGCGGCCGAGTTCCCTGCCGAGGCCCTGGTGCTGGCCGCCGCCAACGCCCGCCTGCTGGTGGTCGGTGGCAAGGGCCGTGGAGCACTGAAGAACGTGCTGATAGGTTCGGTCGGGCAGGACGTCCTGATGCACATTCCGTGCCCCACGATTATTGCCAGGGTGCCGCAGCGGGAGCAGCCACGGGGCTGACAGAACCTCCCGCAGGGCCGCCACTATCGCCAGATGAAGATGTACGTCAAGATGGAGTTGAGAACGGACCGCTGCGACGACGCGCTTTCCGCCGAGCTACCGGGCGTGTTTCATTGCGCCTACAAGGAGTCAGACGCATGGACGGGACGTCAAAAACTGCGAAGATTATCGTCGGAGTCGACGGATCGGAGGAATCACTGGAGGCGTTGCGGCATGCTGCCCGGTTGGCCCAAACCTCGGAAGTCGCACTGGAAGTCCTAGCCTGCTGGGAGTATCCCCGGATGTACACTGGCTTCGTTGCTGCCGGGGTTGAGGGCTTTGCGGAGGCGGCGGAAAAAGTCCTGCAGGACTCCGTCACCAAGACCCTCGGAGCAGAGAGGCCAGCCTTTGTCTCGACGAAGTTGATTCACGGACCCGCGCCGCTGACGCTGATCAACGCTAGTAGTGATGCCAGCATGCTGGTGCTCGGCCGCCGTGGTCATGGTGGCTTCGGCGGCCTGTTGGTGGGCTCAGTCAGCTCTGCCTGCGTCGCCCACGCCCATTGCCCCGTGTTGGTCGTTCACACGCAGCGCAAGCAGAACTGAGAAGGGCGATGGTGGAAATGGACACGACGTATACAGCGACCGCGCAGGCTTCAAGCCTGCGTCCGCAGGACTGGGGTCGGGCGATGGCCCAGGCCATGAAAAGCCTTGCCGCGCAGGTGGCTGCCGAGGGCGCTGAAAACATTCACGAGGAACTATTCGGCCAAGACCTGCTGCTGCACATTGCGGAAGCGGCGGAGATGGTTGAGATCACGCTGACGTGGACTCCCCAGGAGCGGACCCGTCAGGAACCCTGATCTCCGCGTGCGGCGCCGCCGCGGGCAAAGCTGTGCTGGTCCGCCCACCGGACGTCCCCGGGGTTGTTGGTCCCGGATCATAAATCCCGGCCGCGATGCCGACGTCCCACGACCAGCGGGAACACCAGCAGAAGCAGAATTATCACCGCCAGGAGCGCGGCACCGGCTGCGTTGCCTGCCGTCGGACCCACCACGACCGAAAAGACCAGCCAGCCTGTTCCGGCGATCAGCAGCGCGACACAGCCGAGCACAATCTTGACGATCCGGTCGCCGCTGGCCACCAGCGTCTCCCTGACATGGTGCCTGAACAAACGCCGATGCAGACTTACCGGAGCGAGCATGAGCGCAGTGGCCACGGCCGAGACCACCACAAGGAACAAAAACACACCCCGCTGTGGTGTGTCCAAGGTGGTGAATCGCTGCTGGAAGGGCAGTGTCAGCAGAAATCCCGCGATGATCTGCACACCGGTCTGCATCACACGCAGCTCCTGCAGCAGTTCGGACCAGTTCCGGTCCAACTGCTCGTCACGGGTCTCGTGCCGGCCGTCCCCGGCGCGCGGAGCTTCGATCGATTTCTCCGGGTTCATGAAGTGCCCCTCCTGGTGCGTTTCCTGTCGTAGGCCAATCAGCCCGTGGCCGTCAGCCCGAGCCCGTTAACTGAGCCCGTTAGCTGAGCCCGTTAACTGAGCCCGTTAACTAAGCCAACCAACTGGGCCCGCTAACTGGGCCCGCTAAACCATGCGGCACGGCGGTTTCGGACAGGCCCTGAGGCCGTTTGATGTAGCGGATCATCAGCGGGCCCGATTTACGGTTCCAGGTTCCGGATCCACGAAACCCGGCTGGAGTGGCCCATCAGGCTGGCGCAGCCCGTCCGGGTCAAGAACCAGTCTACTGAGGCGGGGACGTTGCCTGCGACGCGGAACACGTTCTACTTAGTTGCCCTAATCAATTGAACAGGTTATAGTTGTTAAAGGCAACCAATCAACGGAGGCGACATGACGGTTCGTCAGCACACAGCAACCGAGCTGGTGTACTGCATTTTTGATCTGCAGCGCGCCCTTCGCTGCGCCACGGCAGCCTCGGCCCGACCGGCGGATCTGGGCGTGGCACTCGAGGGCGTTCTGCGCTTCATAGCCGACGGCGGCGGACAGTCCCGGGCCTCGGACATCGCGGCACGTCTGGGCGTTGGCCCATCGGCGTTGAGCCGGCAGGTCGCGGAGCTGGAAGAACACGCCATGATCAAACGCGAGCCGGACCCGGCCGACGGACGGGCGCATCTGCTGTCGATCTCTGACAGCGGCCGGTCATACCTCGCGGAAATTCAGCACCGCCGAGCTTCTACCGTGCAGCAGATGCTCGCGGGCTGGAGCGAAGAGGATGCCGCCCACACGGCCGGCACGGTGCAGCAGCTCACGGCGACACTTCGCGCCGCCGTCGTACCAACACCCCGGGCACACAAAACCGGAACCACCCAGGACCACCAGTCCCAGACGCTCGCAGGAGTGAATTAATGGCACATCACGCAGCAACCGCACCGGCGGTCCCGGTAGGTACGCCCCATGCGGTGCAGGAAAACACGCCGATGAACCACCGGCAAATCCTAGAGGCGCTGACCGGACTGCTGGCCGCGCTCTTTACCGCTATTCTCAGCAGCACCATCGTGGCCAATGCCCTGCCGACCATCATGTCGGAGCTGCACGGCTCACAGACGGACTTCGCGTGGGTCATCACCGCTGCGCTGCTGGCAAACGCCGCCACCACCCCCATCTGGGGCAAGCTCTCCGATCTTTTTGACAAGAAGCTGCTGGTCCAGCTCTCCATCATCATCTTTGTGGCCGGATCCGTCCTGGCAGGCCTGTCCGAGACCATCCCGCTGCTGCTCACCGCCCGCGTCATCCAGGGTGTGGCCATGGGTGGATTGACCGCCTTGGCGCAGTCGATCATCGGCACCATCATCCCGCCCCGTGAGCGCGGCCGCTACTCCGGCTACATGGGTGCGGTCATGGCCGTCGCCACAGCCGGCGGCCCGCTGCTGGGCGGGTTCATCGTGGACAGCCCGCTCGGCTGGCGCTGGACCTTCTATGTCTGCGTACCGCTGGCCATCATCGCGCTGATCCTGCTGCAGAAGACCCTCAAGCTCCAGCACATCAAACGCAAGGTCAAGATCGACTACGTGGGATCGATCCTGCTCACCGCCGGCGTCAGCCTGCTGCTCATTTGGGTTTCCTTCGCGGGTCAGGCGGGGTACTACGACTGGATCTCCTGGCAGAGTGGTGTGATGGTAGGCGCCAGCGTGGTCATGCTGGCACTGCTCGTGTTGGTCGAATCCAAGGTCGCACAGCCGATCATCCCGTTGAAGATCATCGCCCAGCGCACTCCGGCACTGGCCATCATCGCCTCCATCGCCGTCGGCGTCGCCATGTTCGCTTCGTCCAGCTACCTTGGACAGTATTATCAGGTTTCCCGCGGCGCCACCCCCACCGAGGCCGGTCTGCTGACCATGCCAATGATCGCCGGGAACCTGATCGGTTCGGTCGTCGCGGGTCTGCTGGTCAGTACATTCGGTAAATGGAAGGGGTATCTGGTGGGCGGTGCGGTGCTGCTGATCGTGGGCCTGGGCCTTGCCGGAACCATCGATCACTCCACCAGCTTGTTCCTGGTCGGCGTCTACACGTTCGTCTTCGGCCTCGGCCTCGGCATGATGATGCAGAACCTGGTTCTCGCCGTGCAGAACACCGTCGCCGCGAAGGACATCGGTGCCGCGAGCGGTTCCGTAGCCTTCTTCCGGACAGTCGGTGGCGCCGCCGGGGTTTCCGTACTGGGAGCAATCCTGGGCACCCGGGTCACCGATCTGGTCAGCACCGGACTGAAGAACATCGGCGTGACGGGTGCCGGCTCCGGGGTTTCCCTGGACGTCAAGGATCTGCCGGCCCCCATAGCGGAGGTTGTCCGCGCCGCATACGGCGACGGAACCGCACTGATCTTCACGATCGCGGCCTTTATGTCGGTCGTGGCACTCATCGCTGTGCTGTTGATCAAGGAAGTCCCGCTTCGCCGCACGGTCGACATCGTCCCTATCAGTAAGACGGCCGGCGGTGGCGACACGGTTTCAGCGGACGCAATGGCGGTCAGCAGTACTGCCGATGGCGCGGGGGTCACCGGAGCGCAGACGGACGACGGCGGCGGGCCGGCCGAGGAGCCGGGGCGCGCGTTCCGCACGCCGTCCGATCTTGACCGTGAATTTGCCGATGTCCTCAGCGAGGGAGTTGGCCGGACCGCGGAACGTCACCAAAGGTACGGGCACGAAGCCGGCATAGTTCAGCCGCAGAAGCATTCGGCCGCTCCGCCGTCGGCAGCCGCGCAGCTTGCCGAGGCGGAAGCGCAGCTGGAGCTCGCCGCCCAGATCCAGGTGACCCAGCGGCTCCTTGCGGAACAGCAGCTGCAGCTGAGCTCGGCTCTGACCGCCGTGGGCGAACAATCCGCCCGGCTACGGGGGATCGCAGGACAACAGGCAGCAACCGCCGCACGGCTGACCGAGCTGGAAGCCCAGTTGGCGAAGGAACGGGAGCTGCAGAAAGCCGCGGCCCGTTATCTCGCGGAACAGCACGGTGCGCTTGACAGGGCGAAGGCCGGGCAGGCCGGTATGTAAACAGCACGGCCGACCGGGACGGTAGCCCGCGCGGTGCCCGTCCAGCAAAGAGCCGGCGTGGTCAGTGGAGGTATCATCTCCGCAGACCACGCCGGCTCTTTGCCGTATACCGAACGCGTCCGGTATACGGCTGCGCCGCTGCTGCGGTCCGAGCGGGCCTCTGATCCGGCGCTGGCTGAACCACGTATACCCCGCCGGTACCCGCTCCAACACATCGACGGCAGCGGTGGCAGCTGCACCGAGCGGACATTGGTGGCGGCTGGGCTGGCGGCAACGGCGCGGCACTGGGTAGGGACCTGGCCGCGGTACTGGGTGGGGACCTGGCCCCAAGGCGCGGTACTGGCCAATTGCCGTCCCGCGTGTATACGCTGGCAGCAGAGCACGTATCGAGGATTCATCCGCCTTCCATGAGGAGATTCCGTTGGGCTTTGATCAATATCATGAACCACCCGAGGAGCTGTCCGCCCAGACGCGGACCTTCGCCAGGATGTGCGCCAACCTGACCGAGGAAGCCGAGGCAATTGGCTGGTATGAGCAGCGAATTTCCGTGGAGCCGGACCCAGCCTCCCGCGCCATCATGAATAACTCGCTCGGGGAGGAATTCAAACACTTCAGTATGGAACTGGAATACCTGTTCCGTGCCAAGCCTGAGTGGCGCGAAACCGCACGGGGCATTCTGTTCCAAGATGGCGACATTGTTGCAAACGGTGAGGCGTCTGAGGCTGCCGTGGACTCCGGAACCGCACCGGCAGATGCCCCACAGGCGGCCGCGGTGGATACGTCGCTGGGAATCGGCAGTCTGAAGGGACCGACGCTATGACCATGAACCATTTGCTGCGTGAACATGCCCCGATCTCCGACGCCGGTTGGAAAGCCCTGGACGACGAAGCACGCGACCGGCTGAGCGTCGCTTTGGGCGCGCGGAAGCTCATCGATTTCGCCGGGCCCCTTGGCTGGGACTATTCGGCGACCAATCTTGGCCGGGTCTCCCCGGTGAGCGGGTCCCCCACGGAGGGCATCACGGCAGCCAAGCGACAGGTGCTGCCGCTGGTGGAAGTCCGGGCCGACTTCACCGTGTCCCGCAACGAGCTGTTGGATAACGACCGCGGCGCGGCCGACATGGACCTGTCGGAACTGGACGAAGCGGCCCTGCGCGTCGCCAGCGCGGAGAACGTAGCCGTGTTCCACGGCTGGGAGCAAGCCGGTATCACCGGGATCACCGGGGCCGCCCCGCACACGCCCGTTCCCCGGGTGGACGACTTCAGCGATTATCCCAAACGAGTGGCCAAAGCCGTCTCCGTGCTGCTGAAGAGTGGAATCAGCGGGCCCTTTGGATTGGCACTGGGGCCGGGCCACTACACGGCGGTGATTGAGTCTGCTGAACGGGGTGGATATCTGCTGGCGGAGCATCTGCGCAAAATACTTGGCGGCCCTATCGTCTGGGCGCCGGGAGTAAAGGGTGCTGTGGTGATGAGTCTGCGCGGCGGTGATTTCCTGTTCGAATCCGGGCAGGATCTCTCGATCGGATACAGCCATCACGACGCCGAAGACGTCCACCTGTATATAGAGCAGTCTTTCAGTTTTCGCGTCGCCACTCCTGAAGCTGCCATTCATCTCACCAGCAGCTACTGAGGTCTCCCACTGAGGGATTCCACCGCAAGCCTTAAACAAGAGTAGGGCAGGAGTTTCCTCCTGCCCTACTCTTAGGTCCGAGGACCCAAGGTCAGAAAATCAGCCGACCTGGATGTTGACGGCCTGGGGACCCTTGGGGCCCTGCTCGGTCTCAAACGTAACAACCTGGTTCTCTTCGAGAGAGCGGTAGCCACCGGAGTTGATAGCCGAGTAGTGAGCGAAAACGTCGGCGCTGCCGTCTTCGGGAGCAATGAAACCAAAGCCCTTTTCGGAGTTAAACCATTTGACGGTACCTGTAGCCATTTTTGTTAATCTTTCTGTAATACAGACTCTCCGACTGCCGGAGAGTCCCAGTTGCGGTGTTCATTTTGCCGCTTTTACAGAAAAAGCGGCTGGCCCGTTTGGGTTTCGCCGCTTGAAATTCAAAATGCGCAAACACTACAACTTCCATCAGTATACCCAGATTACGGGCCGTGGCACAAATCCGGGTACCTGCCCCGCCAACGGCGGCAGGGCCACGTCGGCACGATCAGCTGGCCGGATTTAGTCAAGCGCCGTTCGCACGATCACGTTGACAGGACTGGCAGGGAGGCTCGCGGTTAACGACAAGTGGGGCGGGAGTTTCGTCCCGCCCCACTTGTTCGGTCCTAAGACCTCAGATCAGAAAATCAGCCGACCTGGATGTTGACAGCCTGGGGACCCTTGGGGCCCTGCTCGGTCTCAAACGTAACAACCTGGTTCTCTTCAAGAGAGCGGTAGCCACCGGAGTTGATAGCCGAGTAGTGAGCGAAAACGTCGGCGCTGCCGTCTTCGGGAGCAATGAAACCAAAGCCCTTTTCGGAGTTAAACCATTTGACGGTACCTGTAGCCATTT
>NZ_JASISR010000016.1:42569-107525 GCF_030063245.1 Paenarthrobacter sp. PH39-S1
TTGTTAATCTTTCTGTAAGACAGACTCTCCGACTGCCGGAGGGTCTTAGCCGCGGTGTTCATATTCCGCTTTTACAGAAAAGCGGCTGGCCCTTTTGGGTTTCGCCGCTTGAACTTCAAAATGCGCAACACTACAACTTCCACCAGCATACAGATATTTGGCCTTCGTTTCCACTGCTCGAGTTGATTCACTCGAGTTGATTCACCAGAGATGCCCGTGCAGCCCCATTTTAGGGAGCGGCAGCTTGTCCCGCATAAACGATGGAATGAGCCTCAGCGTTCAGGTTGGGCGGGCTTCCCGACCCGAGGCCCGGCTGCAGCCTCCCGAACGGTGTCGTCGTGACGCCGTACGGGAAGGTTCCGTTCTCAGCCGGCTAGCGGCCGCCATCCCTCCTGCGGCTGCGCTGTTCCTTGGCCGGCAGGCCGTAGGGGTAGACGCCGACGCGGGGTTCGCTGACTTCGGTCAATTTCGCCGTTTCTTCTGCCGTCAGAATAAGATCCGCGGCGGCGAGGTTATCGGTGAGCTGCGCGGTAGTCCGGACCCCAAGGATCACCGATGTCACCCCAGGGCGGTCCGCAAGCCATGCCAATGACACCTGCGGCGCACTCACCTCACGTGCCTTGGCGATTTCTTCCACGGTTCCGATAATCCGCCATGTCTGTTCCTCCGCGTTACGCTGCTTCCACGCTTCCATACCGCGCTCCGGATTCTCCCCGAGCCGCGTGGCGCCTGTCGGAGCCTGATCGCGCCGGTACTTTCCGGACAGCCATCCACCACCCAGAGGGGACCAGGGAAGCAGCCCGATACCGGCGTCACGCGATGCCGGGACAACTTCGAGCTCGATCTCACGCACCAGAAGGCTGTATTGCGGCTGCAGTGTCACCGGGGGAGCCCAGCCGTGTTTTTTGGCAACGTGCACCGCCTTGGTTAATTGCCAGCCCGTGAAGTTGGAAAATCCGTAATAGCCGATTTTCCCGCTGCTGACTGCATCGTCGAGAAAACGCAAAGTCTCCTCGATGGGCGTGAGCGGGTCCCATGCGTGCATCTGGTAGAGATCAATCTGCTCGACGCCCAGTCTTAGCAGGGAAGCATCCAGTGCGCGCCGCAGGTGCCGGCCGGAAGTACCCGCGTCATTGGGACCTGCACCCATGGGGAAGCGGCCCTTGCTGGCAAGGACAACCTGATCCTTTGCCTCGGGACGCTGGGCCAGCCAGCGACCAAGGATCTCCTCTGCGACGCCGGAACTGTAGACGTCGGCGGTGTCAATGAAGTTGCCGCCCGCCTCGACATAGCCATCCAGGATCCGATGCGACGTCTCCTCAGTTGCCTCTGCGCCGAATGTCATTGTTCCCAGCGCGTGCTTGGACACCACCGCTCCGCTGTTTCCGAGATTGCGATACTCCATGGTCCTCCTTATACGTCGGGAACCCGCGGGTCCCCGCCGATGTGAACATTCGATGGGATAGCAGTTGGTGTAACGCGGTTCACTGGTCATTTATTCTCCTGACCGTCCGCGCGCCGAGATCCCCGAGTGCAGCAGCACACGGACTATCGTGCCAACCCAACTCCCGGAAAATGGTCCCTCCGGGCCGTCCCCTTCGGTCGAAACGACGCTTGCCAAGGCCATGAAACGAAGCCTGGCGCTGTCCGCAGGTCTGGTGATGGTTGCTGTTGCTGTCCGCCTGCGATGCTCCCAGCGACATCGGCCACAGAGTGCTGGGCAGGAGGACGAGATTTTCTCGGCTCGCTGTCCTCCACACTGATGGCCTGCGGCTCGGCCGCCGGTCGGCCGCCAACGCATAGGTGACGGGCAATCCCGGGGTCTTAACCGGATTTGAGGCCAGGCGGCCGGCCGATCCTCCCTTGCTGGGCTCCGGGCCGGGCACAGGCCAGCCGTAAACCCGCCGCCCCGAGCGCTGGTTCAGCTCCCGCCGTCGTCGCCCATTCACTGATCACCGCGCCGAGGCTGGCAGCAGCCGTCGACGGTTTGGTTGTCGTTGAGCAGGAACTTGCGGGACGTCCACGCGGTTGGCAGCCAACGGCGGCAGAACCGATGTCCAGCAACGGTGCTGGCGGTGGCCGGGATGGCGATGTTTACCTCGCCGGCTCGTTCGGCAATAGGGTCTCCGTCATCCCCGCGTCGACATTCGCAGTGGGTCTGTACTTCGCCGCACCGGTAGCAAGGACGTTGTCAAACCTGGAAATCCATGCGCGGACGCGGAAAAACCCCGGCGGATCAACGATCCTCCGGGGCTTTTCGTCTGTGCGCGGAAAGGGACTTGAACCCTCACCCCGTTTCCAGGACTAGCACCTCAAGCTAGCGCGTCTGCCATTCCGCCACCCGCGCAGGTGATTTTGCGGCAACGAAACCCCCGTCAAACCGGGTTCGATACGCACAAATGCAGCGAGAAAAACGATAGCACGACTTGGCCGTGAACCTTGAATCGGGACGACGACGGACTCCGCTGTAGTCTGTTCAGATACCCGGAAGTAAGCGAAGGAGCCCGCCGTGAATGCCGTTCGGCCCGAAGATGAAGTCGTCAAAATCTGCCAGGACCTGATCCGGATCGACACCACGAATTTTGGTGACAACGAAGGACCGGGGGAGCGCAAAGCCGCGGAATACACCGCAGCACTGATCGAGGAAGCCGGCCTCAAGACCACAGTCTTTGAATCCGCTCCGGGGCGCACCAGCGTGGTGGCGCGGATGTCGGGCGAAGATCCCGCTGCGGGTGCGCTCGTGGTGCATGGTCATCTGGATGTGGTTCCGGCGCTCAAGGACGACTGGACCATTGACCCATTCGGCGGCGAGGAAAAAGACGGCATGATCTGGGGACGTGGGGCCGTGGACATGAAGGATATGGACGCGATGATCCTCTCGGTACTGCGGGGGATGGCCCGGGACGGTCGCAGGCCCAAGCGGGATATTATCTTTGCATTCTTCGCCGACGAAGAGGCCGGTGGTAACTATGGCGCGTCTTGGGCCGTGGATAACAAACCCGAACTCTTTGACGGAGCCACCGAGGCCATCTCCGAGGTAGGCGGTTTTTCCACCGAGATCGGCGGCCAGCGCGCGTACCTGCTGCAGACGGCGGAAAAAGGCCTGTCCTGGCTCCGCCTGACCGCGCACGGCCGGGCCGGGCACGGCTCGCAGATCAACACGGACAACGCGGTGACCCGGCTGGCTCGTGCCGTCACCCGTATCGGGGACCACCCGTGGCCGGTGGAACTAACCGCCACCACACGGCAGTTCTTGGAAGGCGTTTCCGAGCTCACCGGCGTCGAACTGGATGAAAGCAATCCGGAGAATCTGCTCCGCGAGCTGGGCACGGTGGCCAGATTCGTCGGTGCCACGCTGCAGAATACTGCTAATCCGACATTGCTGAAAAGCGGGTACAAGCACAACGTGATCCCCGGCAGGGCGGAGGCGCTCATCGACGTCCGCACCCTGCCCGGTCAGCAGGAGGAAGTCCTTGAGATCATCAAGGGGCTGGCCGGGGACGGCGTTGAAATCAGCTACGACCATAAGGATGTGTCATTGGAGGTTCCGTTCGCCGGAAATCTGGTGGATTCCATGATTGATGCCCTGCACGCGGAGGATCCCGGTGCAAAAGTGTTGCCCTACACGCTGTCCGGCGGCACGGACAATAAGTCGCTGAGCCGGCTCGGCATCACCGGCTATGGTTTTGCCCCGCTGCGGCTGCCCCCGGAACTTGATTTCACCGGCATGTTCCACGGCGTGGATGAGCGCGTACCCACCGAATCCCTTAAGTTCGGCACCCGGGTGCTGGACCGGCTGCTGAGCACATACTGAGACAGGCTGTCCATGAACATCGACGAATTACTGACCGATGACCTGCTCGCGAGATTCCGGAGCCGCGCGGGCGGTTACGACGAGCGCAATGAATTCTGTCACGAGGACCTGCAGGAGTTAAAAGGCGCCGGATATCTCAATTTGTTTGCCGCGACGGACGACGGCGGTCTCGGCTTTGGTCTGCAGCAGGCCGCTGCTGCACAGCGCCGGCTTGCCACGGCCGCCCCGGCAACCGCTTTGGCGATCAATATGCACCTGGTATGGACCGGCGTCGCCCATTTGCTCGCCGAGCGCGGCGACGACTCGCTGCTCTACGTGCTACGGGAGGCTGTTGCCGGGGAAGTTTTTGCTTTCGGCAACTCGGAGGCCGGAAACGATTCCGTGCTCTTTGATTCCACCACGGTTGCGGTGCCGCACGCGGACGGCTCGTATGCCTTCACCGGCACCAAGATTTTCACCAGCCTGAGTCCGGCCTGGACCCGGCTCGGAATTTTCGGCAAAGACAGCACAGGACCGGAGCCGGTGCTGGTCCATGCCTTCATCAGCCGCGGCACTGCGGGCTATTCAATCAGGAACGATTGGGACACGCTGGGGATGCGCGCCAGCCAGTCCAACACCACGGTTCTCGACGGGGCATCTGCCCCAGCGGACAGGGTATTCCGGAAACTGCCGGTGGGGCCGAACGCCGATCCGCTGATTTTCGCCATCTTCGCGTGTTTTGAAACGCTTCTGGCGGCCGTCTACGCGGGCATCGGCGAGCGGGCACTGCAGTTGGGTGTCGAAGCGGCGCACCGGCGGAAATCGCAGAAATACGGAGGCAGGTCCTATGCTCAAGACCCGGATATCCGCTGGAAGATCGCGGCCGCCGCCATCGCGATGGACGGGCTGTACCCGCAGGTCGAAACGGTGGCGCGCGACGTCGACGAACTGGCAGAGCACGGGGCCCAATGGTTTCCCCGCCTGGTGGGGCTTAAGGTCCGGGCCACGGAAACCGCACGTGACGTGGTGGACCTGGCCGTCCGGGTGTCCGGCGGCGGCACCTACTTCGCAGGGAACGAGTTGGGGAGGCTGTACCGGGATGTGCTGGCCGGGATTTTCCATCCCTCCGACGACGAGTCGGCGCACAATACAGTGGCCAATGCATGGCTTGGACCATTGGACAGCTGACGGGACCGGGGTCCGGACTGCTGGAGGACAGGCGCGCGCAGAGCGCTAAGCCGTCCGCTCCACCCGCAGAATTTTCCTGCGAAGCCAGAACTGCCGTCCGCCGCCAGTATAGATACAGCTGCGCTCCAGCTCCCATTTACCGTATTCGGCGTGCTCGGTCAGCCGCTGCCGAGCCACGGGAAGCGGTTCGGAGGGCGCCACCGTCAGCACAAGGTACTCGTATTGCCGCAGGTAATCGCGTTCCCTGCTGATGGAGCCAGTGCTGAATTGTTCCCTCATAACACTCCATTCTGCCCAAATACGGGACCGAATCCAGCATCCCGACTTGGGATTTTGCGGGGGATTTTCGAGCCTCCGATCGGGCTTACAACTTGTCCAGCGCACTGGTAGCGTTCACCCTATGAGTCTAGATCCTCGCGCCGCCTTGCAGTCCCTTACATCCGCATTCGAGGAACATCTGGTGGCCGCCTCTGCCCGTCGCGGAGACGACGATCCTGCCGTTGAGGCCGCCTACCTGGCGATCGTTGATGCCTTTGAGATCTACGAAGAAGTCCTTTTCGAAAGCTACAACGAAGTTACCCCGTTGGTCATCTACGAGGATGAAGAGGACGCCGAGGAGGACGAGGAAGATTCCGTCGGCGACGACGACGATCTGGAGCCGATCGACGACTGACATCGAACCAGCCCACCGAATCCGCTGCCGATTGGTGAGGCCTGCCCCAGCGCGCATGGCGTTCGCTGCCCTTCGCACGGCCACCTCGGCGTCATTCCGGTGGATATCACCGCCGCCCACCTGTTGATATAGGGCGACCAATAATGTCGGTCGGCGGTGGCAGTGTTGGGGTATGGACGGTTCTACGGGAGCACCGGGCACACCGGGCGGGTCAGGAGCAGAGCCGCCGCGCCTGCATCCGCCGCGCCCGCGTCTGGCGTGCACTCATCCTCAGCGCCCGCGCCCGCGTCTGGCGTGCCTGCGTCTGGCGTACCCGGGCCGGTGGTTCCGGTTTGGAAGGCGGACCGCCCGCGGCGGCCCGAGCCCGTGTTACCGGCCCTGGACCCTCTGTTCACGGCCGTGGTCACGGCAGCCGATGACTGGCTCACCGGTTTGGAGACCATCTACGACAACACCGTCGACGCCCTGACCCAGTGGGCGCGTCTGGAGGCCCGGGTCACGGCCGGGAAAGCCCGTGAGGTTGAACAGTTGCCTTGGCCGGCCACGCAACGATTTACGTGATCGTCAACAAGGTCTTTCGTGCGGCCGGGGTGGAGGATATGAGGGTTGGAACGCGGGTCCTTCGCTACAACGCGGCGTCCAAGCTGTTGCGGGCGGGCACGGCGTTGCCGACGATTTCGGCGATCCTGGGCCATGCCCATTGCGACTCGACCAATGTGTATCTGATCGCCGACACCGAACGATTACTCTCGTGCGTCCTTGCGCTGCCGGAGAGGGTAATCCGATGAGCACGTACGAGTTCACCAGTGTTTTTGCCGGGGAACTGAGGCGGCGTCTCGCCTTTAAACAGGGCATGGGGTGCTACGGAGCATCGCGAATCTGGTACCTGCGCAGCTTCGACGCCTACTGCACGGAACACGGGGTGACGTCTTGCGACCAGCCAGCCGTCGAAGGTTGGGTCATCTTCAAGAAGTCCTCCCAGCCGGGCTCCAGTCCGTCTTGGATGTCATACATCAGGGACTTCGGGCGCTGGATGCGGACGCATAACGATTCGGAAGCGTAGGTGCTTACCGGATCCTGGAAAAGCGGTTTCGTCCGCTCTCAGCCCTACTTGTTGAGCCGCGAGGAAATCTCGTCGTTTTTCTGCTCCGCTACCGAGCTGGAAAACACTTCGCCGTGGAGGTGGCAGTCCGTCGCGTTTTTCGGGCTGATGCATTCGTGCGGGCTTCGGACCTGTGAAACCCGCAGGCTGCGACCCCGGGACGTTGACCTCGTCAAAGGGGAAATCGATGTGCTGTGGTCCAAGGGCAATAGAAGTCGACGTCTGCCGATCAGCGGCCAGGTCATCGATATCCTCGCCGACTGCGACCGCATATCCCGCCGGGAGTTCGGGCAAGAGCCTCCCAGGTTCTTTGTCTCCTCGACCCCAACGCCGGTCTCACCGGCCTCGACCGGGGTTACGTTCAACCGGATCTGGGACCGGGCCGGGTTGCCGCACGCAATCGGTGGCAAACAGCCCCGCCCTACGATTTCAGGCATTAGGCGGACGGCGGGGTTATGTTCCCTGTCTTGGTGTTGTGGCTGGTGGGCGCCATTTCGGGCTGTGGTTTTGGGCACATAATCCCAGCGACCGGCGTCAGCGGGCCAGCGGGCCAGCGGCTCGAGCTGGCCTGCAAGGTACTGTGCGGGGTCCTTTGTATGGTGTCGGTCGCTGCGGGCACCGATGGAGAATCGCTTTGTTAGTTCAGTGCATGAGCAAAGAGTGGGTGATTCTCGTGGGAGAAGCAGATGTCAGATACGCCGTTGAGCGGTTGGCGGCGGTGTTGCTTGAGGCCGGGAGGGCTGAGGCCACGGTCCGGCGCCACAAGGTCATGTTGGAGCGGTTTGCCTTGTTTGTGGGCGGGCGGAGCGTGGAGTTGGTGAGTGATCAGCTGTGTGTCGATTTTATTGCGAAACAGACTGGGGTCAGGTTGGGGTCGTTGCGCGAACCGGTCAAGGACAGTGCCGTCCAGGCGGTTCGTCGGCCGGTGGTGTTGGTGGCGGACGCACTGGCTGGCCGGCCGGTGGAAGTCGACCGGCCGGTGGTGCCGGTGAAGGATGGTTGTCCGACGATGTTTCGTCCGCTCCGGGACGACTACCTCGTTGCCTGTCGTGGGCGTGGCAACGCAGCGGCGACGCACCGACGTAGCGGCTGCGAAAGATCAGCTCAAGGCCGTTGGTTGAGGCCGCGGATGGTCGGAGGCGAACAGGGCCACCGCTGAGGAAACGTGAAGAGCCGGTTAAGTGGCCCCCGCCAAAAATGGTCGCTATTTCCACTCAGAACTGGTTCTGCCTCTCTTGAGCCGAGCAATCGCTACTCCGCCAAATCCATCCTGTGACCGGAAACTGGCACCTTTCAAGGGGAACGAACTGGTCCTGTCGTTGATGGTATACCAGAACTAGTGTTAGCTCCACTTGAGATACGGACTCTGAACAATAGGCAGCCTAACGTTGCTCTTCGTTATGTTTCAGCTCCCCTCATGGCATAATCGCCCATTTTAGGAGTAATTATGATAGGAAGTCGGTGGTCCTTGGCCGTGGCCATGGGAATCCCTGCGCTAGCAATACTTGTCGGAGTTCCCTTAGTCAGCAACAGTCCTCATTCAGTCTTTGGTATACCGGTGGTCTTTGCGTGGTTGTTTGCCTGGCTACCTCTGACAACTCTCTGTTTCTGGATCTCTTGGCGGTACTTCGAAAGCGCCGAATACAATCGGTTGGAAGGAGAAAAGGAATGATTGCGGTTGTCTTTTTCAGTATCATTGCCCTCTCAATCGGTGTGGCTTTGGCCGCGCGGCGCGGATCCACAAGTCGGGGACCGTTGGCTACGTTGATTGCAGGCCGATCCCTGCCGGGCTGGCTGATTTTTTTCCTCGCCGTAGGCGAAATATACAGCGTCGGAACGATGCTCGGATTCCCGGGTGGCATCTACGCCAAGGGAGCGTCATACGGAGTATGGTTTATTGGCTACATTCTCTTGGGCTATGTCTTCGGGTATTTCCTTGCACCTCTGGTCTGGCGTGCTGGCAAGGTGTACAACGCAGTCACTGTGCCGGACGTCATGTACGGCCACTACCGCAGCCGGTCACTCGAAAAGTTAGCCGCTTTGACTTTCGCACTGGCCCTTATACCTTGGGCCGTGTTCCAGTTCGTGGGACTGCAAACAGTCCTCAGCGGGCTCGGACTGCCGGTAAGCCGCCTTGGCATCATTGTCGGATCAGCAGTGATCGCCTTCCTGTACGTAGCTATTTCTGGCATGCGGTCAACTGCTTTTGTTGCAATCGTCAAGGACTTGTTTATGTTCTTGGGTATAACCCTTGTTGGAATTGTTGCCGTAATCGCGGCCAAGGGCGTCCCAGGGGTCTTTGAAGAGGTGGCCACGAGACCAGACATGACCACGATTACTGGCGGGGCTCTGGTATTTGCCATGACGACGATATTTGTACAATCGATCCAATTTTACCTAACTTTTCCCGCGCAGTTCCTTTTCTCCGCAAAATCTGAAAGTTCCATTAAGAAGTCTGTTATTTGGATGCCTTCGTACATGCTCATGTATCCGCTTCTGGTATTCGCGGCATATTACGGCATCAGTCACGCACCCAACCTGGCTAAGCCGGACGGCATCTTTTTAGCGGTCACTCGGGATCTCGCGCCCGAATGGATTGTTGGCCTGGTAGCCGCGGGCGCCGGCTTGTCTGCGCTGATCGTGCTTGCGGGGAACTCATTGATGTTTGGGGGTGTGCTTACACGCAACCTCGTCCCCGCACTTTCCAATTCCAAGACTTCACATAGCGTCAAGTTGGTCATGGGGCTCTTCCTAGTCTTCACAGCAACCCTTTCCACCTTCACTTCGTCAATAATGCTCACATTCCTGAACCTTGCTCTGGCTTTGACGGCCCAGCTCGTACCGGCCTGGTTCGGCGTCATGTTCTTTCGGAAGTTCAAGGCCCCCGCCTTATCGGTGGGCTTGGTCGTCGGGTGTGCCCTTGTGGCGTTCTTTTACTTTTCGAAGCTTGTTCCCGGCAATATCAACACCGGGCTCATTGCGCTGGCAGCAAATCTATCGGTTGTCATCATCCTCAGCATGATCTTCAAGGGAAGCACCTCCGAACACATGCCAGTGGCCAAGCGGGCGAAAGAGATCCTCGGGAAACGCGCTGAAAGTCTGAAAGTTGCCGACCACGATACCGACAAAGTCACTATTTCAAGTACCGGCGCAGCCATGAACGAGGAGGGCTAATGCAGCCAAACACCAGCCTGCTTTTGCGAAATGTCCGTCGCCCATCCGACGCCGACCCGGTGGACATACAGGTCGCTGACGGACACATTGTCACAATCGGGAAGCGACAGCGCGAACAACCCGGGGTAGAAGAAATCGACTGTCAGGGGGCACTCCTTCTGCCTGGACTCATAGACAGCCATTGCCACATCGATAAGACGCTCTGGAGCGGGTCATGGATTCCTCATACCGCAGGTCCAACCGTTGCCGACCGTATATCGGACGAGCGACTCCGCCGTTTCGATGTTGGCTATCCCTCCCGGGAACGCATCACCGCACTGCTGGAGCAAATGTCCAATTGCGGAACGACGAGTATCCGAACTCATACGGACGTTGATCCAGAAGTCGGACTGACTGGAATAGAAGCGGTACAGAAAGCGGCATTCGCTCTCAGAGAACGCATTGATGTTCAGCAGGTGGCCTTCCCCCAGCAAGGAGTCGTAACTCGTCCGGGAACAGCAGCGTTGCTGAAGGATGCAATTGATATGGGGGCTACGGCTATCGGAGGTGTCGACCCTGCCGGATTTGACGGCGACCCTAATGGACAACTGGATGAAATTTTCAACATTGCCTGCAACACCGGTTGTGAAATAGATATCCACCTTCACGACCCCGGCGAACTCGGCGTCTGGCAAATCGTACAAATTATTCAACGGACCAAGAGTATGGGTATGGAAGGCCGGGTCACGGTCAGCCATGCATTCTGCCTTGGTGATATGCCGGCCCCCGTGCAATCAAGAGTATTTAATGGGTTGGCTGAAACACGGATTTCATTGACGACGGCGGCGGTTTTCAGCCGGCCTGTGTTGCCACTGAAAATACTTGCTGATGAAGGAATAAACGTCGGATCTGGAAATGACGGCATTCGAGACCTGTGGTCCCCATATGGAAACGGCGACATGCTCGAACGTGCCATGTTCGTTGCCTATCGCGGCGACCTTCGCCGTGATCAGGACATTGAGTTGGCCCTGGACACGGCCACTCACAACGGCGCGAAAATCTTGGGTCTTGAGAACTATGGTTTGGACGTCGGATGCAAGGCGGACCTTGTCGTGGTCCAGGCACACAACGTTGCTGAAGCTGTGGTCAGCCATCCTCTGCGGGGCTTGGTTATAAAGAATGGACAGGTTGTCATGAGCGGGACAAGTCCGACAAAAGGCTCTGGGGAGGGTAAACAGCAGCTTCAATCACGCCGCTTTAGCACAGCACGGAGCTCAGGACCTAGGGTTGACGCCCTGCTTGCCCCTCCCGAATCCCTGAGAGACGAGTACGTTTTCGCCCACCTACAAAAAGGACCTTGAGATGACACTTATCCGGCTCTTCAGAATTGAGAGTGTAGTCAGCGTTGCCGTGTGAGGAGTCCGGGGCGGGAGGTTGTTTCGGCTGAGGTGAGGGCTTTGGGAGAGAATCGGATTGTCTAGATCGTGATTCCTCGTGCCTCTTGGCCCTCGTGTTCCACGCTACCTTCCATAGCCCTGACCTGACCACATTCTGCCGCATCGATGAGCTCCAGGGCTCTGGACATGTCGGGTTGGGGTTGGGGGGATGTGCTGGCAAATACGGCGTGATGGTACGGGTAGTCCGGGTAGGTGGTACCGCTGGTTTCGGGGACTCGGTACTGGCCAGAAATCGTTGTCCTGGATTTCTGGCCAGTATTCGGGGTGACCGTCGCCGGCAAGGGCGTTGGTGTCTACGGGATGTTGTGTCAGAACGACCCGGTCGTATGGTTTCGCGGCTTCCCGCGAAGTCCATCCCGAGGGAGAAGCCTCTGGCCGGCCGGGAACTCGGGGCCGAGTTGACGTCGCCCGATGAGACTCCTCCGGCCGAAATCGAACCGCCGTTCTAGAAGCACCGCTGGAGGATTTCTGGAAACTCCAATGTCGGCTGGTAGGCGGCATCAGGGTCCTGCCTGCCATGTCGGGACTGCCGGGCCTCAATTGCACGAGCGGGCCCGTCGTGTCGGGTGGCTCCGGACTGCCGGGCCGGGACTAAGGAGCCGGGACTAACGGGCCGGGGTGGAGATTTCGTCGAGAACCGCTTCAATCTGCTCGGGTAAGGGCTCCAGGGTCGCATCGAGGATCTGCTTAAGCTGCCCTGCCGTGCGGGCCCCGACCACGGTTCCCGAGACGGCGGGGCGGCTCAGCAGCCAGCTGAGTGCTACGTCCAGGGGTTGCCGGTCGAGGCCCTTGGCAGCGGTAACAACCGCCTCCGTGACCCGGGCGGGAAGCCCTGAAAGATAAGGCTGGACATACCCGGCCAGCGCATCGTTCGCGCCCCTGGAATCGGCCGGGATCTGGCCCCGGTATTTCCCGGTCAGTGCGCCCCGTCCCAGCGGTGCCCAGCACAGCAGGCCGATGCCCAGATGTTCCGCAGCAGGCGTCACTTCCGCTTCGGCACCTCGTTGCAGCAGCGAATATTCCACCTGATTAGCGACCAGCGGCGTTCGGGATAACGTAGCAGCGCGGGCGAGTTGCCAGCCGCTGTAGTTGGAGACTCCGGCGTAGCGGACCCGACCGGATGTCACGGCGTAATCCAGGGCGCTGAGAGTTTCCTCCAGCGGGACGTTATCGTCCCAGGCGTGCGCCAGCCACAGGTCCAGATGGTCGATGCTGAGCCGGGCCAGCGATGAATCCAGGGCTGTGAGCATCGCCCGCCGGGAGGTGTCCACCATCCGTTTTCCGTTGCGTCGGGTAATTCCGGCCTTCGAGACCAAAACAACCTCGCTGCGGGCTACTACGTCGCCGACCATCGCGCCCAGGATTGCTTCGCTTCGACCTTCACCGTAGGTCACTGACGTGTCGATGGTGGTGCCGCCGGCAGCGGTGTAGGCACGGAGCTGGTCGCGCGCGGTTTCCTCGTCAGTGTCCGTTCCCCAGGACATGGTGCCGAGGGCCACGGCGGAAACACGCAGTCCGCTGGTGCCTACGTATCGTTGCTGCATAACGCCAGCTTACGTGCCGGAAAGACAATGTTTTGTGCGTTACGGGCGTTGCGGCAGGGACCTCGCGATTTGTGCCTTAAGGTCGGAAGGTGAACTGGTTTGAAGCTGCCTTCCTCGGCCTGGTACAGGGCCTGACCGAATTCCTTCCCATCTCCTCAAGCGCGCATCTGTTTGTCGTCGGGAAGTTCCTGCCGACCGGTACCGATCCGGGTGCCGCATTTACCGCGGTGAGCCAATTAGGCACCGAGACCGCCGTGATCGTGTTTTTCTGGAGGGACATAGTCCGGATCATCAAGGCGTGGTTCGGCGCCTTGCGGGGTCGGGTGCCGCGGGACAACCCGGATGTGCGGATGGGCTGGCTGGTGATTGTCGGAACCGTGCCAATCGTGGTCCTGGGCATTCTGTTCCAGAACGCGATTGAATCATCGCTGCGGAATCTGTGGATCGTGGCGACGACGTTGATCGTTTTCGGCCTGATCCTGGCGGTTGCCGACGCGGTCGCGAAACAGGAACGCGACCTGAAGGATCTGAGCGTGAAACACGGCATCCTCTTCGGCTTCGCCCAGGCGTTGGCGCTGATTCCCGGCGTGTCCCGTTCCGGCGGAACCATCACGGCCGGCCTGCTGATGGGTTACACCCGGGAAGCGACCGCCCGGTACTCATTCCTGCTCGCCATTCCCGCTGTCTTTGGCAGCGGTCTCTACGAGTTGTATAGGATCTTTGCCAAGCACGAGGGCGCGCAGGGGCCATTCGGGGTTGGTGAAACGGCCTTGGCCACCGTCATCGCGTTTGCGGTGGGATATCTGATCATTGGCTGGTTCCTGAAATACATCTCAACCAGAAGCTTCCGGATCTTTGTCTGGTACCGGATCGCCCTGGGTCTTTTGCTGTTCGTGCTGCTCGGGTTCGGCGTGATCACTCCCGGCCAGTAGGCTAAAGCGGTGAAGTCTTGGAATTCCCGTCCCGTTCCGCAGCTCGCCGGATCGATGGCCGCCCTTAGTCTGCACGAAACCAGTTCAGGAGCGGTCCGTCCGCTGCCCGTCCAGGATTCGGCCAGCATGTACGTTTGCGGCATCACTCCCTACGATGCGACGCACATTGGCCATGCAGCCACCTACGTTGCGTTCGATCTGCTGAACCGTGCCTGGCGTGACGCCGGCCAAAGTGTCAGCTACGTTCAGAATGTGACGGATGTGGACGATCCGCTGCTGGAGCGTGCGGTCCGCGACGGCGTGGATTGGCGCGAGTTGGCCGTCGAACAGACGGATCTGTTCCGGGCGGACATGGAAGCGCTCAACGTTCTCGCACCGGAACATTACATCGGCGCCGTGGAATCCATTGAGTGGATTGTTCCGCAGGTTGAACGGCTCGTGGCAGCGGGCTTGGCGTACTCCGTGCCAGGGTCGGATGGGGAGCCTTCCGGAGATATCTACTTCTCCGTCGAGGCGGCTTCCACGCCGGCCGCAGGCGGCACTCATGACGGCGGCTCGGTTGCTGTCGGCGGGACCCGTGAGGGCGCAGCGGTTGCCGTCAGGGCAGCCGACGACGGCGCATGGTGGCTTGGGCAGGTCAGCGGGCTGACGCCGCAGGAGATGTTGCCCGTTTTTGCCGAGCGCGGGGGAGACCCCGACCGGGCAGGCAAGCGTAATGCGCTGGATCCGTTGCTGTGGCGCGTGGCCCGCGAGGGCGAGCCGTGCTGGAGTGGTGCGACCCTCGGCGCGGGGCGCCCCGGCTGGCACATCGAATGCACGGTCATTGCCCAGCGTTTTCTGCCCGTTCCGTTTACGGTCCAGGGCGGCGGTTCCGATTTGGTCTTTCCGCACCATGAGATGGGAGCGGGGCATGCCTATGCCCTGAGCGGTATTGAGATGGCGCGGCACTACGTGCATACCGGAATGGTGGGGCTGGACGGTGAGAAAATGAGCAAGTCAAAGGGGAATCTCGTCCTGGTCTCCAAGCTGCGGGCTGGTGGTGTTGACCCTGTTGCCATCCGGCTGGCGATCCTGGCCCATCACTACCGCAGCGACTGGTGCTGGACGGACGGGGTCCTGGCGGAGGCAAAGGAACGGCTGCTGCGCTGGAGGCAGGCACTGGTTGATACACGCCCCGGGTCCGCAGCTGCGCTGGTTTCCGGGGTGCGGGCGGCGCTGGCCGCTGATCTGGATGCTCCGCGGGCACTGGCGGTCGTGGATAGGTGGGCGGCCGCTCAGCCGGCCTCCGGAACGCGACCTGCTGACCGGCATTCCGGGTTGGATTCCGCGGTCGTTACGGACGCGCTCGAGGCGCTGCTCGGCGTCGTCGTCCAGCCTTAAGGCATGTCCTTGCCGCGTCGTTTGAGGTAACGCTCGAATTCGCGGGCGATGGATTCCCCGCTGGCCTCGGGCAGTTCCGCGGTGTCCTTTGCCTCCTCCAGTTGCCGGACGTAGGCGGCGATTTCCGGGTCCTCAGTGGCAAGCTCGTCGACCCCCCGTTCCCAAGCCTGGGATTCCTCTGCCATTTCCTGCGTGTCAAAGGTAATCTGCAGCAAGTCCTCGATCTGGTTCAGCAGGGCCAGCTGCGCCTTAGGTGATGGCGCCTGCGCGACGTAGTGCGGGACGGCGGCCCATAGCGACACCGTGGGCAGCCCCGCGAGCAGGGCCAATTCGGCCAGCACCCCGACAATGCCAATCGGGCCTTCATACTGTGAGGATTCAAGATTCAAGCGGGTCCGCAGCTCGTCGTCGTCGCTGGTGGTGGTCACGGGGATCGGCCGGCTGTGCGGTACATCCGCCAGCAGGGCACCGACCAGCACGACATAATTCACATTCAGTCCGGCGGCATGTGCCAGCAGCTCGGCCGTGTAGGCGCGCCACCGGTACGACGGTTCGATGCCGTGCACAAACACCACGTCCACATTTGATCCCGGCACCGAGGCCTTAGTGAGCTTCGTGGTGGGCCACTTGATTTTGCGCGCTCCGGCGGCGTTGCGTCTCACGGCGGGCCGGGTGAACTGAAAGTCGTAGTACTCATCCGGGTTGAGCGTGGCGACTTTTTTGGCGCCCCACAGCCGGTGCAGGTACTTGAGGCAGTCACTGGCGGCTTCGCCTGCGTCATTCCAGCCTTCGAATGCCGCGAGCATGACAGTGACCCGTTCGCCGTCGGGCACGGACTCGATCAGCCGGCTCACGGGAGACGTGGCGCCTTCGTCGTAACTCATCACGCCTCCACCCTACGACGGCGGGGACTTGACGGGCACCAATTACGGCTAAGAGCTTAGCGGCGCTCCAGGCGGCTGGGTCGGATGCACATTCGCGCTGAGCATAGACGCCACTGGCTTCCCGTGGCGCCCCGTAGACTGGATCCATGCATTCTTCGGCGGTTTCCAGCGTTCAGTCCAGAGATTCGGGGGTGCCCGGTGATGCCGGGCAGAGGCCTCGGACGGCCACCCTCAAGGCTGCGCTCTGGGACATGGACGGCACCTTGGTGGATACGGAGCCGTACTGGATCAGCGCGGAATTTGCTCTGGTCCACGCCCATGGTGGTACATGGAGCCAGGAACAGGCCATGGGCATGGTGGGGCAGTCGTTGGTGCACTCTGCCGGTGTGCTCCAGCAGGCCGGCGTCCGGATGGAGATCCGTGAAATCATCGATCATTTGACCGCCGAGGTGATCCGGCAGGTGCGGCAGGAAATTCCATGGCGGCCGGGCGCGCGGGAACTGCTGCATGGACTCTTCGAAGCCGGCGTGCGCTGTGCGCTGGTGACGATGAGCGAGACCCCGCTGGCGGCTGAAATTGTTACTGGTTTGCCGCAGGAGTATTTCGAATTCATGGTCACCGGTGACGCAGTCACACACGGTAAGCCGCATCCGGAACCCTATCTGACCGCGGTGCAGCGGTTGCGGGTGCTGGATCCGCAGCTGAGTATCCACGAGTGCCTGGCACTGGAGGACTCCATACCCGGCGTCGCCTCCGCGCAGGCTTCAGGCGTGGTGACGCTGGCGATTCCCCACTCGGTGCCGCTGCCCGAGGATGCGGGCCGTACCACCTGGACGTCGTTGGCCGGACGTAGCGTGGAAGACCTGCGTGGATTGGTCTGCGACCGGGCTGTCCAACTCGCCGCCGGATTGATCCCCACAGTCGGGGTCGCCGCCGCTTCCGCACCCGTCGGTTCCACAGCCACTGGTAGCGCAGAGTGAGTACGCCCGCGACCGGTGCGAGGATAGTGCGCGAGGGGATTCCGATGGGCAGGATTGCGGGCATCCCGATCGTCTTGGCCTACTCCTGGTTTTTGATTGCGGCGGTTACCGTGTTCCTCTTCGGCCCGCAGCTGGCCCAGGGCTATCCCGGCTTGGGCGCCGGCGCCTACGGTGTGGCTTTCATTTACGCCCTGCTGCTGCTGTTCTCGGTACTGGTCCACGAGCTTGCACACGCGCTGATGGCAAAGGTGTATCACTGGCCCACGCAGAAGATCGTGCTGAACCTCTGGGGCGGCCACACCCAGTTTGAGAATTTCACAGCCACTCCGGGACGTTCGCTGTTGGTGGCGTTTGCCGGACCGGTGGCCAACATCGCGCTGGCCGGGCTGGGCTGGCTGCTGCTCAATAACCTTGCCGTACCGCAGACCCTGCAGGCGGCAGTGCTGAGCACGCTGGTCAACATCTTCGTGTGGGCCAATCTGCTGATCGGCGCGTTCAATGTGCTGCCCGGTTTACCGCTCGACGGCGGCCGGTTGGTTGAGTCGATTGTCTGGAAGGCAACCGGAAGCCAGGAAAAGGGAACAGTCGCGGCGGGCTGGGCCGGTCGAATCATCGTGGTCCTGCTGGTCCTCGCCGTCGTTGGGTTACCGTTGCTCAACGGTGGCCAGCCGAGCAGCACCAACATTTTGGTTACGGTGTTCATTGCCGGTTTCCTCTGGCTGGGCGCCACCGCTGCGATCAGCAATGCCCGGATGCGGCTGCGGCTGCCGGAGATCAGCGCCGGCCGGCTCAGCGACAGGGCTGTCGGCATGCCGGACGGGTCCTCCGTGGCGCAGGTGCTCGCCGTGGGCGGGTCAAATCCTGGGCTTTCCATTGTGCTGTGTACGCCCGACGGCAGGCCCTCGGCGATCGTGGACCAAAACGTGCTGGCCAGTGTTCCCGGTGCCGTTGCAGTTAACACGCCGGCCACGGCGGTGGCCAGAAATCTTGCTGCCGGTGCGTATGTGCCGCAGTCGGCCTCGGGACAGGAACTGGTCCAGTATCTGGCTCAGCTGGCCGGCAGCGAATACGCTGTGATCGATCAGCGCGGTCAGGTGACGGGGGTGCTCAGCCAGGCCGTGGTGGTCGCTGCCATTACCGGCAAACCCGACCCCCGGCTGAGCAGTTGACCAGCTGACAGCCGGAGGGGCCGACGCGCCCGGCGGGGTGGTGGCATCCGCTGAAGCGCGGGGCGGCCCGGCGGAGTCGGCTGGACCGGGGGTCGCCGGGCGGAATTGGCTGGCCCGGGGAGGGCGGCCGGCAACGGCTGACCGCGGGGCGGGCTGCGGGTCTTCGCTGAAGCAGCGGCCGGTTGGACGACGGTCTTCCGGCCTCCGTCGACGCACAGGAATTGTTCACTTAACTTTCATCAGTAAGGACCTTGAGTATGAGCCAGATCCACGCCAAGCCGGCCCCCGGCGTCCGGGCAGAACCGCACGGTGCCGCGGCCAGGCGCGGGCCCTTCAGAGCCGGTGAGCGGGTGCAGCTGACGGATGAGCGCGGCCGGATGAATACCATCACACTCACCGAGGGGTCGGCCTATCACACGCATAAGGGCTTCCTTAATCACGATGCGGTGATCGGCATGCCCGAGGGCTCAGTGGTGACGAACAACGTCGGCCAGCTCTACCAGACCTTGCGCCCACTGCTCTCGGATTTCGTGCTGTCGATGCCGCGCGGCGCAGCCGTTGTCTATCCAAAGGATGCCGGGCAGATCATTACGATGGCGGATATTTACCCTGGCGCTCGTGTGGTCGAAGCCGGTGTCGGTTCCGGCGCACTGTCCATCTCGCTGCTGCGCGCAGTCGGCGACGGCGGTTACCTGCACTCCTTCGAACGCCGGGAAGAATTTGCCGATATCGCCCGCGGGAACGTGGAGACCATATTCGGCGGTTCACACCCGGCCTGGAAGATCTCGCTGGGCGATTTCCAGGATGAGGTGGTCCGGCAGGAAGCAGCCGGCAGCGTCGACCGCGTGGTGCTGGACATGCTGGCGCCCTGGGAATGCGTCGACGCGGTGGCTACGGTGCTGGCTCCTGGCGGAGTCTGGATCAACTACGTGGCCACTGTGACACAGTTGTCCCGTACGGCGGAGGCCATCCGTGCCGATGGCCGCTTCACCGAGCCGGACGCATGGGAGTCCATGGTCCGCGGCTGGCATCTGGAGGGCCTGGCCGTCCGTCCCGACCATCGCATGGTCGCTCATACCGGATTCCTGCTGATTACCCGCAGGCTGGCCGATGGCGTTACGGGGCTGACGCCTAAGCGGCGGCCCTCCAAGACCGAGTTCAGTGCGGAAGACCTGAATGCCTGGACTCCGGCGAACGTTGGAGAGCGGGCCGTCTCGGACAAGAAACTACGCCGTGCCGCCCGCGAGGCGACCTCCACGGTTCCGGTGCCCGGGAGGCCGGGAAACACTTCCGTGCCGCCGGACGTTGAGAACGGGGAGGGCGCGGAATACCATCACGACGTCGAGCCCAGTGCCGTTGAAATCAGTAAAGAACGCTAGGGTCTTAGACAAGAACCGATGGCAAGCCAGGGAAGAGGCGTTGCCTCCTAACGGAAGGATTTGACCATCGTGGGCGAACCGATGAATGCAGATACTCCTCAGACTCCGGATCTGCAGGCACAGCCGGCGGCGGTGGAGCGTCAGCTTAACCTGCTCCGGGATAAGCTGCGCAATGTGGACCGGCAGTTGGCTGCGGCTACGGCGAACAACTCGCGTCTGGTCACGATGCTCGAAACCGCTAAGGCCGAGATCGTCAAGCTCAGGAGCGCGCTGGAAAAGGACGGCCAGGCCCCGTTCAGTTTCGGGACGCTGCTGCAGATCAACGCTCGCCGGCAGTCCGTCGCAGGTGCTACCGGCGTTGCCCAGACGGAGGAGAGCGTTGACGTGTTCAACTCCGGCCGGAAGATGCGCGTGAGCCTGAGCCCCCTGGTGAATGTCCGCTCACTCAGCGTCGGTCAGGAGGTGCTGCTCAATGAGTCGCTGACAGTGGTGGCGGCGCTGGGCTTTGACCGGGTCGGAGAGCTGGTGACGATCAAGGAACTTTTGGGTACAGACCGTGCGCTGGTGATCGGAAGGTCCGATGACGAGCGCGTGATCCGGCTTTCCGGCGCTTTACAGAGCATGAAGCTGCGTGTGGGGGACGCACTGTCAGTGGACACGCGGACAGGCTACGCGCTGGAGAAGGTTCCCCGTTCCGAGGTGGAGAATCTGATCCTCGAGGAGGTGCCGGACATTTCGTACCAGGACATCGGCGGGCTGGGGCCGCAGATCGAGCAGATCCGTGACGCGGTGGAACTTCCGTTCCTGCATCCGGGCCTGTACCGCGAACACGGTCTAAAGCCACCGAAGGGGATTCTGCTCTACGGCCCTCCAGGCTGCGGAAAGACGCTGATCGCTAAGGCCGTGGCCAACTCGTTGGCGGCCAGGGCGGCGGAGCGTTCCGGGTCGAAGGACCAAAAGAGCTATTTCCTCAATATCAAGGGACCCGAGCTGCTCGACAAGTATGTCGGGGAGACCGAGCGGCAGATCCGGATGATCTTCAGCCGGGCCCGCGAAAAGGCCTCCGACGGCAGTGCAGTCGTCGTCTTCTTTGACGAGATGGATTCTCTCTTCCGCACCCGGGGGACAGGCATCTCCTCGGATGTGGAGACCACTATCGTGCCGCAGCTGCTCAGTGAGATCGATGGAGTGGAACGGCTGGACAACGTCATCGTCATCGGTGCGTCCAACCGCGAGGACATGATCGATCCCGCGATCCTGCGGCCGGGACGGCTGGACGTCAAGGTCAAGATTCAGCGGCCGGATGTTGAAGCCGCGGCGGATATTTTTGCCAAATATGTCACGGTTGATTTGCCCTTCCACGCCAATGACGTGGCCGCCAATGGTGGGGACCGGCAGGCAACCGTGGAGGCCATGATTCAGCGCACGGTGGAGGCGATGTACTCCACCGAAAAGTCCAATGAGTATCTCGAAGTGACGTACGCCAATGGCGACACTGAGATGCTCTATTTCAAGGATTTCAACTCCGGAGCCGTAATTCAGAATGTGGTGGACCGGGCCAAAAAGTACGCCATCAAGGACCTGCTGACCACGGGGGAGCGGGGCATCCGGATCGACCATCTGCTCCGCGCGGTGGTCGATGAGTTCCGTGAGCACGAGGACATGCCGAACACCACCAACCCGGATGACTGGGCAAGAATTTCCGGCAAGAAGGGCGAGCGGATAACCTACATCCGCACCATTGTGCAGGGTAAGGCTGGCCAGGAGCCCGGCAAGACGCTCGAGACCATGTCCAACACCGGGCAGTATCTGTGACCGCTGTCCGGGTGATGGGCGCGGAGACCGAATATGGTATCCACGCGCCCGGAGCGCCCGGGAGCAACGCGACCTGGCTCTCCAGCCAGGTCGTGCATGCTTATGCCCTGCTGACCGGTGAGCGTGCGGCGGGCGGCAGCGAAGCGCGCTGGGATTATACGGATGAGGATCCGTTGGCGGATGCGCGCGGCTGGTCGGTACCGCGGCAGCAGGCACATCCGTCCCAGCTCACGGACCAGCCGGAGGAGTTGACGGCCGCCCAGATTGCTTTGGAAAATGGTGAGCCGGATCCGGATCAGGACGGTGCGGGCAACACCGGCCCGCTGATGATGAACATGGTCCTTGGCAACGGTGCCCGGCTCTACGTGGACCACGCGCATCCGGAGTATTCCAGTCCGGAAGTGACCAACCCGCGTGATGCCGTGGTATGGGACGCGGCAGGGGACCTGGTGGCTCTGGCTGCGGTGCGGCAGATCGCCGGAACCCCAGGGTTGCCCGCGGTGAACCTGTATAAAAACAATACGGACAATAAGTCCGTCTCCTATGGCAGCCACGAAAACTATCTGATGCCGCGGGCGGTGCCGTTCGGCCATATCGTTTCCGGGCTCACACCGTTCTTTGTCACCCGTGCGCTGATCTGCGGCGCCGGACGCGTCGGACTGGGGCAGGACGGAACCGGCAAGGGATTCCAGCTAAGCCAGCGAGCGGACTTTTTTGAGGCGGAGGTGGGCCTCGAAACCACGATCCGCCGGCCTATTATCAACACGCGCGACGAACCGCATGCGACGGCGGAGAAATACCGTCGACTGCATGTGATCATCGGAGACGCAAATCTCAGCCAAATCTCAAATTTCCTGAAATTTGGCACCACGGCGCTGGTGCTGGACATGATCGAGCACGGCACGGCACCCGATCTCAAGGTCCAGCGGCCGGTGGAGTCGCTGCGCCAGGTCAGCCATGACACCGGGATGAGCGCCTTGATCGGGCTGTCCGAGGGGCGCCGCGTCACGGCCCTGGACATCCAATGGATGTATCTTGAGGCGGCGCAGCGACATACGGCGCAGACCGGAGCCGCAGGGCCCTGCGGCGACGGCCATACGGACCAAGTGCTGCAGCGTTGGGAGAGCGTCCTCACCCAGCTCGGGGCAGGCCCGTCGGCGGCTTCGCGATCGGTGGAGTGGGCGGCCAAGCTGTCTTTGCTCCAGCAGTACCGCGACAGGGACTCGCTGGAGTGGGACGACCCGCGGCTGGGGCTGATTGACCTGCAGTGGTCTGATGTCCGCCCCGAAAAGGGACTCTATTATCGCCTGCTGTCCCGAGGTCGGCTGGACCGACTGGTGCCGGAGGCAGACATCACCCGCGCCGTCGCGCAGCCGCCCGAAGACACGAGAGCTTATTTCCGGGGCCAGTGCATCCAACGCTATGGCGCGAACATCATCGGTGCCAGCTGGGATTCGGTGATCTTCGAACTGCCCGGCCAGCGCCGTCTGCAGCGCGTGCCGACCCGGGAGCCTTTGCGCGGGACCCGCGCATTGACAAGCGGACTGTTCGATCGGCACCGGGACGCCGCGGACTTCCTGGCCGAGCTACTCGACCTGCCCCGGTAATGCGCTGCGGCGCAGGAATACGGCTAGGCAGGAAACGGCGCGGAATCCAGCCTCGGGAAACCCGGCACCCGGCACACACCCGTGGCGTGGACAGTTCGTGGCAGGATGAGAGAAGGACGAACAGTTGAAAGGGGATCACGATGGCCGGTCAGGAACAAAAGAACACAACGGGTCGCACTGAGGAGGACGAGGCTCCCGAGGCGCCGGCTCCGCCGGCGGGTGCGCAGACCTCTGCCGCCACCGAGGGCCTGGACGATCTGCTGGATGAAATCGATGGCGTGCTTGAATCCAATGCCGAAGAATTTGTCCGCGGCTTCGTCCAAAAGGGCGGGCAGTAGGACAACCGCATGGGCAATCTGGCACATGAGTCCACGGCCGGGCGCGTAGCCGCAGCGGCGACGTCGTCCTTCAGCGAACACTTGGCCCAATCGCGCCCCGATCTGCTCCCTTATGGCAGGACGCTCCCGACAGGTTCCCTGCCGCCCCTACCGCACGCGACCACCATCGTGGCGCTCTCGTTTGCCGGCGGCGTGTTGATGGCCGGGGACCGCAGGGCCACCATGGGCACCATGATCGCGAGCCGGCACATCGAGAAGGTCTTCCCGGCTGACCAGTATTCGGTGCTCGGAATAGCGGGCACCGCCGGCATAGCGATCGACATCACCCGGCTGTTTCAAGTGGAGCTTGAACACTACGAGAAGATCGAGGGAACGCTGCTGAGCCTCGATGGCAAGGCCAACCGGCTGGGAGCGATGATCCGGGCAAACCTGCCCATGGCGCTGCAGGGTTTGGCCGTCATTCCGCTCTTTGCCGGCTTTGATACCGGCCGCTCCATTGGACGGTTGTTTTCCTACGACGTGACCGGCGGCCGGTACGAGGAACTGGAGCATCACAGCGTCGGCTCCGGGTCTGTCTTTGCCCGCGGGGCGCTGAAGAAACTCTGGAAACCAAATCTGGGCGAATCTGATGCGGTGCGGGTCGCGGTGGAATCACTCTACGATGCCTCCGACGATGATTCCGCCACCGGTGGCCCCGACATCGTCCGGCGGTTGTGGCCGATCGTCTACACCGTCACGCGGGCCGGGGCCCGTAAGGTGAGCGAACGTGAACTCGGGGCGACGGTCGAGATCGTTGTCGCCACACGGACCGCACAGGCACGGGAGGCCTAAAATGACGCAACAGTTCTATGTGTCACCGGAACAAATGATGAAGGACCGGGCCGATTTTGCCCGCAAGGGGATTGCCCGCGGACGCTCGGTCGTGGTCATCAGCTGCGCCGACGGGATCGCACTGGTCGCCGAGAATCCCTCGCCGTCGCTGCATAAGATCGGCGAAATCTACGACAAGATAGCCTTCGCTGCCGTCGGCAAGTACAACGAATTTGAAAGCCTGCGGCAGGCTGGGGTGCGTTACGCGGACGTCCGGGGGTACTCCTACGACCGGGAGGATGTGACCGCCAGGGGACTGGCCAGCGTTTACGCCCAAAGCCTGGGGGCCGTTTTCACCGCCGAACAGAAACCTTTTGAGGTGGAGCTGGCGGTGGCCGAGGTGGGCCGCAGCCAGGAACTGGATCATCTGTATCGGCTGACTTTTGACGGTTCAATCGCCGACGCCTATGGGTTTGTGGCGATGGGTGGTCAGGCCGACGCCGTCCAGGATGCCGTGGCCACCGGATGGAACGCGGTCGCTGGCTTTGCCGATTCCATCCGGCTCGCTGTTGACGCGCTGGCCTCGGCCAGGACCCCGGACGCGGCTCAGGGACCGGGGGCCGGGAACCTGGAGGTTGCGGTACTGGATCGGGAGTCGGAAACCAACCTGGGCGTGCGGCGCGCCTTCCGCCGGCTCCGCCAACAGGACGTGGCGGACATTCTCGAGGGAAAGGCGGTGCGCTGAGCATGGATAAGCGGATCTTTGGGATTGAAACCGAGTTCGGCATTGCGTATTCAAGTCCGGATTCCCGCCCGCTGTCGCCGGAAGAGGTGGCGCGCTACCTGTTCCGCAAGGTCGTCAGCTGGGGCAGATCCTCCAATGTTTTCCTCACCAATGGCTCCCGGCTGTATCTGGATGTCGGTTCCCACCCGGAATACGCCACGGCCGAGTGCGATGACATTGCCGAGTTGATCGCCCAGGACCAGGCCGGCACGCTGATTCTCGACGACCTGGTGCAGGAAGCCCAGAACAGATTGCAGCAGGAAGGCTTTAACGGCAAGGTCTTCCTCTTCAAGAACAACACGGATTCTGCCGGGAATTCCTACGGCAGCCATGAAAATTATCTGATCCCGCGGCGCGGCGAATTCACGCGTTTGGCCGAGATTCTGATTCCGTTTCTGGTCACCCGGCAGTTGATCGCCGGGGCCGGCAAGGTGCTGCCCACCCAAAGCGGCGCCGCTTATGCCTTTTCCCAGCGGGCCGATCACATCTGGGAGGGCGTGTCGTCGGCCACAACACGTTCGCGCCCCATCATCAACACCAGGGATGAGCCGCATGCAGACGCGGAGTTTTACCGGCGGCTGCACGTGATCGTGGGGGACTCCAATATGTCCGAGACGACCGCCCTGCTGAAGGTGGGCACGGTGGATCTGATTCTGCGGATGGTGGAGAAGGGAGTCATCATGCGAGACATGCGGATGGAGAACCCCATCCGCAGCATCCGTGAGATCTCCCATGACCTCACCGGGCGTCAGCCGATAAAGATGGCCAGCGGACGCGAGATTTCGGCGCTGGCGGTCCAGCGGGAGTTTTTCGCTGCCGTCACCGCCTTTGTCGCCCGGGAGGGCGCACATAACGAGTATGTCCCCCGGATTATGGACCTGTGGGGACGGACGCTGGATGCCATCGAATCCGAGGATTACCGCAGCATCGACACCGAGATCGATTGGGCCATTAAGAAAAAGCTGCTGGACGGCTACCGGGCCCGCAACGGCCTGGAATTGAACTCGCCGCGGGTGGCACAGCTGGATCTGACATACCATGACATTTCGCCCACCCGGGGCCTGTTCAACATCCTCCGTGCCCGCGGATCGGCGGCCCGCGTGGTGACCGAGGCCGAGGTGAAGTCTGCGGTGGACACTCCGCCGCAGAGCACCCGTGCCAAGCTGCGCGGCGATTTTGTCCGCAAGGCGCAGGAAGCGGGGCGGGATTACACCGTCGATTGGGTGCACCTGAAGCTCAACGACCGCTCGCACCAAACGGTGCTGTGCAAGGACCCCTTCGCCAATTCCGACGAGCGGGTCGATGCCTTGGTCAGGTCCATTGACTAATCGGCCGGGTTCCAAAGGGCAATTCACAGGCACGGAGGCTAAGCTGGACGCGGTCCGGTGCGCTTAGCTGCGCCTCGGCCCCCCACTGACATCGACGAAAGTGTTTCTGTGCGCCGAATTCTTGCAATACTTCTCCCCGCGCTGCTGCTGCTGACGGGCTGCGGCGCCGCCAGCTCCACGGACACGGCGTCGTCGTCGTCCACGGTCAGCGTACCGCCCGCCCATGCCGAAGCTCTTGACTCGGTCAAGGTGACCAAGGGTGCCGATGGCAAGGCCCCCACCGTCGACTTCGCGAAACCGCTGAAAATCGCCAGCGAGTCAATTAAGGTGGTCTCCGAGGGCGACGGCGCCAAGGTGGCCGATGGTCAGGCCATGATCCTGCGGTTAGCGGCCTTCAACGCCGACGACGGCACGGCCTTGGGCGATACGTATGCCGAAGCCTCTGGCCAGTCGTACGTGGTCGACGCCAAGTTCCAACAGCAGTACCCGCTGATCTATGCAACCTTTGTCGGTGCCAAGGTTGGCTCGGACATCGCTTACGGGGTCCCTGGGACACCTGCCGTTGCGGGCAGCACCGCCGCACCGGCGCAACCTGCCGCCCCTGCGCAGCTGGTTGTCTACCACATTGAATCGGCCAAAGACGTTGCCAAGCCGCTCGCCAAACCCGAAGGGGACACGGTGACTCCTCCGGACGGACTGCCGACGGTCAAGGATGATGACAAGGGCGTTCCGCAGATCACCATTCCTGCCACGCCGGCGTCGACGACACTGGTCTCGCAGGATTTGATCAAGGGCAAGGGCCCGGCAGTCAAGGCTACCGACACCATCGTAGCCAACTATGTTGGCGTCACCTACAAGGATGGAAAGACCTTTGATTCAAGCTTCGACCGCGGCAAGACGGCCACTTTCTCGCTCAGCGGGGTCATCCAGGGCTGGACGCAGGGCCTGACCGGCAAGACCGTCGGATCACGCGTGCTGCTGGTCATCCCCAAGACCCTGGGCTACCCGACACCTACCGCCGGTCAGCCCGACGGCGATCTTGTGTTCGTCGTCGACATCCTCGGTATTCAGTAACCCGGTCCGCAGGACAAAAAGTTCAATTTACCATTCACCTTGAGGAGCACCATGTCGTTTGGACAGCGCGAGTACGACCGGCAGAAGCCGGAAATTGATTTTCCGGATCACGGGGTCCCCACGGATCTGCTGATCGTGGACCTGATTGACGGTTCCGGTCCGGAGGCGGAGGCTGGGAACACCGTTTCGGCACACTATGTCGGTGTTGCCTTTTCCACCGGTGAGGAGTTTGACTCGTCGTGGGGCCGCGGCGCCCCGCTCGATTTTAAGGTCGGCGTGGGCCAGGTCATCCAGGGCTGGGACCAGGGCCTGCTGGGCATGAAGGTTGGCGGCCGCCGTCGCCTGGAAATCCCCTCCGACCTTGCCTACGGCGAGCGCGGTGCGGGCGGGGCCATCGGACCGAACGAAGCGCTGATCTTTGTGGTTGACCTGGTCGGCCTGCGCGCCTGAGTAAAGGCACCAGAAGAACGGTGTCCGGGACATCCCGGACACCGTTCTTTCATGAACTGCCGGATCGTGTCCGTTCTCCCTGCCAGGCTTGGACGGGTCGGGACCCTCATCTCTAGTACTCTGGCGGTTGTGTCTGCTTCTTCCACTGAACGCCTCATGAACCTGGTCATAGCGCTGCTCGGCTCCCAATACGGGCGGAGCCGTGAGTTTCTCCGCACCCGGATCCAGGGCTATGACCCGAAGGTCTCCGACGAAGCCTTCGGCCGGATGTTTGAACGCGACAAGGTGCACCTCAAGCGCCTCGGCATTCCCATCAGTACCGTGCGGGATCCTTATGCCGAGGACGAGAATTCCTGGAAGTACCTGATCCGGCCCGAGGACTACCGGTTGCCGGAGATCCGGCTGGAACCCGAAGGCCTGGCGGTGCTCTCGTTGGCTGCGCGCGTCTGGGAGCAGGCTTCGCTGGGGTCGGCGGCGGCGCGCGCCCTGCGAAAGCTGGAGACGGTCGCCGGGACGGAAGCCGCCGGCGCCGGGCCGGCCATGGAGTCGCGTATCCGCACCAAGGAGCCCGCTTTTGATGCCTTGTGGGATGCCTTGCTACATCATCGGCGGGTCAGCTTCTCTTATCGTAAATCCCAGGATGTTGCTGCCGGGCCGCGGCACGTCGAACCATGGGGGCTGGGCAATAGGTACGGTCAGTGGTATCTGAGCGGTCGCGACGTCAGCAGGGGAGAGCCGCGCCTCTACCGGCTGTCCAGGATTGCCTCTGACGTCACCATCGACCCGGGCGCTGGGTTCGCCCCGCCGGTGGATTATGACATTGCGGAGGCCCTTGACTCCCTGGGCACCGGCCCGCAGAGCGAAGCGGTTCTTGAGGTTCCGGCCGGACGAGGCCAGCTGCTGCGGGAACTGGCCGGCGGAGCCGTTCCGGCGCCCCGCCCGGGCTGGGACACGCTCACCGTGCCCTACCGTGAACCGGAACTGCTGGCGGATGATCTGGCCTCAATGGGCCCTGCGGTGGTGGTGCTTGCTCCTGCCGCGTTGCGGGATGCGGTGGTACGCCGTCTTAGCGGTGCGGCAACCGCGGCCGGGGCGCCGCTGCCGACGGTGGACTTTTCCATACCTGCGGCCCCGGTCCGGCACAAGCCGACCGGCGAAGACCGGCTGCGGCGGCTACTGGATCTGGTGCCCTATTTGGTCCAGAATTCCGGAATTGAGGCCGCAACGGTGGCCGAGGAATTCGGCATCAGCCGTAAACAGCTGGACGAGGATCTGGCCTTGCTTTCCGTCTGCGGCCTCCCTGGCTACCAGCACGGGGAGCTCATCGACGTCCAGTGGGACGAGGGCGTCGTCTTCATTCGTGATGCGGATGAACTGGCCAAGCCCCTGCGCCTGACCCAGGAGGAGGCCTGTGCGCTGCTGGTCGGGCTCGAGTCCCTGCAGTCGCTCCCGGACGAGGCGGGCAAGGAGACGCTGCGGGAGGTGCTGGACAGCGTCCGCAGGGTAGCCGGTCCGGACGCATGGATGGCCGACGTCGTAGAGGCCAGGATAGCTCCGGAGACCTCACTGGAAACGCTCTCTATCCTGCAGCGGGCGGTCATGGGCAGGGGGCGGGTGCGGATCACCTATTTGGTCCGCGGCCGCGACGACGTCACGGAGCGCGTGATCGAGCCAATGCGGATCTACTCCCTCGACTCTCTCTGGTACGTCGAGGCGTGGTGCACGCTGTCCGAAGGCATGCGCAATTTCCGGATGGACGGTATCCGGACCGCGGTGGCTGCCCCCGGAACCGCCCCGGTCCGGGAACTGCAGCTGGAGTCGAAGGGCCCGGCACGGATGTCGTCGCCGGGAGTGTTTATGCCCGGGGCCGGCGATCTGAAGGTCGTGCTTGCCCTGGATCCGGATGCCCGCTGGGTGGCGGATGCGTACGGTGCCCGCGCTCGTGCGGCACTGCCGGACGGGCGTACCGCGGTGCGGATCACGGTGGGCCGGGCCCAAACAGTCCCCGCGCTGATGGCACGACTGGGCGGAGGCGGGCAGGTCCTCGAACCGGAGGAGCTGCGCAAAGCCTCCGGGGACTGGCTCGCCCGCGCCTTGGCGGGCTATCCGCTTCCGGGCGCCGTCCCCGGGGCGGCGGGGGAAACCGGATAGACTCTAAGCATGCCTTGGTGGTCATGGATTGTTATCTGGATTGCGCTCGGAGCGTTGTCTCTGGCGTATTTTCTGCTGCTCGGAATCAAGGTCTGGCGGGGCTTTTCCTCGACAGTCAGTGCTTTCCATGAGGCGGGCACGACGCTCTCGCAGCACCGCCGGACGGCGGAGGAGACGTCCGACGGCGGCCAGGTCCCGGCCGCGCGCCCGTCACCTGGCTGGGCGGTCTTTGCCTCGCCGGAGCAAATGAAGGATGATTACACCGCTGCCAAGGCCGCACGGCAGTGCGAGCGACGCCGCCGGCGCGTTGCCCGCAGGGCGGCGCGGGGGCAGCTCCAATCCTTGCGCGACATCGAATCAGCTTAAGACGTAGGATGTACCAAAAGGAAGGGACTTATCGTGGGCAAACTTTTTGAAAACCCTTGGGTTGTTCTCATTATCATTATCGTCATTGTGCTGCTTTTTGCCGCCCCCAAGCTCCCGGGCATGGCCCGCAGCCTGGGCCAGTCGATGCGGATCATCAAGTCCGAGGTCAAGGAAATGAAGAGTGACTCAAAGACCGAAGGCACGGGAGCCACGGCGGCTGCTCCGGCTGAGCAGCCCGTCGAAGGCAAGATCGTGAACAATCCGCCACATTCCGGTGGCCAGGTTAACGGTGACGGCCGCACGCCGGGCACCGGCAATCCGTCCTAGCTAGGACCAGTGAGCGGGAAGACGGGGCGCAAATCCAACCCTGAGGGTCGGATGGCCCTTAAAGACCACCTGATTGAGCTGCGCAATCGGCTCGTCAAGTGCGCCATCGCACTGCTTGTCGCCGCCGTCGTCGGCTGGATTCTGTATGACCGGCTTTTTACCGCCGTCGCCGAGCCACTGATGGAGATCAGCAAGCAGCGCGGCGTGGTTGCCTCGCTGAACTTTGACGGCGTTTCCACGTCGTTTGACCTGAAAATCCAGAGCTCGTTTTTTCTCGCCGCGATTTTCTCCTCACCTGTGTGGATCTATCAGCTGTGGGCGTTCATAACGCCCGGCCTGACGAGCAAGGAACGCCGTTACACGCTCGGTTATATGTTCGCAGCGATTCCGTTGTTCCTCGCCGGCATCTGGACCGGCTGGCTGGTCCTGCCCAACTTAGTCGTCGCGCTCACCTCGTTCACGCCTGTGGGCGGGTCCAACATCATCCACGCGACGGATTACCTGACCTTCGTCATGCAGCTGATGCTGTTCATGGGTATTTCGTTTCTGGTTCCGGTGGTGCTGGTGGCGGTGAACATGGCCGGGTTCATCCGCGGCAGGACGATGTTGAAGGCCTGGCGGATCACCATCCTGGCCGTGACCGTGGTCTCGGCGATGGCAGCTCCCGGGTCGGATGCCTTTTCGATGTTCTTCCTCGGGGCGCCGCTGCTGGTGCTCTATTTCAGCGCCATCGGCCTCTGTATTCTCAATGACAAGCGGCGGGACCGGAATACCGCCAAGCGCGTGGCGGAAACGGAAAGCACCGCTGACCGTGCGACACCGCTGACGGATCTGGATCAGCTCTAGCTACCGTAGGCTAGTAGCATGTCCTCGCCAGCGCAGAGATACCAGGCGGCCATGGCCCGTTCCGCACGGGCGCACACCAGGCTGGGTGACTTCCAGGAAACTTTCGCGTTCGAGCTTGATGAGTTCCAGCGGCAGGGTTGTGCCGCCCTCGAGGCCGGCCGCGGAGTGCTGGTGGCCTCACCGACCGGGTCAGGGAAGACCATCGTGGGCGAGTTCGCCATCTATCTTGCGCTGGCGCGTGGGCTCAAGGCGTTCTACACCACTCCGATTAAAGCGCTCAGCAATCAGAAGTACAGCGATCTGGCGGCAAAATACGGAGCGGAAAACGTCGGGCTGCTCACCGGTGACACCACTATCAACCCGGACGCCGCGGTGATAGTGATGACCACCGAGGTGCTGCGCAACATGCTTTATGCCGGTTCCGAGGCGCTCGATGACCTGGCCTACGTGGTGATGGACGAGGTGCACTATTTGGCCGACCGTTTCCGCGGGGCCGTCTGGGAGGAGGTCATCATTCACCTGCCCAGCGAGGTACAGCTGGCCTCGCTGAGTGCCACCGTTTCCAATGCCGAGGAATTCGGTGCGTGGCTGGATACCGTCCGCGGGGACACCGATGTGATTGTCACAGAGCACCGGCCCGTTCCGCTGTGGCAGCACGTCATGGTGGGCCGCGACATCGTCGACCTGTTCGCCTCCGACACCCCGTTCAGTGAGCTCCCCGACGGGCCCGTGCCCGATCCCGGTGCTGCGGATCCCTTCGAGGTCAATCCCGAACTGACCCGGCTGGCGCGTTCGGAAGCCGGCTCCCTGCGGGGGAGCTACGCCCACCGGGCCGGCCGGGGCAAGCAGCATCGCGGGAACCTGCGCGGCTCCGACCTCCGTGGCCAACAGCAGCCCGTGGTGCGTAAGGCCAGCCGCGCGCAGGTCATCACTGCGTTGGACCGGCAGGGTCTGCTTCCGGCCATTACGTTTATCTTCTCCCGGGCCGGCTGCGACGCTGCGGTGAGGCAGTGCGCGCAGGCCGGCCTGTGGTTGACCACCGAGGACGAACAACGTCAAATTGCCGGCCGCGTCGATGCGGCGTGCCAGGAGATCCCAGCGGACGATTTGGATGTGCTCGGTTACTGGAGCTGGCGCGACGGACTGATCCGGGGATTGGCAGCGCATCATGCCGGCATGCTGCCGACCTTCAAGGAAGTAGTGGAACAGCTTTTTGTGGACGGCTTGGTCCGTGCTGTCTTCGCCACCGAAACCCTGGCGCTGGGAGTGAACATGCCGGCGCGGTCGGTGGTGCTGGAGAAGCTCGATAAGTTTAATGGTGAAGCGCACGTGGCGATCACGGCGGGGGAGTACACGCAGCTGACCGGGCGAGCGGGACGGCGCGGCATCGACGTGGAGGGCCACGCCGTCGTGCTCTGGCAGCCTGGGACCGATCCAGCCGCCGTAGCGGGGCTGGCCTCGCGCCGGACGTACCCGCTGAATTCCAGCTTCCAGCCCACCTACAACATGAGTATGAATTTGCTGGCGCAGTTCGGCCGGTCCCGGGCGCGGGAGATCCTGGAATCCTCGTTTGCCCAGTTCCAGGCCGACCGTTCCGTCGTGGGCCTGGCGAGGCAGGTCCGCTCCCGGGAGGAATCACTCAAGGGATACGCCGAATCGATGCACTGCCACCTCGGGGATTTCGTGGAGTATGCCCGGATGCGCCGGGACCTGTCGGACCTGGAAAATGCCGCCGCCCGGCAGAAATCGCACCTGCGCAGATCCTCGGCCGAGGACTCCCTGGACCGGCTCCGGCCCGGCGACGTTGTTGAGGTGCCGGGCGGACGCACCCCCGGCGTCGCCGTCGTGGTCAGCGCCGATCCATCCTCCCATGAACCACGGCCGACGATTCTGACCCTGGAAAAGCAGATACGCCGGCTGAGCATCCACGACCTGACCGGTCCCATCACACCGGTCACCAGGATCCGGATTCCCAAGGCGTTTAACGTGAAGCTGGCCAAGGACCGCCGTGACTTGTGCGCCGCCGTGCGCCACGCCTTGGTGGAATCGTCCACACGGTCCCAGACACAGCCGCAGGAATTCCGTGGCGGGTCCGGCAGGGCCCCCGAGTTTGTCCTGTCTGATGCCGCCACCGGGCAGGAGCGCGCCATCAGCGAGGTGCGCCGCCGGCTGCGGACGCACCCCTGTCACGGCTGCAGCGACCGCGAGAGCCACGCCCGCTGGTCCGAGCGCTGGTGGACACTGCGCCGCGAGACGGACGGATTGCTCCGGCAGATCCAGGGACGCACCAACACCATCGCCAAGACCTTTGACCGGGTCTGCGAAGTGCTCTCCGGCTACGGGTATTTGGAGGCCATGCCCGACGGCGGACTGCGGGCCAGCGCCGACGGCCAGCGGCTGCGCCGGATTTACGGTGAAAAGGACCTGCTCGTCTCATTGTGCCTGCGTGACGGTGCATTCTACGATCTGGACGCGGCGGAGCTGGCAACGCTGGCGTCCACGCTGGTCTTCCAGGCCAAGCGTGAAGACCGGGGCCTGCGGCCGCGGATGCCCAGTGTCGGCCTGGAATCCGCCGTCGACGCCGTGGTCCGGCAGTGGTCTGTACTGGAGGACGTTGAGGAGGCGCACAAACTGCCGCTGACCGGCGAACCCGAGCTCGGGCTGGTCTGGCCGATGTACAAATGGGCCCGGGGGCGCCCGCTGCAGGACGTGCTGGACGGGACCGAACTGGCGGCAGGGGACTTTGTCCGCTGGGCCAAACAGGTCATTGACCTGCTCGATCAGGTGGCCAAGGTGCCGGGGCTGGAGCCGTCCTTCGCCCGACTGTGCATAGCCGCGATCGGCGCTGTTCGCCGCGGCGTCGTAGCCTACTCGGCCGTCGTCGAATAGCCTGCGTTGAATCGACCTTTCTCATGGACCGGTCGGCCGAAGAGAACTGTCATTCCTCCACCGACCGGCACGCGTTGTCCGGGCTCTTCTTTGAAAGGATTAACACCTCATGCCGCTGACTCTTTACCGGAATGGTTCCGTCTACAGCGCCGCTGATCCACTGGCCACGGCCATGCTGATCGACGGGGACACGGTGGCCTGGATCGGCACCGAGCACGCCGCGGAATCACTGGCAGACGCCCGGATGAAGCAGGTGGACCTGCAGGGTGCGCTGGTCACTCCCGGGTTCGTGGACTCGCACGTTCATGTCACTGAAACCGGGATGGCACTGGCTTCGGTTGATCTGACCCATGCCCGGTCGCTGCGGGAGGTGCTGGTGCTCGTGGCCGCAGCCCGATCGGCCACAGCTGGTACGTTGCTTGGCCACGGCTGGGATGAAACGGGATGGCCGGAACGCCGGACGCCGACGGCCGCCGACTTGGACCGCGCCGCAGGCGGGCAGGACGTGTACCTGTCCCGCATCGATGTGCACTCCGCAGTGGTGTCATCGTCCCTGGCCGCCCGGTGCGCCCTGCATGGCCTCGACGGTTGGCTGGGGGACGGCCTGGTGGTTCGGGCGGCGCACGCCGTCGCCCGTGACGCCACCCGCACCTTCACGGACGCCCAGCGCAGCGCCCACCAGCTGCGGGCGCTGCGCGCGGCCGCAGCGGCCGGCTACGTGGCCGTGGCGGAGATGAGCGCCCCGCATGTGGGGTCCGCGGAGGACCTTCGTCTGCTGGCCGACCTGACGGATGGCACATCGGCGGCCCCGGCTGACGGTATGGCGCACACCCTACCGCAGGTACTGCCGTACTGGGGGCAGGCCGTCAGCTCGACCGAGGAAGCGCGGGCCGTACTGGCCGGCCTCGGAACCCCTGTACTTGGTCTGGCCGGGGATCTGAACATCGATGGCTCGCTGGGATCCCATTCGGCCCTGCTCCGCACACCGTATTCCGATACCCCGGACACTCGGGGGATGCAATACCTTACCGTGCAGCAGGTCGCCGAACACCTCGCCGCCACATCGGAGCTGGGAATCCAGGCCGGCTTCCATGTGATCGGCGACGGCGCCATGGACATTGCCGTGGAGGGGCTGCGGCAGGCCGCGCAACGGGTCGGCATCGAGGCGGTCCGGTCGGCCGGACATCGATTCGAGCATGTCGAAATGGCCGACGCCGCAGCAATAGCGGCGCTTTCGGAGCACTCCGTGACGGTCTCGGTCCAGCCGTCCTTCGATGCCCTCTGGGGCGGTCCCGGCGGGATGTATGAAACACGGCTCGGTTCGGACCGCTTCGCGGAACTCAACCCGATCGCGGCGTTCTTCGCGGCAGGCGTGCCGGTCTGCTGCGGCTCGGATTCCCCCGTCACCGGGCTCAATCCGTGGGCCAGCGTGCGTGCGGCCCTGCAGCACCACCGCAGCGACGCCAGGATCTCGGCTCGCGCAGCCTTCATCGGACACAGCCGCGCGGGATGGCGTGCGGCACGGGAGCGTGAGCCGTTGCTGGGACAGCTGGTTCCGGGCGCGCCGGCCAGCTTTGCCGTCTGGGACGTAGAGGAACTGATGGTGCAGGTGGCCGATGAGCGGGTCCAGTCCTGGAGCACTGATCCGCGCGCCCGGACACCGCTGTTGCCGGCCTTGGATACGGAGAGCGACCCGAGGTGCCTGCAGACCGTGCACCGAGGGACCGAGCTGTACAGCGGTCCGGGATTCAGTGATGAGGCCGCCGGTTTCCATCAATAGCGGCCCGGTTTTTACGACAGTAATCGCCGGTGGTATATCCCTGCTTTATATAACTTTCTGTTACCAATGACCCGCTCCTGACCTGCGGAAACATCAGAAACCGCAGGTCAGAGGCGTGTTGACACCTCCACCACAGCCCGTAGGATTTTAGCTCAACGGGTTCTTCCGGAGAATACGAAAAAGACCTGGTCTGGCAAGACCACACACCACTTAATGGTCCGTCCGTTAAGCAGCCGTGTGCCGCGAGGGAAAAGAGCCCGCAGTGGCTCCAGAAGCGGGTAGGTTCACGCGTCAGTAGAAAACAGCTTTGCTGCCACCGCGACGGCGGCAGCGACACTGGCCCGAAGGCGCGTGAGCCTACCCATTTTCTGCGCCGTATAATGGACATTTGTTGTCTGCGCGCGGGCGCTCCGGCTACAGCCCCTGTCCCGAAGTCCGGTCTACCGGCCTTCTCCTGCAAGGAAAGGCACCCACCAGTGCGCGTCCTCACCATCATTCCCACCTACAACGAGCTCGAATCACTGCCGAAGACGCTCGGCCGGCTGCGCGCTGCGGTGCCCGAGTCGGACGTTTTGATCGCAGATGACAACAGCCCCGATGGGACCGGGGAGCTGGCGGACCGGTTCGCGGCGGAAGATCCCGCCGTCCACGTCCTGCACCGCGCCGGCAAACAAGGCCTGGGCGCGGCATACATCGCCGGATTCACCTGGGGTCTGGAGGCAGGCTACGACGTCCTGGTGGAGATGGACGCCGACGGCTCGCACAAGCCCGAGCAGCTTCCCCGTTTGCTGGCAGCGCTCGAGGAGGGCGCAGATCTCGTGCTCGGCTCACGCTGGGTCGCCGGTGGCGAGGTGGTCAACTGGCCGCTGAGGCGCAAATTGATCTCCCTCGGCGGCAGCTTTTACTCTCGGGTCCTGCTCGGCGTCCGGGTCAAGGATGTCACCGGTGGTTACCGTGCCTTCCGGCGCTCCACCCTCGAAGCCCTCGATCTGAAAAAGGTGGATTCGGTCGGCTATGGGTTCCAGGTGGACATGCTCTGGCGGGTCGCCCAGCTCGGGCTGAAGATTGTTGAAGTTCCGATCACCTTCGTGGAGCGTGAATTTGGCGCCTCTAAGATGAGCGGCAACATCGTCCAGGAGGCCATGATCAACGTGACCAAATGGGGACTTACAGCCCGCTGGAGGAAACTTACGGGCAGGACAAGCCGCAGTTAAAAACCAACGGGCACGAAGTCCGAGTCTACTTAAACGATACGAAGTCCGAGTCTGCTTAAACGACAGGGCCGGGCAACCTTGCTGGTTGCCCGGCCCTGTCATTTTACTCGCCTGCCACCTATCCGCTAGGCGCTGCGGCGCTCTCCGCGGCGCTCCCGGAGAATGGTCAACCGGTCGGCCAAAATCGTTTCCAGCTCCGGCAGGGAACGACGTTCAAGCAGCATGTCCCAATGCGTGCGGACCGGCTTTTCATTGGAATCTACGGGCTTTTCTCCGTCCACCAGCAGTGCCTCTTTGCCGGTCTTGGACACCCAGATGGCCGGAATCTCCGCCTCCGCGGAGAACGTCACGAACACCTGCTCGCCGTCGGCGCAGCGGTATTCAATCCGCTGGCGCGGTGCCGGCTCGACGCCGGACTCAGTTTCCATGCTCTGGGCTCCCAGACGCATGCCCCGAAGGCTGCGATCGCTCATGACTTCTCCTTAAAATGTACGCGGGCCCGACTACGCCGGAACCGCTGTTGTTTGCAAGCCGCGCTGAGGATGGAACCACGCGTCTTCGGCTGCCGCCGGGATAGTCCCCTGGCGGCAGCCGGATAAGTTCAGTTGATTCAAGTGTATTAGGTCCAACGCGCTACCGCGTCTTATTGTTCCCAGTTACACCGTCCCGGTTGTAGTGTTCCCGGTTGTAGTGTTCCCGGTTGCAGTGTTCCCGGTTGTAGTGTTCCCGGTTGCAGTGTTCCCGGTTGCAGTGTTCCCGGTTGCAGTGTTCCCGGTTGCAGTGTTCCCGGTTGCAGTGTTCCCGGTTGCAGTGTTCCCGGTTGCAGTGTTCCCGGTTGCAGTGTTCCCGGTTGCAGTGTTCCGCGCGCCGTTATCCCAGCGGCCCCGGCGGAGTCGGCCCGTAGATCCATTGTACCCGGATCCGCGCTCCCATTCCCCTTATCCACAGCCACCAGCCGCTGCCCCGGATTACGCCGGTGCGATCGTGGTCGTCGGGGATACGTCAACACTCCCGATGCGGGACCTTAACAGGCGCACCGAGGACCAACGAAGCGGGCTGCATGTGCGTTGCCATCGAGGGTCGGACAGGCGCTGGCTACGGCGGGTTCACCCGTCCTCCGAAGAAGACTTGCGTCTGGACGAGCCGGCCGCCGCGGACCGTGATGAACTCCGCATTACGGTACCGTTCGCCGTTTTGCAGTACATACTCATAGAGCAGGAAGACGCCGTCCTCTCGCACGGTGACAAGTTCGAGAATCTCGTGGAAGGTGAAGCGGTCCGCGGTGGGAAAGCAGTGCTCGAGATAGGCCGACTTGCCGATGTGATCGTCCTGTGGGCTCGTGAACTCGAAATCCTCTGCGATGAGAGCCTCCGCTACGTCCAGATCCTGCGCCAGATAGGCCTCAATGGAAGCACGCACGACATCGGTGTCAGACATGTCCTCATTCTACGGCCGATTTAGACGGCTCCAGTTGGCCGTCATGAGGCCCATCGGGTTTCGGCGGCAGCCGGCGACGGGGTTCAATCCGTCACGGATTCCGTCGTCGGTCCCGTCCCCGGGTGTCGCCCACGCAGGGACCGGGTGCGCACACGGTCATCCGGCAAGGTCCTCGGCCGAACGCAGCTGTGCCAGATTCAGCCGGGCATATATACCGCCGTCCGCCAGCAGCTGCTCATGGGTGCCCTGCTCGGCCAGCTGCCCCCTGTCCAAAACGAAAATACGGTCTGCTGATATCACCGTTGAGAGCCGGTGGGCAATGGCGATGGTGGTGCGGTCCGCCATGACTGCTTCCAGGGCGCCCTGGACCAGCCGTTCACCGGTGGTATCCAGCGCGCTCGTCGCTTCATCCAGAATCAGCAGCGGAGGATTCTTCAGCACCACGCGCGCAATCGCCAGGCGCTGCTTTTCCCCGCCGGAGAGGCGGTACCCCCGTTCTCCCACCACCGTTTGGTAACCGGCCTCGAAGCTCATGATCCGGTCATGGATGTTGGCCACCTTTGCGGCGCGGACCAGCTCGGCGTCGGTGGCGGACGGTCTGGCATAGCGAAGGTTCTCCGCGATGGTGCTGTGAAAGAGGTAGGTTTCCTGGGTGACCATCCCGATGTTCTGCCGCAGCGATTCCATGGTCAGGTTCTGAATATCGGTACCGTCCAACAGGATTCTGCCCCGCGTGGCCTCATAAAGCCGGGGGATCAGGTAGGACAGTGTGGTTTTGCCGGCGCCGGATGCGCCGACGAACGCGGCAAACTCGCCGGCCCCGATGGTAAGGCTGACGTTTTCAAGGGCCCACGTTACCTCGCCGGTCACCGGCGAAGGGGAGTAGGAGAATGATACGCCATCCAAGGCCAACCCGCCTCGGATGGTGCCGGCTGGAAGAGTCACGGCACCCCGGCGGTCTGTGATTCCCGGCCGGAGATCCAGATATTCGAAAATCCGTGCGAAGAGAGCCTGCGACGTCTGCACATCCAGGGAAACACGCATCAGGGACAGAATTGGCATGCTGATGCGTGCCTGCAGGGTCGTGAAAGCCACCAGCGTTCCGGCGGTGATAGGCCAGCTCTGGGTCAGCAGCCAACCTGCGCTCAGATAGACAATGGCAGGGGTGATGCTCATCACGATCTGGACGGAACCAAAGAACCACTGGCCCGTCATCTGCTGTTTGATCTGCAGCTTCAGCTGCTTGTCGTTCTCGGCGCGGTAACGTGCGGTTTCCGCGGCCTCCTGGTTGAAGACTTTGCTGAGCACGATCCCGGAAACCGACAGCGCTTCCTGCGTGATCGAGGTCATATCGGAGAGCGATTCCTGCGTTCTGCGGGCGATCACCTGGCGGACCCGTCCGATCCGGATCTGCAGAAGTACCAGGAAAGGCAGCAGGATCAGTGCCACTACGGTCAGCTGCCAGGACAGCAGCAGCATGGCGGCCAGCGAGGAGATGACCGTGACCGTGTTGGCCAGAATCGAGGGGACCGTATTAGTCAGTACGCTCGCGACGCCGCCGACGTCGTTAGCCAGCCGGGACTGGATTACTCCCGTTTTGGTCCGCGTAAAGAAGGCCAGTTCCATCTTCTGCAGGTGCGAAAACAGCTGGCTGCGCAGATCTGCCATGACCTTGTTTCCGACGCTGGTGGTCAGATAGGTCCGCAACACGTTCAGCACGGAAGCCGCGATGCTCAGCGCTATCATGAGCCCCACCAGCTGAGCGAGCAGCGCAAGCCGCACGCCGCCGTCGTGCGGGAAAAGCGCATCGTCGAAGGCCCGCTGCGTCAGCAGCGGCACCGCAACCCCCAGCGAGGATCCGACCAAAACCAACACGGCGGTGCCGGCAAGTTTCCCACGGTAGTTGCGCAGCAGCGCCCAGATCCGCCGGCCCAGATGACGGATGGTGGGCGCATTCAGGTCCCCGGGACCACTCAGGAGGCGGCCACCGCGGCCGCCTCCTGTCATTCCTGCGGTAATGCTAGACGCCCGTTGCGGCGCTGTGACCGGGGAAGGATTCGCTGTCTTCGTTCTGGGCCAGCTTTACGGAAGGCCGGTCCGGTGTGCTGTTGCCCAGAACATCGCCGATGCCTTTGAGCGCTTCACCGATCTCGCTGGGAATGATCCACAGTTTGTTCGCCGAACCGTTCGCCAGCTTGGGCAGCGTCTGCAGGTACTGGTAGGCCAGCAGCTTCTGGGTGGGATTCCCCTTGTGAATGGCGTCGAAGACCTTCTGGATCGCCTGGGATTCACCGTCGGCGCGCAGAATCGCGGCTTTGGCATCACCCTCGGCCTTGAGGATCGCGGACTGCCGCTCACCTTCGGCCGTCAGGATGGCGGATTGCTTCGTACCCTCTGCGGTCAGAATCGCCGCACGCCGGTCGCGTTCGGCCCGCATCTGCTTCTCCATCGAATCCTGGATCGACAGGGGCGGATCAATGGCCTTGAGCTCGACACGGCTGACACGGATTCCCCAGCGCCCGGTGGCCTCGTCCAGTACGCCGCGCAGCTGGCCGTTGATCTGGTCACGGGACGTCAGCGCCTCTTCGAGGTTCAGTCCGCCGACGACGTTACGCAGCGTCGTCGTCGTCAGCTGTTCAACAGCCTGGATGTAGTTCGCGATTTCGTAGGTCGCAGCGCGCGGGTCCGTCACCTGGAAGTAAACGACCGTGTCGATCGAGACGACCAGGTTGTCCTCGGTGATGACCGGCTGCGGTGGGAAGGAGACCACCTGCTCACGCAGATCGAGCAACGGCAGCAGCCTGTCGACGAACGGAATCAGAATCGTCAGTCCCGGATTCAGTGTCCGTGCATACTTGCCCAGACGTTCCACCACGCCAGCGCGGGCCTGCGGAATGATCCGGACGGACCGGACCAGCACGATCACCACAAAGATGATCAGGACCAACAGCACAATGGTAAGCGCTACGGCCCCTGCGTTGTCACCCATATTTCCCCTCTTTTCATTTCTACAAAGCGTATGTGACGGTTCGTGGCCAGCTTGCACCGCACGATCAGCCGGGGGCCGGAGCACCGAGTGGCAGTCCGCCCGGCGAAGATCAGTGGCCGGCTGCCGCGCTGGGGGAGCCGGGTGCAAAGGAGGTTCCGGGGAGGTCGACGACGGCGGTGGCGCCTTCGATGGCGCCCACCACGACCGCTTGGCCTGCAGGAAGCGCCGCGGCGCCGCGTGTCCGGGCGGTCCAAGTATCACCGCCGATTTTCACAAGCCCGGTATGGGCAGTGACCGGTTCAATGACGACAGCGCTGTGGCCGATCAGCCGGTCCACGTTGGTGCTGCGTTCGTCCGGGTCCTTGCGCAGGTGGCTGAGCGCAATGGGGCGGATAAATACGATCGCTGCCAGCGCAACCACACAGAACACCACGATCTGCAGCCATAGCTGGGCCCCCAGGAAGGAGCTGGCCAGTGCCGCCAGGGCGCCTGCGGACATCATGATGAAGAACAGGCTCAAGGTCAGCATCTCGATGCCGGCAAGGAGCAGGAAGACGACGAGCCAAAGTGCCCAGCCGTTTTGTACCAACCAGTCAAACATTGCAGCCCCCTAGATGGTGAAGGTAAATTTCAGCCTACTACGTTCGGCGTGTTCCGGATCATATAACGGCCTGCAGCGGCAGACGGAACGGAATTCCCCCCGTCCGCGCCGCGGCACCTGACAGGATGCGGACGCCTTCGGTCAGTTCCTCGTTGCTGTAGCAGAAAGGGAACCGGAGGAACCGTTCGAAGGCGCCGTCTAGACCGAACCGTGGTCCCGGGACAAGTGCCATCCCCTCGGCCCGGGCCGCCAGCGAGAGCGCCGAAGTGGAGAGATTTCCGGTGTTGATCCACAGTGACATGCCGCCGTCGGGAACCGGCCAGGTCCACTCAGGAAAGGCAGACGCGAGCAGTCCGCTCAGATGGTCCCGGCCGCGGCGCAGGTCCCGGGTCCGGCTGGCGGCGAGCAGCGGCAGTTCCCTTAATAGCAGGGTTGCCACCAGCTGCTCAAACAACGGAGTGCCAAGGTCTGTTGACGGGCGATGCCGACGGACCCGGTCCAGCAGTTCCCGTGGGCCCCTGATCCAGCCGATCCGCAGGCCGCCCCACGCGAGCTTTCCTAGTGACCCTAAGGTCACCACCCCCGGCCCATATGCCGCCAGCGGAAGCTCGGGCCCACGGTCAATATCCAGCATCGCCGTGGTCTCATCCGCCACCAGAACCATTCCTTCCCGGGCTGCCACGGCCGCCAGGCGTGCGCGGTCAGCCGCCGGCATGCTCAGCCCGGTGGGGTTCTGGAAATCGGGCATCAGGAAGGCCATGCTCGGCGCCGACCGGCGGATCAGCTGCGCAGCTTCGGCGATATTCCAGCCGTGTTCAGAGGTGACCGGCGCGGAGAGCATCCGGGCACCCGCCACGGCGAACGTATCCAGTGCGTGGGGGTACGTGGGCTGTTCCACCAGGATCCGGTCGCCGGCCGAATAGAGCGTTCCGGTCAGCAGATTCAGTGCATGCTGGGCCCCTATGGTCACCATGATCTGAGCCGGAGAGGTGGGCAGGCCACGCTGCGCGTAACTGCCGGCGATCTCTTCGCGCAGCTCCGGCAGCCCGTCCATATCGAAACCATGGTGGTGCAGGTATCCCGGCAACAGGTCCGCCGCCTGCCGGTAGGCCGCCGCCATGCCTGGGTAGGCCGCGCATGTGGCCTTGGTGAAGTCCAGTCGAAGATCGATCGGGGAGGTGTGGGCGCCCCGCCGGCCACCGGGGAGCGCCAAGGTACTGCCGGAACCGCGCACACTGCTCAGATAGCCATGGTCGCGGAGCGCCGCATAGGCGGCCGCCACAGTCGTCCGGCTCACCGCCAGGGACTGGCTCAGCTCACGTTCCGCAGGCAACGTGATGCCGCTGCCGAGCCGACCGTCCAGCAACAGCACACGGATCCGATCGGACAAGGCGCGGTACGCTGGCGCTGAAGTCCGCCAGTCGCCGAGCTCGCGGGCCAGCCGGCGGCCGCTGAACGATTGTGTCATAGTGCCACTTTATGGTGATTGGCCCTTTTACATAAGACCACTTGGGGCGAATAATCGACACTGAAGCCGCCGGTCCCAGCCGATTTGAGCCGGTCCCAGCCACGCCCCAGGTCTGCCACCCTAATGCTGCGTACCTCCATCCCACCGACCTCGAACGGCATCCATGAACGAGTTTCTGACCACGCAAAACCTGGCCGCCCGGATAATGCGCCTGCTGGCGGGCCTGTTCGCCTACGGCATGGCCATCGCCCTGATGATCCGCGGAAACATTGGCGCGTCACCTTGGGACGTTTTTGGTCAGGGTGTCTCCCGTAGCACCGGATTGAGCTTCGGTCTGTGCACGATCATCGTCAGTGCAGGGGTGCTGCTGCTGTGGATCCCACTGCGCCAGCGCCTGGGTATGGGCACGATAGCCAATGCCGTCCTGGTAGGTGCTTTTGCAGATCTGGGCCTGGCATTCATCCCGCAACCCGGACACATTGTCCTGCAGGCACTGATGTTCATGGCCGGGCTGTTTCTGCTGGCGCTGGCCACGGCACTGTACATCGGGGCAGGTCTCGGACCAGGGCCCCGGGACGGACTCATGACGGGTCTGGTCAGGGTAACCGGACGGCCCGTTTGGCTGATCCGCACCGGGATTGAGCTAATCGTCGTCGTCATCGGGTTCTTCCTTGGAGGTGTTGTTGGCGTCGGGACGGTGGCCTTTGCGGCCGCAGTCGGTCCGCTGACCCAACTGACGCTGCGCTGGCTGCACGTGGATCTGCACCGCTCGCCGGCATCACGGCGTCGGCCAACAGGCGTTAAGGGTCTCCGCCCGGAGTCGGGAGCCGCGGGTGCGGACCCGAAGGGCGGCGGAACGGCGAGCTCCGGTGCGGACCCGAAGAGTGCCGGAACGGCAGGCGCGGGAGGTGCGGGTGGGGACCGGGACAGGCCTGGTGTTGGCGGCGCTGGGGCCGGCGCCACCGGAGTGCGCGGCACGGGATTGGGAAATCCACTTCAAGGCAGTGCGGAGCCTGGCTGCAGGGGGCCAGTCTGCGCCGATCCCGTTAGCTAGCTGGCGCTCTGAATAGCTGGCGTTTGAAATGGCAGTCGAACCGGGAGGAAGGTGCTGATCTGGAACCTTACCGTGGCCACGGTGCGTTCATCGAGCGCAGCCACCCGATCTTGCAGTTGCGCCGGAACAAGATGATGTCCCGCTGGTCCCATCAGCGCCGCGCGCGCCACATCATCCCGGGTCAATTCCAGTGTGTACTCAAGATCACTGGCTGCCCCGGCGCTGAAGAAACCGGACAGCGATGCCTGCAGCCCGATCTGTTTGTCCCCTTGAATGCCAAGCATCCCGGTCACTTCGGCTATCTCGGCCAGATGCCCGGGTAACGGCGTGACGACGACAAGTTTCCCGTCCGGTTGCAGAATCCGGGCAAACTCGGCGGGATTGCGGGGTGCGAAGACCACGACGACGGCGGCGGCCGTGGCGGCAGCGATCGGGAGCGGCTGCCACACATCCCAGACCAGATTCACCGTGTCCGGGTTGGCGCGGGCGGCACGCCGAAGTGCGTATTTGGAAATATCCAGCCCGATCGACGAGACCGCGACCGTAGTATTGTCCGCTGCACGATGGAGTTGCCGCAGGTAGTACCCGGTGCCGGTTCCGGCGTCCACCACTAGTTGATCATTTTCCAGCCCGTCCAGCACCGTATCGGCCAGCTGCTCTGCCAGCGGCAGATAATGGCCGGCTGTCAGAAACCCATCCCGCGCCGCCACCATTTCCGAGGTGTCCGGGATGAAGCGGGTTCCTGGCCCCGTCAGCAGGTTGACGTAGCCCTGCCGCGCGATGTCGAAGCTGTGGCCGGAGTCGCAGACCAGCGCTGTGGCCCGCTCCACGGGCTTCGCCGATGGTTCGGCATCCGCAGGGCCAGTCACAGTATCTGAGAGAACACCCGAGACAGTAGACGGCGAGTCCGCCCCAGCGGATGGGACCGTCTGGACAGGGTTGGCCGGCACCCCCCTACAAGCGGGTAAGGCAAGGAAAGAGCCGGCACAGAGGGGACATAGCAAGGCGGCGACGGCGGAGGGATACATAGCTTTATCCTAAAGGGACTCCCGCCGCCGCCCTCCGACGATAAAAACACCCCGCCGCCCCCATCGATGTCGCATCTAAGGCCGTCTCGGGCCGCAACATGGGCCTTCTCGGGCCGCAACATGGGCCTTCAACGCGGCATCGATGAGTGAGCGAAGCGCCGGTGGACTGTCCGGGATACGATCCAGGGGGCTGCTCTGGTAGGTCAGTCCGGACGCCCACGCTCGGCGTCGATCTTGGCGGATAACCTGTGGCCGCCGAACAGAAAAAGATATTGGCAAAGCTCGGTTGAAGCCTGCATCAACCGCCATCGCTTAACGCAAACGGGTCTCGTGCCAGCGGGGGTCTTGGTTGGTCTTAGCTGGTTGGGCCACCGGACTGCTGTCCCAGTTTCGCCACCGTCAGGACGACGACGGAATCCTCCACCGCTTGCAGCGCATGCCGCCCCTCGGGCATGGTGAGCAGGTCTCCGGCCGAGCCGGTGCATTCGGAGACACCCGCGGTCAGCAGTACCCGGCCGGAGAACACATAAACGGTCGCTTCACCAGGGTTGGCATGTTCGCTCAAGGCCGCTCCCGCTCGCAACGCGATCATGGTCTGGCGGAGGATCCGCTCATGGCCGCCGTAGACGGTTTCAGCGCTCCGGCCGCTGGAGCTCTGAAGGGCAATGTCCAGCTGATGCCTCGCCAGTGCGGTCAGTGATGTCTTCTGCACAATTTTTCTCCCTTGTCGTTACCGTACGATCTACTGGCTACGGTGCGAAAAGCACAGCAGGTTTTGAACACTTCGTTGAAGCGCATTCCGCTGAATCGCACCCCGTTTTGGACTACCGCCTTCATTGGGGTCTGACCTGTAGCGGAACAGTGGTTAGCGCTAAGCCTTCGGGGTTGGCTTTAGATTGGTGTCATGCCAGTTGATTTTCTCATTGATTATCAGGTAGCGGTGTATGGCCAGTTTCGCTGGTCCGGTTTCGCGGGCTGAGCTGGAGGGGTTTTTTAAGGACGTTTCTTGACGATCCAGTGGCTACCGGGGTCGGTTGCGGTTTCCGTGGCAACGCAACTCGGGATGGTCGACGGTTCTGCGCTGGGGGAGTTATGCAGAGCGGTCGAAGACGCCGTACGAGCACCGGTGGGAGATTGCTCAGGCCAATGGGTATATCGGTGGCTGTCTGTGCCCGGGACTGCCGCCGAATTCAGGAGTTTCCCCGCTCCAATGCCAGGGTGCCGCCTAAGGCACCCGGCTCGATCACTCAGACACGCTCCGCTGCTCCTGTCCGGGCGGGTTCGCTATCGTTCGAAGCGGTATCCGCGCCCGGGCTCGGTGATGAGGTGCGCGGGGTGGGCGGGGTCCGGTTCGAGTTTCCGCCTCAGTTGGCCGATGTAGACGCGCAGATATTGGGATTCGCTGGCGTATGCGTTTCCCCATACGTGGGCGAGGATCTCCTGCTGACTGACAAGGCGGCCCGGGTTCCGGGCGAGGAGTTCAAGGATGTTCCATTCGGTGGGTGTGAGGCGGACGTTCTCTGTGCCGCGGCGGGCAACCTGGTTTGCCAGGTCAACGGTGAAGTGTGCTGTTTTGACCTCGGGCAGGTCGGGGCTTTGGGCTCTGGCCCGCGATGCGGCCCTGACCCGGGCCAGGAGTTCGTCGATAATGAAGGGTTTGGTGACGTAGTCGTTGGCTCCGGCGTCGAGTGCCTGGACCTTCTCTCGGGAGCTGTGCCGGGCGGAGAGCACGATGATTGGTGTGCTGGTCCAGCCGCGCAGGCCGCGGATGACGTCCATGCCGTCGATGTCCGGGAGCCCCAGGTCCAGGATGATGATGTCCGCCGGTGTCCGTGCAGCAGTCTTCAGCGCCGTGGCGCCGTCGGCGGCGGTGATGACCGTGTAACCGTGGGCACGGAAGTTGATCTCGAGGGCGCGCAGAAGAGGCCGTTCGTCGTCGACAATCAAGACGGTGCTCATGCTCGGGGTTCTTCTCGTTGGGCGGAAAGACCTTCCGAGGGCAGCCGTCGGAGGAGCATGGATTGGGGCACCGCCGCGGCGGTACTTGGGAACGGGGGCTGCTCGGTACCGGTGGACAGGGGCATCCGGATGATCATTGTGAGGCCTCCTCCAGGGGTTTGCTCCGCAGTGAGGGTGCCGCCCATGGCTTCGGTGAAGCCTTTGGCGACGGCCAGGCCGAGCCCGATGCCGGTGGCCGAAGGGTTGTCGTTGAGCCGCTGGAAGGGGTTGAACATGGCGAGGGTTTTTTCGGAGTCGACGCCCTGCCCGTGATCGATGATGCGCAGTTCGCTGGCGGGTTGGCCGTGGATGGTGGCCTCCCCTTCGCCGCCGACGACGCCGACGATCGCGATGTCCGATTCGGGGGCGTATTTGACGGCGTTTTCGGTGATGTTGGCGATGACCCGTTCCAGCATTCCGGGATCGGCGTCGACAGGCGGCATGTTTGCGGGCAGGTCGATCCTGACGCGGTCAGGCGGGATGCCTTGGAGGGATGCCGGCAGGATGTCGGGCCAGTGGAGCGGCTGCAGGAGGGGCGTGACGGAGTCGCTGGTGATGCGGGACATGTCCAGCAGGTTCCCCACCAGAAGGTCGAGCCGGTCGGAGTAGTTCCCGATGGTGGCCAGCAGCTCCTCCTGTTCGTCCGGGCTGAATCTGACGTTGTGCTGGCGCAGGCTGCTGACGCCGAGCTTGATCCCTGCCAGCGGTGTGCGCAGGTCGTGGGAGACGGCGCGGAGGATCGAGGTCCGCATCTTGTTGCCCTCGGCCAGCCGGAGATTGTCGCGGTTGCTTGCGACCAGCTGCTGTCGGGCGCGCATGGCCGTGACCTGAGCGCCGAATGCAGCGAGGAGCCGGCGTTCGCCGGCGGAGAGGGTCCGGCCACCGAGGACCAGTGCGGTGTCCGGATCAATCTCCTCCACGGTCTGGCCGTTGTTGGGTGAGGCTGGCACCGGTCCGCCGGATGCTGCTGCCAGCCGCCAGGGGGCCGGGCTGGTATTCCGTGGGTGGTTCCGGTTGGCGGTGCTCCCTACGGGCGGCGGGTCGACCTCGTTGGTGCGGGTGAACAGGGCGGCGCTTTGGACCTGGAAGACCTCCCGGGCCTGCTCAAGGAGAGGCTGCAGGGAGTCGTCGGTGGCCATGGCCATACGGGTCAGTTCGCTGAGGGTGGTGGCTTCGGCCCGCGCCCGCGCTGCCTCTTGGGCGCGCCGGGCGGAGGCGTCGACGATCACCGCGACCACCGCTGAGACTGCCGTGAAGACGACGAGTGCGACGATCGTCTGAGGATCGTTGATGGTGAGTGTGCCTTTGGGGTCGGTCATGAAATAGTTCAGCAGCAGGCTGGACCACAGGGCTGCCAGGACCGCAGGGCGCAGGCCTCCGATCAGCGCTACGGTGACGGCACCCGCGAGCTGGATAAGGGCTCCGGTGGTGAGGCTTAGGCCGGGCTGCAGGTTCAGTACGAGCTGTGTCAGGGCCGGCAGCAGGATGGCGAGCAGCAGGCCGATGATGATCCTGCGGCGGCTCAGGTTACGGGGCCGGGGCCCGCTTCCGCCTGGGGTGGTGACGGAATGGGAGACCATGTGAACATCGATGTCTCCGGAGTCACGGACCACCTTGGATCCGACGCCGGCAATGAGTCGTCCCAGTCCGCGGCGGCGTGAGACACCGATGACGATCTGGGTGGCGTTAACGTCCCGGGCGAACTCCAGAAGCGACACCGCCGGCTCTTCTCCGGCGACCACATGGTAGCTGCCTCCGAGATCTGTGATGAGGCGTTTTTGCGCTTCCAAGGCCGCAGGAGATTCTTCCATGACGCCGTCGGAGGGGCGGACGTGCAGGGCCAGCAGATCGCCACCGCTGACGCGGGTGAGGATCCGCGCGGCGCGGCGGATCAGCAGTTCTCCCTCCGGTCCGCCGGTCAGTCCGACGACGACGCGTTCGCGCGCTGGCCAGCTGGCGCTGATGCCCTGGGCGGCGCGGTAACGGGCGAGGCCTTCATCGACGCGGTCGGCGAGCCACAGCAAAGCCAGTTCCCGGAGGGCGGTGAGGTTTCCGAGGCGGAAGTAGTTGGCCAGCGCCGCGTCTACCTTTTCCGGGGCGTAGATTTTGCCGGCCCCGAGGCGCTGGCGCAGCAGCTCCGGGGTGATGTCGACAAGTTCAATCTGGTCCGCGCGCCTAACCACCTCATCGGGAACGGTTTCGGCCTGCCGGACGTCGGTAATGGCGCTGACGACATCACCGAGGGAGGCCAGGTGCTGGATGTTCACGGTGGACAGGACGTTGATTCCCGCGGCGAGTAGCTCCTCGATGTCCTGCCACCTCTTCGCGTTCCTGCTGCCAGGGATATTGGAATGGGCATATTCATCAATGACCGCGGTCGCCGGCCGGCGCTCCAGGACCGCGTCGATGTCCATTTCCTCGAAGTCAGACCCGCGGTAGTGGATGGTCTTCGAAGACACGGGTTCCAGTCCCGTCAGCAGCGCCGCCGTGTCCGGGCGTCCGTGGTGCATGGCGAAACCGACCACCACGTCCTCCCCGAGGGATACCAGCCGGTGGGCTTCTTCGAGCAGGTCGAAGGTCTTTCCGACCCCAGGGGCTGCGCCCAGGAATATCCGCAGGTATCCTCGTGCCATATACCGATCCTTTCAGGTCTTGTGCGCGCGTCTAGCCTTTTGCGGCGGCGAGGTCCAGATTCAGGGATGTCACGTTGACGGAAGCCTGGCCAGGAAAGGCCGCCAGTCCATTGGAGGTGTTTTTCTGTACCAGCGCCCTGACGGTGTCCTGTGAGAGTCCGCGTTCCCTGGCGGCTCTGGGGATCTGCAGTTGCGCGTAGGCGACGGAGACGTCCGGGTCCAGCCCGGATCCGCTGGCCGTGACAGCATCGGCGGGGCCGTAGGTGATGGTGCCCGTCTTGTCCAGCAGCAGGGTGGTGATGTCCCCGGCCGTTTCCACGGCCCGGCCCGAGGTGGCCAGGACGTTGTGCTGCACCAGACGGTCCATCCCGGCGATGTCGATGGCAGGGACCAGGGCGCCGATGGTCGTCGGGATCAGGCACACCAGCAGGGCCACCAGGACGATCGGGGAGGGCAGCGCGCCGGCCAGTGCGGCGAAGGGGGCCAGGGCCATGGTCACGACCATGAAGACGATGGTCAGGGACACGAGCAGGACGTGGAGGGCGATCTCGTTCGGTGTCTTTTGCCTCACGGCGCCTTCAACGAGTTTGATCATCCGGTCGATGAAGGTTTCCCCGGGCTGGGTGGAGATCCTGAGGGAGATCCGGTCCGAGAGGACCTTCGTGCCGCCGGTCACGGAGGAGCGGTCCCCGCCGGATTCGCGGATCACGGGAGCGGATTCGCCGGTGATGGCGGATTCGTCCACGCTGGCCAGGGCGTTGCCCTCGGCGCGGGTGCGAATAGAGGCAAGCAGGCGGGTTGTGCTCATCATGCCAGTCCTTCTGCGAGGGGCCCCAGAGCCAGGGCCGGGAAATACGTCAATGCGGTCAGGATGAGGGTCACGGCGAGTAGCAGTGAACCGAACTCCCAGCCGTGGGTCGGGAGTGTACCTGCCGTTGCCGGGACGTGCCGTTGCCGGGACGTGCCTCTGCCGGGCCAGGGAGCCGGCCAGCGCCAGGACCAAGGCCATCGGCAGGAACCGCCCCAACAGCATCGCCGCGGCCAGGAGCGTGGCCATGGCCGGGCCGGAGGTGGTGATTCCGCCGAACGCGGAGCCGTTGTTGTTCGCCGCGGAGGTGAAGGCGTACAGCAAGCTTCATCTCGGCCGGCCCGATTTTCTTGCCCAGGAACTCCGGCGTGCGCCCGACCATGAGTCCGGCAATGAACACGGCGATGATCGCCAGCACGAGCATCCCGTACAGCCCGGACCCGGTCCCGCCGGGTGCCACTTCGCCGAGCATCATGTCCAGCATGGCCACGCCGCCAGCCAGTGGCGGCAGCGAATCGTGGGCCACGTTCACGGCACCCGTGGAGGTCAGCGTGGTGGACGAGGCGTAGAGGGCGCTGGCGGGGGGCGCCGAAGCGCTGCTCGAATCCTTCCCCCAGTCCGCCGGCAGCCGCCGTCGCGGTTCCCGCCCCGATGGCGACGCTCGCGCCCATGAGCACGACGGCCGTCAGCCACAGCGTGCCCATGACGGCGGCAACGGTGTGTCCCTGCCGCTGGTCACCGACCATCCGTCCGTACGTGTAGGGCAGAGCGGAGGGGATCAGCAGCAGCAGGAAGACCTGGAAGAGACTGATGAAGATGTTCGGGTTTTCAAACGGGTGCGCGGAATTGGCGTTGAAGTAGCCGCCGCCGTTCGTTCCCACGATCTTGATGGCCTCCTGCGAAGCCACAGGGCCACCCGGAATTGTCTGCCGGACACCCATCGCCTGGTTGACGACATCGGTGCTCCAGAAGTTCTGCACCACACCCGAGAGCACCATGGCTACGGCGGCGACCGCGGCCAGGGGCAGGAGAATGCGGAAGGACGCACGGGCCAGGTCGACCCAGAAATTGCCGATCCAGTCTGTGGCGGTCCGGGCCAGCCCGCGGATGAGGGCGATGACGACGATGATGCCGACGGCGGCAGAGAGGAAGTTCTGCACCACCAGCAGGCACATCTGCACGAAAATCCCCACCGTGCTCTCAGGGACGTACGTCTGCCAGTTGGTGTTGGTGACAAAAGACACCGCAGTGTGCATGGCCACCCACGGATCAACCCCGCTGAGCCCGTTGCGGCCGGGGATCAGGCCCAGGAGCCGCTGGAGTGCGAAGACCGCCGCGATGGAGACCGCCGAGAAGGCCAGGACACTGCGCACATATACCGGCCAACGCTGGTCCGCTGCATAGTCGACCCCTGCCAAGCGGTAGAACACGCGCCCAGCTCGGCTGTTCCGTTCGCCGGTGAACACGCGGGCCATGTACAGCCCAAGCGGCTTGTGCGCTGCCACCAGCAGGACCAGGAGAACGGCGATCTGTGTCAGGAACGAGACGGTGCTGAAACCCACCAGGTCACCACCGTTCCGGACGGATCAGGGCGGCGAGCAGGTAGCCCAGCAGCCCGATGGCCGCCACGGTCAGAACCGCCCACATCACGGCGTCGAAGCTCATGGCTTCTCCACCACGGACTCAAGCAGCTTGGCAGCCCACATCACCGCACCCATGGAGACGGCATCGGCTGCAATGACCACAAGATCGGCCATTACGACTGCCTTTCATGCTGTCCGGACGGCGGCCCCGACAGATCCTTCTAATGGCGACGGGGAGGTCAAGCCCCCGGCAGGGAAGGGACCGGCTACGGGGCGCAGGTTTCCCGGTACACCAGAAAATGCCGGTCCGTCAGTGCAAGAGGGCTCCGGTGCTGGCGGATCGGCCGATAGAAGTGTCCGTAGGGGTCGCGCACGACCGCATTCGACAGGTCGCCTTCTTTGAGAAGCTGTGCGCCGGCTTCGCGAAGAGTTTCAACGTGAAATTTCCGACGGTGCAGTTGAACGCTCCAATTGCCGTCGCCGGCGGCCGCCGCCGTTAGTACTTCAAAGAGCGCGGCCAGGAAGCCGGCGTCGCTGGGCGGCGCGTTCCGGATGAGCGGATACTTGCGGGGCTGATCCTGTTGGGCTTCGGCCCAGGCGTGGCGGAGCCAGACAAGGTCCGCCTTGCCCATCGATGCTCCGAGGATGACCCCGCCCCGTTCGTCGGCAAACAGCGGGTAGTTGTTGCCCGCCCGGTCCACGATGCACTGCGCCTGGCCCGAGTATTCGAAGCTCCTGGCCACGGCGGTGGCCGAGGGGGCGTATTCGAACGTCCCGCCATCGACCGTGATGAAATCGCGGCCCCCTTCCGCGCGCGTCCCGGTGTCGAAATTATCCGGTACCGGCAGCCAAGGGTCAGTCGGCCACAATGACTTGATCAGCTGGAACATTCGCGTGCGTTTCTTTCTTCCGGTCCCCGGCCACGGTGCGTGTTCTCGCCTTCACCGCGGCGTGGCCGTTGTGGCCACATCATGAGTAGACACCGCAAAAACGGCCGGGAACCGGTTATTTGCACAACCCTTACGGCCAGGGCACAGATCTTTATGCATCCTTAACGGGCATCCTGATTTGCCGTCTCAGGCACAACTCTGCGGCCGGCTCAGGACATGAGATTTTGCGTCCGGCATGGAAGAGCCGTCCCCGCCGATCCGGCGCGGACGCGGGTTCATGGGGGCTGGCAGCAGCGCTCCACGCTTGGTTGTCAGCCGACGTGGACCCAGGGTCGCCGGGTGACGTCGGGTTCGGCTTCGCGCAGCACCTCCCGGGTGACGGGTGCGATCTCGCCTTCGCCCAGGAACAGGAAGCGCAGAAGGTTGACCACCGGGTTGCCTTCGGTCCACCGGAAGTAGATGTGCGGCATCAGGCCTGTCACGTCCCGGATGTGCAGCAGGACCGAGGCGATCGTGTTCGGAACGACCGGCCCGTGGACTTCCAGGATCCGGTATCCGTGCCGGACCACGCCCCGGACCTCCAGCTCCGTTTCGAAGTCGGAGGAATCGTCCACGATGACTTCCAGGAACAAGGCCTGCTGGTCCACGGGCAGATGGCTGACCTCGATCGCTGAGGTTAGTTTATCCCGGTATGCTGCGGCACTGAGTCGGAGCGGTTCATGGGAGATGATCCCCAGCGGTCCGTCCAGCACCTCGGACATGAACTCAAGTGCCTGCCGGTCCATGTGGACGTGGGTGGCGTGCAATTCGAAGGAACGCCGGACCCGTGAGAGCAGCGAGATCACGATGATGCCCGCGATGAAGACGGCGGCGATCCTGATGCCTTCAGGACGTTCAAAAACGTTCGCGATCGTGGTGTAGATGAACACCACCGCGATGATCCCGAAACCCACCGTGCGTTTGCGCTGTTTCCGGCGTCGGGCCGAAAGCGTTACGGCGACCGCTGCCGAACTCATCAGCACGAGCACGCCGGTGGCGTAGGCGCCGCCCTGCGCGTCGACGTCGGCGTTGAAGAGGAACGTGATCAGGAATCCGATCAGCGTAAACACGAACACCAGCGGCCGCACCGCCCTGGCCCATCCCGGGGCCATGCCGAACCGGGGCAGGTAGCGGGGTACCAGGTTCAGCAGCCCTGCCATGGCCGATGCGCCGGCGAACCAGAGGATGGCGATGGTGCTGATGTCGTACACGCTGCCGAAGCCGACGCCCAGGAACTCGTGGGCGAGGAAGGCCAGGGCACGTCCGTTGGCCTGTCCGCCGGGCCCGAACTCCCGGGCCGGGATCAGCACCACGGTGATGAAGCTGGTGGTGATCAGGAACGCGCTCATGATGACCGCGGCTGTTGTGAGCAGCCTGCGGGCGCCCTTGATTCGGCCTACGGGATTGTCCTCGGTGTCGCTCTCGTGGCCCTGGATCTGGGGCATGACAGCGACTCCGGTTTCGAAGCCGGACAGGCCCAGCGCCAGTTTGGGAAAGACCAGCAGGGCGATGCCGACCACCATGAGCGGATTTCCGTGGGAGGTGGACAGTGCCCGCCACCACTCGTCCACGGCGACGGGGTGGGTGAATACCTCGAGGAGCGTCACGACCACCACCACGACATTCAGGCTGAGGTACAGGGCAACAAGGGTGACGGCGACGCCGATGGCTTCCTTGAAGCCGCGCAGGAAGACGGCGGCCAAGAGGGCCAGCAGGAACAGGGTGACGGCCACGTTCTGGCCTTGGAGCCAGCCGGAGGCTACCGGGTTCTGGATCACGTGGGCGGTCGCGTCTGCTGCGGAGAGGGTCATGGTGATCATGAAGTCAGTCGCTGCGAAGCCGAGCAGAACCAGGACGAACAGCTTGCCGCCCCACCGCGGCAGAAGGCGCTCGAGCATGGCAATGGACCCCTCTCCGCGGGGACTTTCCCCGGCCACCCGGCGATAGACGGGAAGCGCCCCCAGAAGGGTGACGGCCACCAGCACCAAGGTTGCAAGCGGGGAGATCACTCCGGCGGCCAAGGCGGCGATCGCCGGCTGGTAGCCGAGTGTGGAGAAGTAGTCGACACCGGTCAGGCACATCACCTGCCACCAGGAGTGCTTCTTCAGATGAGATGACGTAGCCGCGCCCGGGCCCTGATGGGAGCCCTTGCTGTCCTGCAAACCAAACAGCAGCCAGTCCCTCAGCGCCGCCTTGCCTCCTGGCTTGGGTGCCGACGGATCTGCCGGCGGCCTGCTCAACGTAGTCATCAATGCCTTTCCGCGCGGCACACCGCGCCGCGATCGATCAATGCCGAACGTAGCACCGTGCAAGACCGGCCACGGATGATTCAGACGGATCTTGATGAATCCTTTACGCCGGAGCTGGCCGGGCTTCGCGTACGTCCATGGGGAGCCCATTCCCAGGGCGCGCTACAAACGTTCCGGCCCGCAGTTTCGCCGATGACGATCCCTGGTCCGCCACGGAAGGCAAACCCTGAGGTCGCATCCGCGCCCCCGTTACCCCGGGCCTCACGCAGAGCCCGTATTCTGAAGTTGATCGACGACAACGGATAGTAGGAGTGCTACTACTCCTACTGGCAGCTATTACGGACTGCCGCGGGTTATGGTGGGCGGCTGGCGATGCATGAGGATTCAACGACCGCCTGCGCGTTGAGGATTGCCGGGAAGCCCACGATGTCCCCGTTCGCGGCCCTCCGCCTCCGGATGAGCGCCGGGACGCCGGGCGGTATGGCTCTGAAAAGGCTCGCCTTGTGTGTTCCGGATTACTGAACAGCGCGGGGTTCCAGCCTCAGCGTGGGCGGGTAGACACACCCGCTGAGGAAAGGCACCCCCATGAGCACCGCACCAGCTCTTTCACACCATGCGTTTTCCACCGGCCTCGGAGGGCGCGCCGCCACCGGGGTGGCCGGAGGCCTGGTCTTCGGGGTGCTCATGGCCATGATGGGCATGTCTCCCGTGGTCGCCTCCCTGGTCGGCTCCAGCTCCGCCCTGACCTTCCACCGCGCCGTCCAGGTCCCTGTCCAACGCCGTACGTCCCAACAACCCGCGCAGGACTTCGGCGCCGATGTCAGCAAACCCGGCACTGTCGCCGGCCGCCAGGCGAAGCCGTCCCGCAGCAGCGCGGCAAACAATGACCGGATCTCAACGGGATCTCATGGTCTTCCGGTCGGGCGTTGTGCCAGTGCTGCCTGCAGGGCCCGGGTCAGGTCCCCGTCGGGGTTGCGCAGTGCCAACGCCCAGAAGCCGCCGTCACCGGCGAGGCCGATCGAGCTGTCGACGCCGGGTGCAGGTCTGAGGCAGGCGCGGAGGTGATCGGCTCGAAGCTGGGGCACGTCCATCCCGATCAGGAGCGTGGTGCCCCATCCGTATCCACGGGCGGCATCGAAGACGGCGGCGAGTCGCTGGTCGAGGTCGCCGTCGGGCTGTCGAAGCAGTTCAAAGCCGGCAGCCAGGGCCGGGTGTCGGTCGGTAGTGTAGGCAAGGACGCGGCGTGCAACGGGCACGGCCGCGACCGTGGCCAGTGCGTCATCCAGGCTCGCGGCGGCTACGTCCGCGGCCAGGGCATGGCTCAACGCCGGCGTCAGCCGGGTCTTGACCTGTCCGGGTATGCATTACTTGGCCATGACGACGACGGTGAGCGGGGAGGCCGGGTGCACCAGCTGCTCCGCAGCTGGAGTGACATGTCGGTCACGGCCGTGATGGTGCCCCGCACGGTGCCGGTGACCTTGGACCGCCCGGTGCGTGGCAGGTAACCAATCGGCGTTTCCGCTATCCTCCACCCGGCGCGCGCGGCCTTGAGGACAACCGGGCGTGAGCTGCCCACCCGAAACCCGTCCGCGGCTCATACACCACAGTGGCCCCGAGCGCGCGACTGACGGCGGCGGAGGCGTCAGTGGACCCGTTATCCACCACGATGGGGCGGACGGTCGGGCAGCCCCGCCAAAACACGGGGGAGTGCGGCCGCTTTCATTCAGGCTGGGCAGGACAACGTAGATGCTCAGTGCTTTTCGGGTCGTGTCCTGACCTGATTCCGAAAGGGCACCGCGGTGGCTCGGTGTTTCCTGCATCCCCGGCCCGGGGATGCTTGCGCCCGGTGGCGGTTCGGGTTCTCAGGCACAGGGAAACCATTGGGCGGCGGCGTTGGCGCGTGCGCGGTAGTCGCTGAATCGGCGGCGGACCTCGGCGATGGCCTCGGCCAGCGGGAAGATCTCGGAAGTGATGAGCTGGTCGGTGTCGTCGGCGCTGACGGGGTGCCAGTAGACGCCGTCGGCGGTGACGGTCACTTCGGGGATGAGCGCTTCGATCGCCAGCTCCAGTCCGGCGGTGGCCTTGCCGCGGTGGGCGAGGGCGCGGATGACCTGGTCAGCGGGCGCGATGCCGAGCGAGTCGAGGAAGGCGTGGAAGGGTTGGAGTTCGTGGGCCTGCCCGGCGGGAAGGGTCGCGGCGACCCTGACCCGGAACCCCTCGTCCTGCGCTATCCGGATGCCGGCCACGGCCCGCTGCCACGACCCGGTCCCGCGGTGGCTGTCGTGGTCGTCGGGGGTGGCGGAGTCGAGGCTGATCTGCAGCACGAGCGTGTTGCGGTCCATCCGGCGCAGGCGTTCGAGCCGGTTCCCGCGGAAGAGCATCCCGTTGGTCAGCAGCGTGGTCGGCAGCGCGTTCGTGCATGCCGCCACGAGGTCGTCGAGGTCCGGCAGCAGGAACGGTTCCCCGCCTGTGAGCAGCAGCTCGCTGACCCCGGCCTGAACGGCCTCGCCGGCCAGCCGGCGCACACGGTCGATGCCTAGGGCCCGCCGCGCGGTCTGCGGGGAGGAGCGGGCGCAGCAGTAGTCGCAGGCCAGGTTGCAGTCAAAGTTGGTATACATCCACAACCGGGTCCCGGGCATCTGCCCGGGAGCCAGCCCGACGAGCGGGTCCGGGGCACGGCCGCGGCGGATGACGGCGCCCCCGTCCCTGACCGCCAGGAGTTCGTTGCCTGTCCGGGCACACCATGCGGCCACCGTCTCCGCCAGCGGGCTCGGGTCGCCGGGTCCCAGCGGCACGGCCACGGTGGCGCCGTCGGCCACGGCAGCGGTGCGTTCAACCAGATCCAGGATGATAGCGTGGTTTACCATCGGGAGCCGATCTGCTGCTCGCGCACCGCCTCGAACAGCGATGCGTAGCCCTCCAGCCGGGGGACCACCCATCGGCGCAGGCCTTCCATTTCAAGGATGGGCCGGTGCGCCGGGTTGTCCCAGTCCATCCCGAGCAGGTGCTCGACCCAAGGCGTGGCCCGCTCCTCGGAGAGGGCGGGCAGGGCGGTGAAGTTGCAGTGGCTGTAGACCGGGGATTCCCAGAACAGCTCCAGGGCCCCGGGCATCAGCTCATCGCGTCCGATTGCCTCCCAGGTGTTGATGCCGATTGCGGCGGCGTCGGCTCTGTCATCGAGGACGGCGCGCAGGGCATCGAGTTCGCTGCGGCCGGTGTCGCCGTGTTTGCCGACGTCGCTGTCGATCCGCAGGAAGTCCACCTCGCCGGGGGTGAGCCCGGCGCGGGTCAGGAAGTGGACGGGCAGGATCGCGGCCTGCGCCGAATCGCGGGACCCCAGCGCCAGCCGCCGGCCCGTCAGATCCTCCAGACCGCCCAGCCCGCTGCCGGCACGGGCCACGAACATTGTCCGGAACACGGTGTCGGTGTCCCGCATGGCCAGCGCCCGGCAGGCGCCCTTGGTCTGCGCGACGGTGCGTACCCAGGCCAGGTTGGTGTTCCAGGCCAGGTCAATGGTGCCCTGAAGCAGTGCGTCCACCTGGCGCCCGTAGTTGGAGAAGAGCACGAAATCCATCTCGGCTGGGCTGCCGGCGAAGTAGTCGCGGATTCCCTCCCAGATGGTGACCACGTTGGGAGTGTAAGCGACCGAACCCACGATCAGCGGGGCGCTCATGCCGGGACCTGCGCCGGGGCGGACGGCTGGCTCTCAAACAGGGGCTGTCCGGTGATGGCTTTGCCGTAGAAGTCGTAGAGCACGTCGGCGGTGGGGGCCATGACGTGTCCGGCCCGGGCGTCGCGGAAGTACCGATCGATCTGCAGATGCTCCGAGAACGCCGCTCCGCCGCAGACGCGCATCGCGGACTCGGTGATGCGCAGAGCCGCGTCGTTGGCCGCAGCCTTGACGCCGAGCACGTGCAGCATGGTGTCCTCGCGCGGTTCGACAAGCCGGCCGGCGCCCTGGGTGAGGTGGGCCGCGGTGCTGGCCAGCTCGATCGACATCCGGGCCAGCCGGGCCCGGATAGTCGGCAGCGCGGACAGACTCTCGTTCAGATGTTCCAGCCGGGCGGCGCTGGCGTGCCGGACCGCGGCGTCCACCGCGGCACTGGACAATCCGACCGACACGGCCGCGTTGCTCAGGTTGAACCACGGCAACACTGTCTGGAGCATCAGGTCCAACCCGGCACCGGCCGCACCGACGCGGTAGCTCTCGGGCACCTCGACGTCGAAGGTCATCGGGGAGGAGGCGTTGCCGCGCAACCCCATGCCGCGCCATCTCCCGGCCACCTCGACGCCGGGGGTGGACGCCGGGACCGCGAACAGATCAACGCCGTCGGCATCCGCCGTCAGCGTTGAGACGATATGGACGTCGGCGTGACCGGCCGAGGTCACCCAGCTCTTGGCGGCGTTCAGCCGCACCCCCGCACCGTTGAGCCCTGCCCGCGACACGGGCGCCCAGAAGTGCGACCTGGATCCGGCCTCCGAGAACGCCAGCGATCCGAGGAACCTGCCGCCGGCCAGATCGGCCACCAGGTCCGGCAGTCCCGGCGGTGGTCCGGCCGCCACCGCCATCGCGGCACTGACGTGCATCAGATAGATCATCGCCGTCGACCCGCAGATCCCGGCCAGGGCACCCAGGACCTCGACCAGTTCGTGCGGGCCGCCGCCGAGACCACCTGCCTCCACCGGCAGCGTCAGGCCGAGCAGACCGGACTCCCGCAGGGCTGCGACGGCTTCCTCGGGGAACCGGGCATCGGCGTCGACGTCGCGGGCATGCTCCCCGGCAATGGCGAGTACCGGATCAAGCCGTGCGGTTAGATTCATCGTGGGTCTTCCTGTCTGTGGGCGTGGAGAGGGGACGCGGTGTCAGTCCGACGGCGAGCAGTCCGAGCCCCAGCCCGCCCATCAACGCCAGGGTGGAGCCATCCCCGCCGAGCCAGTTGACCGTCTGGCCGGCCTGCAGGAGCTGAATCACCGCGGCCGCCACGAAAGCCGTACCGGCCACAATCACCAGTACGCGCCGGCGCAGCACCCCACCGAGCACCGCGAGGACCCCCAACGCCACGATCACGATCAGGGCCGCACCGCGGACGTGGATAAAGTCCACCGCCGCCGGTCCGCCGGTGGAGAAGGCGAACAGGGAGCCCAGCAGTGCGGCCACACCAAGGACCAGCGCGGGAAGATCGAAGCGCCGCCCGCTCATGAGAGCCTCACAAGGAGCGCCTCGAGGCGTCCGGTGGATTTCTGCCAGCCGGGGCGCAGGACACCGTCGACCCCGAAGCTGCGCCCGGCGGCGGTGGCGAACACGGCGATGTGCGCCAGGATCATCAGATAGTAGGACCAGTGCCATTCATTGGGTGCGTTCAAGACAGACACAGTGATCGCCAGCGACTGGGCCAACCCGACCACCGCCCAAAACCGGGTGGCAAGCCCGATCAGCAGGAACGCACCGAGGCCGGCCTCGATGAACAGCGTCATCCAACCGAAAAAGGGAAAATTCGGCAGCACCACGTGTTCAACAAACCATGCATAGGGCTGGAATACCGGGCGCTCGACCGCGAAACGAGTGAAAAAATACAATCCGTTGTTCGCGTGCTCACCAAAGTCTGGTGGCACCTTCCACGCAACGTTCTGAATCCACAGCAGCGCCACACCAATCCGCAACACGGCGACACCCCCACGGGCCAGCCGTGAGTCCCCGCCCGCCTCAACGGGCGCAGGCGTTCCAGCAGCCATGACCTGAGCCTTTCCCATGGCTCCCATTAAGGACCCGCGGCCGGGGACGCGCAACACTAAAGTCCTTACATATCCCGAACGGCCTCCATTACATACGGCACATACGGCAGTCAGGGTGCCGGTGCATATGGGCGTACGGCGCCCATATCGACCAGGGGTCGGGGACCAAGGCGCGGCAAACTGGGCGCTAAGCCGTTTGAGAGTGTCGGATAACAACCGGTTTTGAGACGACCCGCGCCCAGGCGGCGCGCCGACACCAAACGGTCCACAACCCACCTCACAACAGGTCGGCGAATACCGATGAATGGCCACCCAACACTTCGATCTCATCGGCTACACCCCGTCTCCACCAATGAACAAGCCGCCCAAGTCCAACGAGACGCCCTCAAAACTGCCGGTTGCGGCCGGATCTTCGAAGACAAAATCTCCAGCCGCGCCACCGCCCGCCCAGGGCTCGCCGAAGCCCTCGACCATCTCCGTCCAAACAGACGCCCCGGTGCGTGTGGAAATTGGACCGCCTCGGCCGGTCAGTGAAAGAAGTCCTCACCATCGCCGATAGCCTCCACGACCAAGGAGTCGGCCTGCGGATTCTCACTGGCACCCTCACCGGAACCTACAACCCGACCGGAGAAGGGAAATTATTCTTCGTCATGATGGCCGCGTTCGCCGAACTCGAGCGCGACATGATCCACCAACGAACCGTGGCCGGCCTCGCAGCAGCCCGGGCCCCAGGCCGCACCGGCGGGCGCCCAACAGTCATGGATACCAATATCCTCTCAGCCGCCAGGGCCAGACCCCCGAGCCGTGCCACCGGGACAGAATCCTTAGCGCCAGCCACTGTTCCGCCGCAGGTCGGACCCCTCATTGGAGTACCGCCCCATTGGAGCAGTAGAGGACGGGTGGAACGTTCCTGAGCACCCTAGCCGGAAGTTTGTATCCGCAGGCAACCGCGGCCATGAGTAAGCTTCGCCGGGAGCTGGCGCCGGAAGTCCGTGACGCGTTCACCGACTTCAGCAAGGCCGCCCTGACCCGGCTGCCGTCGTCGTCCGTGGTTTGCTCTTGCGACGACCGCCTCACCCGGCTGCCGCCGTCGTCCGTGGTTTGCTCAAATGGACTGACGGTATCCGAAGAACTCGTGGTCGTTGTTGTAGCCGCCCTGACCGCCGCCGACCTCGGAGAAATGCTCAACGAACTCGATGCCCTTGATCCATTTGACCAGTTTAAAACCGAGCTCCACTTCATTGCGCAGCCGCAGCGGGGCCCCGTGGCCATAGGAGAGCGGCTCATCGTTCATGTCATAGGCCAGCATTGTCAGCCGGTAGGCCATCTGCCCGATCGGCTGCGCGTCGTAGTAGATGCCCTTGTCGGGCCCCTCGGCGAAGGAATAGAAGATGACCCACTTTGCCTCCGGCTTGGGCCTGGCCACCTCGAGAATGGTCTGCATGGAGACGCCGCCCCATTTCGCCACGCCGGACCAGCCCTGGATACAGAAGTGCTGGGTGATCTGTTCGTGATGGGGGAGGGCGCGCAGCTGCTCAAGGTCCAGTTCCACCGGGTTGTCCACCAGGCCGTTGATCCGCAGCCGGAAGTTGGTGAAATTTCCGGCCCGCAGTTCTTTGTATTCCTCGGTTTCCGGAAACTTGCCGTTGTGCCAGAAGTACGGGGAAATGTCCTTCTCGGTGTACTGGCCGGGTTTGGCATCAATATGCTCGAAGAGCCGCTGCGCCGGCCCGATCAGCGCGTAGCCCACCTTCTGGACCGTGCGCGGATGGCGGTAGGTCAAGGGAGTGGCGGCGACCCAGGTAACGATCACGACCAGCGTGGAAACGGCCAAGATTCCGAATCCGAGCCAGGATTCGTTGTCCTCGCTGGCGTACATATGGTTGAGGTTCCGCAGGGCCCCGGTGGTCACCACCAATGTCACATGCACCACGATAAACAGGACGAACCAGCACAGAACCAGGAAATGCAGGGAACGGGCCGCCTGGATGCTGAACAAGGAGCTGATCCGGCGGAACCGGGTGGAGAGCGCCGGGGACATGCCCAATCCCGTTACCAAGGCCGCCGGGGCGGCGATAAAGACGGTGAGGAAATACGCGAGGAGCTGCAGACTGTTGTAGTTGACCCAGCCGGATTCTGCGGGCCAGTCCAGCGAGAGGTACTGGGTAGCCACGGAGATGGAATTGGGAATGACGTCCCAGCTCATCGGGACCAGCCGCATCCATTGACCGGTGCTGAAAATCAGGACGAAAAAGACAATGCCGTTCAGCAGCCAGAGGGTATCGATACCAAGGTGCCACCACCGTGCCAGCCCGATCGAGTGGCGCCGGCCGGGCAGGCCCACCCCGTCCGGCAGCGTGATTGAATCCTGTTTCGCGGTGTACAGGGGATCCGGCGGGACGGGTTTCTGCATGCGGAACCAGTCCTTGCCGGGGGTCGAGTTCCTGGTCCAGTAGAACCTCGGGTGATCGGCCATGATGGTCACCCCGGAGCGGATGAGGAAGGTCATCAGGAACAGGTTCAGGAAATGTTGCCAGCCCAGCCACGCCGGAAACCCTACCGGTGCATTATCGGGAAGCCGGGACATTCCCGGGTAGCGTTGCATAAAGGCCTGTACACCCGTCAGTTCCCGGAGGCCTTTGGCGACCGCGACTCCAATGATCAGCAGCAGCAGCCCAATAGGAATTAACCAGAGCAGATTGAACCATTTATTGCTTCCCAGCCGTATGCGCGGGGCGACACCGTACTGCGGTGCGATGCCGCCCGCCCAGCCCGCGTCAACGGTATGGCCTTCCTTTTTAACCAACTCGGTCCGAAAGCTCGTGCGGACCCGTGTTGGGGCGTCGGCGGCAGAAACCGCAGTGGGAAATTCGTGCTCTTCACCTGTGGGGTCCATGTTGCGGAGCCTAGCGGGAGTTTCCTAGCTAATTGGTTCGAAACTTGTGTTTGTGCAGGTCAGAGGCTCTTTTTGGGGCTTGGAAGTGTATGACCTAACTTTTCTTCGGGGCCAGCTTGGTGAGGTTGAAGATTTCG
>NZ_JASISR010000017.1 GCF_030063245.1 Paenarthrobacter sp. PH39-S1
CCGGCTATTGGGGGCGGGCCGCCGTCGAACTTTGGTGAAAACGTCAGCGCATGTCCCCTGTAAGGTCCGCATCGCGGCCCTCCTTGGTGGCCATCACACAGACCGCGGCCACAACGAAGGCGAGCGCCCAGGCCAGGCCGACCAACCACAGCGATCCGCCGACCAGCAGGACCAGGCTGTAGGTCATGGAGGCGCCGGAGTAGCGGATGCGGGTGGGGAAGAGCTCGGCCACGTAGGCGCCGAACGGGCCAAAAATGACCCCTTGGATGATGCCGTTGGCAAGGAACAGGCCGATCGCAAAGCCCAGCAGCGTGTTGGTCTGCAGGAGCCAGAGGATCGGGTAGGCCAGCACCGCGCCGGCGATCATGCCGGTCAGCATGACGGGCCGACGGCCGTACTTGTCGCTGAGCCGGGCAGCAAACCAGATGCCCACGATTGTCAGGGTGGCGCCGATGGCCTTGACGTTCAGCACGCCGGTCTGGTTGACGCCGTGGTCCACGGCGTAGGAGATGGCCCACACCGTCATCAGGCCCTGCACGGTATAGGAGCTCATGCCGGCGAGCGTGCCCAGGATCAGGTTCTTGGGCAACAGCCCGATGGCCGTGGTGCCCAGGCCCATCATCACCATGGAGACAATCAGGCAGCCCTTGCGGCCAAGCCGGTCGCCGAAGTGCCCGAAGATGGCACCGCCCAGCGGCCGGGCGGCATACCCCACGGCCAGCGTGCCGAAGGAAGCGAACAAGCCCACGGCCGGCGGGACGTTGGCGAAGAACACCTTGTTGAACACCAGGCTGGCTGCAGTCGCGTAGAGTACAAAGTCGTAAAACTCGATGGCGCTGCCAACGAAGCTGGAGGCCAGGATCCGCCGCATGGCGGTGGTGTTCAGGCTGTCTTCCTTGACAGGGCGTCCCGCACGGAGGCGGGTGCTTTTACTCGTCATAGTCATCTCGAAGTCACCATTTCTTCAATCTTGCGCGTAGCAGCGGTAGTTTGGCCAAAGGGAATTGAATCAAGGTCGTCCGGGACGTAGTAGTCCCCGGCAAAGTCGGTGCCGGCCGACTGCCAGACTGACAGCGGCGTGGTTCCCGGGACCAGGTGGTGCAGTGCCAGCGCCTTTGCGCCGGCGCGGGTGGCCAGTTCCACGGCCTCGGCGGCGCTGGTGTGGGATTTGCGGTGGTGGTCCGCCGAGGCGCGGCCCGTGCCGTCGGCCGATCCTCCATAGGTCTGGTTGACCCAGTCGAAGTCGATGGCCTCGTGCAGCAGCAGGTCGGTGCCCCCGGCCAGCCGGACCAGGTTCTCGCACGGGGCGGTGTCGCCGGAGATCGTGACCGAACCGTCGGCGCTGTCAAAGCGGAACGCGAAGGCCGGGGCAATGGGCGGGTGCTGGACGAGGGTTGCGGTCACGGTGACAAGTTCGTCGGAGTAGATTTCAAACGGCTCCATGTCCGCCGGAGTGGGGTTGGTGTTCGGCGAGTAGCCGGTGGCCGCCGGGATGGTGATGTCCTGCGGGACAAAGTAGTCATAAGGGGACGGGCGCAGACTGTCCAGGATCCTGTCGTTGAGGTCGGTGGCGTAGGCCGCCATCAGGTGGCTGAACATGGCGGTGATGCCCGGAGTCGGGTTCTCCGGGAAAACGGGGGTCGGCGGCACCGCGGCGCGCGGGGAGACGGGAGGGAGTTCGCCGCGGTCGCCGGGGCCGATCAGGTGGATCTTGTGCTGGTCGGGGCCGAAGGTGAACATCCCGAAGATGGCCAAAGAGCCCAGGTCGATGGTGTGGTCCGAGTGCAGGTGGCTGACGAAGATGCCGCGCAGGGAGTTGATGGGCAACCCGGCCAGCATCATCTGCCGGCCCACCCCATGCCCGGCGTCCACGAGATAGGTAACGTCCCCGACTACGACGGCGGTCGCGATGCCCGAGCGCTTGCCGGCGTTTTCGCCCGTCCACCAGCGGGGGCCGCCGGCGGTGCCGAGGGTGACCACCCTTGGTGTGAAATCTAAGGCTTGCCGGTTCATGCTCTACTCCTGTTACTGCAGCCATGCGGCTGTAACTATGCTGTGGATCACTTCCAGCAACCATCGTGCTCCCGATCAGAGTTTTTGAAAAACGGTAATTACTGGCCATGAAACCTGGTATTGCTCATGTATGGGCCAACCAACCAACCCTGGACCCGAAAAGCTCTCACGGCTTCGGCTGAGGAAATAACAACCTGGCTGACGTCGCTGGAATACTCGGCAGCGGAATGGGCGCCTGCCCGGGGGTCATAAATACGTGCCGGGAGGAGGCAGCCCGCCAAACCGAGGAAAGGCGGCGGCACGGTCAGTGCGACGAAGTCAGGGCACCCGGGGCGTGAGTCGCTGAACCCAACGCGCCGCTATCCCCTCAACGCCCGGAGCCCGCCCACTCCAACAGCCGCTCCAACGGCCATGTCGTGACCACCCGGCCTGCGGGCACATCGTTCAGCACCGCCCGCTCGGCACCGTATTGGAGGAAGTCGAGCTGTCCGGGGGCATGCGCGTCGCTGTCGATGCTGAAGAGGCAACCGGCCTCGATGGCCAGTTGGATGAGGTCGTCGGGCGGGTCCTGCCGCTCCGGCCTCGAGTTGATCTCAACTGCGACGTCGTGCTCCGCACACGCTGCGAACACACGCTCGGCATCGAAGTCTGAGGGAGGACGTTGCCCCCGCGATCCTTGTACTAGCCGGCCTGTGCAGTGACCGAGAACGTTGGTATGCGGATCGCTGACCGCCTTGAGCATTCTTTGGGTCATGGTCCGCGCGTCGGAGCGAAGCTTGGAGTGCACGCTCGCGACGACGATGTCCAACCGGTCCAGCATTTCCGGTGTCTGATCCAAGTCACCGTTCTCGAGGATGTCGACTTCAATACCGGCCAGGAGGCGGAAGTCCTTGTCACCGTTGTTGCCCTGGGCTGTGTCGACGTGCGCTATGTCATTCTGCGCTACATCACTATTGGTCTGCGCCACGACGTCGAGCTGTTGGGCGAGACGCTCCGCGCTCAGCCCGTTGGCGATTTTAAGGTTGGGTGAGTGATCGGTCAGGGCAAGGTACTGGCGGCCCAGCAGCCGGGCGGCCTCGACCATGAGCCCGATGGGCGACCCGCCGTCTGACCAGTTGCTGTGGCTGTGCAGGTCACCGCGAAGCTCCGCATGCAGGGCAGCGCCGCCTTCCGCGAGCGGATGGCTTCCGCGTTGCCGCAACCCGTCGAGATAGTCAGGCACGCCGCCGTCGACAGCCTCACTGATCACCTCAAACGTCCTGGCCCCAATGCCCTTCATCCGCTTGAGCCGCCCGTCGCGCGCGCGCTCCACCAGCTCCTCAGGAGCCAAACCGCTCACGGCTTCGGCCGCGTTCCGAAACGCCTGCACCTTGAACGTGGGAGCGAGTTCCCGCTCGAGCCAGAACGCGATTTCATTGAGTGCGTCTACAGCATCCATCTGTCCATCTTCCCGTCGTGCAGCTATTGCGCGCGCCTTGCTTGAGGCCGACGGCGGCGGGTGGCGACGCCGTCGGATGCCGTCGCCGGTCCACTTGAGTGTCCTACTCGATCGAGATCCTGTCTACGCAGCCCTCCGGCGCCACCTCGGTCATGATGCAAACCCCTGGACCAACCGCGCCGGAAACCGCGTCGGAACCCCCTCCGTCACGCACCATTGGACCTGGCCTCCGTGCACGATCAGCCGCCGGGCCGTAAGCTCTTGGCATGGCGAGATACTACGACGTTCACCCCGAAGATCCCCAACCACGGGCGATCGCTCAGATTGTCGAGCTCGTGCGGGCGGGCGGACTAATCGCCTATCCGACAGACTCGTGTTACGCGCTCGGGGCACAGTTGGGCAACAAGGACGCGCTGGATCGGATCCGCGCGATCCGCCGGCTCGACAACAAGCACCACTTCACGCTGGTCTGCCGGGACTTCGCCCAGCTGGGGCAGTTCGTGAACATCGGCAATGATGTCTTCCGCAGCATCAAATCCGTCACGCCGGGCAGCTATACATTCATCCTGCCTGCCACGAAGGAGGTTCCGCGCCGGCTGCTGCACCCCAAGAAAAAGACGGTTGGGGTGCGCATCCCCGACAATAACGTTGTCCAGGCGCTGCTGGCCGAGCTCGGTGAACCGCTCCTTTCCAGCACGCTCCTGCTGCCCGACCAGGAGGACCCGCTGACCCAGGGCTGGGAAATCAAGGAGCGGCTCGACCACGAGGTGGACGCCGTGCTTGATTCCGGCGACTGCGGCGCCCAGCCAACGACCGTCGTTGACTTCTCCAGCGGCACGGCGGAAATCCTGCGGCGCGGAATGGGCGATCCTTCCCGGTTCGAGTAGGAGTCGGGCCGCCAAAAAGGTAACGGGGGGCCGGGTATTTCCGCGACGCACCATCGTGCGGGCCGTTCCTAGCGCAGGCCCAGCGTAGGGCCACCGTGTGCGCGGATGCCCTGCTTGCCAGCGCGGCGCCGCTGGCCGAACTGTCCGCCGGGCTCAAGCGATCTCCAGCGTTGAAGATGGACCACCTTTGGTGAAGTTGCGTCGCGTTTCTAGGCGTGTCTCCACGACACGCCTACGACGGCGGTCGAAACGAACTCGCTCAGTTCCGACGAGTAGACGCTGGGCAGGTCCAGACCCATCATCTCCAGCACATTGTCGATGCCGTTGGTTTTAATCGTTGCCGTGTCAGCCTTTTCGGCGGAGAAGCAGATACTCTTGTTGACCGGCTCAACCATCTCCCCGCGTGCGTGGCTTTCCGCCCGGGAGGGCGGGTGACCACGCAGGTGGTGTTTACAGTGCCTCAAGCTTCGGCAAACACCGGTTTCGGTAGAAGCCCCCAAAATGCTATGCGGGCTATCGGCCCAGACTATGGCCCGCGGCAGCTGACTCCCGCGGCCGCCGTGCCAGCCGCTTCCCGACGTCGCCCGCACCAAGTCGACCCGGTCAATGGACGCTAGAGCAATCCTGGTGCTGCATCGACCACCGCAACCCCCGCGCGAGCCATTTCTGCGACCAGGCTTCCGGACTCAGCCGTGGACGTGCAGTCGAGCATCAATTTGCGAAAGGCGTCCCTGCGTTCGCGGCTGGTGCCGGTGGCGGCCAACACTCCCCGCCACAATTCATCCACGGTACCGCAGATAATAGTCCGACCTTTCGCTCCGGATACGAGCCACGAGTCCCCGGTGGCAGTTACTTTTGGCGCGCCAGGCAAAGTACCCGAGACAGCTGTCACTGCCTGCGCCACTAAAAGCTGTTCTCTGGCAGTGCGTACCCGGCCCAGGACTGGGTCGGCCGCGATGATCCTCCCACAGGCTCCGCACATGTCAAGCTCCTTTCTTAGGGCATGACGTCGCCTCTTAGGGCATGACGTCGCCGGAATTGGGGCCGAGCGTTTGGCCGACAAAGAGGTTACCCCCGGGGTCGTTGGCCAGCAGCAGCGCTGTTGGAGCAACTTCGGCGGGCGTGCCGAAGCGGCCAAGGGGCAGCTCGGCGCGTTTGGCAACCTTCCATGTGTCGGAAATGCCGTCCACAAGCGGCGTTTCGATAGGCCCCGGGGCGATGCAGTTGATGAGGACGTTGTCCGCCGCCGTTTCCAAAGCCAGAGACTTAGTCATGCCGATGACGCCGGCCTTTGCAGCGCTATAGTGGCTCAGACCGACGCCCCCCTTGATGGCAAGCTGTGAAGCAATGTTGATGATTCGCCCCCATTTTTGCCGTCGCATCCCGCCCACGACTTCGCGGCAGCACAGGAACACGCCTGACAGATCTACAGCGATCGTTTCGTTCCACAACGCGAGCGGCATCTGTTCAAGCGGCGACTCCGTCAACAGGCCCGCACTGTTGACGAGTACATCGATCGGCCCCAAGTGTGCCCGGGCCGCAGCAAACCCATTCCTGACGCTGTCCTCGTCGGCGACGTCAACGGCGATGACGCCGTCGCCGCCAGCCCGGTCCAGGACCGCTACTCGGTCGCCGGCGGCTCTAAAAGCTTCCGCAATCGCTTGACCTATCCCGCTGGCTCCGCCGGTGACGACGACGGCGCGCCCGTCCGGGAATCTGTCATGATCTTGTGTGTTCATGTTCTCCTTCGGCGTTTAGGCCCTCATCCTGATGGTGAGCCCGCCATCAACGATGAGGGACTGTCCAGTCACGTATCGGGCGTCGTCGGACGTCAGGAACGCGATGACGCTGGCCACTTCCTCGGGCTGGCCCACCCGACCCCACGGAATGTCCCGTCCCGCCCGTTCAAGGCCTTCGGGGCCTAACGAGTTGACGGAGTCAAGTGACTGGGGCGTCTCGATGAGTCCCGGGATAACCACGTTGGCCCTGATTCCCACCGGCCCGAGTTCGGCCGCAACGCTACGGATCAGACCCAGTACACCGGCCTTGGCGGCGGCATAGTGGGCGTGCCCCTCCCAGCCGTAGACGCCGCCGGCGATTGATGAGACGGCAACCATCGCGCCGCCGTCGGCCATTCTTGCCGCCCCTGCACGCAGCGTGCGCAGCACGCCGGTCAGGTCGACATCCAGCATTGCGGCCCAGCGTTCGTCGGTGAGGTCCTGAAGACGGGAATTGCGGAGAATGCCGGCGTTAGCGACAGCAATATCAAGCCGCCCGAATTCGTCCACGGCCCGCTGGGCGAAGGCATCGACCGACGAGGTGCTCCGCACGTCAACCTCATGGACGACAGCACTGCCGCCGGCGTCCTGCACCAAGCGCAGTGTTTGTTCCGGATCATGCGGATCGTCGGGAAATGTTCCAATGACGGAGCGAACGTTGCGCGTCGCGTAGTGGGCCGCGAGTGCGCGGCCGATTCCACTGGCCGCCCCTGTGATGATGGCTACTTGCGGTTCAGGCATGGGGGTCCTCCGCTTTAGCTTCGGCTACTGGTTTGGCGGCGATCATGAGGACGCCCGAGAGCAGTGTTCCCATGGCGCCAATCCAGACAGCCGCAGTACCGGTGCCCGCACCGGCGGCTACCGCGGTGAATAGTGCGCCGCCGATGATCGTGCCCGGCTGGCTCATGGCCCCGATGAACGCCGTTCCGGTGGCGCGGCAGCTGACGGGGTAGCACTCGGCCATGAAGTACTGTATGGCCGCGTACGGACCGACGAGGAAGAAGAGGCCGCCGCCGTAGGTAAGAATGATCATGAAGGGGCTGGTGGTCAGAGGGCTCAGCATGAAGATGAAGCAGATTCCGGAGATAATCCAGCCGCCGATGATGGTCCATTTCCGGCCAATCTTGTCGCCAAGCCAGCCGTGGAAGACATAGCCGAAGTAGGCGAGAAGGTTGATGACGATCAGGTACCAGAACGCTTGCGAAAGTTCGATTCCCTTGGCGTTTTTCAGCACCGAGCTTCCCAGGACGCTGAAGATTGTGATGCCGAAGAAGTTAATGATCCATGCCAAGGAGAACACGATCGTGTTCCGGCGCAGATGTGGCTCCCAGATGCGTTTCAGCGGCGCGTCGGAGGAGTGCTCCACGCTGTAGGAGCGGGCCAGCGCGTGCGCCTCTTCGGTTTTTCCGGCCTTCTCAAGATGCGTCAGTTCGTGGTGCAGCTCGAATTGCGGGGTTTCCTTCAGCTTGCGTGATATGACCCAGACGATAATTGCCGCGGGTACTGTGGCCATCAGGTAAAGGGCACGCCAGCCCAGCGAGGGCAGGAAGGCCAAACTCAGCGCACTGGCCAGCAGGAATCCCAGTGGCCATCCGCCCTGGATAAAGGAGTAGTGGAATCCGGGCCGCCTGCGCTTCTTCTCGTCTTCGGTAACCTGGTAAACCTCGTTCATGTAAGTGGCGTTGACGGCCTGCTCGGAAAACCCAAGTCCGCCAAAGGAGCGCACAACGACAAGCAGACCGCTGCTGATGAAACCCAGTCCCACCGGGATCAGGGACGTCAGGCCGGAAACGATCGCCGTCCCACCGATGGTGGTCATCATGCCCTTGCGCCGGCCCAGGCGGTCAATGACCGGACCGATGCCGAAGCACACCACGGCCGTGCCGACGGCGATCCATGTGTTGATGGCATACGCCTCCGGCGCGGTCCACCCGAAGGACTCCTGCATGGCGGGCAGGAGGGTGCCAAAGAGCCCGTAGTCGAAAACTGCAACGGTCCAGGCGAGCAGGGCAAGGACCGTGGCGATGCTGGTGTTCCGTTTGGAGAAGACGGGGAATCGGCGCCGTTCGTTCCCCGAGGGTGCCGACAGATCGACGGTGTCGGATGGCGTGCTCATGAGTTACTGTCCTTTCGGGGGCTGCGGGCGATGAATGAATCGGCGATCTGGTCGAACGTGTGCCAGCTGACGCCGTCGTGGCCGCTGATGTACTCGATCAGCCGCTCAAGCATGAGGAGGACCTGCGGGCGGCCAGACACGTCGGGGTGAATCGTCATAGTGAAAACAGCTTGATCCATCTCCCGGAAAACCCAGTCGAACTGGTCACGCCACATCTGTTCGATATCGCGGGGGTTGACGAAGCCGTGGGAATTCGGCGACGCCTTGATGAACATCATGGGCGGCAAATCATCCAGGTACCAGTTGGCCGCGATCTCGACCAAATCGGTTTCCCGGCCGCGTACCAAGGGTTCCATCCAGGTTTTGGCCGGTTTGGTGTAGTCGATTTTCTTCCAGGTGTCCCCAACCCGGACGTAGTACGGTTCAAAGTCCCTGTGCATGAGGGAGTGGTCGTATTTGATGCCTCGCTCAAGAAGGATTTCGTTGGTGACGGGCGAAAATTCCCACCAAGGCGCCACGTAGCCGGTTGGACGACGGCCGGACACCTTTTCGATCAGCTCGATCGACCGGTCAAGGATGGCCGTCTCCTGCTGACGGGTCATGGCAATCGGGTTTTCGTGGGAGTACCCATGGACGCCAATCTCATGTCCGGCCTCCACGATCATCCGGGTCAGGTCCGGGAAGGTTTCGATCGAGTGACCGGGCACGAACCAGGTGGACGGGAGGGAGTACTTGCCGAACAGGCGAAGGAGACGCGGACCGCCGACTTCGCCGCTGAAGAGGCCCCGCGAAATGTCGCACGGAGAGTCTTCGCCCCCGTAGGAGCCGAGCATGCCGGCGACGGCGTCGACGTCAACGCCGAATGCGACCTGAATATCCTTCGTCATGATGTGCCTTTCAGATGGTTGATAGATGCGACGGGAACGTCTTGAGGGGCCGAGCCGCGGCTGGCGAACTGCCCGGCGATGTCCTGCCGCGTCCACCCCAGCCGCAGCAGCAGGGCCAGCAGAATCAGCGACTGTGAGGGACGGAGCAGTCCCGACGGTATGGCGCCCGCGGCCAGAAGGTCACGTCCGCCTCCACCGGCGCCGTACACCGCCTTGACGGGACCGGCCTGCACTCGGGTGCTGGTCACGACCACGACGCCGGCCGCGGTGGCCTCGGCGACGACTTCGACCAAGGGAACGTTGACATTGCCGATTCCCGTGGCCTGCAGCACGACGCCCTTCGCCCCGGCCGTGAGGGACGCGCGAAGGTGGGTTTCATCGGCGCCGGGATAGGCGGCAACCAGGTCAACGCGCACCTGTCCGCGCTCGTCCGGCAGCGGCAGCGGGGCCATCCGAGGACGTGCCTCGCGCAGCAGGACGCCCTCGGCCTGGGAGAAAGTGCCGATCGGGCCAAGATCCGGGTCCCCGAAGGCTCTGAGGTCGGAGGTGTGGATCTTGCGAAGTCCGCAGGCGTTGTAGATCTCCCCGGCAAAGCACACGAGGACTCCATGCCCGGCCGCGGACGGCGCTGAGGCTACGGCGATGGCCCCGGCCAGGTTGTCCGGACCATCCGGATCGTCCGCGTCTGCTGATCTTTGGGCTCCGGTGAAGACAACCGGGCGGGAGTCGTTGTGGGTGAGGTCGGCGAGAAATGCCGTCTCTTCCATGGTGTCGGTACCGTGCGTGACGACGACGCCAACCACCAGGGGATCGTTGAGGACCTCCCGGATTTTTACACAGATGCCGTACATGTCCTCAAATGTCAGTAAGTACGATCCCTTACGGAAGACGTCAATTACCCGGACCGGGTACATCAGCGAGCCTGCCAAGCCTGCTAAAACCTGCTCGCCGGTGTCGGAGGCGACTGTGGCACCCCCGCCGCCGTTCGATGCACGGGAGGATATGGTGCCCCCTGTCGCCAGCAGCACCACATGCGGGCTGGCGGGGTCGATCGGTGTCATCTGAGCTCCATTATGCACTGTACCCAATCGATTGGGTTTCGGACGTCGCGAAACTTGGGTTCCAGGTATCTGTGAAGACCCGGCGCTTCATGTGGAGGTTGTCGCGGCATAGGCCCCATACCCAATCGTTTGGGTTGTGGCGTAAGCAACTCTAGAATGGGTTTCATGGCACGTCAAGGATTTTCTTCGTCCAACTTGTCGAGGGTTTCGTGCCACTCGACGAATTACCCGAAGCGGGGCTCGAATGAGTGACGCAAGCATGGGCGCCAGGGCGGTGACCTTGAAAGACCTGGCCGCCAGCTTGGGCGTTCACCCGTCCACGGTGTCTCGAATTCTGCACTCGGACAGCGACGTGGCGAAGGGCGCCGCATCGGCCGCCACGGCCCAACGCGTTCGTGACCTGGCTGAAAAGCTTGGCTACTCCCCCGACCCGCAGGCCACCAGCCTGCGCACCAGGCGGACTCGGATGGTGGGCGTCATTGTTCCCCGGCTCTCGGACCTTGTCCTGGCCGTCATGTACGAGGGCATTGACGAAGCGGCAGCCGGCATCAGCTATTCCACCTTTGTCATGAACTCCCGTGACGATCCGGAACGGCAACGCCAAAAAATCGAAACAATGCTGGCCCGGCGGGTGGACGGTCTCATCATTGGCGATGCGCACCTCGATGACAATCTGCTCGCGGAGCTCACTACTCGAGGAGTCCCATTTGTACTGGTGAGCCGCCGAGTACCGGGTTACCCGTCGGCAACCTGTGACGATATCGTCGGCGGTCAACTCGTCGCGGAGCACCTGTGGGCCAAGGGGCACCGAGACGTGGCCATCATTGCCGGCGAATCTTATGCGAGCACTGCCGTCGACAGGACAAGCGGTTTCGTCACCCGTTGGAAGGAACTGGGCGGCACCATTCCCGACAGTGCAGTTGTCTGGTCCCGATTCGACACGGCCGGAGGACGCGAAGCGGCAGAAGCCATCCTGCAAAACCGCGGCCTCCTCCCCACTGCGGTTTTTGCCGTCAACGATTTCGCGGCCATCGGCGCCATGGGCGCCCTGCGATCCCACGGCCTGCAGGTGGGTCGGGACGTGGCCGTCGTCGGATTCAATGACACTTCGCTCGCGGCCGAACTGCCGGTTCCGCTGTCGTCGGTCCACTCCCCGATGCTTGACATAGGGAAAACCGCCGTCAACATGCTGCAACGCATCCTCAAGGGTGAGTCCGTCACATCCACCCGGCTGGCGCCGTCACTGTTCGTCCGGGAAAGCAGCGCCGCACACAGCACACGACGACGAGATCCGGCTCGCTAGAGGATATTCCCCCAGAGTTTGCTGCGCGCCGCCCTGTAGTCGGCGCGGGCGGCGAGTGCATCCTCCATAGTGACGGCCCGGAACCGGGTTTTTGTTCCCGGGGCGCTGCGTGCCAGCAAATCCATGTCGGCGCTAATGACTGTTGCGACCATGGCGTAGCCGCCGCCGGACACCGCGTCCCGGTGCAGTGCGATGGGTTCTTGGCCGCCCGGTATCTGGATGGATCCCACCGCATAACCGGCGTCGACGATGTTTGACGGGTCTGAACCCGCACCGAAAGGCTGTTCACGCGGCTTCCATTCAATGACGGGTCCTGAGTACCGCAAACCCGTCCTGTCCGCGACCGGAGTGAGGGTCCAAGTGGCGGAGAGCAGCGTTTCCATGCCGGCTTCGGTCAGCCGGTGGTCGTAGAGTCCGCGCACCACACGGATGCTTTGTTCCAGGGCAAATGTCGGCCGCTGTTCGGCGCCGATCCCGTCGAGCCCTTGGTTTCCTGCGGCTGTCCCGGGACCAACATGAAGGACATCCCCGGCCTGGAGCTTGCGGCCTTTGAAACCGCCGAGCGACCCGAGGGTGTAGGTTGACCGGCTGCCCAGAACGACGGGGACATCGATGCCGCCACGGACGGCGATGTAGAACCGTGTACCGGCCATTAGAAAGCCGAATGACAGTTCATCCCCGGCTGACAGCTCCAATCGGGTCCATTGCTCACGGCTTTCGCCGTTGACTTTCACGTCCACGGGCGCGCCGGTGATGGCGACTACGGCGGAATCTGTTGTCCGAAACCGCGGCCCCAGGTACGTACATTCCAGAACCGCCTCCTCGGCGGTGTTGCCGACCACCGCGTTGGCCATCTCGGCTGACAGCTGGTCCATGGATCCACCCTGTGGAATGCCAACGTTGTAGTAGCCGAGCCGGCCGCGGTCCTGAACCGTGGTGGATAGTCCGGGTTCGTCTATTTCAAATGCCATTGAGCCGCTCCAGAATCTCATTGTTGTAGCGCACCGGATTCTCCAACGCTTCCGCCAGGTTGAACGTCACAGAAGCCTGCCGATACACGAAGGTTCCGTCCTCGACCTGCTCTTGAATCCGCTCGTATTCGGTTTTGTCCACAGGGCGGAACTTGACGATGTCACCGGGCTTGAAAAAGATCATGAAGCTTTTGAAGTCCGGCAACTTTTGCGCCGGATCAAAGATCGGGGCCGCCGCGACACCGAACATCTGGTAGCCGCCCGCTCCCCGCACCGAATAGATACAGGCGAAACAGCCTCCATGGCCGACCGTCAGCGCAGGAGTATCCGTGCGGGGACTTAGGTATTTGGGCACCTCAAGCTGCTGATCCCGGGGAACCATCTGGAACATAAACGGCAAACCGGCAACGAATCCGACCATGGAAACCAGCCAGGGATTGCTGTGGTGCCTGCGAATGAACTCAGCGGCGGAGGTCAGGTGGTTCGCTTCTGCGGCGAAGTCCAGGTCCGTGCCGTTCGGGCGTTGGTGGCCGGCTCTGAATCGTGCACCTGTCTCGCGGGTGAACGGGTCGTCATACCAGACAGGAATCTCAATGATCCGGGTTTCCAAGGTACGGTTCGTAGAACCGTCAACTTCCAGCTCGATGGCCCTGACCTCGGCTTCGAGCCCAGCCGGCGCCAACTTATCCGGATCAAAGCGAATCAACAGGGAAGCGTTGGCGGGACAGACGTCTGAGATTCCAGGCAGCGCCCTGGCGGCGAGCACGGACGCCATCGAATTGGCCTTGAAATTTGCCGCGAGGCTCATCGATTCGTCGATTTCGACGAACAAGAACTCGTCGCCTCCCCAGGTGTACCGGGCCGTTCCCTGCAAATCTTTGGTGTCACCGTCGTTGTTGCTCATGCCAGGGACTCCAGCAGGTCAGTGGCCGTCTCGATGAACCTGGAGTGGTGTTCCACCTCGCGCAGTTCGGGAAGGAGGATCAAGGCCTTGAGCATGGGGACCGTGGTGGTGACGCCCTCGATGTTTACTTCCCCCAGCGCATGGCCGGATCGGACGATCGCCCGATGCCTGTCCTCATTCCAGACCACCAGCTTCGCAAGGAGCGAGTCGTAGAAAGGAGCCACCGTGGAACCCGCCACGAAGCCGGAATCCACTCGAATACCCGGTCCGCCGGGCCAATCGAGCCGGGTCAGCAGGCCGGGGCTGGGCATGAAGCCATTCTTCGGGTCCTCGGCATTGATGCGGAATTCGAAGGCGTGTCCCCGAAAGACAACGTCTTCCTGACGGAGCTGCAACGAACCACCGGATGCCACCAAGAGTTGTTCCCTGACCAAGTCCAGTCCCGTGATCATTTCGGTAACCGGATGTTCCACCTGCAAACGGGTGTTCATTTCAATGAACGCGACCTCGTGGTTAATAGGGTCGTAGAGAAACTCGACAGTACCCAACCCTGAGTAGCCGCATTTCTGGCCCAGATGGACGGAGGACTCGAGCATCCGCGCGCGAACCTGCTCAGGCAGATTCGGCGCCGGAGCTTCCTCCATGACCTTCTGCTGCCGCCGCTGCATGGAACAGTCGCGGTCCCCCAGGTGGATGACATTTTTGCCGTCACCGAGGATCTGAACCTCCACATGCCGGGCACGCTCGACAAATCGTTCCAGGTAGACGGAGGAGCTGCCGAAGGCCGCAGCGGCTTCTGCCTGGGCGACTTCCACTGTGGACAACAGGTCCCCCCCGGCAACAACGAGGCGAATGCCTCGTCCACCGCCCCCGGCGGCTGCTTTGACCACCAGTGGATAGCCTATGTCGCGGGCAATACTAACGAGGTCCGCGTTGGCAGGCGCCGCGCCGTCGGTCCCGCGAAGGGTTGGCACGCCGGCATCCTTCGCCGCCTGCCTGGCCTGGGCTTTATCACCCATCATCTCGATTGACTCAGGCGCAGGACCCACCCAAGTCAGTCCAGCGGCAATGACAGCCTTGGCGAACCTCGCGTTCTCGGACAGGAAACCATAGCCGGGATGGACGGCATCGCAATCAAAGTCCATTGCGGCTTTCAGGACGGCCTCCTGATCGAGGTAACTGCGGCTGGCCGGGGCCGGCCCAATGACGGCACACTCGTCGGCCAACTGAGCCGCAAAGGATTGAGCATCAGGTTCGCTGGCCACGACAACCGTTGCAATGCCGAGCTCCCGTGCGGATCGGATAATGCGGACTGCAATTTCGCCCCGATTAGCGATCAGGAGTTTTTTCACGGTGCCACCTCTACCACAGCGATCACGTCACCGGGATTGACGGCACCATTGTCCTCGACCTCGAAGCTCGTCAGCACGCCTTGGACGTCGGAGCGGATTTCACTGAACTGTTTCATGATTTCGATGACGCCAATTGTTTGACCAATTTCAATGCGGTCACCTTCGGAGGCATAGGCGTCTTTTCCTGGGCCGGGCTTCCGGTAAAACAGCCCGGGGAGGGGGGACACGATGGCATGGGACATGAGGAACCTTTCGGGTGATAACGGGAGGATTGGCCGCCATGGGTCATGCGGTAGCGAGCGCCTGCTTTACGGCTTTGGCGACGGCTGGGGAATTCTGTGCGTCGGAGTGAACGCAGATGCTGCTGAAATCAATGGTGATGAGTGACCCGTCCGACGCTTCGACAACGTCATCGCGCAGCACTCTACGCACCCGTCCGGCAGCCGCGGCCGGGTCAGTTGGTTCGGGGCGACGCTGGATGAGCAGCTCCCCCGCGGAACCGTAATTCAAGTCGACGTAGAGTTCGCCAACGAACGGAACACCCAATTCATCGCAGACCCTTTGGTGCACGGTGCCGGCCAGCCCATAAATGGGGACGTCGTACAGCTTGGCTACGGCTGCGGCGCCTCTCATCAGGTCTTCATCCCGGGCAAGCATTCCGTAGAGCGAGCCGTGGGGTTTGATGTGGTGCAGTTCTACACCGGCTTTTTTGAGGAATCCGCAAAGCGCGCCTACCTGATACAAAATCAGCGACTCAACTTCGCCAGGAGTCAGCTTCATTTCCCGGCGGCCAAAGCCGACGATGTCCGGCAAGCCCGGATGCGCGCCAATCGTCACCCCGTGCTTCTTGGCTGCCATAACGGTGGCTTCCATGGTGTCAGGATCGCCGGAGTGGAAACCACACGCGACGTTTGCGACGTCGATGCTTTCCATCAGTTCGAGGTCGTTCCCAAATGAATGTAGGCCCAGTGCCTCGCCCAAGTCCGAATTGACTTCAATGGCAGCTGTGACCCTTTTCGCGTTCTCTTCTCGCATGGGAAAAACCATACGGAAGACAGCGAGCGCAACCTAGTGGGCAGTTGCACAGTAAAGTCGTGTAGAACTAAACACGTCGCACAGGTGCCCCATCTGTGGTCGTTCAAGGAGACTTATGAAAGTTTCGGACCTGCTGGCGGAGGACGCGCTCCAATTGCGTCTGCACACAGCCTCGACGGCGGCACGGCTGGCCCGCTCCATCAGCTTTTGTGCCCCGGCCGAGTTCCTGGACCCCACACCCTTTCTGAGCCCGAACTGCCTTCTCATCACGAATGGCATCGGATTCAATATTTCTGACGACCGCACTTGGGACGCCTACGTGGAGAGGTTGGCCGGGGTACCTGTGGCCGCAATTGCGTTCGTCACGGGGACAGCCCACCGGCTGATTCCGTCCGGCTTGGTCAGGGCGGCCTCGAACCATGATGTTCCGCTCCTCGAGGTTCCCCGCGTTGTCCCGGCGCTTCAAGTTCACCGTCTCGTGACGGGCATACTTGAAGCGGAACGCTTCGCCTTGACCAAACAATCGTGGGCGTTAGCCGACCGTTGCGCAAAAATTGTCGGCGGGGGCGGCACAATGAACCGTTTGCTGGCCGAGGTTTCTGAGGCCGCCCAAAGTCAGCTGGCAATCCTCGATGCCACGGGGTCCGTGGTCGCCTATTGGCCGCAAGGATCACATTGGGGTCCGGAAGATCTCAGTCCAGGACGGACCGGGGATGAGGCCGTTTCCTTTGAACTCCCCATGGGCGGGACGGATACGTATCATCTGGTGGCCCGCGGCCGGCTGTCCCGAGAACCGCTGGCGACGTTACTGGGACCCGTCTCATCCATCCTCGCCATCCAACTCACCAACGCGCTCAGGGTCGCCGGGTCGAGACAGGGAAAGTTGGAAACCCTATTGGCACAATTTGGGGACTGGCAGGGCATTGCGCTGGAAGAGCTCACACGGACTTTCAGCGCCAGCGGATTTAATCCGCTTGAGGCCACGTTTCTCGTTGTCGCCCGGCTGGATCCTGCCGATTTGTCCCCCGCGTGGAAGATTCGGCTGGCAATTCAGGAGATCTTCAGGAACAGTCAACTTCTGACGGCTCAGTACAGTCTTTACGTATTCGCCCAATCACCACAATCAACAACGTCATCCGCGGCTGAGGTCACCCGACAGGTTCTGGCGTCATGCCGTCTGGTGGCGGGGAATCTTCCCATCGTCATCAAAGACGCGGCGGACAGCGTGGACGAGTTGCGGCTGGGCCTCGCCGGCGCGCTCCACGGCGTGCGTCACGTTTCAGAACCGGTCATCGCTGCCCCTTTGGAGATACAAGCCCTCATCGCCGCGGCGGCCGGCGGAGGCGCCCGGGCCGCGGCCCGGAAACTGCTGGCACCCGTGATCAGCTACGACCAGAATCATGGCAGCGAGCTGCTCAAGACGCTCCAAACCTACCTAAAGTGCAACGGGCAGTCCTCCCCCACCTCCCGAGCGCTCTACATCCATCGCAACACGCTGGGCAACCGGCTGCGGTTGTTGGCGAATCTGCTGCGGCTGAAACTGGACACTCTGGACGGCCAGGCAACGTGTCTCATGGCGCTCAGGATCACGGCCGTCTAGACTCCTGGACCCAACGTTCAACGGATCTTCAAGATCGTCCTGTGCCTGCCCTGCCGTGCAGCGCCTGCCAGCCGCTTCCCGCGCCGGTCAGCCGGACCCAAACGGCCGCTGTCGGGCTTTGAACGGAAACGAAAACGGCCTGACCCGGCGCGGACGACGACGGCCCTCAGTTGACGGTGGCAACTGCGCCGAGGTCAAAGGTCACATCAGGGGTCGCGTGGTAGTTCAGGTGGGTCTCCACAGCGATGGTGTTGATCCCGTCGACCAGCAGGGAAAGGGGCACGTTGACGGTCACCGGGCTCATCGCGGCTTTAGCCGTGCGGAATCCCGTCGCCGCGTAGGTCCCGAAGGTGATCGGTCCGGTAGGCATGCCGCTCCGGACCACTTCCGTGCCATTGACATAGACCACCACGCCATCGTCGGCTATCGTCTGCAGCGACAACTTCGATACCCTTGAGGCCGTCGCAACGTTGAACTGACCGATGAAATAGGCTGCCAGGGGACGGCTGCTGGCCGGACCGGACACGTCGATGTTCGTGCCCAGCCCCGTCGTGCCGAAGCCCAATGTCCCCGGCCCTACGTTCCACGATGACGCGTCAAAGCCCCGGTTCTTCCAGGCTGAGTCCGGGGCGGTCGAGGCAAAGCGCCAGCTCCATGACGACTTTGTAGGCACGACGACGACGTCGACCGGACCCGTTGCCGCAGCCACCGTCACGGGAGCGGACATAACACCCGTGCCGCCCTGGTTATCCGTCACGGTCAGGGTCACGGAGTAGGTGCCGGCCGCCGCGTAGGTGTGTGCCGCCGTCGCCCCGGTCCCCGTCGTTTGATCGCCGTAGTCCCAGGCGTAGGAGGCGACGGACCCGTCCGGGTCCGAGGACGCCGAACCATCTACTGACGCATCAAGGCCGGACACGCTGCTGCTGAACTTCGCCACCGGCGACTGGTTGGGTGCCGGCCCGCCCCCGCCCCCGGCAGTAGTGGCGGTCGCCGTCAGGTCAAAGCTGATGTTCGCCGTCGCGTGGTAGTTCAGGTGCGTCTCAGCGGCGACGGTATTGGTCCCATTCACCAGCAGTGACACGGGGACCTCAAACACCACCGGATTTGCCGTGGCAACCGAAGTGTTGGTGGTCGAGGAGGCAAAGGTATTGAACGTCACGGGCCCGGCCGGCATATTGCTGCGGCCCACTTCCGTGCCGTTGACGAAGACGACGACGCCGTCATCGGCAACCGTCCTCAGTGACAGTTTGGTCACCGCGGAAGCGGTGTCCACGGTGAATTTTTTGATGAAGTAGCCAGCCAAGGGCCGCGTGCTGGCGCCCCCGCTGACGTCGATGTTCGTGCCGAGCCCGGCGGTTCCAAACCCGAGGGCGCCGGCTCCCGATTTCCACGCCGACGCGTCATAACCGGGATTTTTCCAGGCCGCGTCAGGGGCCGTGGGAGCGAACCGCCAGCTCCACGCCGCCTTCGCCGGCACGACGACGGTATCCACACCGGGGGCGGGGGCGGGGGCGGCGGCGGTCACCGTCACGGAACCGGTCGTTGATGCCGTCGCGCCCTGATTGTCGGTCACTTTCAGGTTCGCCGCATAGGTACCGGCCGCAGCGTACGTGTGCGAGGGTGAGACGCCCGTGCCGGAGGATCCGTCCCCGAAGGTCCACGCGTATCCTGCCAGGCCGCCGGCACCCGTGGATCCGGAGGCGTCGAACGTCGCGGAAAGCGCGTTGGTGGTGGAGGTAAAGGACGCCAGGGGCGCCACTGCGGTCCCGAAGGGGACGCGTTGAATCTGAAGAACGTCCGCCGTGCTGACGACCGTCACCTTCAGCCATTCGGCCACCGTGGGTCCGCCCTGGATGGTGATTCTGGACAGGTTGGGGACCGGGGTGGAAATGCCGTAGTAGGACAACCATGTTGAGGAGGCCAGGGGCTTGTCGCTGACGAAGGTGTGGGTATCTCCGTTGAACAAGAACACCGGCTTGCCATACGCCGAGGCCTCCGCGGCGATCGCCTTCACCAACGGGCCAAAAGCGGTGCGGTTCGGCGAACCGGTAAACATGTCGGCCTGCGTAATCAGGGCCACGGCCCTGCTGTTATTGGTCTTCGCGGTGGAAAAGGCGCTGCGGATGAGCGAGATATCCGCGGTGTTCCGGGCGTCCACTTCCGCCTTCTGCTCAGGCGTGACCGCTGTGTTGCCCTTCCACCAGGCCAAATCGTTTTCCGATCCGACGATGTGGACCAGGCCAAACGTGATGCCTTCCTGATCCAGCAGCACGTTCTCCGGATAGCCCGACTGGGCAGTGACGGCCACCGGGTTCTGGCCAAGACTTTGGCCCGGTTGGGGGAAAAATACCCGGCGCACCGCCGCCAGACGGTTCAGCGGATTGGCCGCGCCCACGGAAGCGCTGGAGCAATCGGCCCACTCATTGTCGCCGGGTGTATAGAGGAGCGGATCCACGAATTGGTCGAAGTCCGACTTGATGGTGGAATAGTACGAATCGGAGCAGTTGGGCGGGCCGCCGATATCGCCCAGATGGCTCACCAGCTGCACGTCGGGATCGGCATTGATCTGGGCTATGCGCTGCGGAAACATGGACAGCTGCGTGGAGCCGTAGGGGATGTCGCCAATCACGGCAAAGCTGAACGGGGCAGCAGCCGAGCCTGCTGCTGCCAGCACCGGCGTGAGAGCCACGGAAAATATGGCGCCGGCAAGGATCGAAGCAAGCCTGCGTTTCACGCTGTCTCCTACTGCTGGTGGGCTAACCTGGGAGACCTGCTTGCCGCGGACTGATTCTCAGCCGGCCGTGCCACAACCCTCCACCCAAGGTTCTTGCCGACAGCACACCGGTAGTCGAACTCTACAATCCACCCGGGGGCCTGTCGAGACGGGGGTCTGACTGACGGCGCGGTGACTGACAATTCGACTCCGCCCCGATCCTGCCTCTTCGATGATGTGTTGTCATGGCTGTACTGGATACCGGAGCGATGATGAAGGAGCCGCCCTTCCGCTTCACGCTCCAGAGACAGACTGAGCCATTTTCGCTCCGCGCGGCAACTGTGTGCTTGATCTGAAGAACGTCCACGTCTTCCGGGTATTCGCAGCCCGTTCGCAGGGTGAACTCGGCGGCGAACCTCAGGTTGACGAGCGTCGAGAGTCTTTTGAGCGCTCTAAGGGACAGGAATGTCCCCGCACACACCAGAATCCACGGGCCGAGCACCACCACCGGGTACCACTCGTGCAGCCACGGCTTGACCAGAAAGGCAGCGGCGAAGAATAACAGCGAGGCCGCCACTGAGACAACTTTCAGTCGCACCTCCCTGTGCCAGAGCTTTCGGATCTCAGGAAAGTTCAGCATGATCGGAGCGGGGGTCGTCCATGCCGCCTCCAATCTCAGCGCCGCACATCCCGGCGGTTGTCGCTTGGTTCACAATGTCGCAGCAAGTGCGGGAAGCGTCAATGCGTAGAGGGAAGTGGCTTTCCTGGGTCAGCACGGTGGTTCAGTAGTCGCAAACGATCCCGGAGCGGTGGACCTCGTGGGCGGAGCAGACACCGCATTCGGCGAAAACCTCCAGCATGGGATTCCAGCGCCGCCGTATGGATCCAAGGTTATCGGTGACGCCGGTGCAGGACTGCCCGGTCCAGCCGCCGCCGCCGCAGAAACACCAGAGCCTGCATGGACCGGCGGATGAGCGGAGCGGCCAGCCGATTCCGGGCATCGGCGATGGCCGCGTTCCACACCCCGTCGGAGTAGGTCGGATAGGCGTGCGTGATCCCGGCGATATCGGAGGTCGTGAGGTTCTTTTGCACCGCCACGGTCAGTTCGGCCAGGGATTCCCCGGCCCGCGGGCTGACGATGGTTCCGCCCAAAATCCTGCCCCGCCGGTCCACGATCAACCGGGTGAACCCGGCGGTGGAACCCTCGGTCACGGCCCGGTCAATATGGGCATGTCTGACGGTCCGGGCCTGGGTGCGGCCGTTACTCCCGGTTTCGGTCAGTCCGACGGCGGCCAGCTCCGGAGAGGTGTACGTGACCCTCGGGATCGTGGTGCTGATGCGTCGGCTGAGGCCGAGAACGGCGTTGGAGGCTGCGACGCTGGCATGCACGCCGGCCAAGTGGGTGAACCGAGGGTTCGCCGTCACGTCGCCGGCGGCACGGATCAGCGGGTTGGAGGTCCTCATCCGCGGATCCGTGACGACGCGCCCGTACCCGTCCAGGGCGACGCCGATCCGGTCAAGCCCCAGGCCGGCGGTACGCGGTGTCCGACCGGTGGCCAGCAGGACCGTGTCCGCCTCAACGAACGTTCCATCCCCCAGGTGGATGCGCGAGGCGCCTTGCGCATCGGTGGCCCGCTGAACTCTGACGTCATCGAGAATGCGGACGCCGTCGGTTTCAAGGCTTTCCCGCACGACGGCGGCAGCCTCCGGATCTTCCTTGGCCAGGACCCGGGAACGGACGATCATGGTCACCTCCGAGCCGAGGCGGGCAAAAGCCTGTCCCAGTTCACAGCCGACCGGACCGCCGCCGACGATGGCCAGCCGGGCCGGGAGATCGGCCAGGTTCCAGATCGTTTCCGACGTCACTGTCGCGGACACGTTCAGGCCCGGAATCCTAGGGCTGAGCGGTTCAGCGCCGGTGGCGATGAGGGCCTGCCGGAACCGGATGGTCCTGCCATCGACGTCGACCACGCCCGGCGCGACGAATCTGGCGACACCCTTGATGACCTCCACCCCTGCTGCTTCCAGCGCTGCGGGGGAATCGGCTGGTTCGATTGTGTGGATCGTCCGGAAAATCCTTTCCCGAACGGCGGCAAAGTCAGGCGCACGCCCCGTCAAAGTGCGCTCGGTCGTTGCGCGTTCGGCCGCCGAAAGGATGGTTTTGGAAGGGACACACCCGGTCCACAAACAGTCCCCTCCGGTGTGCTCACGCTCCACCAGGACCGTCCGGGCTCCGAAGCCCGAGGCCGTCTTGGCTCCAATGATGCCCGCCGTGCCACCCCCGATGACCAGAAAATCGACAATCCCGGCACAGTTCGTCACCAGGCACCCCTTCGTGTTGATGTATGTTTCCCCTACGGCTACCGTACCGCCCGAAAATGACCCCGCCACCATGGCAGGGCGCGCCCGATAGGAGAACTCCATCCGCGACAAATACGCCGTCATCGCCCCGTTCTACGACATCCTTTCAGCCGAGTACCCGGTCTACCGTGCAGGCCGGCTGCGTGGCATCGACGCCTTGGACCCTTCACCGGCGCAGCAGATCCTGGACGTCGGTTGCGGCACAGGGTTGAACTTCAGCCTCCTCCAGCGGCGGATCGGCCCCACCGGAATCATCGTCGGCATCGACCGAAGCCCACAAATGCTGCACCGGGCCCGCCGGCGTGCCGCAGCCCATGGCTGGGACAACGTCATCCTCATCCAGGCAGACATGACCACCCTCGACCCGTCCATAATCGGCGCCCACATCCGCGACAGCGGCGGTTCCACTGCCTCCGAGGCAGCTTTGGCGACTTACTCGCTGTCCCTGATGCCTCATTGGGGGACAGCATGGAAAAACATGACGACGCTGCTGCGCGGGGATGCCCGGATCTGCGTCGTGGACATGCAGGACCCCATCGGCCGGGCAAGGTGGCTGGCCCCGCTGGCACGGCTTGCCTGCGCTCTGGGAGGGGCGGACATCACCGCCCATCCCTGGCGGGCAGTGGAGGAAACGTGTACCGACGTCACCAGCGCATCAACACGGGGAGGCCACCTGCAGATCCGCGCCGGTCGGCTAAGCCGCCCCACGACGTAGCCGTCTCCCCCGCAAAGGTCGGCGCTGAACGGGGTAAGGCGCGGTGGTGTCGTGGCCCGATCATCGATTCCATGTTCGCTATATTCTTGGCGGACCCGGCAGCACGGAGCTGGCGACAAAAATGGCAATGGATGCCGCTCCACCGCACTCTTGACGCCCATAAACACGGGCCAGCTGAAAAGCTTCGGGTACGCCGTCCACTGCTTCGCCAATATCAGCGGGACGCAGGCGATACCTGTGGCCACATGCGTGCCCTGACTCAGCCGGTACAGCCAGCTGGGACGGGTCAACACCGGCTGTCACGGTAATGGCTCCTGCAGAAATGCGAATACAGCCCGGTGACGAAACACGTCACAGGCCAGACCCAGCAACCGCCCACCAGACCGGCGGCGCGTTGCGAGGTCAAAATCCTTCCGGCGCACGAATGGATTACAACCGCCACACCGACGGATTACAGGAGTTGGAGGGCCCCCGCACCGGCCCTCTCGGCCGGCTCTTCGATGCCCAAGGGGCGGCTTATGGACCGGGAAATTCAACTGCACCGGGAAATTCAACTGCACCGGGAGATTCATCGAGCCGTCCGAAGCGGCAGGACGTGAAAACGGTTCCGATGGTTTTCCCGGGGCGGCCGTCGCCCCGGGAATACCACCGTCTCAATGGGCCTGCTGGTGTCTGGGCCTAGTCACCGTCCCCGTCGTTGTCACCGCTCGTGTTGATCACGCCGTTCACCCCGGCCGGGAAGAACCCGCCCGAGCGGACCGCTTCAGAGTTCAGGTACGCGATGTTCAGTACCTGGGCCGCGCTGCGGCTGAATGCAAGACCGTTCGCGTCCGCCGGTACAATATTTGCCGCGGTGCTGGTCCCGATGCCCTGGTCGAGGTCTGTGGGGCCGTCCAGGCTGTCCCGGGCGTCGGAAATCTTTTGCACGGTGGGATAGATGATGGACGGTGCACCAACGCCGAGTGTGTACAGCGTGGTCCTGATGAGGCCGGCATGATAAGCCTCCACCGCCAGGATGCCGGCGGCGGCTTCCAGATAGGTCTTATTGCTGATCAGCGGGGCCGCCCCTTTATAAGCGGTCACCCCCACATCCTCGAAGATGAACGCAGCGAACAGGAAGTTCAATTCGTTCGCATACGCGTCGAAGGTCTGGTAATTCCCGATGATGCCCGCCGCCCTGGCGGCCGCCGTGAAGCTGGCATCCAGGCTGATCCGTGGCCTGGACACTGCCGCTCCACCCAAGGCACTGCGCAGGAAGGTCACATGTGCCTTTTCGTCGGCGGCAATCTCCTGCGCGAATCTTTTAATGAAGGGCGTGACAAATGGGACCGCCCGGCCTCCATCGACCGGGCCCCGGGTGCCGGTTCCGGTCGTCATGTTGTCGGGCAGTCCGACCCCGGTGACGGCCCGGAGATAAAACTCGGCCTCAAGGTATTCAAGATTCAGCGCGAAATTCAGGATCGCGGAATCGCTGGGCGCCTGCGCATCGGCCGTGGCTGCGCCGGCCGCAGCGCTGGAGGCCATGATGGCAGCCCCCGCACCGAAACCGGCAATCCCGGCGGCTCTGAAAAAGCGGCGCCGGTCCACGGAATTTTCCGCGCTCCGGCCGATGGCGTCGATGATGAAACGTTGGTCGAACATCTTAGGTTCTCCTGCCATTTTCGGTAAATGGCGGGGGCAGGATTCCCCAGCACGCATCCTCCATATGCGACTGCCCTCGTCGCCGCAGCCCTCATGACCGTGACAGAAGTCACCATACCTGACCCTGCCAGCCGTGGGAAGCTTCCGCGTTGACTCAGCAAAGATGCCCGCGCGCGTACGTAAGGGGAATCCTTTGACAATGTCCGCGCAACAGGTCCGACCACCGCCCGTTTGAGCCGTCTCCCTGTCCGAGGAAAGGCCGGATGGCCGCGCGGCTATCGGAGCATGTCGGTCATGATCGGCGCGTTGCTGTCGTTGCCCGTCAGTGGTGCCAGGCCCCACGAGCTTTCTATCGTATGCAGCAGGGAATAGTGACTGTAGGCCACATCGGAGGTGTACACCTTTTTGGCGGCAGGCCCCGCGAAAATCGTCGACACCTTATTATTGGCCCCGCTGCCCTCGTCCCAGGTGATCACCAGGAGCGAATTCTGCGTCGTAAAGGCCGGTGAGGCCAGGATCTGTGGCACCTGCTGCGACAGCCAGGTGTCCCCGGTCTGCACCGAACAGTCATGCATGTCATTGCACATATCCGGGCTGATGAACGCATAGTCAGGCAAAGTTGAGGCGCCCTTAAGGTCGGCCCCGAGCTGCGAGAACGGCACGTCGTGCGCGGCGCAGGTGGCCTTGTTGTCTGTGACGCTGGGATAGTACATAAACGGGTTGTGTTTCACCGCGTAAGACCCCGAGTTGTTCGGGGTGCAGGGAGCGGGCATGCCCTCCGCATACATCTTCCAGATCCGGCCGGATTGCTGAATTTCACCGGTGAGGGCGGGCACCCTTGCTGTGCAGTCGCCGCCCGGCGGGTTGCAGTCGTTCGTAATACCGGCGTTTGTACCGCTGGTCAGGGCGAGGTAGTTGGGCAGGCTCGGGTGAGTCACCGCCTGGTAGTTGGTGGCCAGCGAATAATCGGCGGCGAGCTTGTTGATAAACGGGGCCGCCGCATTGCCGATGATGTTGGAGGAAGGCTTGTTCTCCTCAACAATGATCACCACATGTTTTAGCCCGCGGGATGCCGTCCCGGTGGTGGGCGTGCCGGTCCCTTGCTGGTTCTGCGCGGCGTCCTGGGACGACAAGGGCGACGGCGGCCCGGCAGTCGGGCTTTCAGCTACACAGCCCGTGGCCAGCACGAGCGTGAGGACGCTGAGAAATAACACACCATTGCGTCCATTTTTTAGCCTCATGCCTCGATGGTAGTTCAGGCTGCGAACCCGTTCGCGCATCTGCAAAAAAATAACTTGCCGGACAAAGAACGCGCCTCTCCTGCCTCAACTGACCGGCAACTCCGTGACCGCGGCCGCTGCTATGGCTTCCCGGATGCGCCGCAGCCCGGCATCGGCGGCCGAGTTGAACGTTGAAGTCGGTCGCCTCGGCAACAGCTTTCGGACACCGGAAGCGTCCGGCATGGCGTCAGAACTCGTTCTCTGGACCTTCGTAAACAAGCAGGTCCACGCCAAACCACTGCCTCAGATAAACTCGCAGATTCCGCATGTAAGAACGATATCTTTCACATGTGACAGTCCGCTGAACGCATTCTTAACGTTGACCTAACGGCATCAGCTGACCTGACTGCACGGACTGGGTGCCCGCTGGACGCCAAGCCCGCGAATCGGCTCACCAGTACCGGGCTCATCATTGCCCTTCCCGTCCTCGGCACCACCATGTATTCCCAACTGACCGGTCCCGGCACCGGGCCCGGTGCGGACAGCTCCCGCCCCGTCCTCACTTTTATCGCCCTGTGGGTGCTTGTCTTCCTCTCGGCCGCCTAACCGCTGGCGGCTCGGCCCTGGCCCTGATGCTGCTCCTCCGGTGGCGTTAAAGTCCGAATAAACGCGCTTCGTTTTGTTGGCAGGCTGCCGGGATGCCCAACATGTGCCCGCATGGACAGGTGCCCGGACCGCGCCGTGGTCAGGGGGACCTGCGTCGACGCCGGGCTGTCCACGCGAGGTAGGTGCCGAGGCTGCCCACAGCCCCCAGTCCGGAACCTATCAACGGCCCTTGCCACTTCTGCCAGCGCAGGCTGTCACCGGTACTGATTTCTCCCACACCACGGATAAGCGCTGCGGCGATCATGGCGACTACGACCCGATTGCCCATTCGTTCCAGACGTGCGACGAGCGGTTCGAGTTCAGCGGCCCGGAGGTGGACCTCGACACCGGTTCGATCCACCAGCGAAAAAAACCGGCGAAGCTGTTGAGGCAGCTCAAGGCCGAGCTGGACTGCCTCGGAGCCTGCCATGCCCAGGCGCCGGGCAAGCGCAGCCGGGGAGAATCGCTCGAGAGCCAAACGCTGTATGTGCGGTTCCAGCGCCTCTGCCAACTTAAACCCGGGATCAAGTAGTACGCCCATACCCTCAGTCATAACGATCATTTTCATCAGCAGGGCCATCTCCCGCGGTAACTGGAGGTGGTGCCTGCGCAGGATGGCGAGTGCTTCGGTGATCACGCGGCCGACGGGAATTTCTGCCAAGCCGCAGTCGGCGTAGAGCCTTATCACGGGAATAAGGTCTGCCTTCAGCAGGGCCGGATCCGTTGCTGACCTCCTCGCGGTCATCGCCTGCAGGGCATTGGCAACTTTGTCCGCGTCTTTTGAAACGAGTGCCTCCAGGAGATTCCCCAGCTGCTCACGCAGTTCGGCATCCACATTTCCAACCATTCCGAAATCGATCAGCCCGATCGTCCCACCGGGGCGGATGAAGAGGTTTCCCGGGTGCGGATCGGCATGGAAGAAACCATCGTCAAAAATCATCTTCGCGGCTGTTCCGGCCGCCCGGGTAGCGAGTTCACGCCGGTCGATGCCGGCGGCGTCCAACGCCGGCAGGTCATTGACCTTGATGCCGCGGATACGTTCCATGGTCAGCACCCGGGTCGTCGTCGTGTCCCAGAAGATGGCGGGGATGTTGATACCCGCATCGTCAGCGAAGTTCCTGGCGAAGCGCTCCGCGTTGCGTCCTTCCTGCAGATAGTCCAGTTCAGCGCGCAGGGTTTGTGCGAATTCGGAGGCAATCCCTGGAAGGTCATAGTCCGCGGCAGCTTCCCAGTGCCGGCCCGCTTGCACCGCAAGGTTCTGGAGGATTTCCAGGTCTTCCTCGACCTGTGCGACGACGCCTGGGCGGCGGACCTTGACCACCACTTCGGAGCCGTCGGCCAAGGATGCGGCATGGGCCTGTCCGATGGAGGCCGAGGCCAAAGGGACCCGGTCAAACACCGCGAAAAGTTCTGCGGTGCCCTTGCCCAATTCCTGCCGGATAAGGTCTTCAATGACGTCAGCGGAAACGGCAGGCGCAGAGTCCTGCAACTTGGCCAGTTCCAGTTGGTAGGCCGGGGGCACAAGGTCGGGTCGGGTCGAAAGGATCTGGCCCAGTTTAACAAAAACGGGTCCCAGCTCTTCAAGGGCCAACCGTACATGTTCAGGCGGCGTGACCCCTGCAGTCAATTCCTGTGCGTTTTCAGGGGTGGTCGGAAGCCATTTCTGAATTCCGCTGACGCCAAGCAGGAACGCCAACCCGTGGCGTGAAAAAGTCTCCGCAATAAAGCGATACCGATTCAAATGGTTGCTCACTCGAAAATCCTTCCGTCCGGTAGTAGGGTGCTCCAGCGCCCTGAGTCTATTCGTTTCCGGATGACAGAGGACACGAAACCAGACTGCGCCTTGAACCCCCCCTGTCGTCGCCTGCAGACCGACGGCTACAACGGGGATGACGGCTACAACGAGGATATCGTGCAGGTACGGAGCGGCCGCTTCCCGCGGCTGCCCGGCATTTCTGGTTACCACCCGTTCAAGGCGCCCGTCGGGCGCACCTTGGCGCCGCCGTCGCACTTCACCGTTCGTCGCAGCCCGCCGCTGCAGACTCGTCAGACGGAGCTCAGCAGGGGTGTATCCATCCGGGCCGCCAGCTCCTCAAATGACATGCCGTAGGTCTCCCGGACGCGCACGCCGTCGGGTCCGATCAGGAAAACCGCCTCGTTGGTGTAGACGCGGGTCACGCAGCCCACTCCCGTGAGCGGATAGCTGCACTCGGGGACGAGCTTGGATTTTCCGTCCTTGGTAAACAGGGACATCATCACGTAGACCTCCTTGGCTCCGGTGGCCAGATCCATGGCGCCGCCCACGGCGGGAATTGCGTCGGGCGCGCCGGTGTGCCAGTTCGCCAGATCGCCGGTGGCGGAGACCTGGAAGGCGCCCAGGACACAGACGTCCAGGTGGCCGCCGCGCATGATGGCGAAGGAGTCGGCGTGGTGGAAGTACGATGCGCCGGGGAGCTCCGTGACGGGGATCTTGCCGGCATTGATCAGGTCCTCATCGATCTCGTCCCCCACTGCCACCGGTCCCATGCCGAGCATGCCGTTTTCCGTGTGCAGGGTGATGTTTTGCTCCGCCGTGAGGTAGTTGGACACCAGTGTGGGCTGCCCGATGCCGAGGTTCACATACGATCCGGCCGCAATGTCGCCGGCCACCAATTGGGCGAGCTGTTCCTTGTTGAGTTTGGTGCTCACTGGTTACCCTGTTCTTTCACGGCTTTGGCCGGGGCGGCAATCTCGACGACGGTGTTGACATAAATGCCGGGAGTGACGACGGCCTCGGGGTCCAGCTGGCCGGTCAGCACAATGCCGGTAACCTGAACGATGGTCCGTTTGGCCGCCGCCGCCATGATCGGCCCGAAGTTGCGGGCCGTTTTGCGGTATACAAGGTTGCCGGACCTGTCCGCGGTGAGCGCCTTGATCAGTGCAATGTCCCCATGAATGGGCGTTTCGAAGACATACCCCCGGCCGTCGATGAGACGGGTCTCCTTGCCCTCGGCCAGCATGGTGCCGTAACCGGTGGGTGTGAAAAACCCGCCGATGCCGGCCCCGGCTGCGCGGATGCGTTCGGCCAGGTTGCCCTGCGGCACCAACTCCAGCTCGGTCTCCCCGGAGCGGTAGGCGGCATCAAAATGCCACGAGTCGGATTGCCGGGGGAAGGAACAGATGATCTTCGACACCCGCCGCTCCTTGATCAGCAGCGCGAGCCCGGCATCCGCCTGGCCGGCATTGTTGTTGACCACCGTGAGTTGGGTGGCGCCGCCGTCAAGCAACGCGTCGATCAATTCCATCGGCTGCCCGGCGTTGCCAAATCCGCCGATAAGCACGGTTGAACCATCCCGGATGCCAGCCACGGCTTCGGCCGCCGAGTCCACAAAATTGAGCATCGGCCCAATCTCCTTAAGTTCAGTAGTGCCCGAATTCCGCCGTGGACTAGTTTGTTGTTGCGGCGACGTTTTCCAGCACGACGGCGAGCCCCTGCCCCACGCCGATGCAGATCGCCGCCACGCCCCAGCGCTGTCCGGAGAGCTGCAGCCGGCGGCCCAGGGTGCCCAGGATCCTGACGCCGGAGGCGCCGAGTGGATGGCCGATCGCCAATGCCCCGCCCCAGGCGTTCACCATTCCCTCGTCGATCCCCCAGGCGTCGATGCACGCGAGCGTTTGTGCGGCAAACGCTTCGTTAAGTTCGACGGCGGCCACGTCGGCCCAGGTGATTCCGGCCCGTTGCAGTGCCTGGTTGGCCGCCGCCACGGGGGCGAAGCCGAAGAATTGCGGCTCCAGGGCGGCGGCTCCCCGGCCGGCTATACGGGCCAACGGCGGCAAGCCCAGCAGTTCACCACCGGCTTCGCTGCCAATCCATGCCGCGGAGGCGCCGTCGTTCAACGGGGACGCATTGCCGGCCGTCACCGTCCCCCCTTCGGGTCCGTCGGCGACCGGCCGGAAGACCGTCTTCAGCCCTGCCAGCACCTCGGATGTGCTGGCAGGGCGGATGCTTTCATCCCGGGTGAGCGTGGAGCCCTGTACGGGCACCACCAGGTTGTCATAGTGCCCGTCGCGCCATGCCTTGTCCGCCAACGTGTGCGAGGCGGCGGCAAAGGCGTCCTGCCGTTCCCGGGTAATGCCGTGCCGCTGCCGCAGCTGCTCGGTGGCCTCTCCCAGGCTGACCGTCCAAACGGCCGGCATCTGCGGGTTCACCAGACGCCAGCCCAGGGTCGTGGACGCCAGGGCCAGGTCCCCTGCCGGGTAGGGGCGCTCCGTTTTCGGCAGCACCCAGGGAGCCCGGCTCATGGATTCGACGCCGCCGACCAGGAGCAGGTCCGCCTCGTCCGTGTTGATCTGCCGCGAGCCGATCATCGCCGCGTCCAGGCTGGAACCGCAGAGCCGGTTGACGGTGGTTCCCGGAACGGAGGTGGGCAGACCCGCCAACAGGGTGGCCATCCGTGCCACGTTCCGGTTCTCTTCCCCGGCCCCGTTGGCGTTGCCGAAGATCACCTCGTCGATGCGTCCGGGCTCCAGCCCGGGAGCGCGTTCGACGACGGCCCGCACCACCGAGGCGGCAAGGTCGTCCGGGCGGACGGTGGCCAGGCCCCCGCCGAACTTGCCGAACGGCGTTCGGATGGCGTCGTAAATGAATGCCTGCTTCACGGTACTCCTCTGTGAATTGGGGGCGCTTTTCTGGCGTTCCAGTGTTCTCGATCGTTTCAGGGTTTTCGGTCGTTTCAGGGTTCTCGATCGTTTCGGGGTCCGCTGCGGGTCTCTCCGTCGATGACGGCGAACACTTCCTGCGCCACCTTAAAGCCTACGTTGGCCGACGGTACGCCGCAGTAAATGGCGGACTGGAGGATGACTTCCTTGATTTCGTCCCGGGTCATGCCGTTGGTCAGGGCGGCGCGCACATGCATGGCGAATTCGTCCCAATGGCCGTGGGCAATCATGGCCGTCAGGGTAATGGCGCTGCGGGTGGTGCGGGGCAGCCCGGGTCGTGTCCAGATGCTGCCCCAGGCGTAGCGGGTGATCAGGCTCTGAAAGTCCTCGGTGAAGTCGTCCATGCTGGCACCGGCACGGTCTACGTGGGCATCGCCGAGGACTTCCCGCCGCACCGCCATGCCCTCGTCGAACACGTCCTGTTGGGTGCGGGAAAGGTCGGCGCTCGCGGGTCCAGAGCTCAGTTCGGCTGGCATTGACGACTCCTCATGGTTGGCACTGTGCATTTCCTGGTGAATCGGACGCGGCTCATGGTCCCGCGAAGAAAGCGGACAATAGTCCGGCCGTCTCCTGCGGCGCTTCGAGCGGGGCTTGGTGGGCGGCGGATTCGACGACCTCGGCGCGGCCGTGACGGACAGCGCCAGCGAGGGCTTTCACTATGGCGGGCGGGCAGACGGTGTCCTGCCCTCCGGCAATGGCAATCAAAGGAACCTCGATCCGGTCCAGGCTGTCCGTAATGTCGAATCCCGCCAGGGCTTCGCAGCAGCGGGCATAGCTGAACCTGTCGGCGTCCTGAAGGCTGTGAAGCAGCCTGGCGGACGCCTGGGGATGGTGTTCAACGAAGCCGGGGGCAAACCAGCGCTCAGCCGATCCGACGATTTGGGTGGGCGTGCCTTGGGCCTGCACGGTGTGGGCCCGGTCCAGCCAGCCCTGCGGCTCCCCCAGCTTGGATCCGGTGCAGATCGCGCCGAGGCCGGAGAACAGTTTCGGGAAGTCCACACCCAGCTGCAACGCCACACCGCCGGCCAAGGAAACGCCGGCGTAGTAGACCCTGCCCTGGGCAGGGATGTCCCCAGCTGCGCGAAGCGTGGACACGACGCCTGCCACTGCGGCGGCAAGCTCCGCCACGGAAAACGCTCCTGCCGACGCCGGGCTGGCCCCGTGCCCCGGCAAGTCGATGCCAATGACCTGGAATTCCGGCAGGAACGGCACGGCATCGCTCCACAGCGCTAGGGCGCCGGTGCCCAGGCCGGCGCCGGCCAACAGCACGTGCTTGCCCGGGCCCGCTGACAGTAATGTTGGTGTTATCTCCGGAAGGCTCATGCTTGTGCCCATTTCGAATATCGTCTGTCGATCCTGTCAATGAGGGTATCGTTTTGCCCCAAATAGCCCGACGGATTAAGCAGGGCAGCGAGGTCCTGGTCGCTCAGCACGTCCCGGGGCACGGCATCGCGCAGCAGGTCAATCAACGCCGGCGCGCCGTCCGCGAGAGCCGAGCTGACCATTGCCTGGATCCGTTTCCGGCCCGCACCGGCAGTGCCGTCGTCCAGCAGGGGTGCCACCTGGAGCATGATCCGCTCACTGAGCAGCAGTTCGCCGCCGAGCAGCAGATTGGTCCCGAGCGCTGCGGTGTGGATCCGGAGTCCGTCGGCAAGTTCGGCCAGCTTGGCGGCGGCGCCTCCGGCCAGGCGCAGCAGCTGCCGCAATGCCTGCCATTCAACATGCCACGAACCGTCGGGGCGTTCATCAATAGCAGCGCCCGCCGCAGTCTGCAGCTGTGCAAGGTGTCCCGGGGCGGCCAGCGCGGCGCTGCGGATCAGCACCGAGAGCACCGGATTCTGCTTCTGCGGCATGGCCGAGGAGACGCCGCGGCTGGTCGAGAGCGGCTCGGACACTTCCGCAATTTCCGGCCGGCTCAGCAGCAGCACGTCATTGGCGATCTTGCCCGCTGCAGCCAGGACGTCGGACAATGCGTGGCCCAAGGCCGTCACCGGAAGACGGTTGGTCTGCCAGGGCGCCAGCGGATCGGCCAGGCCGAGCTCGGCGGCCAGCGCCGAGGTCCACGTCAGCGGGCCGCCGTCGACCCTTTCCTGTTTGTCAGCCAGCGCAGCCCGTGTGTCAGCCGGCGCAGCCTGTGCGTCAGCCGGCGCAGCGCATGAGTCAGCCGGCGCCGTCTGTTGGTCAGCCAGCGCCGTCAGCGCCGCCATGGTTCCGGCCGCGCCGCCCCACTGCAACGGCAGCGCAGCGGTCACATCGTCAAGCTTTTCACCGCTTTCCCCCACCGCCGCCAGCCACTGTGCCGCCTTGAGTCCAAAGGTGGACGGCAGGGAATGCTGCGTGAGCGTTCGCGCGGCCATCAGCGTCCGGCGGTGCTCCGACGCCATCCGTGCCAACGCCCGTGCGGCGTTCCGAAGGTCCGTTTCGATGACATCGATGGCCCGCTGCGACATCAGCATCAGAGCCGTGTCAACAACGTCCTGGCTGGTGGCTCCCCGATGGATCGCGGCGGCAGCTTCCGGGGACTCGCCGGCAACGGCGGCCCTCAGATCGGCCAGCAGCGGAATCAGGGGGTTCCCCCCTTGTTGGGCACGCTCGGCAAGGGAGGCCGCGTCATAGTTGCCGGCCAGGGCGGCCCGGGCCACCATTTCCACCAGTGCAGCCGGGACAAGTCCCACCCGGGCCTGAATGCGCAGCCAGGCAAGTTCAACATCGAGCATCGCCTGGAGGAAGGCCTGGTCGCCGGTCAGCGCCGCAACCTGGGTCCCAGCCCAGGCCGGCGACAGCAGGCCGAAATCGCCGCCGTCGTGCAGCTGCCCTGCATCGGCCATGGCCCTACGCTCCCGGGAAACTGAGGAACACCGTCTCGCGGTCACCCTGCAGACGGACGTCCCAGCGGAGGTCTCCGTTGGCTTCGCGGGTGGCGATCAGGGTGTTGCGGCGGTCCTCGGGCAGGGCCGCCAGCACCGGATCCTTGGCCAAGGCTTCAGTGTCCTCGGGCAGATAAATGCGGGTGTGCAGCTTGTTCAGCAGCCCCCGCGTAAAGACGACGACGGCGATGAAAGGCGCGCTGCCGGGTGCCGTGCCCCCGGGGTTGACAGTGGTGAACGCGTAGCAGCCGACGTTATCCACTGATTCGCGGCCCCAGCCGGTGAAGGTGTAACCGTCCCGGCGCAGGGAGCCGGTCCCTTGCACGATCGTGCCGTCCTCGTCGGCCTGCCAGATTTCCAGCAGGGCATCCGGAATGGGGTCGCCCTGGCCGTCGTAAACGGTCCCGTGCAGCCGGAGCGCGCCCGGCCGGGCTTGGCTGACGAGCTCGCCATCTTTCGCATACGGCAAGGCATACTCGAAAAACGGCCCAATGGTCTGCCCGGGGGTGGCGGGAAGCTTCGTGGTCGCCGGCGTTTGTTCGGTGTCTGATGGTTCAATCATTATTCGCCGTCCTCATCTTCCATCCAGGTACGGTTGCTGCCGCTGAGCACAATGTCCCAGTTGTACCCGGTGGCCCACTCGTGCGTGGTGATGTCGTGATCGTAGCGCGCCACGAGCAGGTCCCGGGCCTTCTGGTCCGTGATGGACTGGTAGATCGGATCCAGCGCGAACAACGGGTCCCCCGGGAAGTACATCTGGGTGATCATGCGCTGGGTGAAGTCCGTGCCAAAGAGCGAGAAGTGGATGTGCGCCGGCCGCCAGGCGTTGTAGTGGTTCTTCCAAGGGTACGGTCCGGGTTTGATCGTGGTGAACTCATAGCTGCCGTCCGCGCCCGTGATGCACCGGCCAACACCGGTGAAGTTGGGGTCGATCGGCGCCGGATGCTGGTCGCGCTTGTGGATGTATCGGCCGGCCGAGTTGGCCTGCCAGATCTCCACCAGTTGGCCGCACACCGGTCGGCCATCGCCGTCGAGCACCCGCCCTCGAACCTTCATCCGCTCCCCCAGGGGCTCCCCGTTGTGCTGAATCGTCAGGTCGCTTTCCAGCTCATGGACATCGCGCTGACCGAACGCGGGGCTCCAGAGTTCGATGGTCTCCGGATCCGCGTGATGCAGGTCCTTGGTGGGGTGGCGCAAAATGGAGCTGCGGTAGGGCGCAAAATCGATACGCGGCTGGGTCTCCTCGGCCGCCCCCGCCGCAACTGCGTCCCGGTAGCTGCGGTGGATGGCCTGAATTTCGGCGCTCAGCGAGGCCTGGGTGTCGGCCGCCGCGTCGGAACTGACGACGACGTGGCTGTCGTCAAAGGTTTCATCTGGCATGACGTGGACTCCTGTTCGTGGATTGAGTGGGGGTCTAAGCGGAAGGCCAGCCGGTATAAGCCTCGGCCAGGTACTGCTGGCCGTACCGGGACGTAGCGACGCTGTTGAGCTCACCGAGGATTCGCTTGCGCTCGAAGGAGCTTTGGTCCTCCCGGGTGTGCAGCATGCTGGTCATCCAAAAGGAGAAGTTCTGCGCCTTCCAGACCCGCTCCAGCGTCGTGTCGCTATAGCCCTCCAACAGTTCCCGGGATCCGGCGGCATAGAAGGAATCAATGGCCTCAAAGAGGACCAACACGTCGGCCAGCGCCAGGTTCAGCCCCTTGGCGCCGGTGGGCGGGACGGTGTGGCCGGCATCCCCGGCCAGAAACAGATTGCCGTAACGCATCGGTTCACAGACATAGGATCTGAACGGCAGCACCATCTGCTCGAAGATCCGTCCGCGCTTGAGCGTAAAGCCGTCAGGTCCGTCGACGCGCTTCTGCAGCTCATCCCAGATTTGGTCCTCGGTCCAGACCGACGCGTCCTCGTTCGGGTCGCACTGGAAGTACATGCGCTGGACACGTTCACTGCGCTGGCTGATCAGGGCGAAGCCGTGCTCGGAGTTGGCGTAGATCAGTTCCGGTGCACTGGGCGGGGCTTCCGTGAGGATGCCAAACCAGGCAAACGGGTAGGCAATGAAATGGTCGGTGCGCTCGTCTGCGGGAATCGCCCGCTTGCAGATCCCCTGAGATCCGTCGGCGCCGGCGATGATGTCGCAGTGCACCTCGAACCGCTGGCCTTCCGCATCTGTAAAACGCATCTTGGGGACGTCGGTGGTCAGGTCCAAGACGTCGGAGTCCGTGACGGAAAAACGGACATCTCCGGCGTCTCGTTTTCGTGCCACGGCCAGATCCACGAAGACCTCATTCTGGGGGTAGAGCCACACGGACTCCCCCACCAGGTCCTGAAAGTCCAAGCGGTGGCTGACCCCGTTGAATCGGAGGTCAATGCCATCGTGGCGGTGCCCCTCTGTCAACACCCGGCCATCGACGCCGGTGTCGGTCAGCATTTTCACCGACCCCGCTTCAAGGATGCCGGCGCGGTGTGTATTGCGGATGGTCTCGTGGTCGCGCTTCTCGATCACGATGTTGTCAATGCCCGCCCGCGAGAGCAGGTGGGAAAGCATGAGTCCGGCGGGACCGCCGCCAACAATACCGACTTTTGTCCTGATGATCTGCGCGGAACTCAAATGGTCTCCTTTGACGGTGCCAAACTGTAGCCTCACCCAGTGTGACCCAGCAGATAGTGACGCCACCGCTGCGTTCTTATTGAATGGGAATGATGGCCTGCTCCGGCTTCGGAACCACACCCATGGACCGTGAAATTCCGCGTGAGCCGGCCATCAGCACCGGGAGGATCGAATGCAGGTTATCCCCCAAAAGGGGCACCACAACGCTCAGCGCCGCAATGGCAAGGTTCCGGGCCCCCAGCACGGGAACGGCCACCCCCGATGTCTCGGTGTCGACCAGCCCATCCAGGGCTGCGTATCCCTGCTGCCGGACACGGGCGAGAAGCTGGCGGAGGTCAATGGAGACCGAATCGAGCGGGACCGCCGCGTCCGGATGGCGGGTCAGGTAGGCCTCCTGAATATGGCCGGGCGCATAGGCCAACAAGACAACGCCCGACGACGTCCTGTGCACCGGCAGACGGCCGGCCACCCGGGCCGGATTGACCACCGATACCCGGCTGGAAAGCCGCTCGATGAACAGCACCTCGTCATCCCGCAGGACGGCAAGCTGGGTATGCTGGCGCACCACGGCCTGAATGTCTTCCATGAACGGCCTGGCTGCTTCGCGCAGATCCACCGCCGGTGAACTGCGGCTGGCGAGCTCCCACAGACGCAGGCCCAAGGAGACCTGGCCTCCCTCGGAACGGGACAGCAAGTCTCGCCGGACAAGCTCATCAACGAGCCGGTAGGCCGTCGCCGGTGGAATGTCGGCCAGACGGGCCAGTGCCGAGACGGTCATGGAATTACGCGAACCGTCAAAAGCACTCAGGATGCGCACAAAGCGGTCCAACATCGAGTCCCCGGACTTGGAATTAGCCATCCCGCTATGCTCGCACGCTCCGGCCGCGATGTCCCTTCCGCCCAGGTGACATTCGGTGTTGCCAGGAACTGCTTGACCAAAACAACAAGGCACGACGGCGACGCACAGGAGCAAGCGGGCCGGGCGTCACATCCGGTTTTTGGTCCTGGCCGTCGCGGGCGCCGTCCACGGATCCTCCGGCCAGGGATGCTTCGGATAGCGGCCCCGCATCTGAGCCCGGACCTGCGCATAGGGTCCGTACCAAAAGGAAGCCAGGTCGTCCGTCACGGCCAACGGCCGTCCGGCCGGAGAGAGCAGGTGGAACAGCACCGGGACTCTTCCGTCCACCAGCCGCGGCGTCTGTGCCCAGCCGAAGCACTCCTGCAGCTTGACCGCCACCACCGGCCGGCCGGCGTCGTCCGCCACGTCCGGGTAGTCAATCCGCACCCGCGACCCGCTCGGCACCTCAAGCCGCTCCGGGGCCAGCCCGCCCAACCGGGCCGCGTCGGGCCACGGCAGCAGCCGCCGCAACGGGTCGGCCAAGTCGATCCCGGCCATGGCGGTCCCGCCGGCCAAGGCCTCAAGCTCCGGCGCCAGCCACTCGTCCAGCCGGGCCAGCAATGCCCGCTCGGAAACGTCCGGCCAGGGATCACCCAGCTCCCGGTGCAGCAGGGCGAGGCGGCGGCGCAACCCGTCCGCCGCCGTCGACCAGCCGACCATGCCCAGCCCCTCCGTCTCCATCGCCCGGGCCACCGCCGCGCGTCCCTCCTCCGCGGGTGGCCGGACCGGCGTGGAAGACAGCACGATGGCTCCCAGCCGGCGTTCGCGCCGGGCAGTGACCCGGCCCCGGCTGAACACCGCCTCCACCGTCTCACTGAGCAGATGGCCGGCGGCGGCCTCCGCCGTGTCCGCGGTCAGCGCGGCGGCGGACCGGATGACGGCTCCCGTCCCGGCCGCGTCGCGTCCCTGTGCGCGCGAGACCTCGGCCACGGCCAGCCATTCGTGCCCGGACAGCGCACTGCCGGCCGGCAGGCCCGCCCGGGTCCCGGACGAGAGCAGGTACTGCTCCCGCCCCGCGCCCGGGACCCGGTGCGCCACCCGGTCCGGGAACGCCAGGGCGACGACGAAACCCACCGACTCCGCGGCGGTCACCGGCACAGCGGGTGAGGAGGGCGGCCCGGGTGAAGAGAGCGCGGCGGACTCCTCCTGGCGCGCGATCGCCGCCATCCGCCGGACATCCTCCGCCCATCGCCGGGCTTCCGGTGTCCTGTCCGTCCGCAGCGTGGTCAACAGCCGGGTGAGGTCAGCGCCGGGAGCGCGCAGATCCCCGGACACGAGAGCGACGGTTTCTGCCGCAGCGCGTTGCCCGACGACGGCGGCGCCGTCCAGCAGGGCGCGGGCCAGCCGCGGATCGACGGGGATCCTGGCCAGAGTCTTGCCCAGGTCGGTGGCCAGGCCGTCCGGGCCCACCGCGCCCAGCTCGCGCAGCACCTCAACGGCCTCATTCATGGCGGCCTGGGGCGGGGCATCCGGAAGGGTCAGTCCCCTGCCGCTGGGCGCTCCCCAACAGGCCAGAACCAGGGCGGCACCCGTCAAATCCGCCGCCGCAATCTCCGGGGTCCGGTGCGCCGGCGCGGCGCCAAAGGTCTTCTGGTCGTAGCAGCGGACCACCAGCCCGGGTCCCTGCCGGGCCGCCCGTCCGGCGCGCTGATCGGCCGAGGCCCGGGAGCACGACCCGGTCACCAGGCCGGACATGCCGCGGGTGCTGTCCCGCCGCGGTTCACGTGACAGCCCCGAATCGACGACCAGCCGGACGCCCGGAACCGTCAGGGACGATTCTGCCAGTGCCGTGGAAACGATGATCCGCGGGAGCCCACCGGGAACCCGTCCGGAGACGGCCCGGTCCTGCGCCGCCGGACCGATCCGGCCGTGCAGCTCCAGTACCTCGACGCGCGGCCCGGCCCGCTCGCGCAGCCGGGCCGCGACGTACTGCACCTCCCATGCACCCGGGAGGAACACCAGGGCGTCGATGTCAGGGTCCACCGCATGGGCTTCGGCCCGCGCCGCCACGGCCGTGTCCGCGACATGGTCCAGGAATGCGCGCGTCACTCCCCGATCATCCAGCCTCGGCGCCGCGCCAGGCACCCAACGCACTTCCAGCGGCTGCAGCGCGGACGGACAGTCGACGACGGGAGCCGGGCCGCCGCCGTCGTACGCCCCAATCAGGACGGCGAACCGGGGCGCGTCCAGGGTAGCGGACATGGCAACGAGGGTGAGGTCACCGCGCAGCTGGCGGACCTCGGTGAGCATGCCGAGCAGGAGGTCGGTCTCCAGCCCGCGTTCGTGCACCTCGTCGAGGATGACGGCGGAGGTTGTCTCCAGGCCGGGATCCGCGAGCAGACGGCGGAGCAGGATCCCCGGGGTGACGAATTCGATCAGGGTTTCCGGGCCCGCCTTCCGTTCCCCACGGACCGTGTACCCGACGCGGTCCCCGAGCCGGCTGCCGTCCAGGGCGGCAAGGCGCCGGGCCGCCGAGCGCGCGGCAACGCGGCGTGGCTGACTCACGACGACGCGTGGCCGGGGTCCTTCCGCGTGTGCGGCCAGGTCGGCGGCGCCGACGGCTAGGTTGGCGGGATTGGCACCGGCGGCGAGGTTGATGGCGAGGTTGGCGAGCAGTGGTGGCACCAGCGTGGTTTTGCCCGTCCCCGGAGCCGCCTGCACCACGGCGGTTCCGGCCGGACCTCCCGCACGCAGGGCTTCGGCGAGCTCCCCCAGTGCGTCCGCGAAGACCAGCCCGGTCCCGATGGCGTCCAGATCGAAGCGGGCACCAGCGGGGTCCGATGCGGTCAGCCGAGTAGTCACGCCTCCATTGTGCCCGCAAACCATCCCCCCGGGCCGCTGCCTGGGCTGTTGTTGGAACGGGCGCCGTCAGCCTTTCTGCAGGTCTTCGTGGTGCACGGCGACAACGTTCGGGTGGGCCCGCAACCGGTAGCGAAGGGCGTTATCCCCGTAGGTCTCCAGAATCGGGCTGTTCGTCGGGTCAACCGACAGGCCGCGGGCCCTGGCTTGAAACTCCGGGCTCACCGCGAGCTGCGGCATTGTCGCGTCCAGCGCCGGATTGTAGAAGAACGGAAGGGAGACCCTGTCGGTGCCGCGAAGCGGCGAGATCACGCGGTGCAGGGTCGCCTTCAGGTAGCCGTTAGTGGCCAGCTCGAGCATCTCGCCGATGTTAACCACGAATGTTCCAGGCACCTGTGGTGCGTCGATCCACTGCCCCCGGTACTCGACCTGGAGGCCGCCCTTCCCGGGCTCCACCAACAGGAGCGTCAGCACACCGCCGTCGCGGTGGGAGCCGACACCCTGCTTGGGTTCCGGGTCGGACTCCCCCGGATACCGCACAATCTTGAGCAGGGGGAAAGCCCGTGCGGCGAATGCCTCGTCGAAGGTGTCCTCGGGCGCTCCGAGGGACACCGCCAAGGCGCGCAGGAGAGTCAGTGAGATGATGCTCAGCCGCTCCGTCCACTCCGAGACAATTTCCCGCATCTCGGGCAGCGCATCCGGCCACAGGTTGGGCCCCTCGAGGCGCCAATAGTCAGCGACGCCCGGGCCCGGTTCCACCGCGTCCCGCTCGACGCCGATGTCAATCTGCTCGCGCCAGTCGACTGCACCGTCCGTGAGCTCGCCGCCGACCCGGGTGTAGCCCCGGAACTGTGGACTGTGGACATTCTCGACCGCGAGCTTCTGTTCGTCGGCCAGCTCGAAGAAGCGCCGGGATACGTCCAAGATCGCGTCCGTGAGCTCCTGCGGGATGCCATGGCCGGCCAGGTATAGGAATCCGACCTCGTGCATGGCGTTGCGCAGTTCGTCACGAAACCGGGACGCCTCCTCCGATCCCGCATTCAATCGGGAGAAGTCGAGTACGGGCAATGTTTCGAGTGGCAACGTCCTTAGTCCTTTTCAGCGAACTTGGCAAGCGGGAACCTGTATCTGCTGTAATGTTACGGCCCGGACTCCGCCGAGATACATTTACGTGTCGAAATATGACATCTGAACGTGTCCTCCAACTGCCGGAAAGCTACTTCCGGTGCCAGGCCGCCCAACCGGGCCAGCAAGGCCTGCTCGGTGGATGCACTCGGCTACGTCACGGCAGCACGGCCCCCGGTCTGACAGAAGTCCTCGGTCGGCAGAAGGAGCGGCCGGCTCAGTCCGTTGCGCCGAGCGCGCGTAAAGCGCGGTCGAGCGAGCGTCCGAGGCCCCACTTCTCAGACAGCGTGTGCAGCGCGTTGAGACGATCGGCATCAAGCGGATGGATACGTGCATCTACCTCACCGAGATCGAGGTCGCGCACGACTTCGACGACACGGGGTGCCACCTTAAGGTAGGCCGAGGAAGCGATGACCTTCGATCGCACCGACGCCGACAGTGGCGTCGCCCGGTCCTGAGCAGCTTCGATGATCCCGTCGAGACCGCCGAACTGCGCCAGCAGGCCGGCGGCCGTCTTCTCCCCGATGCCGGGAACTCCGGGGAGCCCGTCGGAGGGGTCTCCGCGCATGACAGCGAAGTCTGCATACTGGCCCGGAAGGACCCCGTACTTCGACACGACGACGGAGTCGGTGACGAACTCGAGCTTGCTCATCCCGCGGGCCGTGTAGATCACGCGGACACCGGAGTCGTCGTCGACGAGCTGGAACAGGTCGCGGTCACCTGTGACGATGTCGACAGGAAGCCGCGCTCGGGTCGCGAGCGTGCCGATCACGTCGTCGGCCTCATTGTCGACCGCGCCTATGATCGGTATGCCGAGTGCGCCGAGCAGCTCCCGGATGATCGGGAGCTGCGGGACGAGGAGTTCCGGCGTCTCCTCCACGTCATTGCCCCCGGGCACCAGTTCGGCGACGCGGTGTGACTTGTAACCGGGAATCAGCGCAACACGCCAGTGCGGGCGCCAATTGTCATCCCAACAGGCGACCAGTTCGCTCGGCTCGAAGTCGGTGACCAGCCGGGCAATGATGTCCAGCAGCCCGCGAACAGCGTTGACGGGCGAACCGTCGGGGGCGCGAATGGTGTCGGGCAGCCCATGGAAGGCGCGGAAGTACAGCGAAGCGGTGTCGAGAAGCATCAGTCGTCCGGTCACATCACCGATCATGGCACGGCCAGCTTCAAGCCTCATCGATGACCGCCGTCGTCGTAATCGTGTCCTGCAACCCGGCCGATGTCGATACGACCGGATCCGCGAAAAATTACTCCCTCTGTCCTGTGACATTCGAAAAAACGCTGTAGATGATTGTCGGTACCGAGGACGCCGAGGGCGACGATCAGCCCATGAGGCACCCGCCGGCCGCCATCGGTCGCCAGCGACCTGGAAGCAGTGACCTGGCCAACCATTCAGACTGCGGACTCGGCGCGGCCGTGTTCAGCACGGACGCGGAACGGGCCACGGCCATTGCCCGACAGCTCAACTCGCGCATGGCCGCCATCAATTCCGCAGAAGGCGAAGGCGCCGCAACCAGGCAGACGAGTATCCCGCCGCCGTTATGCTCGCTCTGCTCCGTCCACCAGTCCTATGAACATGGTCCGGTGCAGGACGTCGACATGCCTGCGGGACACATCAACGGCAATCTTCACATCGCGCACTCTTCCCCTTAAGTGATCCTTATGATCTAATCTGTTGCAAGTCACTTCGAGAACTGGGACCACCAAATGTCAGGTGTCCTGCCCTTGGTCGCCGCGCAGGCGCCACCCCGCCTCATCGGCGATCCACTCGCCGGATTCGCCGACGAAGTAAGCCGCGCCGTTGCAGAACAGCCGGACGCGCGGCTGGTGATCTTCCCGGAACTCCACCTCTTCGGCGATGGCCGGCCCGACCGGCAACGGACGGAAGCACTCCTGGAATCGGCAGAGCCACTGGATGGTCCGCGGGTCGCCGGGCTCAAGGAGATGGCAGCGGATCTTGGCATCTGGCTGGTTCCGGGAAGCGTCTGCGAGCGCGGCGAGGACGGCGAACTGTTCAACACGCAGCTGGTGCTGTCGCCCAACGGGGAGCTGGCCGGCTACTACCGCAAGGTTTTCCCGTGGCGGCCTTTCGAACCCTACAATCCGGGCCGGCGCTTCACCACCGTGGACCTGGAGGGGATCGGCCGGGTTGGGCTGAACATCTGCTACGACGCATGGTTTCCCGAGGTCACCCGCCAACTGGCATGGATGGGCGCCGAGGTGATCTTGAATGTCGTCAAGACCACCACGCCGGACCGGGCCCAAGAGCTGATCCTGGCGCGCGCCAACGCGATCGTCAATCAGGTCTTCATGGTCAGCGTCAATTGTGCCGGCCCCACGGGCCAGGGCCAAAGTTTGATTGTCGATCCTGAGGGCACCGTCATCGCCAGCGGTCCCAGCCCGGACGCGACGACGCTGGCAGCGGAACTTGACCTCGGCGCCGTCGAACGCGTCCGCTTGCACGGAACGGCAGGACTGAACCGCATGTGGTCGCAATTCCGGCCCGGCGAGGCCGCGATCGAGCTCCCCGTCTACCAGGGCAGGATTGATCCCGCCACCTGGACACCCCCCGTTACCCCCGTGATGCGGGTCCCGCCATCGCTGGACGAGTGACTGCCGCAGAACCATCTGTCCCGGTTCATCGCCGATCCGAACGCAGACCTTGCCTGCAGAACGGGAACTTGAACGTGCAAGACCGAAGTACGCGGCTGGTGACGGGTTAAATCCCGGGCATGGCGGCGCTTTCGGGGTTTCGGGGTGGTTGGTTCTGGCTACATGCCTCCAAGGTTGCGGGGATGGGTTGGCCGAGACCCGAAGAAGGAGATGGACATTGCCATGGCGCTGCTGGGTGTGCGGAGCAGGAGCAGCACGCTCCTGCTCAATCCGCAGGAGCTGGCGAAGCTGCCGGACATCGAAGTCGTCGATGGATTAGCCACACCGAGAGAATGACGGGAGCAGGCGTCCGGCGTTCCCGGCCTACAGCGGCCCGCGCCACATCCGACGCCACCACGGCAGTCCGGCCTGCGGCGCCGGCACCACCCGAGCCACGGCCGCACGGGCGGCACGGCGCTCCTGCCAACGGACCACCTCGCGGTCGGCGTCGCGGGTCTTCGTCACGACCGGCGGTCCGCCCTGGAGCTGGCGACGCGCATCAATCACCCTGGCGTTGAAGTCCTCGACAACTTCGCGCACCTGCTGCGCCGAGCCCAAGGTATCCAGCCGGTCGTCCAGTCCCGCATCCTCACTCCGGAGCAGAATGGCCTTCGGACCCAGGCCGGTGAGCTGTTCCCGCTGGATCACTCCCTTGATCCACCAATCAGGATCCGGAGCTCCCCCCAGCCCCGGGATCGGCTTGCCAGCATACTCCAGATTGTCGAACTCCCCGCGCCATGGCGTCCTGGATCAGATAATCTGCGCGGGCGGAGTCGTCGATCTTCTTCCGCTGCCGGCGTGCCTCCTCTCGCGCATCGTTCACGCGGTGACGGATATCCGCATCGGCAGGGCAGCCCGAGGTCCGGGCGGCCCGCAGTTCCGCGGCCTGTTCCAGCCGGCGCCCGTGGTCCCCATCTGGCCGGCTGTCCATCCCTGCCGCCTCCTTCGCTGCACCCGGATGTTCTGCGCGCTCACAGAATGCCGAGGGCACATCCGTTCCCAACGGTGCCACGTGGACTACGCCACGGACAAGTGCCTGGCACCGGCAGGGCGCTCAATCGGCTTAGCTATGTCTGGATTGGCCGCCATCGATGGGTTCACTGCCCAGGCTGCCGCCCACGGCGCCCAATTGGTTGCCTTCCCCGAATATGCCAGCTATGAAAGAAGGCCGTCGACGCGTCCGTTCCGGAGGTTACCGAGCCGCTGGACGGTCCTGTGTGCACCACCCTGGCGGCCATCGCCCGCCGTCACCGCACGGCGCTGGTGGCTGGCGTCGGGGAGGCGTCCACGCGACCGGGCAGGGCGTACAACACATTGGTCGCTATCAATGCGGACGGGCCACCAGGTGGCCGCATACCGCAAGATCCATTTTGCGAATTGGGTCGTGAACCGGCCGTGGCCCCGGCGGACGCTCCTCTGGCTGCGGTGGGCAGCGCGCGCGAGCGCCTCCCCGTGCACCGCCAGCGGAAACCGTAGCCCTGGCCGACGACGCCATGCCGCTCGGCACGCGCCGGGGCGCGTGGACTCGGGAACCAGGTCAGGCATTGCCGAAGCGCCCATCGATATCGGCCGACGGTCCTACTTGTAGCCGACGGTCCTACTTGTAGAGGAAGGCGACCTCGGTTTAATATCTCCACAATCGATGCGCAAAGCACCGGTTGACCAAGTCGCACGGCTGACTCGCTCCCGTGTGGCCGCAACGGAAAGGAGACGGCGATGGCCGCCATTGTGAACTACTTCGAGGTCGGCTCGACTAACCCGGATAGCGCCCAAAAATTCTACGGCTCATTATTCGACTGGACCTTCGGTGAGCCCTCGCCGGTCGGCTACCGCATGGTCAACGGCGATAAGGGAGGGCTGTGGGACACCACGTCGATGGGCGCAGCCTCCTGGGCGATCTTCTATGTGCAGGTCGACGACGTCAAGGCCGCAATCGCCCGAGCCGAGTCCCTCGGCGCGAGCGTCGCCGTCCCGTTCGTCGACAACGGCGCCATCGAGTTCGCGCACCTCCTCGATCCGCAGGGCAACCGCTTCGGCGTATGGCGGCCTAAACCATCGGACTAAACCCAAAAACGTCTGCAGAAGTCGCAACGATGGCACGGCACCGGGCTTGCCGGCAAAATCAGCGGATTGATCGGATGGCCATGATATGAATTGCCCATAGCGACGAATGAGCGGCTCTACTTTCAGCTGGAGGAACGATCATGTCTGGACCTGAAGATGCCTCAGGAGCACCGGGTGCTTCGGCGTCAAAATTCCGCGCAGGAGAAACGGCAATTTGGGCCGATACCCTCGGCAGGGCCAGCATCCGCTCGGTGCAGGTGCTTCTGGTCACCGCTCTGGTCGGGGTGATCGTATGGGCGGCGACGCGGGTCCCGCTGGTCCTCACTCCTGTTCTGATCGCCCTCATCCTCGCCTCCGCCATATCCCCCCTCGTGCGTTGGCTGACCGCTAAACGCTGGCCGCGCGCACTGGCCGTCGCCACGTCACTCGTGGCCATTCTGGCGGTCTTCGGCGCGGTCGTCACCGGCGTCGTCGACCTTATCCGGCACCAATCGAAGGAACTCGCCACCCGAGCAGTGGCTGGCATTGATCAACTCCACGCTTCCTTGAACGCTGGCCCCTTTCCGCTCAGCGATGCCCAAATCAACTCCGGCCGCGACCAGATCCAAAAGTTCTTCACCAGCGGCTCATTCGGCACCGAAGCACTCTCGGGGCTGCGGGTAGCGGCAGAAACTGCGGCCGGTACGGTCCTGATGGCCGTCATACTGTTCTTCTTCCTCAAGGACGGCGCGAAGATCCGCGCCTTTTTGTTCGGGTTTCTTCCAGAACAGCACGAAGCCAAGGCCCACCTCGCTGCCGAACACAGTGCCATCGTACTGGGCGGGTATGTACGGGGTACCGCAATCATTGCGGCCATCGACGGGTTGATCGTCGGCATCGCCCTGGCCATCCTTCAGGTTCCCCTGGCCCTGCCGTTGGCCGTGTTCGTCTTCATTGGAGGATTCATCCCCATCATCGGTGCGACCGCGGCCGGAAGCCTTGCCGTCCTCGTCGCCCTGGTATCGAACGGGCGACTGTCCGCGCTGATCGTTTTGGCCGTTTTGATCGGGGCGAATCAATTCGAACACCACATACTTCAGCCGGTCCTGATGGGCAAGGTTCTCCACATTCATGGTCTGGTGATCCTGCTGGCCCTCGCCGCGGGAGCCATGCTCGCCGGAGTCCTGGGCGCCTTGCTGGCCGTCCCGCTGACAGCGGTCGGCTGGACGGTCATTAAGACCTGGTCCGGTCGGGATGATCCCGGCCAGGAGGTTCCCGGTCCGCACCCTATCGGTTCCAACGCGGAGGGAACAGCCATTTGAAACGATGGACTAACCCAGTTAAGTAACACAGCCACAGAGGAGGCCGCAGAATGACCACCTAGTTGCTCCCGGAGCTGGGCGCCGCCAGCTACCCGACCCGCAGGCATTTCCTGGAGGACGGCTTTGTTGACCCGGTCATTCAGTCACTGATTACTCGAACCGGTCCACGGCCGCTTGACGACGACAATCAATCGAGGCCAAGAAGCGGCCAGGGTCGCCGAAAGCTGGGCGGCAGTGGAAGCGGCGAGGGCGGTATGGCTTTGGTTATCACCGGCATTGGGGCCTCCTCAACCTCCGGGTACTCCAGGGTCGTGACCTTCTCCTGGCCTCCGCATTTTTCTGGCTGACCATCGTAATCTGGAGCATCCGCCCCTGCAAGCGACGCATCTCACGGATCGAAGGCCACACCGACCAAACTCGGCGGCACAACGGCGTCGCCCGACAGCCGCGTCGTCGATCTCCGGAGCCGGAAAAAACGGGGCCAACGCTTCAAATCCGGCACCGCAGATGCAAAGCTAAGTGTCCTTACGTTTTTGACTTTCCGGAGGTTGTGTCCATGATTGAGAAGCTTCACGACGCGGGCATCAAGAGCGAGTACGCCTACATGGGTGGATTTGCCTCCATTGGCTCGTCCCTGGCTTCATGGCTGGTGAGCCGGGCCAAGTCGTCGCACTCCAAGGCGCACTCCGACTGGTTGTGCAACAGCCAGGTCAGGTAAACGCCGGCGACAAAGGAAATTAGAGTGCACTCATGATGTCGTCCTTGCCCCTGTGGCTCCTGATCGTGATCTTCCTTGGCGCTTCGGTGGTCATCTGGTTCGCAGGCATTCAACTGTCCAACAAGACAAACATCCTGGATCAGCGCTTCCACCTCGGCTCGGCCCTCGGCGGGCTGATCCTGCTGGCTGTAGCAACGAACCTTCCCGAGCTCGCGATCACGATCAGCGCCGCCATCTCCGGAAACCTCGAAGTCGCCGTGGGCAATATTCTCGGCGGCATTGCCCTGCAGACCGTCGTCCTGGTAGTGCTGGATGTCTTCGGGATCAAAGGAAAACACCCATTGACCTATAAGGCCGCGTCGCTGACACTCGTCATTGAAGCCGTGACCGTCGTCGCGATCCTCGGCGTCGTCATTGCCGGCAGCCAAATGCCACCGGGGCTTGTCATCGCCCGCCTGACACCCGACGTCGTTCTCATCACAGCCATTTGGGTCGTCGGGCTGCTGCTGGTCCAACGCGCGCAAAAACACCTTCCATGGCAGGAACAGGGCGAGGCCCCGGAAAGCCAACCCGAACCCAAGGGCCACAGTAAGGCGAAAGCCCAGCACGACTCAAGCAAGACAAAAAGCACCGGCGCCTCCGTCGCAGTTTTCGCCGCCGCCGCCCTCGCGACACTCATTGCCGGCGTGATTCTGGAACAAAGCGGCAGCGCAGCCGCAGACCACATCGGACTCTCCGGAGTCCTATTCGGAGCCACAGTCCTGGCACTGGCAACGTCCCTACCGGAGATTTCCACCGGCTTGGCCTCGGTACGGCAGGGTGATTACAAACTAGCGGTCAGCGACATCTTCGGAGGCAATGCGTTTCTTCCGGTTCTTTTCCTGCTGGCCGTGCTCATCTCGGGCAAGGCAGTCCTCCCCCAAGCCCAGGCCACAGACATCTACCTCACCGCCCTAGCGATCATCCTCACCTTGGTTTACCTGCTCGGCCTGCTCTTTCGGCCCCAACGACGGATCGCGCGGATGGGAACCGACTCCCTGATCGTGCTCGTGCTTTACGCTGTCGGCATCGCCGGGCTTTTCGTCGTCGCTGGAGGGTAGCCCATCGCAACAACCCGAGACCCGCCCTGGCCACGCAGAAAGAGACCTGGGGCCGGCGCCGGCTTGACCCTCCACCGAATCCTGATCCCTCCTCACGATCCAGTTCGGTTGTGGTGGTCGGCGGCGGCGCCATGGCATGGAAATCGCCTCGGGCTGCCTCTCAGCTATGGGCTACATGCCGAACACCAACTGGCCGTCGACCAGCGGGCTCCTCTTCAACGGTCGGCTTGAGGTCGATACCCGCGGCCGAGTCCGTCCTGACATCGTCGCTGCCGGAGACGTGGCCGCCTTCCCCACCGCGCGCGGCATCGGCCGGATCCCACTCCGGACCAGCGCCATCGAGCAGAGCAAGGTCGCGGCCCTCGCGCCTTAACCAGGGTCGGGTGTTCTGCGTTTCCTGATGGTCAGGTAGAGGCGGTGGGCTGTAATGACCAAGGCAAGCCACGCGGCGCCCAATGCCCAGGCGGAGAGAACATCGGTGAACCAGTGGTGGCCGAGGTAGACCCTGCTCAGTCCCATTGTGAGGGCAAAGAGCGCGGCGACAGCAACCGTCAGGACGCGGCCACGGCGCCTTCGTTGGCGCAGGACGATCAGGTAGGCGACGATGCCGGCGATGACGAAGGAGTTCAGGGCATGTCCGCTGGGGAAAGCCGCTGAGTGCTCATAGGGCGGGATTGCGTCGCTCAAGGAAGGGCGTGCCCGCCCGTACAGCGGCTTGCCTGCGATGGTCATCAGCAGGGACCCGGCGGCAGCGGTAAGGATCAGGATGACGGGCGTCCAGGACCGTCTCCTCAAGGCGAGGGTGACGGTGGCGATCATGCCCAGGATGGGCATTCCGATGGTTCCGCCGACGTTGGTGTAAGCGGTCATGACGATGTCGAAGCCCGGCGAGCGGATGCTTTTGGCTGCAGCCAGGAGCGGATGGTCGAGACCTGCGACGCCGTCGGCTTCTGTCACGGAGTCGTAGACCTGGGCGAATACGGCGGTCATGATGATCGCTATCAGCGCCCCGATGGCCAACGTGAGGATCAGGGCAGCGTTCGGGCCCAGCCGGGCAGCCACGCGCTGGGCGAGGTTCGCCAGGAAGCGGCCGGGCGGGCTCTTCCACCGGGTCAGGTCCTGCCCGCCAACGAAGCGGTCGTGGCGTAGTTCCCCCTGCACCCCCGGGTCCGTCGGTGGTTGAACTTCGTTAGAGGCCATTATCAAGTCCCATCTAGACGGCGTCGGCTTCCGAGCTTATGGTAAGCAAGCGTACTGTGCCAGCCAGGTCCCGAAACCGAAATGAGGGGTTACGCCCACAAGGCCCAGCACTATCCTCGGCGTTGTGCCCGCGATGAGGCCGATGGCCACTGCCATCAGGCTGGCCGCGGCGATAGCCGAGCGAACGGCGGAACGTCTCCATGATTCTTTGACGGCGAACTCTTCATCCTCTGGTCGCCGGCCAAAGGTCAGCCGGCTAAGTCACACGGCTCCACGACAGTTGCCGTTGCGTTGAGGATGGCGCCGGACCATGGGACTTACTTTCTGACTGCCGTAGACGAGTCCGACAATGAGGATGCCGAGCCATCCCCGATACCCAGGTCCGTCAAGCCGTCTGCCCTCGCGGCACCGTGTGTCGGGCCCAATATCTTCATCGGCTCCACTCCGTAATCCAAGCATGCGCGACGGTTGGCGCGCCGGTAGCGCGCCGTCGAGAAGCCTTGAATAGCTAAACTCGGGTGACGGATGGTACTAATAGGAGCATCCAAACCGTGGCAGTCCCCAAGGACCTCCCCGCCTCGGCTGAACTCCTATACTCCTATTCTCGGGGCGGCGGGGCGAGGTGAGGTAAGCGTTCGGGACTAATTCGCGGGCAGCCGGGGTTTACTGATGGGAGACCACACGCGGGTCTGCCCATGAAGCGCATTTGTACGCCGACCGAAACGGGATGATGTGACGACTACGACTGCCCAGGGAATCGGTTTCCGCTCTGAACGCGGGCCCATCCTCATCGCCCTGATGCTCTCGACCGGGCTCGTTGCCATCGACTCAACGATCGTCGCAACAGCCGTGCCATCGATCGTGCACGACGTCGGCGGGTTTTCGTCGTTCCCGTGGCTCTTTTCCGCCTATCTGTTGGCGCAGGCAGTCTCCGTGCCCGTCTACGCGAAGCTCTCCGACCTAGTCGGCCGCAAGCCGATCATCCTTACCGGCATTGGCCTCTTCCTGCTCGGATCGATCCTCTGCGGAGTTGCCTGGAGCATGCCGGCCCTCATCGCGTTCCGCGTGCTGCAGGGCCTCGGCGCCGGGGCAGTCCAGCCGATGGCCATCACCATCGCCGGCGATATCTATTCGCTGGCAGAGCGCGCTAAGGTCCAGGGCTACCTAGCCAGCGTGTGGGCGATCTCCTCGGTCGTAGGTCCGACGCTCGGCGGCGTGTTCTCTTCCTTAGGGATCTGGCGTGGGATCTTCCTGGTGAACGTCCCGCTGTGCCTGCTGGCCGGCTGGATGATCATCCGGACATTCCACGAGAACATCGAGCGCACCCGGCACCGTGTCGACTACCTCGGTGCCGGCCTACTCACCGTCTCCCTCAGCCTGATGATCCTTGGGGCTCTGGAGGGCGGCCAGGCGTGGGCGTGGAACTCCCCCGTCAGCATCGCGGTCTTCGCGGTCGGATCCGTCGTGTTCGCCGTGTTCCTCCTCGTCGAACGGCGGGCGGCCGAGCCTGTGCTGCCGCCATGGGTTGTGTCACGGCGGCTGCTGACGACGACGGCCCTGGTCGCCTTCGGTGTCGGCGCGGTTCTGCTCGGCCTCACCTCCTACGTTCCCACCTTCCTCGAAGGGGCACTGTCGACCTCCCCGATCCTGGCCGGTCTGGCGCTCGCAGCCCTGACCCTGGGCTGGCCGATCAGTGCCTCCCAATCCGGGCGGCTCTATCTTCGGATCGGATTCCGGACCACCGGCCTGATCGGCATCTCGGTCTCGGTCGTTGGCACCGCTGTTCTTGCCCTCACCGCCTCCGCTCCCAATGTCCTGATGGTCGCCGGCAGCTGCTTCATCATCGGGCTCGGACTCGGTCTCGTTGCGACTCCGACTCTCATCGCCGCCCAGTCGAGCGTCGAATGGAATGAACGCGGAGTGGTCACCGGCACCAACCTCTTTGCCCGATCGATCGGCAGCGCCCTCGGCGTCGCCGTCTTCGGCGCAGTAGCGAACGCGATCTACGCGGGCACCCCTAACGGCGACACGAACCCGCACACGATCGTTGCTGCCTCCGCCGCCGTGTTCCTGGCCGTACTGATCGCTGCTGTGCTTACCGTCGTCGCCGTTTTAGCGATGCCGGCCGTGCACCGCGGGGCCACCGGCCGTACATCCCCGGCCCAAACGCAGGAGGAGCCCTCCAAGGGGTCCAAAGCGTGACCGTGCAGCGTTGGCGAGAATTGAGAAACTCAGGAAGCCAATGTGGAGCTGACCTGCGCTTACATTGTGGCCGAGGTGGGACTCGAACCGGAGTCTGACCCGCGCATTGGGCTGACTGACTTCCTGGATTGTCAGTCCCTCCTTTGTGAGGACCCTGCCCAGCTCCGTGCCATCGTCGTCGACCGTTCTTGTGTTGCCCGCGAAATGCCTTCCAGCGTCGCGGCGATATCGTCGAGCGACGTCTGCATCCAGAGCAGGGCAGCCTGGTTGTCCAGCCTGTCGTCTTCGCAGCCTGCCTGCTCTGAGCAAAGACGCACCTGGCCTGTCAACCTGGCATTCAGCACGGCAAGCAGGCTAAGGATGTCCGCCGTCAATTGCTTATGCCGCGGTTCGAAGGGCAGATTGGATGCGGAATCGTTTCCGCGGGTCCGTGCCTCGGTTGAGCAGGCGTTGGCATCTATGACCGACAGCCTTCGTCCTTCAGCGATCCGAGCCGTCTTTGCTTTCCCTGCCTGCATCCGTGCTTTCACCTTCGGTTCCATAGCCCTCTCCTGCCGCTGGGAAAACGCAAGGCCTATTCGTACGTCCCAAACCGTCCGGGCCAATCCGGTCTATCACTTGCCCGAAGGCCATCCCTGCATTTCATATCACTATGTAACGTAATGCTATACTCCTACGGGCCAACAGTCAATGGTCGCAAGGGGCGTCTTTCTGCACTCCGCACGCATCCGTGCCTCACCGTCCTATCAGCAGCTCGGATGCAAGGCCGGACGCTCAAAACCGCCCTCGGGTGTTGAATCACTAGCCGAGACATGACCATTAGCCACTCCGCCGCAACACGAGCCGGTTGCCAGCTGATGACCGAGTTGGCTGATGGTGAACACGCTGGTTCCTTCGCCACTTACCCAAGCGGTCAGCGAGACGGGCGCATTGAATTCGCCGAAACGGTGGTAATCCATCCTGAAACCCGGGTCCTCCTGACCGGTGAGCAGTGTATGAGACTCCAAGGCCGCCTCCACGAACAGCATTCCTGGAACGTGGTCGGAGAAATGGTCAAAGATAAACGGGTCATTCCAGTTCCACACGATCGAGCCGGTTACCGTGTTCACGTCGCGGGTCACTGAGCGTAGTACCGCCCCCAATGGTCCCGTGCTTGTCCTGACGACATCCGGAGCGTGCCGGCGAACGGCCTTGTACGCCTGTGGCGGCATACAGGAAAGCGCTCCGACTCCCGAGGCCTGGGCACCGTTGGAAAATGCACACTCCGCCATCGCCGTCAGGCGCGCGAGAACTCCCCGGCGATAGGTCGGCTCGAGAATTTTGATCCGAAGTGTCCCCTCGGATAGTTCAGACATCACCAGCCCCCCCGCGCCGTGCCACCTGAATTCCAGATGTTGGAGGAGGAAGCACCAGTCACTTGGAACCTGGCCCTCCAGCTGGGCGACGGCAAGGCCGCTCTGGCGAAGCAGTTCCGCCCCGACAGTGGTCGGTGTTCTGGGCAGCAGCCCGCCCGCAGCCCGAAGCTGCTGTGGGACGGAGAACTGAAAGGTCCAGTCCCCCGACGCTTCCCGGCGTGCCGAAGCGAGCAAGGACTGCTCCGCTGAATGCTTATGAACGAGCTCCCGATCAATCCGAATCGGCCATTCCATGAGTGGGTCCACCTATGCTGTTGGGTACCTAAGCGCCCTGAGGGCGGTTTCTACTGTGTGCTGCACAAGGTCCTCGTCCAGTGACGGCAGACCCGGCATGATGGCGCGCAGCAGAAGCGGACCGGTCAATAGGTCGCAGACCCAGTCCATTTCATAACCGGTGGGAATATCCCCTCTGGCTGCTGCCCGATGCAGAATGGCTCCGGTGGCGGCCCTCCGCGGACCAAGGAAGCCACCCACAAACATCGAGGCCAGATCCTCGTTGTGCCGAGTCGACTCCAGAAACCCCGCCAGGCTGTTGCTCACCAGCGGATCGCTGAAGAGAGCCACCTGGTCACGTTGGACATTGACAAGGTCCGTCCGAAGCTCCCCCGAATTAAAGTCCAGGTCCACGCCGAACTTCTGAAGGATCAGGGACAGCACCAAATCCGGAATACCGCTATACCGCCGATAAAACGCAGGACGCGTCGTCCCGGCAGCTGCGGCGACGGCATCAACGGACATCGCCCCATATCCCTTACTGACGATCAGCGCTTCGGCAGCAGTTTGGAGCGCCGCATCCAATTGCGCTTTGCGTGGACGTCCGCTTGAGTGCACCATAATGTTACAGAGTGTATCGCTTTATTGCAGGCGCACAAAAGTGTCACCACCGAACTTATTCGTCCCCACCCGAAAGGCTCCTACCGTGTTGCTCGTCTACGGAACCGGTCAACTTGCCGCCGCAGTAATTAAAGCCGCCATCAACGCCGGCATGGAGGTCAGGGTGGCCGGGAGAAACCCGGCTAGAACCAGGATGCTCGGAGAAGAATTCGGTATCGGCGCCGATGTCGCTTCGCTCGATGAGCCCGAATCCCTGCGCGCCTTGCTGCACGGAGTCAACGTGGTGCTCAACGCAGCAGGTCCATACTCCTTGACATCCATGCCCCTCATGGTTGCGTGCATCCGCAGCGGCGTGCACTACACCGACGCCTCTAATGAACTTGCCTCCTTTTCAGCAGCCGACGCACTTTCCGACCAAGCTGCCGTCTCAGGGGTGGCTCTCGTTCCCGGTGCCGGCTTTGGCGCCGCGGCAACTGAAGCTGTAGCCCTCCAGTCCACAAGGGCACTGCAGAATCCACGTTCACTTAGAATCGTCCATTCTTCGGCGGGGGGCATGTCCACCCCTGGTGCCCGGAAGTCAGCGTTGAGGGTGCTGTCGGCAAAGGGACAGCACTACCTGAACGGCCGGCTAACTGCGGCGGGTGGCCATTCTGTGATACCGATTGTCCTGCGGGGAGGCGGACGTCCGGCCGTCCTGATGTCGAGCGGGGAGCTGTGGGTCCTTCGAGCCTCAACCCACCTGCCCGACATCAGTGTTTACTACACCCTGAATTTCCATCCTGCCGCAGTTCGACTGCTCGTACGCCTGATCCGAATACTGCCGGCGCGCACATTTCCGGTGCCCCGCCCGTCCACGCGGCTGAAGAAGACTCCCACCAAGGCTTCCAGCCATGAAACTACGGCTCAGGTGTTCGATGCGGCAGGTAAGTCGGTGACTCACACCCTCACCGCCGCCGACCCGAGAGGATTGACCGCCCAAATCGGCATCGAGTGCGTCCGACGGCTGTCGTCAGGCCGCTGCTCGGGTGCCCTAACACCCGGAGAAATCCTTGGAGGGGGTTTCATCGCCACCCTGGATGGGATCCGCATCGAGAAATCACCGCGGAACTAAGCAACCACGGTCACCAGGGACGGGCCAAGGAACACTGTGGTCCCATGATCAAGAACGACGACGTAAATCCGGCCGACACCGGCCTTCCCGTCTGGCTCAGCGTGCTGCGTTCATCAACCGTCGCGGCTCCGGCTATTGCAAGTAATTAAACAATCACGGTGGACTTTTATACAGCATCAACAAGTCAAAATTAATGTACTGAAATTTGCTGCAGTGCCCAGGAATTTCCGTCCGGGTCACTAAAGTAAGCGTATTGAACACCGCCCATGTCATCTACATGGCTCACATCCACCCCGCGCTGAATAAGATTCTCCCGGGCTTCGGTGATATTATCAACCACTAAATGAAGATTCTTTATAGAACCAGCATTGGTACTGGAATCACCCATTCCAGTACCAAAAACAATTGAACAAGCAGATCCAGGCGGCGTGAGTTGTATAATCCTCATTCCGTTGCCGGGCTGGACATCATGGTCTAGGTTAAAACCAACTCGATCAACGTAGAAGGTCTTACTGGCATTTACGTCAGTGACTGGCAGGGGTACAACCTCGAGTTTCATATCCATCAGCGAGAACTCCTTCAGAGTTGTTTTGGTTTTATTATAGAACTTCTTCATCCTCGTGGACGACGCCCTCAACGCGGCCGCCCGCTCAAGACTATAGCCGGAGGATGACGGCGGGAGGTGCCCATATCGACCATCTGGTTCAACTGCTCTTCAGACTCAAGCGCGGACAGGTCCGTCATCCGGGTGCGGTCACCGATCTCCTCGAGGGTGACCGCGGCATAGGTGGTGCCCATTGCCTCAACCGGCGCGCCGTTCTCGTCGCCAAACCCGTCGTCAAACTCGAGGCGGTTCGGGGCCTGGACGGCGGTGAAGCGCCACCAACCGCGGGACTTTTCACCTTCGGGGCCCGTCATGTAGTAGCTGGCCCCACCGCCTTGAGCGTGCGTGCGCGGCGAACTACTCATTCGGCTCGGCTGCACCGCAGAAGCCGAGCCTCCGGCCCCCGGCCGCTGGCCGCCGGCTAAGAAGCCCAGTCGGCGTCGCCGTACGGTCCGTGGAAATGGGCGCGGAGGTACTCCCCCACAACGGCGGCCCCGAGATCCGCAGCGTCGGGCGCGACGACGCGGCCGTCGATTCGGCGGGCCATACCCTGGACGAACCGGTCGAGACCCGGGTCGTCGCCGAGCCGGAAGAACGTGACTTGCGTGCCGGCCCGCCCGAGGCGGTCGAGTTCGGCGACCGTGACGCGGACTGTCTCGGGGTCGGGCGGCCAGGAGAACCACGACTCACCCTCCGCCAACAGGTGCGCGGTGGGTTCGCCGTCGGTAACGACGAGGAGGACGGGCTGCATTGACCGGTGCTGGTGGAAGAAACGCTTGGCCAGCAGCAAGCCGTGATGCAGGTTTGTTCCCTGCTCCCGCACCGCCGGCAGGGCCGTGAGCGCGCCGATTTCCATGGACTGCGCATAGCGGCCGAATGTGATCAGCTGCAGCCGGTCCCCACGGAACCGGGTTGAGACGAGGTGGTGCAAGGCGAGCGCGGTGCGTTTCATCGGCACCCACCGTCCCTCGGCGGCCATCGAGAACGACACGTCGACGAGAAGGACGACGGCGGCCTGGGTACGCGCTTCCGTTTCCGTCACCTCGATGTCGCGCACCCCGAGGCGCAACCCGCGGCTCGGATCACCGCCGTCGGCCATGGTGCGGCGGATCGCGTTGGTCACGGTGCGCGTGACGTCCCATGGCTCTGCGTCCCCGAACTGCCACTCACGACTGGAACCGGTCTGCTCGCCGGCGATGCCAGCCACACGCGCGTCCCGGTGACCCTGCCGGCCGGACAGTTGTTTGGTGGTGTCCCGCAACAGGGATTTCCCGAGCCGTCGCATGGCCTGGGGAGACAACCTGAAGTCGCCGTCATCGCCGCGCTGCAGATAGCCGCCGTCCTGCATCGCCCGCTCGATCTCGGCGAGGGTGCGGGCCGTCACGGCCGCGTTCTGTCCGAGCTGGCGGGCGAGGGCATCCAGATCCAGATCGTCAAGGCGTGATCCGTTGTAGGACTGGGAGAGCTGTTCGGCCAGCCCATCGAGTTCGGCGATGTCATGGAGCACGCCTGTGCCGTCGCCCAGCCCAAGCCCCTCCTGGCCCTCGAAGCGTTCGGAGCCGGTCCAGTCCTCGCCGGGGCGTAGGGTGCGCAGGCTCGAGTCGAGTTGATCGAGCTGGGCCATGAGTTCGGGCGAGCCGAACGCCTGGGCCGAGAGGCTCATCAGCTCATCGCGCTGCTCCTGGGACATCGATTGCAGGAGCCGCTGGGCCGCGGCCGCTCGCTGCGCGAGGGCATCGACCAGTTCCTCCACCGATTGTGGGTTCTCCGGAAAGAACCTGCCGTGCCGCGCCATGAAGTCCTGGAAGTCCGCGTCCGTGTCCTCGCCGCGTCGGTGATTGTCGAGCAGCTCGTTGAGGTCGCGCAGCATCTCGCCCACGGCCGCGCGGTCCTCATCAGTGGCGTTCTCGAGCGCTTGTTTCATGCCGGCGAACCGCTGGTCGAGGACCTCACGGCCGAGCAGATCCTTGATCCGCTCGTAGGCCTCCCGGGCGCCGCTCGACTGCCAGTCGTAGGAGGCGAGTTCGTTGACCGCTGCCGCCGTGGAGTGGGGCAGGTTCTGCAGCTGCATCTCCCGGAATGCGCGGTCGGTGTTGTCCATCATGGCGTCGCGGGCGAGCTGCTTGCGCTCTTCCAGCACGGCCGTGTCGAGAAGCTTCTGGACCTCGCTGAGAGTGCCATCCAGCCGGTGGCGGTTCAGCAGATCCTGTCGGCGCTGCTGAACTTGGCCGGCGAGGTCGTCGAGGCCTTCACGGTTCCGGCCGCCGCGCCGCAGGAACTCCTGTAGGGCGTGCCGGGGCGAGTAGCCCGCCATGACGTCCTCGGCGATCGCGTCGAGCGCCTCGGCCAGGTCGACCGGCGGAGCGAGTGGGTCTGGTCCTCCGGTGTACCGGCCGTACCTGGAGGATTGGTTGTGAGCGCGCATGATGCTGCCTTTTCCTTTTCCTATTCCTAACCGTAGATCGTCTCGCCGCCGTCGGACTCCTTGGAGATCCGCCGGGCAAGGAAGAGACCTTCCAGCGCCAGTTCGACGGCGGCGGCGCGCTGCCCGTCGTTTTTCGCGTCCAGGCGCGCGTTGATCTCCTCGTAGAGACCGGACCCGTCGAGGGACGGGAGATTTTCGAGGAACTCCCGCGCGGTGACCTGGTCCCCGGTGGTAACGGTCGTGTGGCCGTCGAGCGCCGCCACGAGCGGACCGAAGTCGAGACCACGGTAGTGCACCCGCACGGCTTCGACGGTGGCCATGCGCAGGAGGTGGTCGAGGACGTCTTGTTCACGCCCCTCCTCACCCGATTCGAACTCGATCTTGCCGGTGAGGACTCCGACCGCCGTCTCCACGTCTACAATCCGCGCGACCGCCTCGTCCTCCCCGCGCACGGTGGCCCGTCGCAGCGCCGCCGCAGCGACGGTCTCGGCGCCCGCGATGGCGAACCGCGCCGAAACCCCGGATCCCTGGTTGATGGCCGGGGACTGCCGCAGCGCACGGGTGTAGCGGGCCAGGATCTCGAGGATGACGGGCGGCACGTCGGCGACCAGCCGCCCCTCTTGCGCGATGACGGCGACCTCGTCGTCCAGCTCCATGGGGTAGTGGGTGCGGATCTCGGCGCCGAAGCGGTCCTTCAGGGGGGTGATGATCCGGCCGCGGTTGGTGTAGTCCTCAGGGTTGGCGGACGCGACGACGAGCACGTCGAGCGGCAGCCTCAGCACGTAGCCCCGGATCTGGATATCGCGCTCCTCCATCACATTGAGCATCGCGACCTGGATGCGCTCGGCGAGATCGGGCAGTTCATTGATGCCGACGATGCCGCGGTTGGAGCGCGGAACGAGACCGTAGTGGATGGTTTCCGGGTCCCCGAGCCGGCGGCCCTCGGCAACCCGCATCGGGTCGACGTCGCCGATCAGGTCGGCGACGGAGGTGTCCGGGGTGGCGAGCTTCTCGACGTAACGTTCCGAGCGGTGGCGCCACGCCACGCGCAGCTGGTCCCCTTCAGCGAGCGCACGGACCCGGGACTGCTCCGTGATGGGTTCATATGGGTGTTCGTTCAGTTCCGATCCCTCTATCACCGGCGACCACTCGTCGAGCAGCCCGACCAGGGTGCGCATGAGCCGCGTCTTGCCCTGTCCCCGCTCGCCGAGCAGGACGACGTCGTGGCCAGCGATCAAGGCGCGCTCAAGCTGGGGAAGGACGGTCCGGCTGAACCCGTAGATTCCAGGCCACGGGTCGCGGCCCGCGGCGAGCGCGGCGAGCAGGTTGTCGCGAATCTCATGGCGCAGGTCCTTGTGCGCATGGCCTGCTGCACGCAGTTCACCAAGGGTGAAGATGTCGGGGCGATCACTCATGCCTCAACGTTAGTCCTCGAACGTGCAATGAATCGAGTATCAGACTTCTCACTATTCCGGCGCGTGAGTCCATGCAACCACATACGCTGGATGTTGATGACTGTAGCAACGCCGTCGGCACCATCAACACCGCCGAGCACCCTGCTCCTTCTGGTGCGGCACGGGGAGACGCCCACCACGGGCACGGTGCTGCCCGGTCGCGCCCCCGGACTGCACCTGTCCGACCAGGGCCGGGTCCAGGCTGAACGGGTCGCGGAACGGCTCGCAGGTCTTCCGGTGGATGGCATCTACTCCTCACCGCTGGAGCGCACCCGGGAGACCGCAGAGCCCACCGCCGCTCGCACCGGACTTGAGGTGAACGAGAACGCCGGCCTGATCGAGTGTGACTTCGGCGAGTGGACCGGCGCCCCACTCGCCGAGCTGGCGGGCTTGCCGCAGTGGCAGACCGTACAGCACACACCGTCGGCCTTCCGCTTCCCGAACGGGGAGAGCTTTTCGCAGATGCAATCGAGAATGGTGGAAACGCTCGAGGCGCTGTGCGCCGCCCATGGCGGCGGCGTCGTCGTCGGCTTCTCCCACGCCGACCCAATCAAAGCCGCCCTCGCCCACGCCCTGGGTTCGCATCTGGACCTCTTCCAGCGCATCGTGGTCAGCCCGGGCTCGGTTTCGGTGATCTCGTACGTGATGGGTCAGGCGCCGGCCGTACTCATGGTGAACTCGACCTTGGAACCCTTGAGTGGGCTGAGGGCGCCGTGAAAGGGGACGAACCGTTTCCCGACCGGGAGCTGACCCTGCTCGCCGAGGGCCGCGTCGAGCTGCTCGGACGCATCCTGCGCAGCAGCAACGCAACCTTCCTTGTCCAAGTCTCCTGCGGCGACGACTCGGCCTGGGCGGTCTACAAGCCGGAGGCCGGGGAACGGCCGCTGTCCGATTTTGAGCCTGGGCTGTACCGGCGGGAACGCGCGGCGTACCTGCTCAGTGAGTACCTGAAGTGGGGCATCGTGCCGGCAACCATGATCCGCGAGGACTCCCCCTTGGGGATCGGGTCGCTGCAGCGGTTCATCGAGGGCGACGTGCGTGAGCACTACTTCACACTGTACGTGGACGCACCCGAGACCCATCGCGCCTTGTCGCAGATCGCCCTGTTCGATTGCATCGCCAACAACGCTGACCGCAAGAGCGGGCACGTGCTGCGCGGGCAGGACGGGCGGGTGTGGGGCATCGATCATGGGCTGTGCTTCTCGGCAGGGAACAAACTGCGCACCGTGATCTGGGACTTCGCAGGCGTTCCCATCCCCCGTGCCCTGCTTGAGAACATCTCCCCGCTCGCCGACGCCGTGCCTCCCGACGTCGCCGAACTCCTCGACAGCGCGGAGGTCGCCGCCCTGCAGCGCCGGGTGCAGCGCTTGCTGCGCGAGCGGGTACTGCCGGTCGACCGCACCGGTATGCGTTACCCGTGGCCGCTCGTGTAAGCGGTGCGGACCGTTGCGAAAACTTCTCCCTATGGTCCCTGAAGCTGGACGCTGCGGATAACCTAGGGAAATGGAGGGCAGGTGAAGATCCGCAGTGCCGGCATTCTGCTGTACCGGCAGAGCGACGCCGGGCTGCAGGTGTGGATTGCGCACATGGGTGGACCCTTTTGGGCCCGCAAGGACGCCGCAGCCTGGTCCATTCCCAAAGGTGAGTATCTGGAAGACGAGGATCCGCTGGCCGCCGCCCGGCGCGAGTTCGAGGAGGAAATGGGTGTCCCGCCGCCAGCCGCCGACTACCGATCCCTGGGCAGTTTCCGGCAATCCTCCGGCAAAGTCATCACGTTTTTCGCCGCCGAAGCGGACTTCCGGCCCGAACGGATTATCAGTAACACCTTCCTACTGGAGTGGCCCAAGGGCTCCGGGCGGGTCAGGCACTTTCCCGAGGTCGACGGCGCCGGCTGGTTCACCGAGCCCGAAGCCCGCACCAAGCTGGTCCGCGGCCAGCTGCCCGTCCTCGACTCACTGGTCCAGCGCGTCCAGGCTTCCGGGGGCTGAAGAGCCCCCACCGTCAGCTCATAGCTGCCCTAGGACGCTCCGCATCCCCGGCATAGGCCTGGTTTTCTCGGCGCGCAGCTGCAATGAGCGACCACAGACGGCCCTTTCCACCAGCGTTCCATCCAGCGTTCCATCCGCCGCGGATCGGCTTCCACCCACTACGGATCGACGCGAGGGGGCGCTTGGGCATGTCATGGCTAGCGTTTTGGGATTCCATCGTGCAGCTCCCTCACCCTGATGCTGGGGAAAACTTGGGCGCGAAGTGCCACCTCAGCCGCACGCCGGCCTTGCGTTATCGTTCAGAAGATGACGACAACGACAAGGATGCCAGTGGCCCGGATCGGCATCTCCGGCTGGCGCTATGCCGGCTGGCGGGGCAGCTTTTACCCGCCCGGCCTGGCACAGCGCAGGGAACTTGAATACGCCGCCGCGGCACTGAATTCCATTGAGCTTAACGGTTCCTTCTACTCGCTGCAGCGCCCGTCGAGCTACCTCCAGTGGGGCCTCGAGACGCCAACCAACTTCGAGTTCGCCATCAAGGGCGGACGGTTCATCACGCACATGCTCAGGCTGCGCAACGTCGACACCGCTCTTGCCAACTTTTTCGCCTCCGGGATGCTGGCCCTTGGCCCCAAGCTGGGCCCGGTGCTCTGGCAACTGCCGGAGCGGATAACCTTCGATGCCGAAGTCCTGGGGGCATTCCTGGGCCGCCTTCCGCACGGCACGGCAGCGGCCGCCGTCCTGGCCACCGGGCATGACGAGCGGCTCAAGGACCGCAACTGGACGGAAACCGATGCAGACCGGCCGCTGCGCCACGCACTGGAGGTCAGGCATCCCAGCTTCGCCACCGAGGAGTGCTACGAACTGCTGCGCCGGCACAACGTCGCACTGGTGCTGGCCGACACCGCCGGCCGGTGGCCCTTCCTCTCCCGGGTGACCAGCGACTTTGTCTATGTCCGGCTGCACGGCGGGGAAGAGCTCTACGTTAGCGGATACAGCGATGAACAACTGGAGCAGTGGGCGCACCGGGTCCATGACTGGCTCTCCGGTGCGGGCTGCCCGGATGGCCAAGGACGGGACGTGTATGTCTACTTCGACAACGACGTGAAGGTCCATGCGCCCTACAATGCAATGGAACTGGCCCGCCGTGTCCAGGCCCTTGGCGCTGCGCCGAAGTGCAGTGAAGGGCAGTAGCGTCTCCGCCTCCGGAGAGGATGCAGCGCCTGTTCTCGACCACGGACTGGGACCCCGACGCGCTGCGCCATGACCTATGCTCCTACGTTGTCCAGCACCTCGCTTCCATCGAGGGCATGCTGATCCTTGCCGAGACCGGCTTCCTGAAAAAGGGCAAGCGTCCGGGCGGGGTCGCCCGCCAGTACTCGGGCACCGCAGACCGGGTCTAAAACTGCCAGATCGGTGTGTTCCTGGCGTATGCGACCGCGGCCGGGCGGACGTTCCTGGACCGCGCACTCTACCTGCCCAAGGAATGGAACGAGGATGCGGACCGGTGCGCGGGCGCGGGCGCGGGCATCCCCGCGGAGCGGGAATTCGCCACGAAACCGGAGCCGGCCAAAGGCATGATCACCCGCGCCCTCGATGGCGGCATGCCGGCCAGGTGGGTGACCGGAGACGCCGTCTACGGCCAGCACTCAGGACTGCGCAAGGCCCTGGAATAACGCAGCGTCTACGACGCGCTGAACGTACCGGTAAACCAGCGCGTCATAGCCAAAATGGAGCCTATCGGCAAGGAATACCGCGCCGACCGGCTCATCGCTTCACTCTCCCGGCGCTCCTGGCGGATCCGCTCCACAGGAAACGGCGCCAAGGGCGACCGCCGCTATGCTTGGGCCCGTGCGCGCATCAACGGGGCGAAAGATTCCGAAAGCGAGTACTGGCTGCTCGCCTGCCGGCCTTTGTCAGACCCGGGAGATCTGGTTCGCTCTAACCTCCCACGCACACCCCGTGGACTTCGTCCAGGATCTCAACGGTGAACGGACACTCTCTTGGGACATCCAGTAGTCATTGATGGCCTGCACCGCCTGCTCCTTCATCATCCGGGCAACCACTCCTTCATCCATCCCGACGGTGTGGGTGAGCTGCCAGACCAATGCCAGGGGAAGCGCCGCTGCGGGCACGGGCGCCGCCCCGCGCGCCGGCAGCATGCCGTCCTCGACACAGGCCGAGAACTCATCATCACCGACCACGAGTTGGTCCTGGAGAATGTCCAGATCGACGGCGAGTACGTGATGCGGTCCACCGGCCGAGAAATCCGCGTCTGCAGGATCCTCCCGTCGGGCAGGGCCAGCCGGCAGGTTGCGTGGTGCCTCACGGGCTTCCCACGGGCATTGACCACCAACTCCCAGTGCTCGGTCAGGCAAAACTTCTTGTGGTCGTCCCGTCCACCCAGGCGGCGGACGCTCACGCCACGGAGCCGGTGAGCCAGGCAGCCAGCTGCTCATCGGTTGACAGGTCGATGAGCTGGACCAGCGCCCAGTTGTCCCGATGGTTGGGTGCGGCATTCAGGTGGTCTTCCCAATCCTCCGCATAGTCGCGTAATGCGTCTACAAAGCCCGCCAGGCCTCCCCCAGCTGCGTGGCCTCGGCGGCAAGTGGCTGCCCCGGCATGAAGACGGCCCAGGCGCCGTCCTCATTCACGACCTGAACGTTCGCCACCACGGTTAATTCCAGATACCGGCGCAGGCTCTCGCCATTGACGACGGCGGCCGGGGCCCGGCCGGGGGCGGCGGATCGTGGACAGCCCTCCCCGCTCGCTGGAATCCAGGATTGCCTTCAGTGAGTCCCGGGCCTGGGTAAAGCCGTAGGTGCGGCTGCCAGCCACCAGCAGATAGCCTATGTCCCCCGTTTCGAACAGGGTCTGAGTGGTTACACAGCAAGGTAGATTAGGACCATGGTGCTGGTAAACAACCTCACGGTCGACTCGTTGGCAACGGCGATGCGGACCCACCTGCTCCCGGCTGATGCGGACGCCGTAGAGCGAGCCCGGTTGACGTGGGAGCTGGGGCTGGAGGGCGAAGTCCCTCAGACGATGGATGATGTCAAAGCGTTCATCGACTCCCTCTTCGAGGAGTATGGGGAGAACATCGACGACGGGCCCGGGGTGTGCGCGCTGCTCGTCCGTGTCCGAGGACTCCTCGGGGAGTTCATGGCCCCCGCCGACGCGGATGCGGCGATCGAGTCGTTCAGGCGGTCGTCCGAGTCGCACACCGACGAGGTGAAACGGGTCCGACGGGATTGGAAAACCGAAAACGTCGGGCGGGCGCGAAGGATCAAGATGATTTGGTGGCTCTACTGGATGGTCGCCGCCATCATGACGGCCGTGGCCGTCGGCCTGGCGATCGCCTCCGGTCATGGACTGAACGTGCTCGTGGTCGCGATCCTGGCGCCGGGCGTCTTCGGCATCATCGGCGGCTTCCTCGCCGCCATCTTCAGCTCCATCCGGCACGAACCCTCCCACGGACCACTCCATGTGGAAACGCCCATTGACTTCTCCTGAACCCACCACGCAGATTACGGACCTCGGCGCTCAGGCGGGCAGCGTGCTCTCTGCTGCGTGTTGTACAGCAGGTCCCCAACCCCGATCACAATGACCAGCGAGGTGGTTTTCAGCATCCCAATAACCTCGTTGCCCACCGGAGGGATGATCACCTTCATGGCCTGGGGAATGACGACGAAACGCAGGGTGTGCAGCTGGCTGAAGCTCATCGAACGTGAGGCCTCCGACTGGGCCGGGACGCTGAGCAGCCCGGCCCGCACCACTCCACGAAGGTGGGGCCCCAGGGGATTCCGAGTCCGATTTTAGGAAACAGGACGGCGGAAAGGCCCAAAACAGCAGTTGGACCAGCGGCGGCGTTCCCCGGAAGAACCAGATGAAGGCCCCGGAGACCCCCCGCAGCAGCCAGTTATCCGACATCCTCATGACCGCTGCCACCAGTCCGACGACGAAGCCGATAGCCATGGCGATAACGGTCAGTTCCAGCGTTATCAGCAGACCGCCCAGGATCCGGGTATCCAGGAAGTACTTTCCCACCGTGGTCCAACCGAATCCGGGGTTGGTTATCAGGGTCCACACACCGTAGACGATGGCAAACAGCACGACGACGACGGCGACGATCTGGCCGGGCCGACGGCGGCGCAGCACCGGCTTGGTGGTCAGCGCCTGATAGGCGTGGCCGATGTCCGGTTCGCTGAGCAATTGGCGGTCGTTCATCTAACCCTCCACGGTGGGATTGATCTCCGCCGTCTTCACAGCTGACGGCGTCAGGTTCCATGCGGCCATGATCTTGCCGTACGTGCCATCATCAATCAAGGACTGGACGGCGGCCTGGAACGCCTTGGCCGGCTCGCCGTCGCCCTTCGCCATAGCGACACCGGCCAGGGACGGCTCGACCAGGATCGAATCGATCTGGGCGAATGACTCCGGCTGGACCTGCGAGTAGTAGGCGGTGAGCGCGTTGTCCGCCAGCATCGCCTGGGCTCGGTTGGAGGCGAATGACTGGTTTGCGCTGTCCTGCTGGGGCAGTAACAGCGCAGTGATGGCCGGCTTACCGGCCTCGGTACACTGCTTTCGAAGTTCGGCAGGACATTCAGGGCCGGCGTCGTCCCGGTTTGCGCGGTCACCGTCTTACCGCACAGATCCACGACTGTGTGGAAACTTCCCTCGTTGCCCTTCTTGACCATCACCGATGTTCCGCCCTTCGTGAAGCTGACCATGTCCACCACGGTTGTTCGTTCAGCAGTGATGGGGAAGGCGGCCCAGGAGACGTTATAGCGTTTGGACTGGAGCCCGGCCAGGATGCCATTGAAGTCACCCCTCGTGATGTCAATTTTGATGCCCATCTTGTTGGCCACAGCCAGAGCCATGTCCGATCCAGGCCGATGATCATGCCGGTGTTGTCGGTGAAATCGATCGGCGCATAGGTCGGGTCCGTCACCAGCAGCATGCTGCCCTTGGACAACACGTCGGCCGGAAGCAGGCCCTGCACCTTCGTGTCCAGCGTTACTGCCTGCGCCGCCTGATGTCCGCCCTCCCCCAGCGCCGGCTTCGACGTCCCGGACGCATCGACCGCTGCCGCCGGCGCCTCGCTGTTGGTACAGCCTGTAGAGGCAGCGATCAGCAGTGCAGAGACCGCCAACAGGCAGGATTTGGTAAACATGGTGCTCTTGGTCATCGTGTCTCCAGTGGCAAAAGTTGGGCTTTTCTCCCGACCGCCATGTCCCACGTCTGCCTGGGCACGTTCTCCCGGGTCAGCGTGAGCACGGCTCGTGCACAGTCCAGTCAGCAAACTGAACCGCCTCCAGCACGGGTGGGACGGTCGCGACAGAATCAAGTCCCCCATGTAGATGTTCCGGCAGCAGGGCGAGAGTCTGATGGGACAGGTCGTGGCGGACGTGGGCTGCGCAGATACTGCCGGCAACACCCTGCACCCACGCGCGAAAGCTAATACCGGGCAGCTCTCGACGACGATGCCTGGACCGCCGACGTCGAAGCCGCAATCGCAACGTTCGGCAACCGTGCGCGCAACGAGATCCTGCGTTATCTTGCTGCCCATGCGCCTGCTCCCCGCGCAGACATTGTCGATGCGGTCACTGTGGGCCGACGAGCCCAGCGTGGCCCAACCCAACACCGCCTGGTTTTGGAGGGTGCCGGGGCTATTGGGGCTGATGTTGAACCGGGACGGCGGCACGTCCGATCGCCGCGATACTTCGTCAAACGAGGAACGTGTCAAGGACCTGCTGGCCGCCCATCTTCACTACCTGCTGGGAGGTTAGCGGCTGCCTGCTCCCCTTTAGGCTGAAGTCCGATGTCCTTGTTCAGGTATTCCGAAATGACCCTAAGGGTCTCTGGGGAAACGTCCCCCGGAGTTCGGGCGGCAAATGATTTAACCTGTGCTGCCCGCAGAGCGCGGACAATTCCAGCTGCGAATCAAATGCGCACCGGCAGATCGGTCTCCTCGCCGGAGAGAAGATACGACGGATCCACGTTGAAAATACCGCAGATTGCCGAGAGCGGTATGGGGTCTGTCACGAGCCGGCCGTTGCCGTCCTTCATGTAGAACCACCAGGCCCGGGAGAGTTTGACGACCCGTACTGCGAGGGCTTCCTGGACCTCACGGAAGGTTACGGGATTTCCCCGTTCGGCCACGACGACGTCGAGGAGAAGATTCAGGCCGCATGCCAGCTGGGCCCCTCGCCGCTGGTAATCTTCGGCGTCACCGGTCATCACCGACATAGCCCAAATGCTACGCCGCTGTATACACACTTTCAGGTTTTGTGCACACGCTCAGAGCCCGAGGTGGGACTCGAACCTTGGATTCCCACTTGCAAACGCTGGGCACCCGCGGAAACATGCGGAATCCTACACAGTCCGACGCACTCGGGGGTCAGTCCGGCAGGAAATGCGTTGACACTGTCAACACGCCCAATCCGGAAAAGTCGGGGCGATGCCCCGGACGCCGGAACACCTTGCAACCGATATAACTTCTTGTTCAGCAAACATCCACCGGACTTCACCACCAACTGCCTTTAGTTGCGGACCGGATCGTCCGTGCCGGTTTCATTCCTTCCAGTCGATCCGTTGGATTGCGTGCTTGCCTCGTTCGCAGATCTACAACACCCAGTGGTGGTCCCACTTGTGGACAGTCGAACTTGATCACACTGCGATCTGGGAGTTTGGCTTGCCAGTGAGCAGCGTTGGCTTCCAGCCGGGCTGGAGGGCGCGTTTCGGTGGTCAATTGATCAGGCGCGCAGGTGAGCGATCAACCCGTCCGCTATGAAGTCGGCATACTGGTCTAGGGTCCAGCCGCTGCGCAGCACGAGCAGGTCATACACCTGCGGGGAGCTGTAGGTCCAGAGGATGTCGCCGACCCGCTCGATCGGAATTCCGTCCGGGAGGTGTCCGGCGTTGGCGATACGGCGCGCGTTGTCGGTCATTCGGGCCCGGCGAGCGTCGTCGAGTTCTTTCTGAAGTACGGCGATTTCTTCGTCTTGTGCAGCGGCGGCGTGGACGACCAACAGGATAGGCGCGACTCGGGGTGCGACCTCGGATGCCAGCCGTCCCCACCCGCGCGCCAACGATCCAAGGTCGTCGGCGGCCAGGGCATCGGAACGGGTCTCGGCCGTTACCGGGCTGACGCCCTGTAGCGCCTGGGCAATGACGGCTTGGACCAGGCCTGATTTGCCGGCGAAACGCTTGTACACCGACTCCGGTGAGACCCCGCACGCCCGTGCGAGGTTCGGAATCGTTGTCGCCGCATAGCCATCGCGCAGCAGCATCTCACGCGCGGTGTCCACCAGCATTTGGGTTGCTCGTTCCGCGCGGGCACGTCGCGCCGAAACGTCATATCGCCTCTTGACGTCGGTCATCGCTCACCCCATAATTGGATCATTAGTTACAGACTACTGTAATGGAATCTAGGCTCTCATGAATGCCGACGCACATCCGTTCCTCCTCACGCTCCAGCAAGCGACGAACGCCCATGATCTGGACGCGCTCGTGGCTTGTTTCAGTCCGGCCTATCGCAACCAGACACCCGCTCACCCGAATCGGGACTTCCAGGGCGAGCAGCAGGTCCGTGCCAACTGGCAGCAAATTTTCGCCTTCGTGCCTGATGTTCACTCCAGGGTGTTGCATTGGGTGGCGAACGGCCCCGACGTCTGGTCGGAGTGGGAGATGAGCGGCACCCGGCGTGACGGCACCCGGCACCTGATGCGCGGCGTCATCATCTTTACCCTCCAGCACGGCCAGGCCATGTCGGCCCGTTTCTACCTCGAACCCGTCGACGAGAACAACGGCGCGAACGCCGACGCTGCTGTCAGGCAACAAGTGCACGCGGCGACCTCGTCATGATCCGGCAAACATGATTGTGGTCGCCGGCGGCAGTGGGCTGGTCGGCCGGCAGGTGGTCAACGATCTTCTCCTGCGGGGCGAACAGGTCCGGGTGCTCGTTCGAGACGCCGGACGTGCACGCGCCGTGCTGGGCTACGACGTTGACGTGCGGGCGGCTGACGTCCGTCAGCCCGGCCTCGACGAGGTGCTGGGCGGTGCGTCCGTGGTCGTCTCCGCAGTGCACGGATTCCTCGGCGGCCGCGGCGCCGGACCGAGAGATGTCGACGAGCGAGGCAACGCCAATCTCATCGGTGCGGCCGCTATGGTCGGTGCCAGCGTAGTGCTGGTCTCGGTGATCGGTGCTGCCGCTGATGGCCCTCTCGAGCTGTTCCGTGCGAAGTACGCCGCCGAGCAGCACCTGTTCGCCAGCGGCGCCCCATGGACCATCGTGCGTGCGTCTCCATTCATGGAGACCTGGCTGGGTATCCTCACCCAGACGGCGGGAAAGTCGGGGCGTCCGGTGCTCTTCGGGCATGGCCATCAGCCCATCGCCTTCGCCTCCGCAACGGATGTCGCAGCCGTCGTCAGCCGCGCTTGCACGGACACAACACTTCGCGGGCAGCTCCTTGAAGTGGCCGGTGAGCCAATATCGATGACCGAACTCGCGCACGTGCTTCAGGCGGCGCGCGGCTGGAACGGCACGGTACATCACATACCCCGCCCGGTGTTGCGGGCATTGGCCGCGCTCGCCCGACCCGTCAACCCGGCCTTCGCTCGCAAGAACCAGGCCGCAGCCTTCATGGATACCGACCGCTCCTACACGCCGACCACCGAAGCTGCCAGGGTACTGGGCCGAGCGCCACTGAAAGCCTCCGACGTCATTACCAGACTCGGCAGTATCTGATTCCATGGCCCCATGCCCACCAACAGCACTTCGGGCTGGGAGGCTTACTCTGTCATGCTCAGTTTTAACAACCTTCGGACGGCCACGACGTTCGCCCCATGAGCTACCCACGAAAAAGCCGCGGACTCGCAATCGTCCGCTCCTGGTGGTCGCCGGTGGTGGGCGCATTCATCGTCGCAGCCGCCACCGGCCCGGGGCTCGCTTCACCGCCGCGCCTGGTCCGCTCCGGGTCAGGGCGTTGTGCAGTCGGCGGCGGACATTGGCCCGGGACCAGCCAACCGCGGCCACCAACCGGTCCAAGATCTCGCCCCGACCCTTCTTTGAAGCCCGGAAATACTCCGCGGCTTCCTTCCTCGTGATTTCCCTGCGCGCAGACAACGTCAACCCATAACCCATCCCTCCAGCACACCAAGAGTGCCCGGCGGTGGCCAGAGATTTTGCGAGTATTTTCCAAAGGGTGTGCATGAATCGGTCCCCCCGATACGATTTGGGCGGTGCGGTGGCCGCCGAAGGGCGGTCACTGGACTGGGACACCAGGGATGGTCTACCTGGAAGCCGACGCCCCACGGGTGAAATGTCGGGTCCCCGGGGTGGTCGTCCAGGCTATGCCGTGGACCAGGCACGGTGCCGGCCACATATACCAGTTCGACGCGCACGTGGCGTGGCTGGCGACGAAGACATCGAAGACCGCGGCGCGTGAGCTGATGCGGACGCGTGGCGGACGGTGGGGAAAACGATACCCTGCGGACTGGGGATGTCAGCTGGTGCCGCGGGGCTGCTTCAGGCTCGCGGCCCGAAGAGCTCAGAGACTGCCTCGGCGGTTTCAGAGAGCGCAAGAACCAAGTCTCCGGCACGCAGCTGCATGCCGCCACGGACTTGGACGAGATGTCCGTCGCGGCGGACCATGCTGATCCAGCCGTCTTCGCCCAGCGCCAGATCAGCGATGGTAGCCCCGTCGGCAGCGGAACCTTCGGCAACAACAAACCGGTGGAGGCCGTGCGGTTCATCCCTGAACCGCATTCCCAGAGCCCATGGCTGCTGCTCCACCCGACGCATCGGCACCTGGAATGTGGACGCCAAATAAGGCAACAGGCCCCCCTGAAGGGCAACCGAGATAAGTACGACGATGAAGATGATGGAATACATGGCTTGGGCGTGTTCGGCACCGGACCCGAGGATATACATACCCAAAAGAATCGGCACAGCACCCTTCAGCCCGGCGCTAAGAATAAACGCCCGCTCCCCCAGCTTGAGTTTGATCCTGACAGACAACAATCCAACCAGGACCGGTCGGATAACAAGGATCAGCAGCCCCGCCAGGGCAAGACCGATCATTACCACCCCCGAGCTGAGGACGTCGCGAAGTGAGACACTCAATCCCAGTACGGCGAACGCGACAATTTCCGAGATACTGGCAATACCGGAGGCAAAACGCTCGATCTCCAGTTTGTAAGGCGCCCGGGAATCACCAACTATGATCCCTGCCAGGAAGACGGCGAGGAACCCTGATCCGTGAAGCATGGTGGCCGCCGCATAGATGAAAGCGGCGCAGGCGATCGCCCGTACCGAATGGAGCGACTCGTTCGGCAGGCCAACATGGCGCATCAATTTCATCAGTCCATAGCCCCCGAGGATCCCGACAACGGCTCCGACCCCCATCTGCAGGAGGAATTCGCCCACGCCTCCGGCCACCGCTGACAGGCCTCCGCCGCCGGCGGCAAGGAGACTGGCCATCAGGGCAATGCCGACAGGATCGTTCGCGCCCGACTCTCCTTCGAGGATCGTCCCGCTGCGGCCGGCGATTTCACGGCCTCCGAGGACTGAAAAGACCACCGCGGGGTCCGTGGGTGAGAGCGCCGCTCCCAACAGCAGCGACGCCCGCCAGTCAAACCCGAAGAAGTAATGGGCGGCTGCGGCAAGGGCGGCTGCCGTCACAGCCGTCCCGGCAACTCCGATCCAGACGATCGCGGCCGAGGCACTCCGGAAGCGTCTGAAGCCAATGTGCATTCCACCGTCGAACAGAATGAAGACGAGGGCCACCGTGACAATACGCTCGTCAACTTGGGTCGGCACCTGGCCAAGGACCGGGAAGAGGTCCGATGCGACTGCTGCAACGACGAGGAAGAGCGCCGGAGCGGGGACGCGTATTCGCTGGCCCAGGCGGTTCGACGCGACTGCCACCATCAATGCTGCCGCCACCAGGAGGATGACAAGACTGAAAGGCTCTACATCAGGCACAGTCGAAGCCTACTCTCCCGGCACGGACCTGGCCCCCGGCCCCGGCGGTGAGGAAGCAAGGTGCAGTCGCGGCGTCCATCAGCTGATACATAGCTTCCCTAAGGCCTTTGCGGATAAGCGAAACATTTGCTGGCCGCGGTGGCGAACCCGATGATCATGCCAAGCTGCATGAGGAACCAGTAGGCGGGGCTGGCCCAGAAGTTTACCACCTGTATATTCCCCTCGTGGAGGCCAGGGACACGGCTGTCGAAGCGCCATTGAGCAGGGCAAGATTGAAGTTGGGGGCCGACGTGTCAGTTCAGCGCTGCTGGAGCCCGACGGCGGTCCTGCCGCCGGCTGCGCGCCGCCGACGGAATTCCCGGCCGCCTGTGGCAGCAGATCGACTGCCATCTGCGCGATGGCGTGGGCGAAGGGGGCGGTATTGGCGGATTCAGTACCGAACTGCCCATTGCCGCTTCATTGCCGGCCGGATCGATGAAGAACAGTTCGGAGCCGTGGACGACCACTTGGGTTTTGGGGTCCACGGAAATTGGGTCGCCGTATTTGCTGGCAGCGTCTTTGAGCGGGGGTGCCGGTTGCGAAAACCCGGTTCGGGTCATCCGCGAGACCGTGCCTGTCCGTCCAGTCCTTCACATCAGTTGGGCTCGGGTGAAAGGAGTTGGCGTTGATGGACTGGACGACCACCTGACTGGCTGCTGCCCGAGATCATGGTCTGCTGCAGCGACATCCGGGCCAGCAGCATGCACAGGTCTTCGCCCCGGTCGTCATTACGGGACAGGACGACTGCTTTCCCTCGGCACTGGGATAAGCTCACCGGCGTTCCGGCGGGCACCGGCATCGCCGCGGAAAAGCATGCCTATATGCCCAGGATCAGGGTCTCGTCCGCGCGCGGTTCACCGGCCGCGCGGGCAAAGGCGTCAAAGCCTGCCAGGACGGTCTCCTGTTCGGAACCGGACAGTCGGCTGAGCACCTCGGATATCTCCTGCCGACGGGCCCGGGTGACCTCGGCGTAGATGCGCGAGCCCTCTTTTGTGAGGGAAATGATCACCTCACGGCGATTCTCGGTGCTCTCGGATCTGGCGATCAGGCCCCCGGCCACCATGCGTTCCGCGAAACGGCTGAAGCTGGATTGGTTGGCGCCCAGCCGCAGTGCAAGCTCTCCCATTCGGAGCGGGCCGAAGTTCGACAGCACCACCAGCACCCTGAACTGTGGAAGTGTCACCGAGTCCATGACCGGCGCCAAGGACCGGGCAATAACACCCAGCAGCGCCCGGGACGCGGTCAGCGACTTATCGACGACTTCATAGCCTGGGCCAACGGGCGCATCCGGCCGGGATGCGGCGGCAGCGGCGGGTGATGATAATGTCATGGTTGCTATAGTACATATATTGCACCACTGCATACATATTCTAACAAGGAGTTTGACGTGACTGCGCTGCATTCGACCGGCCGACGCTGGTTCCCCGGCGGAAGGAGCGTCCGGACGCTGCAGATGCGGCTCGGGGGAACTTCCTACCAGTGGGTTGCGATGGCCATCCTCGTTGGTGCAGGCGCGGGACTGGCCGCCGTCGCGTTCCGCTGGCTGATCAGCGCCGCCACCCTCATCTTTACCGGCACGGCGGATTACTCCGCCAGCCACGGCCACCCGGGCCATCCATGGGCGCCTTGGCTGGGTGGATTTTTCGTTGTCCTGGCCCCGGTTGTCGGCGGACTGTTATATGGACCTTTGGTCGAGCGCTTCGCCCCCGAGGCCCGTGGCCACGGCGTCCCCGAAGTGATGTACGCCGTCAGCCAGCACGGCGGCAGGATCAAAGGCCGGGTTGCCCTGGTCAAAGCGCTGGCCTCAGCCATCTGCATCGGCTCCGGAGGATCCGTCGGCAGGGAGGGCCCCATCGTCCAGATCGGCTCGGCGCTGGGGTCCTGGCTCGCCCGCGTATTCCGGATGCCGGAATCCAGGGTCCGGGCGCTGGTTGCCTGTGGTGCGGCCGGTGGCATCGCCGCCACCTTCAACGCTCCGATTGCCGGGGTGTTCTTCGCCTTGGAACTCATCCTCGCCGATTTTGCCGCCGGATCCTTCGGCGCGGTCGTCCTTGCGTCGGTGACGGCCTCCATCATTGGGCGCAGTTTCCTGGGCAACGAGGCTTTCCTGAAGTTACCACCCTTCACGATCACCTCGGCCGCTGAGTACCCCTTGTTTATCCTGTTGGGCCTGCTCGCAGCGATTGCCGGCGTCGGCTTCACCAGGATCCTGTACCTGTTCGAGGATTTGTGCGACTGGGCGTGGCGCGGACCGGCGTGGCTGCGGCCCGCAGCCGGCGGCGTACTTCTGGGATTGCTGCTGCTGGTCCTGCCGCAGATGTACGGCGTCGGCTACCCGGTCATGCAAGCCGGAGTCGCCGGTTCCTACACCGTCGGGTTCTTGGTCCTGTTGCTCGTAGGTAAGATCGTGGCCACCAGCCTCACGATAGGCATCGGAGGCTCGGGCGGCGTTTTCGCGCCCTCACTGTTCATCGGCGCCATGCTCGGGGCCGCCTTCGGAGAGGCCGCCGGATTGCTGTCACCGGCCCTGCACGGACAGGTCGGAGCCTTCGCCTTGGTGGGCATGGGCGCGGTCTTCGCCGGAGCCGCACGGGCGCCGATTACCGCCGTTATCATCATGTTCGAACTCACCGGCGAATACTCCATCATCCTGCCCCTGATGCTGGCGATCGTCGTCGCCAGCGGCGTTTCAAAAGTCATGAGCCGAGATACCATTTACACCCTCAAACTGCGCCGCCGCGGAATCGATCTTGAGCGGCACCCGGGCACGGAACTTTTGAGCCGAACCCGCGTTGACGCCGTCATGGACACCTCGTTTCGGTCCCTTCCGGGACATCTGAGCGTCGCGGAAGGTGCCCGACGGCTGCTGACGGCGAAACACCCGGCCCTTCCCGTCATCGGTGCAGATGGGAGGTTGACCGGTATTGTCACTGTTCAGCACCTTGCGAACGTGCTGAACGACGACGACGAAAGGGACCGCGTTCCGCTCTCCGACGTCGTCGAAATGCCAGCAACGGTGCTGCCCGAGGACACTCTTCAAATGGTCCTCGACGCGGTGCTGGGCTCCTCCTCAAACGCGGGCCTTCCGGTTACAGATGCAGACGGTTCGCTGCACGGTTGGCTGAACCAGGAATCGGTTCTGCGCATCCTTTCGCGCACTAATGCATTACCGGCATCGGGTCCAGAACAAAGGCCCGGCAGCCCTCGCCCGTCCGCTCAGCCACGGCCGCGTACCGGCTCCGGCGGGAAACGCACACTCGTGCGACGAAAATTCCAAAGGGCGCCCCGTGCACAGCCCAATAATGACCATCGTTCCGGAGCCGACTTGAACAACCGCGCATCTCCCTCGCAACGGCAGCATGCCGGTACCGCCCGGACCGAACGTCCCCAGGTTCACACGAACGGGGGAACGTTCCTGGTCTTCCCCGACGGCCACGTAGTCACAGTCACCAATGAAAAGTATGAACAGGGCTGCCGTGCACTGGCCCGCGTCGCCTTCGCAGACCCAAGGCCAGCAGCGATGGACCAGGCAACGGAGGATTTCCGGCGCACCGAAGAAGAATGCTTCCTGGAATTCGGACTCATTCGCCACGGCAACGAATGGGTTTTCGCCGAGCAGTCAGGACCGTAAGCGCGAAACGGTGCGGTTGCCGAGCGGTGCTCCTGGCCGAAGAGGTCGTTGCACCCGGCCCTGAGCTGCCGCGGAGCTGGATCAGCCCCCTGCGGCTTCCTCGGACTCCTCGCCCTGTTTGACGATATCGTCGTCCTTGAAGAGGATTCCCCTCGCGATATCGCGCCATTGCGGCGTTCGGCGAAAAAGGAACTCAAGCTCCATACTGAAGTGCTTATACTCTTCACCCAGCGAATCTTTCATGATGGCACGCGCAATCTCGTCGGGCTCAACCGAAATACGCTGGACATACCATCCGATGGCCTCGGATTCCTCACTCAAGCTCGCACACATTCGCGCGAATGTTCGCGTTTCAGCTGACAGCTCTTCTGGCGGCTCATGATATTGATCGAATCCCATTTTCGCTCCCTGCCTAATAGAGAGCAACCCGAACCAAAAACGATTTTCGCTTCCCCCGATCCTCGGAGGGTTGCCGACGGTTGAGGCTTTACCCCCGATCCCGTGCGGGCAGCCGTGCGCCAAGCTTCACAACGAAGGTTGGAAGTCTATGCCGGGAACGGGGTATCAGTCGAGACCCTGTCCGGGTCGCCAGACCCCGTAACGGGCCGACTCGACGGCAGCGGACAAAGCGGCCAGAACGACGCGCCGTTCTTCATCGAAGTCCTGCTTGGCGATGCGGAAGCGTATTCGCTGCAGGTGCGCGGCGATGGCGCGCTGATGCACAGGGTCGCGGGTCTGCCAGGCGAGTTCGCGCAGCATCAATAGCAACTGGGTGCAGACGACAGGATCGCTTCCGCCGTAGTGCAGGGGCTGTTCCACGGCCAGTTTCAATAGTTCCGGCAGACTGCGCCGACGCTGGACGACGCGAGCGCGAGAGGCGTCATCTTGCAGAATTCGAGCGCCGAGGTCGTGTCGGGCGAATTCGCAAAGGAGCGCGGAGATGTGACCCAGGCAGTGCACCGCGGTCGTCGGATCATTGATGCCCGGGGAGAGCGCCTTTAGTGCAACGTCAACCAACTGTCGCAGACCGTAGGCCACGTCCTGGACCGAGGTGCGCTCCTTGCCGATGGTGACTGCGCGGATGATGCGCTGATGAAGCCGTGCCACGGCATCTTCGGCGACTGAATCGTTCGGGTTCAGCAGCCACCAGAAGGCAAATGGCGTGCCGGCGACAACGTGGTCTCCGGGTGCGAGGTCGATCAGAAGCACGACGCCGGCCTCCTCGGCTGCCTCGCGCAAAATGCTCTCCCCAACGGCGGTAATGAAGCCGGAAGACTCCGCGGCCAACATCCGGGCATCCGGTGGTGGAACCGGCGGCGGACTATGCCGGTTCGAGGCCGGCTCCGCGGCAGCTTCCCGCAACGTCGCCGTCGCGTTATTGTGCACGTGGCTGAGGATGGTTTCGATTCGGATCTGCCGGACGATGTGGGCCAGGAACAGCACCAGGCCCAGCACGCTGGCAAGAGCCAGAAGAAAGGAGACGGTCACCGACAGCTGCGGAGCAAAGTCCGGCTCTCCGTGGAGGCCAGTGCGGACCGTTCTCAACACTGTCAAGGCGAAGACGAAGGTGGCCAGGAACAAGGCCAGCGTCCGCTGGACGAAGGGGTCGCTGGCAAAAGTTCGCAACAAGCGCGGGGAGAACTGACTGCTCGCCAACTGGAGCGTCACCACGGTCAGCGAAAAGGTCAGAGATGTGACGGTGATCATGGATGATGCGATCGCGCCCAGCACCGACCGGGCCGCATCGGCATCACCACCGAACGGCAATTCGGACATAGCTGGTGGAAGCTGGGCGTCCACGGCCGCATCAAGTCTGGTCAGCCCAATGCCGAGCGCGACCGACGACAAGACCGCCATGGTCGGTAAGGGCCACAGCCGTGACCGGTAAGCGTCCTTCAACGCGCGCCGGCCTCCGGGAAAGATTCTTGGCTTACTCATGCTGTCCCTTATCAGTTGGATTCATGCCGGGCAGGAACACACACATATGGTAAAAGTAGTTGATGCTGCTCGTGCGAGCCATGATGACGGGCATCTTTTTGCTGTCGGCTTGGATCATTTGAGCTGGCGGCCACAGAGATAGTCGTCGAGTCCTACGGGTGAGGCGATGCCCTGGGAATGCACACTGCCACAGCCTTCCACGGGGCGCCTGTCAGGACCGAGGATATGATGGTAGACCTGTGGCATGTGGTTTGATACTTGGCCAGCGGTACTCCGCATACCCATCATCGGCGCCGTGTCCTCCGCAACGCTCGTCCTCTTGCTGCTTGGCTGTGGTAAACGAACACTGGGCCAACTGAACGCCTTCGACATCATCGTGCCCGTGGCGCTGGGATGAACGCTTGCCAGCGTTCTGCTCAATTCCTCCGTCTCCTGGTCCGAGGGCATCGCCGCCCTGGCACTTCTGGCATTCCTGCAATTCCTCGTGGCCTGGACAACGGCGCGCCACCCCAAGGTGCGCACCCTGCTAACGGCTGAGCCGGCCCTGCTGCTGCGTCACGGCTGCATCCTGCCTGATGACTTGCGCAAAAACCGGCTGACCGTGTCCGAGGTCCATCAGACGATTCGCAGCAGAGGTTCAGGCCACGTTGCCGATATAGCCGCCGTAGTCATGGAAACGAACGGCACTATCAGCGTCATTACGAAGTCAAAGATCGGCAGCGGCTCGGCCCTCGTCGGAGTACGCGATGCCCCGTCACCACGGTAACCAGCAGGTACCGACGGGACGCTCGGACAGTCGCCTGCTCAATTCTGAGGTGATTTCTCAGGGGCGTTCCGCTTCGCCGTGGGGCCGATGATGGTCTGCTGACCTTCCGTTCTGCCGTTGCTTATGGCGTGATTTCCTCGTGGGATTCAGACAGGACGCGTGTATTCCGGTCGACCCCATCGCCTAATCGTGCGTAGGGCGCCAGCATTTCCGCCAACTCTATTTCTTCCGTCTCTGCCACGTAAACCGTAGATCCCACAACGTCGTAGGGGTTCCACGCAGAACGTCCGCTCTGCGGATCCGCGCTGTGAGGACGCGGATTCAGCGGCCCCCACTCTTCGGTCGCTACCCGATAACCACCCAGTGCAGAACTAATAGTCCTCAAGCCCGTCCGGCCGCAGGTGAACGCAGATTCCTCGATCATACGTCCTGATGATCTTCCACCAGAGCCACCACTGCGTTCATCACGTCCTGGCCCCTGTCCTCGCGGATCGCCGTAAGTGGTGTATCTTCACCCAGATTCGGATTACCGCCAATAAACCAGGCACGGGCCAGATGATCGCTTTCAGCATCAGCGATCTGCCGCCAGGCTCGATGCGCCAACCTCGTAGGCAGTCGCGTTTTCGGCAGGGCTCAGCGGGCTTACCGGTCCAAGCCTTGCTTCTGGGCAACCCTTGGCGTTAATGCTCGGCGCCCCCGTCGAGGAAATGCGGTTGCTCTGAAACCCAGCATATACACGTCCCAAGTCCGATCAGCAGACCCAGCCAGGACAGTGGTAGGACTCGGGCGCCCTCAGCGACTCAGCGTAGGTAACTGACGGCTGGTTCCGACGCTCCCGCTGGCTGGATCGTCAAATTTGGTGTGCTCGTTGTGGCCAGATTCCCTCTCATCTGATGAACGCAAGCAGCGACACCAACGTGCCAGTGCTGGATCAGCATCTTGGACACCCGGTTCCACTCTCTGAAAGCAGATGCGCGTCAATAACAAGATTTTCAGGAGCTTTCCGGCGCGGGGCGTCCTGCGGCCATTCAGCCCGCCCCTAGCAGGTAAGCTGATCCAGCATAATCCGGGGGTCGCACCGCCCTATCGTCAACCTCACCGCCGCCGTCTCAGCCGCTGTCCCCATTAGGAAGGCATCCCGATGTATAGACGTTGGGACATTCACTGATTCAAGGACGTCAGGCAATCGTTGAAAATGCCGACGATAACACCATGCCACCGCCACCAAGAAGCGACATCTGGTCCGGGGATGCTGCAAGAAGGATCACGGGGGGAACTCCGCGATGGGGAGAAAACTCATGCATCCATCTTTTAAGGGCCAATCGCATGGGCTCTCCTCCTCCACATACGTCGCCGTGCATGATGTAGGTCCCCGAAGCCAAGACCTGCTCGTTGTTTGCCATTCCGACGGCCAAATTCCGCGCGTAGGTATCCAACAACTTTTCGGCATCGGGTACCTTTTCCCTGGACAGCTTTACCAGTTGCCTGCAATCCATGGTCGCTGCGGCGGGCAGCTCGAGGGTGCCCGCAGTTTCACGAAGCCAGCCCAGAGTAGCGATGGTTTCCCAACATCCGTTTCGGCCGCAGCGACATTGAATTCCGTCCAATTGGACAGTCGTGTGCCCGGATTCCCCTCCTGCACCGTCCTTTCCACGGACAATTTCCCCACAATAGACGATTCCAAATCCCAACGCCTCACCCGTGTAAACAGACGCGAAGTCCTGGATGTTTCTTCCCAAGCCAAACCATCGATCACCTAAGGCCTGCACACGGGGGTGGTGGTCCACCAGCACGGGAACCCCAAAGCGACTACCAAGAAAATTGCCGATCTCCATTCCGCCTAGGGCCGGCGTCAGGTGCATGGAGATGATCTGGCCGGTGCTGGCGTTCACCATCCCGGAGGCGGCCACCCCAATCCCGATGATTTCCTGGCCCTGAAAGCACTTATCAGTGACCGCGATAATAGCTGCCCGCAAGTGCTCCGCCGTCGAAGTCCTTCCATAGTCCACGGACTCGCATAGACGGATGCCTCCGTCGATTCCCATGAGCGCAGCTTCCACTCTGTCCGGGGAGATTTGAACGCCGCCCAACATCGGACCGTCATGGCCGAACCAGAGCGGCCTCGCTGGCTTGCCTCCAGTGACGGGAGCGGACACGGCTGGCCCTTCCACGAGGGCTCCCGTATCGATCAGAGGTTGAAGGATAGTGGCAATCGTTGCCCTGTTGACGCTGAGTTCCCTCGCGAGCTGTGCCCTACTGGCTGGGCCACCAGTGTGGAGAACCTGCAGAACGCGGGCACGATTCGCCTGCCCGATGCGCGATGCCGTGATGAGCCGAGGGCCTGAACCCCTTGTGCGAAGATGCAGAGCACCGGCAACATCTCTTGGCTCTCGAACATCAGTCATCCCTGGGCTCCATTTCATCCCGTAACTCTTCCACACTGATCATAGACAGACTCTAACCGACATATGTATGCTGTGGAGTCATACATACAAAAGTGGTGGGCGTCACAATATCGACAGCGCTTTACTTTCGCCGCACAGAACTTTCACAAGGAGCCCCACCGAATGACACACACACCCGTCTTGGGGATCATTGGCGGTGGGATCCGCGGCAGCCTATTCGCCCGCTCCATTCAGGAGAACAATGCAGCCCAGCTGGGTGCCCTCTGTGACCCCAGACCCCTTGCCCGCGCCAACGCTAGCGCGGCATTTGGGGTCCCGGCTTTTGCCACCGTGGACGAGATGATCGCCGCAGTACCCGAGCTTACCGCTGCCGTCATTGCCACGCCGGATTTCGCGCACCGGGACGCCGCCGTGCTTTGCGCATCCAACGGACTGGACCTGATGGTGGAAAAACCGTTGGCTACCAACACCGCAGACGCTAGAGCCATCGTCGATGCCGCCAAAAACGCCGGAACGCGCATCATGGTGGGCTTTGAAAACAGATGGAATCCACGTTTCAACATCGTTCATAGCCTGCTCCACGAAGCGGATCACGGGCAGATCCTCAATCAGATAGGCAATCTCAACGACACTCTTTTCGTCCCAACTACGATGCTCTCCTGGGCCGCAAAGAGCTCTCCTGCATGGTTCCTGATGCCCCATTCACTCGACCTGGCCATATGGCTGGGAGGTGCACTGCCTGTAGAGGTGCACGCCGTCGGAGTTAAGAAAATGCTTCCGGCCATGAAAATCGACACTTGGGATGCCATAACCGCGACGTTCACTATGAGCGACGGCTCTTACGTCGTTCTCAATTCGTCATGGGTTCTGCCAACGTCGGCGCCGGCCGTCTATGACTTCCGATACGAAATCCAGACGACTCGGGGTGCATTCCACATTGACGGCGCAAACCACGGCGTAACCCACTATTCCTCTGACAGGCTCACTTGGGAGCAGTGGGGCGTGCTCGAACGCGGGGGCCGCATTTCCGGCGTCCCTGTGGACATGGTGAACGACTTCGTTGAGCTGCTTCTGGGCACCAAATCCGACCTACCCGATGCTGCCGACGGATTGCTGGTCACCCAAGCCATCGAGGCTGTCCACGAATCTCTCGAAAAAAACCGCGCCGTAACCATTGCAAGCTAGCCACATGCCTTGCCTAACACGAACAGAAGGACACGCCATGAATTCGCACTCAGCATTCGATCAGCACCTGAACCGTCGTCGTCTTCTTCAGCTGGGCGGCATGACTTTGGGCGGACTTGCCTTAGCCGGTTGCAGCGGAACCTCATCGACGGCAACCAGTGACACGCCCCTGAAGACGGGGTCAAAGCCCGGCGGCCAGATCAGTATCCTCGATGACAACACGAACAACGTATTCAAAGACAGCACCATCAAGGCGTTTCAGGACCAGACCGGCATCAGGGTTGCCACATATCAGCAGGGAAACTTCAACGATCTGCATGACAAAATGGCCACCATGTTTTCAGCGCAGGACGCGTCCTTTGACGTCGTCATGACGTGGGCAGGATGGTCGGCAGAGTTTGGCCAAGCAGGATGGCTGCAGGAACTGGACAAGGAATCCGTTCCCAAGGACTTGATCCAGCCGGCCCTCGATGCCGTTTCCTGGGGCGGGAAGATCTACGGACTGCCAAAGTTCACCAGCGTCCAGACCATGTTCTGGAATAAGAAACTATTCCAGGAAGCAGGAATCGATAGCGACACAGCTCCGGCAACCTGGGATGAGTTTGTAACCGTGGCCAAAAAAATTACCCAGGACGGCCAGTACGGGTACGCCTGCGATATGGGTAATCCAGCCGGCGCCTATCAGAACTTTCTGCGGGTGCTGCTGCTCAACGGCGGCGAAATGTATGACGCGGACTACAACCCGACTTTCGCAACTGACAAGGGCGTCGACGCACTGTCCAAGTTGGTGGACCTGCTTCAAGTCCACAAAGTTATGGATCCCGCCTCTCTGCAGACCACCAACTCTTCGGATCTTGGTGACCAGTTTGCCCGTGGCAAAACCGGCATCGTCTTCAACTGGCCCTTCCAGTACGCCGCTGCGACGGGGCCCAAGTCAACCCTCGATAAGGCAACGGTGGGCAATGGTTTAATTCCGGGGATGTCGGTCAGGTCGGCCTCGATCGACGGATCCGAAGGGTTTGCCGTCAACAAGTTCTCCAAGAATAAGGACGCGGCGCTGGCATGGCTCCAGTTTGTCACCACCGGGGCCGTCCAGCAGCAAATAGTTCAAAAGGAAGGCTGGTTCCCCGTTTCAAAATCCATTCTTGACGACCCGGCGTCCCTGGCTGCCCTGCCTGTACTTAAGACCTACCAGGAGTCCACCCAATATGTGACAAAACGATACGGCACGCCGTGGGACAGTGAATTTGACCAGGCCCTCTCCGTGCAGCTCATCAACGCCATGAATGGCAAAACCAGCCCCAAAGAAGCGCTGGACGCCGCACAAAAGACAGCGCAGGATCTCGTCAAGAAGTACCTGAAGAAGTAGATCATGAGGCGTACCGCGACTGCGCCCGCTCATGTGGACAAAGCCCGGAAGAAGGACCTGCGGTTTGGACTAATGCTCGCGGCCCCCGCCGTGTTCATAGTTTTACTGTTGCTGGGGTATCCCATGGGCTACGCCTTCTACATGTCTTTTCAACAATGGAACGACAAACTGGGGATGGACCATCCTTTTACCGGTCTGAGCAACTACACGGACCTGATATCCGATCCGCAGTTTCACGGGGCCATGGCCCGGACGGCCTACTTCTCTGTAATAACTGTTTTGGGTGGCGTCGCGCTGGCCGTCGCCATAGCGCTGCTGCTCAACCGGGAATTCAAGGGCCGCACCATCGCCAGAGTCCTTTTGCTGGTGCCGTGGGCTGTTCCACCGGTCGTCAACGGGATTATGTGGAAACTGATTTTCGACGGAACGAGCGGCATCTTGAACGGTCTTTTGAAAAGTATGGGTCTCATTAAAGACAATGTTCAATGGCTGGCAGACCCATCAACTGCAATGAATATCCTGATTTTCGCAGAAATGTGGAAACTACTGCCTTTCCTCTGCCTCTTGATGCTCGCAGCTCTCCAAGGTATCACCGAAAATCTCCACAAGGCCGCGTCCATCGACGGGGCCGGCGCCTGGAACAAATTCTGGCGCATCATCCTTCCCAACATCCGCGGACCTTTGATGTTCGCCTTAATCGTGCAGTCCATGTGGTCGCTCAAGGTTTTTGACACCATATACGTTCTCACCGGCGGCTCCGGCGGACCGGCAGAAGGAACCACGACCATCAACTTCCTGGCCTATCTCACCAATTTCAGCAATCTGGACCGGGGCTACGGGTCAGCGATGGCGGTGACCATCATGGTGTTGGTGCTTCTCGTAACGGCGTTCTGGATCCTGCTCTTCGGACGCCTCAACCGGTCCAAAGGAGACATCAATGACTAAGTCCCGGCGAATTTCACGCCACGTCAAACGTCGTATGACCGCAATCGCGTGCAGCATCCTTGTACTCCTGGTGATGCTCTTCTTCCTGGCTCCCTTCGTCTGGATGATCATTTACAGCATCTACCCCTCTCAAGTACTTCAGGGCGGGATACCTGACCTCTCCGCCGCCAACCTGACTGCGGGGGCCTATGCGCGGCTGTTCTCCGATACGAGCTTCCTGGTTCCCATGGGCAACTCGGCCATTGTCGGTATCTCGACTACCCTGATCTGCATGACCGTGGGCTCGGCGTGTGCCTATGCAATTGCCAGATTCCGTTTCCGGGGACGGCAAACCCTGCTGATGAGCATGATGACGGTTCAGGCAATCCCCGTAATAGTTTTAGCGGTGCCGTTGTTCATACTGCTGCGTTCCGTGGGACTCTATGACCAGCTTTTTGGTCTCATTCTCACGTACACGGCGTTCATCCTGCCGCTGGTGATCTGGATGATGGTCGGCTTCTTCGAAGACCTTCCCCCGAGCCTGGAACGGGCCGCCCGCATCGATGGATGCAGCCGATTCCAGATTATGTACAAAATCGCCTTCCCGTTGGCGGCGCCAGGAATGGCCGCAACGGCAATCCTGGCGTTCATTACCAGCTGGAGTGACTTCTTTCTCGCCAAGGTTCTGACCTCCAGCAACGCCGTCACCCTGCCTGTCAAGACCGCAGCTTTTCAAGGACTGTTTGCCATGGATTACACCTCGGCGGCCACAGCTGGCGTCATCACGGCGGTCCCCGTCCTCATTCTTACTCTCATAGCCCAAAAGTGGATCATTCGTGGTCTTACCGAAGGCGCGGTGAAAGGCTAATCATGGCAGAAATCAAACTGATCAATGTGGCAAAGACCTATGGAAAAGGCCGCAAGGCGAAGAATGCAGTCCATGATCTGAGCTATACCATCGACGACGGCACATTCGTATCGCTGCTGGGGCCCTCCGGTTGCGGCAAGTCCACCACTTTGAACATGATCGCCGGCTTGGAAGACATCTCCGCCGGTGAGATCCTGATTGATGGGCACAGAGTGGATGATCTGGAGCCGGACAAAAGGGATCTCGCGTTCGTTTTCCAGGACTATGCACTTTATCCGCACATGTCCGTCTTTGAAAACATCGCGTTTGGACTACGCATGCGCAAGGTACCCAAAGCGGAAATCCATACAAGGGTTACCGACGCAGCACGCCGCCTGGACATCGAACACGTCCTCTCAAACAGACCTAGGGCGCTTTCCGGGGGACAACGCCAACGTGTCGCGCTCGCCCGCGCCATCGCCCGCCGTCCTGCTGTCTTCCTCTTCGATGAACCGCTTTCCAACCTCGATGCGCTCCTGCGTGACCAGACCCGCAGCGAGCTGAAAATGCTCCACGCGGAGCTGGGCGCCACCAGTGTCTACGTCACCCATGATCAGGAGGAGGCCATGACCCTCTCGGACAAGATAGCGGTCATGAGCCGCGGGAAGCTGGAACAATTCGGCACGCCCTTTGAGGTGTACCACCAGCCTGCCACGGAGTTTGTTGCGTCGTTCGTTGGTAAACCGCGAATGAATCTCTTTACCGCAGCGAAATTAGCAAGCGGTCACTATGGGTTAAGCGGAACGCATTTCACCGTCGACGTCCCGGCTGTGCAAGCACCGGAAATGCGGATCGGGCTTCGTCCCGAGGAATGCGATCTCCGTGTGCCGAGCAGTGGGGAAGCCGCGCACGGAACAGTCAGAACCGTGGAGCCCCTGGGCAATGTCTCGGACGTCATCCTGGACGTGGGCGCCAATCAGTTCCTGAGCCGCGTCCCTGGATTCGGAACGTTCCAGCCAGGCGACGAAGTGGTCATTGATACGCAGCGAGCCAGGGTCCACTGCTTCGATATTAAGACGGGGCTGCGCATCTGATGCCTCGAAGGGCAGCGCGGGTTGACAGAAAACGTGGTCCGGCGATGAGGCGCCACGCACGGAAGCGCATTCAGCGTCAGGCACCGAAGAGGGTAACGGCGCAGTTATGCAACCACCGCCGACGGGTCTGGGCGACCTCAATGCGGCCTGTGCCGATTTCCTTAGTGCCTTCCTGGCTACGAGGCCCTACGATCGGCTGGCACCGGCCATCAACGTCTTCAGGGTCAACGTCAGTTCGACTGATTCCGGCGCCGCGGATCCGGTGGGACAGGCGGATCCGGGGCGGCTCCGCACACCTATTTCGATTCATCCTTCGGCAACAACGGCATCAGGCGGCTGCTCGAATGCAACAGCACGACGGCGCTCACAGCGGCCGCCGCCCAAGTCCCCGAGTTCTCGGTGGTACTGGTGATGGTGAATTCCACGGCCTACGGCGGCAGCGGCGGCTCCGTGGGCACCTATTCCCTGGCGTCCGGGGCGACGGAAACCGCCCTGCACGAAATGGGCCACAAGGTTACCTTTCAACAGTTTCAGGGCCCGGCGCGCTGAAACCAGTTCGAAGCCCTCGATGGTGCAAGGACGCATTACCTTTTCCACGCTTCGGCCGCCCATCAACCATCGGCCATCTGCGCGTTCCCTGCCCTAGCGGATCCCGCGTAGCTTCAGGTCGGCAGCAAGAGCTGCGAGACTGTTGAGCCCCACCACCGCAAGGTAGTTGCCGCGTGCTACCGGCCGCCCGGCCTGTTGCACGAGATATGCGGCGATCACCGGGGCGAAGCCGCCGAACCGGCGCCCCCTGTTTAGGGCATGAAGCCCTTCCATGGCTATTTATCGGCCCACTTCTCCAACTTCTGGGGCGGCATCCTCTAATTGACACTTGATAAAGCACACATTTGAGTAACCGCAGGGGAACCACCATCGAGGATCAGCGGTTCGATGCCCTGTTCACGGCGGTCTTTCGGTTACCACACTGGAGCGCTGGATTGCCATTGCTCCGCACCGGCCGGGGCCCGGGACGGCGACCTCGGCCGCCGGGTCCTCGTTCAGCCGGACGCTCACCACCTGCCCCCGGGTGCCCACACCGGACCGGACATCCACCACGACTGAAGTCATTAGTTCCATGAAACATACGGGTAAGCCCTGTCGGAGTGACACTCGCCGGATGCGGGCAGCCCAGACCGGACGAGCGACTTCCGAATGGCGATTCGCATTGCTTTGTCCCGCCTTCCTTGGTGCTGGTCCAGCCCACGGCCAGGCACCGACTCATAGGCCCCTTACGGGCGACACCGGCGCACGGTCAATATTTTACTTGACAGCTAATTAACCATATGGTTATCATGCAACATGAGGACAGTCCGGAGCACCCCGTGAACACGGCAGTCGTTCAGCCGCTTGACGCGACGTTCGCCGCGCTCTCCGATCCGACGCGCCGGGCGATCCTGGCCCGACTCGCCGGCGGGGACGCGACGGTCAATGAGCTGGCAGAGCCCTTCGAGCTGAGCCTGCCGGGCATCTCCAAGCACCTGAAGGTGCTCGAACGCTCGGGACTGATCAGCCGCCGCCGGCGCGCGCAGTTCCGCCCCTGCCACTTGGAGTGGCAGGCCCTCGAAGTCGCCGCCGACTGGATCGAGGAGAACCGACGTCTCTGGTCGGAGCGCTTCGACAAGCTCGACGACCACCTTCGCACCCTGGAAGCACCATCGAATGGAGAACTCCATGAATGAGCACGTACTGCGCTTCACCCGCATCTTCGACGCTCCGCGGCAACTGGTCTTCAGCTGCATGATCGAACCGGAGCATCTGACCCACTTCTGGGGCCCGATCGGAGTCAGCACACCCCTGGACACCATCACCGTGGACGCCCGCACCGGCGGGGCCTTCACGACGGTCATGGTCAACGACGCCGACGGCAGCACCTACCCTACGAGCGCACGCTACGTTGAGGTGCGCGCACCTGAGCGGCTGTCCTGGATCGAAGACCAGTCGGGTATGACTGTGACCATCACCTTCACCGAACTCGGGGACGACCGAACGCAGGTCGACATCGAACAGACCATGGTGCCAGCGGTCATGATGGATCCCGCTGCCCAGGCCGGATTCCTCAGCTCTCTGGATCGATTCGGCGCTCACCTGGCGCAGCTGACAGGAGCAGACCGATGACCGCCGACGACGACCTGATGCCAACCATCGCCGCTGAGCGGCGGATGTTCAGCGATGTGCTCGATGCCCTCCCCGAACAGGCCTGGAACACCCCCTCATTGTGCGCGGGCTGGCGGGTGCGCGAGGTGGTCGCGCACATGACCATGCCGCTGCGCTTCTCCACACCGCGGTTCGTAGGCGAGATGGTCCGTTCCCGGGGCAACTTCGCCCGCATGGCCGATCGGGTAGCCCGCCGGGACGCCCAGGCATCGATCGGCACGCTGCTCGACGGCTGGCGCACCAACGAAGACAACCGGTGGAAGCCGCCGGGCGGCGGGCTCAAGGGTGCCCTTACGCACGACGTCGTACACGGTCTGGATATCACCATCCCCCTCGGCATCGAGCACCCCGTCAGCGAGCCCGCCCTGCGCAAAGTCCTCGACCATGCGACCAGCCCGTTGAGCCTGAAGCACTTCGGGCTGGACCTGACAGGCACCCGACTCGAGGCCGACGACCTGGACTGGGCCTTCGGGGACGGAGAACCGCTCCGCGGCGCTGCCCGCCATCTACTCATGGTGCTCATGGATCGCAGGCTGTCCCCCGGCGTGCTCTCCGGCGCGACGGTCAGCCGGTTCACGACTGGGTGATTCGGCCCTGACCGGACGGACGCCCTGGGTCCACAACTAAAACGCTCAAGCGAGCAGATGCACAGGTGCCACTCTAGGGCGCGGTCCTGCAAAGCTGTCACGGGCACCCTACAGGCCAAGGTTGACTTTCCTCCGCCACGAACCAACGCCGGAGAGACGCTCATACGGGGCGTTGCCAGTTTCGACGTCCAAGATGGCGGAAACGTTGTCCAGCGTTCAGGACCGACGTCTGGGACAGAAACCGGGCGCCCCGGGAGTCGTGAGCTGCCCGCAGAAGAAGACGCAGAACTATGCCAGCCCCGCTGGCATAGTCATCGGATAGCAATGCGGCAATTCCAAACTACATCTGGGACCGTGCCGCTTGCGTGTTAGGTGCTTACTCCTTACAAGCGGCGGATCTGATTATCCCGTTCAATGCCCCAAGCACGGGCCACCTGACGTCGCATACCTGCGGACGCAAAGTATTGCCTTCCCGCTGCGGACTAGCGCTCTCAGTGCAGTTGACTTCCAAAATGACAGCCCGGATGGCGTGTGGAGTCACAAGCGAAACCCTATGTGTTGGGCCGTTAAGTAACGGCGACGGCCAATCACTAAAACGCTTCCAAAAGGACTGTCTCAACAGTTCCGCCCTCATTAAGATTGCTTCCAAGCAGGCGGACAAGCCCGGTCTTTCGCGGAGTACCGAACGACCCCTCCGGCTCATCCTCCATTTCGGCGAACACCTCGAACAGTCGTCCGTTCGCGTGCTCGTCCACCCACCGAAGAACTTCGGCAATGTCCTCAACGTCAATCAGTGCGTCAGCGTCCAAGTTCCACGCATACCCGGGATGTGGTTTCACCCAAAAGTCAACACGTAGGGTAGCAGGGTAATTCAACCACGTCACGTGGTTCAGCATGATCGGTTTCAATGACGCGTATGCTCTGCAGCCTACAAGCCGTGGTTGTGAGTTCATAGAGAGCATCACGCCGGTCGGGAGGCTTTCATTCGGTGCAGTGACGGAACGTTGTCCGGTTAGCGTTCCGCAATCGATGATCCTCTTGGGCCCGGTCTCCTCGGTGGCAGACTGGGGTAATGGAGCGCCAGGACGCACAAGAGCACATGTCCGTAATGATCAAGCCCTATGAACACGCGGATGCAGCGGAAACCCTGGCGGTGTTCATTTCGGCTGTGATGGAGACTGCTTCCGCCGACTACACGGTGGAGAAAGTACAAGCGTGGGCTCAGCCGGAGGGACGCGACGTAGTGGCTTGGAACGCAGCGATGTTGGCCCGGAACAGCATCGTTGCCACAATCGGCGGCGAACTCGCCGGCTTCTCGGATGTGAGCCTCGACGGTTACGTGGACATGATGTTCGTTTCGCCGCGTCACCAGCGACGTGGGGTAGCATGGCAGCTTCTGGCACACGTGGAAACTCAGGCACGCAGCGAAGGGACGCCCATGCTCTCAGCCGACGTGAGCATCACAGCCCGGCCGTTCTTCGAGCGGCATGGCTTCACTGTTGAAGCGGAACAGCACCCGGTCAAGGCAGGGGTGGAGCTGACCAACTACAAGATGCGAAAAGAGCTGCGATAACAGAGGTCACATCTTGGCACTGCCCTTGCTTGTCGGTAAACCTTCGTCTGCCGGGACGAAGCATCCGTGGCTCGTCATCTGTAGCGGAACACCGAAATGCCAAGCCCGCCACGTCACTTCTTCTCCCAGTGAAATGAGACCTGACGTGACACCAGCCACGGCCTTTTCACGAGACTGCGCCATCGAGTCCTCATGGGCGTCGATGCTGCGGACAAGGTCAAACAGCTGCGCTTTAGGCCACACTGGTCCGTGTCGTACATTCGAAGGAGACGGTCATGATCAGAGTATGTCAGGCGGGTTATCCATTGCCCGAATCACCCCGGACCGGAAACACTGAGGGCAAGAGATCGCGATCGCAGGGCCGCCCGCATTGCCTCTCAGCGAATCAACGGGCGACCACCAACAAACTGCCATAGCAGCGTCCCATGGACATGGTGTCCCTCGTCGCCTGCTGGACGCCTGGTTCACCGTGAGATTGTCCCGCCGGCGGCTCCCCTGCGGGCACCCAGCTGTCGACGACTCCCATGCCCCGACGCTGCCAGCGGCGGTCCGACAGTCCGACGAGGCGATAGCGGTTGCTCTCCTGACCCGGCGGTGACGGCGTTGTCAGGAGATCGCGGCCTTCACCAATTCAGCAATCTGCTTCCCCACCACCGGGCTCCATTTTTCCAGCGCGTACGACACGGGCCAGATTTCGCCGGCGTCGAGGTGTGCAGCATCCTGGAACTCCAGGGTCGAGTAGCGGGTGTTGAACTTGCCCGCGTTCTTGAAGCAGAAAACAACCTTGCCGTCCTCGTTCACGTAGGCCGGCATCCCGTACCAGGTCTTCGGCGACAGCCCCGGGGCATTCTCAGTCACCGACACGTGCACGCGCTCGGCGAGCACGCGATCTTCCGGTGCCATTTTCGCGATGCTGTCCAGGACCGCCTGCAGCCCATCCGCCTTCTTGGCGCCCTGCTTACCCTCGGCACGCAACTCCGCAGCGCGCTCCTTCATCGCGGCATGCTCCGCTGCTGAGAAACCGACGGAATCGGACTTGTCATTCTTCGTGGGCATTCTTCGCTCTCCCTTTGTGATGCGCGGGGCTGGACGCCGCCGCCTTCTGTGAACAGGCTATGCCAGGCCACGCTTGGGTGCTTCTCCGTTCCTGCTCGGATCGCGGCCCCTGAGTGCACCATTCGCCCTTCGGCTAACGGGATACCGCTTTGGACACACAAAGTCCAGGTGTGGGGCTTCGTCATCGCACCGCTCTGCCCCGCGTCACACGCTGCGCATCAGGTGCGGGACGTCGTCGTATCCACCGCCTTTCTCAGCCAGGCCATGATCAACTCCACGCTTTCCGGGTCCAAATGCGTATCCGGATCGTTATATCCGTTCCCTGGTGACGCGGCGACTTCGGCAGGGCTGCGCATGTCTTCCTTGAACACATGATTTGCGTTGGGCGGGAACGCGAAGGTCACGTTCGACATCCCAGCGGCGGCCTCCTGAAGCGGATCGCCGTCGGCGCGCATATCAATCTGAACGTCACTCCCGCCGATCAGCACCAGCGTGGGAATCTGGGTTTTTCCAAGCGAGTCAGTCGTGGATTCGACCCACAGCTCACGGGCGAACGGGAGGTTCGCCGGAGTCTCGAAGCTGGACAGGACCATCTTCACACTGTCCGGCAGGGCTGGATCCGGATTCATCGGCTCGCCAGCGGCGTAGCGGGCGGCAGCTGCCCGAACCTTGGGCATCAGCTCGGCCCCTCCAGGAAACTGGGCAGATTGAAGAGTCAGTTGGGATAACAGCACGTCCTGGATCGGGCGGCCGGGCGGAGCAGCGAGCACGATCCCGGCGAAGGGAACAACCTGGGTACTTGTTGCGTAGTGGAGCACATGCAAAGCGCCCTCGCTGTTACCCAGGCCGATAACTCGTGAGGAGTCGACAAAGTCCAGCCTGGACAGCACCTGGACGGCCGCGGCCAGCTCGTCCAGATGCGACTGCATGCTCAGCGACCCGATGAGCTTGGGAACATTGTCCCTGGCGTGCGGGCCGGACGCCCGCTTGTCATAACGCAGAGATGCGATGCCAGCACGGGCAAACGCCTCCGCGAACAGCCGCCCGCTCCCGTTGCTGCCCGGAAGCAACGGCGAACACCAATCCCGGTCGGTGGGACCGCTGCCGGCGACAAGGACCACCGCCGGGAATAGCCCATCACCATCGGGACGGACCACCGTGCCCTCCATCGTGATGCCATCCAACTCCCAGGAAACGTCAACAGTGCTCACCATGGTCACAGTCTCACTGCGAAGCTACAACGGCACAAGCCTTCCGCCCGCAAGCCAGGCAGGTGCACGCTCCTGCCAGGCCTGTGAATACCGCTCTTGCAAGTCCGCCGCCCAGTTCCTTTTTGGCGTTACCGCATGGGACGGCCACGTGGCGAAGTCCTGACGCCGGCACCCCCTGTATATCAACGGCCCGTCCACGATCACTCTGGGAGTGCCTGATTCTCATGAATCAGGCACATAATATTTATATGGAGAATCCGTTAGTCATGGTTTGGCTCCCGGTCATAGTGCTCCTCGTAACGCTTAGCGTTTGGGGCTACAGTCTGGTCGACTTTTCCCGGACGGACGAGAGTGAAATGAGGACGTTTCCAAAAGAAGTATGGCTACTGATTCTGGTCCTCGGCAGTTTCCTTGGCGCCGTCATGTGGATCGCTGCAGGGCGACCCCAGCGCCATTAAACCCGAAAACGCTTAACCCGAAAAGCCATAACCAACGGATCTACCCTTGCCCGCCGGAAATCAAAAATTTCAGAACACAGAACGACGACGTGTACGCTCGCCTTCAGAAATCGCTCTGCTGCCGGCGTCAAGGCCTGGCGGAGCTGCGTGGGCCAACCGGAGTCGGGGGCAAACTTGTCGGCCTTGTCCCAATCACGGTTCACCCGGCGGGGAACCGTCGTGCGTAGCGGCGTTGCCACGGAGTTTCCACCGCCCATGGACCAAGGTACTGGCGCACATAGGCCACCGCATCGCTAGCGGGTACGCCGTCGAGGACGGCCAGGCAAGCCAGTGCCGTGCCCGTTCTTCCATGACCACCTGCACATGCGATCTCAACCCGTTCCGATGTGGAGCGTTGCCAGGCTTCACGAAGCGCGCAGACGGCATCGTGGCGGTCCAGGGGCAGGCAAAAGTCCGGCCATCGCACCCAGCGGGCGTCCCACCCCATGGGCAGGGGCGGATCGTTGAGCAGGTAAAGACCGAAATCGGGCATGAGCCCGAGAGCCAGTGGCCGGCGCAGTCCCCGGCCCCGGATCAGTCTGCCCGATGGCAGACGGACTACTCCGGGGTCATTCATGTCCCATCTGCGCGCGGCCGCCACGTTCCAGATATCAGGCGCAGCTAGGACACGTTATCGTCCTGCTGGGGCGGTTCAGGTGCGGTGCTGTCCAGGCGTGAGCGAAGAGTCGGCACGCCGGCGCCTTGGAGGTAGTCAAGGTAAGGAACGCGGCCCGCCATAGTCATTACCAGGGCGACCGTTGGCCCCGTAACCAGTGGTCCCGTACCCGCTGTGAAGGGCCCGTCATCTGCCTTGAGCTGGAGGCCTGCAGCGTGCGTGCGGCTGGCAACCGTGAAGTTGCGGCGCGCATAGAACTCCGCGACGGGTGTCAATGCATCAATGCTGGGAGTACGGGGAAGCCCCAGTGCGTGGCGGATATCCTGGGCGTGCACGAGAACTTCCCCCAGATAAGCCGGAGTGTGGGAGGACGGTGCAATACTGCTGTTGATGACCGCGCAAAACTGCACCAGGGTCTGGGCCGAGGTGTTGCCGCGGTGCTCCTGTAGCCGGCGCTGGTTGTGCACATCTGGCCGGAAACGCGCACCGAGCATGCTGCGCAGCCACTGCCACTGGTTCAGGCTCGCCGCGGCAGTCAAATGCGCGACGACTTGCTCGACATCCCACTGCCCGCATAGCGTCTGGTGCTGCCACTGGTCCGGGCTGAGGATCGCTAAGTCCTCCGCCAGCGCGGCGCGCTCGGCATGCGCGAGAGCCCAAAGGTCGCTGTCCGAAGATTTTGCCATAACGCCTGTTTCCTCTATTCCGTTTTCGTGGCTTCAATCTTACGCCGCTCTCACAGATGCTTTCAGGCAAAGAATCGCCGCAGCAGCCGTACTCCGACCTCAGGGCGCTGAACCAGACACTGCCGCCAACTGCGGCTCCGGCGCCGAACCACCAGCGCAGCTCCGGTCCGGCTGCGCACGCCCGCAGGGCCTGCGTGGATCAGTGCACCTATGCCGATGATGCCGGCCGCCATCAGCACGCCATCATCAGAGGGCGCAGATCAGCACCAGGACTCCGATGTGCTCCCGGATGCGCTGCCTCAGCACAAATGCGTTCGGCGCCCGACGGCAAGGATCAGGGCCAAACCGGTCCCGAGACCCAGGGGGTGCTGGAGGGATCGTCGGTTGGAGTCACAAACGTCGAACGTAGCTGTACTGGTGGAACGGCGCCAAGTCCGTCGCTTCGCTCCCGCACGGGAGCCGAACCGGGGTCTACGGTTAGAGAGGATGTGCCGCACATTGTCCCTGCGGCCCGGCAGAGAAAGGAGTTTCGCAATGCAGACCGAGCACGGTTCCTCGAAAAAGGAGTCCAACACGTCGATTGGGCTCAATCCCTTGTTCAGCAGGCCGGGCGAGGCGACGGAGTTTCCCCGGTTCGTCCTTCCGGACGGAGAGTCTCTGCCGGAGACCGCCTATCAGGTGGTCCATGACGAGTCCATGCTGGACGGCAATGCCCGGCTGAACCTGGCCACGTTTGTTGGCACATGGATGGACGAGCATGCAAAGCGGCTCTACTCCGGGGCCGCGGACAAGAACATGATCGACAAGGATGAATATCCCCAGACCGCGGCCCTTGAGACCCCCTGCTGGGATGCTGGCCGATCTTTGGAACGCACCGGACCCGGCCGGGGCCATCGGCACGTCCATGATCGGTTCATCCGAGGCATGCATGCTCGGCGGTCTGGCGCTCAAGCGGCGCTGGCAGCATCTTCGGAAGGCGGGCGGGGAAACCGGCGGACCGACCGAATCTGGTGCTCAGTTCCGCCGTGCAGGTGTGTTGGGAAAAGTTCTGCAATTACTGGGATGTGGAGGCGCGCTTCGTCCCGCTTTCGCAGGAGCACCGGGTCTTCGATGGCCACAACCTGGACCGGTACGTGGATGAGAACACCATCGGCGTGGTGGCCATCATGGGCGTCACCTACACCGGCCTGTACGAGCCAGTCCAGCAGATCGCGGCGGCGCTGGACGCGATCCAGGCACGCACTGGGCTGGACGTCCCGATCCATGTGGACGGCGCATCGGGTGCGATGATCGCGCCGTTTCTGCAGCCGCAGATCGAATGGGACTTCCGGCTCAAACGCGTTGCCTCCATCAACACCTCGAGCGACGGCTCTGACATCCCGGTGTGTTCGCCTGGCAGCTCAAGGACGGATACACCGTCAACTGGAACCTGCACCACCTTTCCGAACGGCTGCGCATGAGCGGCTGGCTGGTGCCGGCCTATCCGACGCCGGATGCCCTTTCCGCCATCACCGTGCAACGGATCGTCGTCCGCAACGGCTTCACGCGAGACCTTGCCGGCAGTTTCCTGGCCGACCTGCAAAAGGCGGTCGCCTACCTCGACGCGATGGACGGACCGATGCCGGCATCAGGCCACAGCGCCGCGTTCCACCACTGACTGCCAGAGACAAGGACGCCAACGATGTGCCGGTTGTTTGGTATGCACGCAGGCACCACCCCCGCTAAAGCGACCTTTTGGCTGCTGAAGGCACCGGACAGCCTGAGCGTACAGAGTCACCGGGAGCCCGACGGCGCCGGCATCGGCGTGTTCGACCGCGATGGGACCCCGCTGGTGACCAAACAGCCGATGGCGGCCTGGCAGGATCACGTTTTTGCCCGGGCCGCACGGGAGCTGGAAGGCACCACCTTCCTGGCCCACGTCCGCTACGCGAGCACGGGAGCACACACCTCGGTCAACACGCATCCCTTCGAACAGGGCGGACGCCTGTTCGCCCATAACGGTGCCTTTGGCGGGCTTGACGTCCTTGACGACAGACTCGCCGAGCTGGGCAGCCGGGACCTGGTCCTCGGGCAGACCGACAGCGAACGCATGTTCGCGCTCATCACCACCGAGACCCGGCGCCACGGCGGCGACGTCGCGGCTGGGATCCAGGAGGCCGTGGCCTGGATCGCGGAGAATCTGCCGGTCTACAGCCTGAATCTGATAGTGGCATCCGGGACCGAGAGGTGGGCGCTTCGATACCCTGCCTCGCATGAACTCTACGTTCTGGCGCGGACCGCCGGCGGGCACACGGGGGGCGCACATTTGGAGGCCAAGAGCCACCGGATCCAGGTCCACAGCCGGACCTTCGCGGAACGGCCGGCCGTCATCGTCGCCACGGAGCGGATGGATCAGGACCCGGGCTGGCGGCTGATGGAAGCAGGTGAACTGCTCCACGTCGACTCGCAACGGCGCCGACACAGCACCTATCCGGTGGGGGCTGGGCCGGTTCACCTGCTCACTCTGACGGACCTGAACCCGGTCGCTGCGGCATCCCAGCATCCGTAGCCGGTTGCAGACAACTATGGAAAATTCTCTGCAGCCGGGAACCAGCCCAGCGACATTCCCACTGCCACTGCCACTGCCACTGCCACTAACATCCTCTCCACGAATGCGATGGATCACCCACCGCCGCCATTACCGAGCATGGCCTAGACCCTGGCTCTGGAGTTCCACATTCCGTCACGTGGCCTGGCGATGATGGCGGGAGGAACAGCGTATGAGACTTCCGCGCGTTTGGACGGTCTGCCACTTCAATAGACTCGTTTCATGAGTGAGACTGCCGCCAACTCCGTGACCCTTCGTTTCCTTGCCGCCCCACCGACGTCGGGCACAGCGGCTCGGTGGATGCCGGCACGGTGCGGGAGTGGGTGGACAAGGCAGCCTACGCCGCCGCCGTCGGTTGGTCCAAGTCTTACTGTGTGACCGCCTATGTGGGTAACATCCACTTTGCCGACCCCGTCAACAGTGGCGACATGGTGGAAGTGGAGGCGACTATCGTCTACACCGGACGGTCATCGATGCACATCCGTACAGTGGTGTCCTCGGGCGACCCAAGAGGCGGTACCCCCACGATGCGCAGTCAGTGCATCGTGATATTCGTGGCCGTCGGCGCGGACGGCAAACCCATCCCGGTAACACGCTTTGAGCCCGCCACGCCGGAGGAGATTGAGCACTACGATGACGCTCTGGCCAGGATCAACGTCCGGGAAGAGATCGTGGCGGCCATGAAGGCCCAGAACTATACCGATGCGGGAACGGCCGAGCGCGTGGTCCTGGGATTCATGGCCGCCCCCACGGACGTTAATTGGGGCGGCAAGGTTCACGGCGGGATGGTGATGAAATGGATCGATGAAGCCGCCTACGTGTGCGCATCACGGTACTGCGGAAATGACACCGTGGCGGTGTTCTCCGGCGGTGTACGCTTCTACCGGCCGCTGCTGATCGGCCACGTGGTGGAAGTGGAGGCCCGGCTGGTCTACACGGGAACGAAGGGCGTGCACATCGCCGTCCACGTCCGTTCCGGAGATCCCAAGGGACGCCAGATGAGGCTGACCACCTACTGCCTGACCGTGATGGTGGCACGAGACGACTCCGGCAACTCGGTGCCGGTTCCCCCTTGGGTTCCCGTTTCCGATGAGGACAAGCGTTTGCACGCCCATGCCCGGGACCTGCTCGAAATCCGCGGCCGGGCGCCAGGAAACAGGCTCCCCAACCACCTGTTGCGGGCTGGAAGTCCGACGACGCCAGGCTAGAGCGTTGAGTCCGTCGCGTTTTAGCGGCCGCTAACGCAAGCCCGTGTTCGCAGCAGTGGTGGCGCTAGACTTGTGTGAGTTGCTGCGCGCGGTGGACTCCGGTGTGCATGCAGGAATAGGGTTCACATGGCACCTCCGGTGATTGCAAGCAAACTGTTCGTTCCGGGGCCGCAGCGCGGCCTGATTCCCCGCCCACGACTTAGTGGACTGTTGCGTCAGGGAACTGAATCGAGATTGACACTGGTGTCTGCCCCGGCCGGGTTCGGCAAGACGACGCTCCTTGCCGGATGGCTGGCCGAGACGACCGATGAAGACCGTTGCGTGGCGTGGCTTTCGCTCGAGCAGTCGGACAGTGATCCTGCGGCATTTTGGACGTACGTCGTGACAGCCCTGCAAGCGGTGGTGCCCGGCCTTGACCCGGCGTCGCTGGATCAGCTGGCGTCCTCGTCCACGCCGACCGAGCGCGTGCTCACCTCCGTGCTCAATGTGCTCGCCGCTATGCCGAACGAGGTATGGCTGGTGCTCGATGACTACCACTTGGCCGATGGCCGCGAGGTCGGTGAGGGGATGGCCTTCTTGCTGGAGCATGTTCCGCCACGCATGCACGTAGTCATCAGCACCCGAGCGGACCCCGAACTGCCGCTCTCCCGTTGGCGGGTGCGCGGCGAACTGGTCGAGATCCGTGCTGCGGATCTCCGCTTTACGTTCGAGGAGGCCGCCGAATACTTCAGCGGGGTGTCGGGGCTGGACTTGGCCGCAAAGGAGGTGGCGGCCTTGTCGCAACGAACGGAAGGGTGGATTGCCGCGCTTCAGCTTGCTGGGCTTTCGCTCAAGGGACGCGCGGACATCGCGGGCTTCATCGCCCGGTTTGACGGGGACGACCGGTATATCCTCGACTACCTCCTCGAAGAGGTGCTGGCGCATCAACCGGAGCATGTCCGTCGGTTCCTTCTCAACACGGCCGTCCTCGACCGGCTGACCGGTCCGCTCTGTGACGCTGTGACTTATCGCGACGACGGGAACGACATGCTCCTGGCGTTGGAACGCGCCAACCTATTCGTTGTCCCCCTGGACGACAAACGCGAATGGTACCGCTACCATCGCCTCTTTGCCCATGTGCTTCGGGCTCGCCTGCTTGGCGAGGAGCCTGGGCAGGTTCCGCTGCTGCATCAGCGCGCCAGCGGCTGGTACGAGGGCCAGGGCATGACCGGTGAAGCAGTTGGTCATGCACTGGCGGCCCTGGACTTTGACCGCGCCGCACACCTGATGGAGCTGGCCGTTCCCCAAATCCGGCGCAACAGGCAGGATGCCTTGTTCCTCGGCTGGCTGAAGGAACTGCCCGACGACGTCATTCGGCGCAGTCCCGTGCTCAGCGTTTCCCAAGCCTTCAGCCTCATGGCCACCGGAAAGCTCGACGGCGTCGAACCCCGGCTTCAGGATGCCGAGCGCGCGATGGCAGCCGCACCCTCCGGAGCGGCCTGCCCTTGGTCCGCCATCGAAGAGTTCCAGTCATTGCCGGCGACCATCGCCATCTACCGCGCCTCCCTGGCGCAGGCGCGGGGCGATGAAATTGGGACGGTGGATCATGCACAACACGCCCTGGCGCTTGCCGGCCCCGACGATCACCTGGCCCGGGGCGCAGCCTCCGGTTTTCTGGGGCTCGCCGCATGGGCGCGGGGCGACGTTTCAACGGCACTGCAGACGTTCACCCAGGCCGTGGCAAGCCTGCATGCGGCAGGCAACCTGGTCGACGAGCTGGGCAGCACAGTGGTGCTTGCAGACCTGTGGCTCGCGGCAGGTCGACCCGGAAAAGCCCGCCGGATCATGCAGGGCGCATTGAAAATGGCCCAAGCGCAGGGTGCATCCGCGGAACGGGCGGCGGCCGAGTTACACGTAGGACTGAGCGAGATCGACTGCGAGGGAGGAGACCTTGGTGGGGTCCGGCGGCACCTTGAGGCCACGCCGGCGCTGCAGGAGCGCGCCCCGCTGGCCGAGAGCCGCTACCGGTGGTTGGTGGCAAGCGGGCTGCTCGCCCGTGCCGAGGGAGACCCGGAGCGGGCCATCGACCTTTTGGAGCAGGCGGAGCCGCTCTACCTGCGTGGATTCTTCCCGGAGGTGCGCCCGATCCCGGCTATGAAGGCCCGGATCTGGATCACACAAGGCAGGCTTCTGGACGCCGGCGATTGGGCACGCGAGCGCGGAGTTTCCGTCACAGACGACGCCAGTTATCTGAGCGAATTTGACCACCTCACGTTGGTGCGGCTGCTTATTGCCCAGCACCGGGCGTGTCCCGACGCCGGAGCTGCCGGCCAAGCCGGTGCCCTGTTGGAACGGTTGCTCGACGCCGCCACAGCTTCCGGACGCGCCGGTTCCGTGCTGGAGATCCGCATGCTTCTGGCCCTGGCACTTGATGTGCAGGGACAACGGGCCCAGGCTCGCGAGGCGCTTGAGCGCGCATTCGTCGAGGCACCCGAACCCGCCGAGTATGTGCGGCTCTTCCTGGACGAAGGAGCGCCGATGATGGGCCTGCTGCGCGGCGCCGCACACGACGGCCCGCACTACCGTGCTGCCGGCGAGCACGCACTCCGTTTGCTCCGTCTGGGAACCTCAGCTCAAGCGCAAGCCGCCGGTTCACTGCAGGGCCAGGGGTCGTCGTCGTCCGCTGACTTGTTGAGCGAAAGGGAGCTGCAGGTGCTCCGGCTCCTCGGCGGCGGGCTGAGCGGGCCGCAGATCGCCGGCGAGCTGTTCATCTCGTACAACACCTTGCGCACCCACACGAAGCACATCTTCACCAAGCTCGAGGTGTCCGACCGCCGGGCCGCTGTCCGCCGCGCACGCGAACGCGGACTGTTGTAACTGCCAGCCTCCGGATCTCACCTCATCATTCACATCATTGGGTGACGTCGTCTCACCCTCCCGGTTCCTACATTTGAGTTATCCCACGGCACCCCGCCGCGGACACTGCGAACCCAGGAGCCGACATGTCCATCACCACCACCACACTCACCCGCGTGGCAGGCCTCAGCGCCGTCGCAGCGGGACTTCTGTTCATCGGCATCCAGATCAATCATCCCCATCTGGATGCCACCTTCGCCACCACCGCCGAGTACACGGTCCGGCAGACCTTGAAAATCTTGATGGCCGTGCTCTCGCTCATCGGCATCACCGGCATGTACCTGACGCATGTGAAGAGGATGGGAGTGCTCGGCCTGTTCGGGTATCTCGTGTTCGGCGCCGGCTACCTGATCATGATGAGCGTGGAAGTCATTGGGGCCGTGGTCATTCCAGCCATTTCCGGCAGTGCGCCCGGTTACGTCAATGACGTTTTCGCCGTTGCCACCGGCGGACACGCGGCCGGCGACATCGGCCTGCTGCAGCCCCTCAACACGGCCGCGGGCCTCACCTACATTGGCGGCGGCGTCCTGTTCGGGATCGCACTGTTGAGCGCCAACGTTCTGGCCCGATGGGCTGCAGCCGTCCTTGCCGCCGGCACCGCCGCAACCATTGCGATCCCACTGCTGCCGATGGTCAATGAGAGGTTGTTCGCCCTCCCGACCGGCCTGGCCCTGATTGGCCTCGGCTACTCCTTGTGGCGCCGGACGCGCCCCTCCGCCGCATCCGTGCCGAACACAGCTGATGCAGCGCTTGACCCGGCCGGCGCCAAGTGAGCACGGCTGCGCTTTCGCGCTCAGAGAGGGGGGCCGGTAGGTGCCGTTCGCACTCATCGCCCTCATCCTGGTCCCCGCCGTGGCAGGCTCCCTGCGATTGGTCGAGCTGTCCGGAGGCCCGCACCTCATGCCCACGAATCCGCGCCTGAGCGCGTCGCCCGTTCCCGTCGTCGTACACATCACCAGCGCCATCAGCTACGTCGTCCTTGGCGCCCTGCAGTTCTCCCCCGGCTTTCGCCGGCGCCACCCGAAATGGCACCGGCGGTCCGGGCGGGTGGTGGTGATTTTGGGCCTGGCCGTGGCATTCTCGGCGCTGTGGTTGACGCTGTTCCACCCCGCCCAGCCCGACACAGGGACATTGCGCTACCTGTTCAGGCTCGCGTTCGGCGCGGGCATGGCCACGTGCATCCTGCTCGGTTTCGCCGTGATCCGGCGCGGAGACGTGGCCGGGCACCGGGCGTGGATGACACGCGCTTATGCGCTGGCGGTTGGCGCCGGTCCCCAGGTGTTCACGCAGGGGCTCGGGAATGCCGTTTTAGCGCCAGTGGACTGACCACCACGCTCATGCTGGGGGCCGGCTGGGCCATCAACCTGGCCGTGGCGGAGTACTGCATCCGCCGCGGCGGCCGGACCCTTCGCCGCCGGACAGGAGACAGCCGGACAGCCAGGACGACGGACAGGACGACGGCGGGGGCCTGGCCTTCATGACCCGGTCCCCCCAGCGAGCGGACCCCGCCGGTTACCGGCTTCGGGTCAACGGCCACCTCGATGACCACTGGTCTGCTTGGTTCGACGGGCTCACCCTAGTGACGGAAAGCGACGGCACGACAAGCCTGACCGGGCTTATTCACGATCAGGCGGTGCTGCACGGGCTGCTCACGAAGGTCCGGGACCTTGGCCTCGTCTTGGTCTCCGTGGAATCCGTTGACCGGGACGGGAAAAGTGCGCTGCACCGGGCAGGCCGAAGGGATTGACGACCAAACCGCGTTCCCTGCATTAGTCGTGGCGGGACTTCGCGAGGACATGCAGGTGCTTCGAGACGGCGGGCAGGCTCATCGCGTCCGGGGCCACAATGTCGTTCACGGTCGCCTCTCCGCGCGAGGGCATCGCGAGGATCGCGCGCCGGGTTGGATCAGCGAATGCCGAGAAGGTCCTGCTGACTTCGTCGGCGGACAAGAAACGATGCTAAACCAGTGAAATAATTAATCGGTAGGTTAGATACGAAAGTTTCCAAGTCCCCGGTCTCAGCTGGCTGCGGAAGCCGTGATTGCCCTTCGCCTGCCGGGTGGTTTTCGGCCCTCAAGAGGTCGATCCTTCGAGCATCTCCCGTCGTGTGTCGCTTAAATCCATCCGCCTGCGGACACCGCCCCGCGGCTGGTTCGCCATGAGGCACGGTCGACGCCTCAGGCGCGCAATATGCGGTCTAGTTCCACTCTCAGGACCCCGTGTGCCTCACGCAACAGGGGCATTTCGCGGAAAACAGGTGGCATCAACGGATCCTTTCGGCCAGAGACACGATGATCCCCTCCGGTCCGCGCACGTAGGCCATTCGCCACATATTCTCGTACTGGCCAATGCCGCCCACCAGCCCGTAGCCGTCAGCGGCTAGCTTGTCGACGGAGGCTCGGAGGTCGTCAACCTCGAAGGCCACGTTGCGCAGACCCAACTCATTGGCCATCGCGGCCGGCGACCCTGGGGCGTGGTCAGGGCGAACGAAGCGCGAGAGCTCCAGGCGAGTACCTCCATCGGACGGCCCCAGCATGACGATTTCAGTGCGGGAGTCTGGGATTCCGATGACCGTGTCCAGAAAATCGCCCTCCACGAACATCCTGCCGCCCTCGACCTCAAGGCCCAGTCCAACGAAGAACGCCGTGACCGTCTCGAGGTCCGCGACAGTAATTCCGACATGGTCGAATCGTTGTATACGTGACATGAGAGCAATCCTCCAGTGTTCGTCTCGTCGAACCTTCCAGGATCATCATGCTACGCAGCAGCCCGCGCCTCCGTCCACGAACGTGTCCGTAGAACCTTGCCCCCTGCGGGCTGGGCGGCGGCGCAGATCAACGGCAGTAGGCTTCGAACATGTCGGAACCAGATGGTCCCAAACGGCTTGAACCGAGAATGACCCGCGGTAGCTTCCGGTTCCTGGTGTGGGCCGATGTCGGCCTGGCCGCCGTCAGCACCATACTCGCCCTGAATGCCCTGTTCTGGCGAAGTAAAGACTGGGACCTTCCAGCTTTCCTTCCGGCTGCCTTATTCCTGATCAGCGGGATTCTCCTGGGACACCTGATCCGCGTCCGGCGCAACGATATGCCGTTTTGGGATGAGGAAGAGGCACGGCGGGACGATTGGGACCGCAGGGGCCGGCAACTGTAAAACCGGGCAGCCTATTTTGATCGCCGTCGTCGACCCTTGAACGACCGGCGAGCTCGTGGGTAATCAGGACTTTTTGAATCGTCGGGCGTCCGCTCAGCGTTCCTCAAAGGGAACCTAGTGTCTCGCGCCGTTAATTCGTTTTAATAGTCGTCCCAGTGATTCGAGGATCTCCTCGGCGGTCTTCGTCCAGATAAACGGTTTGGGATTCTCGTTCCACCCCTTGATCCAGTTGCGCAGATC
>NZ_JASISR010000018.1 GCF_030063245.1 Paenarthrobacter sp. PH39-S1
CTACCACCGGCAGACCTACGCCCCCGACGGCACACCCCTGCCCCTGGGCGAAACCAGCGACACCAACCTCGGCCCCCTGTGCACAGCCGATCACCACCTCAAAGACGACCCCGGCACCGGCTGGACCGTCACCCAACCAACCCCCGGCGTCTTCATCCACACCTCACCCACCGGACGCGTCTACCCCAACAACCCCGAACCACCACCACCCTTCTGACGCCGCCCCAACAATTGGGATATCGGATATATCCTGTGCGGCATTCGAGTCGCGGTTGGTGAGCACCATAGTTTCGTCCCATTCGAATCTCCGACTCAATCCTGACTGTTGGCGTCCTTTAAAAGCCACGAATGGGCGCGGCCTGTGCGAAGAACTGGCTCACGGCATAGGGTGGAATGGTTAGGATGCTTGGACATACCCCGATGTTGCTGGTTTTTCGTTCTAACACCGGCAGCATCCACGATTATAGGAGTTAGCATGGCGACTACACGCACAGCCCATACCATCTGGAACGGCGACCTACCTACGGGCTCCGGTCAGGTCTCACTCGACACGTCCGGCCTCGGCACCTACGACGTCACATGGAAGGCCCGCGCGGAGCAGGCGGAGGGCAAGACCAGCCCTGAAGAGCTCATCGCCGCGGCACACTCGGCCTGCTTCTCCATGGCGTTCAGCAACATGCTGGGCGAGGAGGGGAAAACGGCCGACGAGGTCCATACCACTGCTGATGTGACGTTCCAGCCGGGAGAAGGAATTACCGGCAGCCATCTGACTCTCAAGGCGAAGGTCCCGGGGCTCAGCGAGGAAGATTTCCAGCGTATTGCGGACAACGCCAAGTCCGGCTGCCCGGTCTCCGCCGCGCTGGCTGGCGTCAACATCACCCTCACCGCCTCGCTGGAGGCCTAGCAATAAATTCCGGGGCTTGGTCGCCGGAGCACGAAGGCCGCGGTACCCCTTGGAACCGCGGCCTTCACTGTCCCTTGCCATCGCTGTCCCTTGCCAACACTGTCCCTGGCCATCACTGTCCCTGGCCATCACTGTCCCTGGCCATCACTGTCCCTGGCCATCACTGCTCGGGCCCAACTGACCGTGGCCTTCACTGTCCAAGCCGCGATTGACCCCGCTCCACAGACGCAAGCGCCCCCTTTAGACACCTTTGCCCGGCTGACTGGTTTCGTACGGCTACGGCTACAGCTACAGCTACGGAGGAGTCACTCCGCCGGTGGCCGGGCCGGCAGCTTCCCGGGCTGACGGCTGGGATATCCGGCCAGAGGCGGGGGTGTCTGGGTAGGGATCTCGGCGAGCATCTTTTTGAGCACGCCCACACCGTATTCCAGCTGTGGGTCGGAACCGTCACCGTATGCGTGCGGCGGGAATGGGACTTCGATGTCGGGATCTACCCCGTAGTTTTCCACCTGCCACCCGACTCCCCCACTGAACCAGAACGCATACCTCGGCTGGGTTACGCCCGTGCCGTCAGCAAGCGAGAACTTGCCGTCGATGCCCACCACACCGCCCCATGTGCGCATTCCGACCACGGGACCGATGCCCCGCAGTTTCGCCACCTGGGTGATGATGTCTCCATCCGAGCCGGCAAATTCGTCGGTCAGGAGAACCACGGGTCCCCTCGGCGCCTGCCCTGGATAAATCCCAGGGCGCCGACCTCGCGCCTGCGACCACGCCGTCATCTTCCGTCCGATCAGTTCCGCGACGAGTTGGGAGGTATGGCCGCCGCGATTTCGCCGGACGTCCACAATCAACCCGTCCTGGGCCGTTTCCGTGTCCAGATCCCGGTGCAGCTGCGACCAGCCCCGCGCTTGCATATCCGGAACATGCAGGTAACCGAACCGTCCCTTGGATGCCTGGCGGACGGTGCGGCGGTTTCCCAGCACCCAGTCCTGGTAACGCAACCGCTCTTCATCCTTGACCGGCACGACGGCGATCCGACGCACCTTGCCTGCATCGTCGTCGTGCCCGGGCCCATTACGGACCGTGAGTTCAACGGTCTTCTCGGCTGCTCCGACCAGAAGCGTTTCGGGACCATTTTCCGGCAACGCCACCCCATCAATGCGCAGCAGCACGTCGCCCGGAATGACCCCCGCCCCGGGCGCGCTCAACGGGGAGCGGGCTTGCGGATCCGAAGATTCGCCCGGAAGCACCCGCTCAATTTCCCAGCCGCGGGCGGTGCGTTTGAGATCGGCGCCCAGCCGGCCCTGATGGCCGGAATCCGCTTCTGTGACCACCTTGGGCGTGACGTAGGCGTGGGAGGTGCCCAATTCACCATGCATCTCCCAGAGCAGATCGACCAGATCGTCGTGAGATCCCAGTTTTTCCACGAGTGGCCGATACCGGTCATAGACGTCCTGCCAGTCGATTCCGGCCATGTCAGCGGTCCAGTAGAAGTCCCGCTGCAGCCGCCAGGCCTCGTCGAAGGCCTGTCCCCAGACCTTGAGCGGCTCCAGCTGGACCCGGATCCGGCTCAGATCGACGGTGATGCTCTCCGCGGAACTTTCCTCGACTTTCGTCGCGGTCGGAACCACGCGGACCTTGCCATCGTGGACCAGCACGATCCGCTTACCGTCCCCGGTGATGCGGTACGCGCTCAACGCGGGAACGAGCGTGCTGACCTCACGGGTCGCGATGTCGAAACGGTCCAGCCGCTGGGCCGCGGGTTGATCGCTGGTAGAGGCCCGGCCGTCGCCGGTAACGCCCTCGGTCGCACCGGCGAGCCAAAGCAGCGCGCCGTCCGCGGCGCTGAGCTTCTCGTAGTTGCCCTGCGGAACCGGGACCGGAACGAGCCGTCCGCTGATCCCCTGCGCGTCAACCACCAGCGGCACGGCGTGGCCCTTGTGCTTGTCCTCGCCCCCGTCAGCCTTGAGTGTCTCCGGATCCGCGGGTGTGCCTTCCACAGACGGGCCAAAGGGCGACGGCGTTCCGGCGGCGAGCGCGAGCAGGAACGGTTTGGTGGAGGCCGGGAAGCTCAGATCGAATCCGTGCGTGTCGTAGACCGGATCGAAGCTGCGCTGGGACAGGAAGGCGATAAACCGTCCGTCGGGAGTAAACGCCGGGCCGTGGTCGGCGAACCTGCCGTCTGTCAGCTCCAGGATTCCGCTGTCATATGCGGCTGCGCCGCTGGCGACCAAGTGGTCTTCCACAGGGGCCAGCCGCAGCCTGGAACGGTCGGTATCCGCACCGACGGGTTCCACCCATAGCAGCCAGGCCGAGTCCGGGCTGAAAACCAGCTCGCCGATGGCGCCCGCATCCGTGGCTGCCACTTCCCGCAGGGTTCCTGCCACGACGTCCAGCAGCAGTACCCGACCAAGTTCGGTTCCCACCGCGGCAAACCTGCCGTCCGGGCTGGCGGCTACTTCGCTGACGCGGACCAGACCGTCGAATTCGATCCGACGGGCGCCGGGCGCCGGATCCCTGAGCCTGCGCGATCCCGCGGTGCTGGGCTGGGTCACGGCCGCGGCGGAGTCCCCCGCTCCACCGGCTGGCGGAGAGTCCTGGCGAGCCGGTTCCTCGTCAGGCCAGGCGGGGACCGGCACGGAAACCGCGCCGGCCTGGGCCACCTCGGCGGCGGAAACCGGCCGGGGCAGCGAATCCTGGCGCGATGAATCCGGTGTTGCAGCTTTGACTCCGGTGTCCTCTGCCGCGCTGTCCGCATTGGCCCCCAGATTGACCGTCGCATCGGTGCCGGTTCCGCCCATGGCGTCCAATCGGCTGCTGTTCGCGGCCTGCAGGGGGTCGCCGAAAATCCTGACGCCCTCGGTCCAGCTGGCGGCACTGCCGCCGTCGGCGGTTTCATTGCCGCCGTCGGCGGTTTCATTGCCGGGTAGCGCGGCGGCGGAACTTTCCGCAACATCGGCCCGGACATCCTTAATATAGAGGGCCTCGACGCCGCCGTGATCGGCAACATAGACCACCTTGTCGTTGCCCAATGGCCGCACCAGCCGGGTCCGTACGCCCGGGGTGGCTTCCAGGATGCGCGACGGTCCGTCACGGTGCGTCAACCAATGCGCCGTGCCATGGGCCTCCACCGCGCTTGCGCGGCCGGTCAGGTCCGGCAACACTTCGCCGAGATGCTCGCTGACATTCAACGGTCGGGGCCGACGCCCCGTCGACGCCGAGCCCAAGGTCACGGCCAACCGGACCGGTTCGGCATCAAGACTGGAGAGCAGGAACAGGTCCCCGGCGGACTCGAATATGATCCGCTCGCCATCCGTGGCGGCGTGCCGCACGTAGAACCCTTCGTGGTCCGTGTGCCGCTGCAGGCCGGTGCCGTTCGGCCGGACGGAATAGACGTTCCCATGACCTTCATGGTCGGAGAGGAATGCAATTCGGTCACCGAGCCACATCGGATCCGTCAGATTGCCGTTCAGACCGGGAACCAGGCGGGAGAATTCCCCGGACCCGTCCGCGTCGATCCACAGTTTCCCGGCGGTGCCACCGCGGTACCGCTTCCACCAGGCCGGTTCGCGTGACAGTACCGAAGAGACGACGACAGGCCTCTCGTCACCTACTTCGGGACCGAACGCCACGGCTTCAATCGGCCCGTAAGGCAGCAGCGCCCGGGCCGAGCCATCCGTTTTCAGCGCGTACGCCCAGGTGTGGCGGCTCTCCGCCTGGTCAAAAGCGCTGGTCACCACCACGTCGCCCGCGGCGGTGAATCCCTTGACCTTGGTGCTCTGATGCCCGAAGTAGGTCAGCCGGCGGAAGTCGCCGCCGTCAAGGGATGAGCTGACCACCTCCGGCGCGGAGTCCTGCACGACCGTCCAGATCAACCGGGCGCCGTCGGGGGTGAACCGCGGATTTCTGGCCGGCAGCTGCAGCGACGATACGCGCCACGCCCGTCCGCCGTCCAGCGGCGCCACCCAGACGTCGTCCTCGGCCACAAAGGTGACCAGTTCCCCGTGCAGATGCGGATAACGGAAGTAGCTAGAAGAGGTCATTGTTCGATCTTAGCCACTCAGCCCGCGGGCGCAGGGAGGCCACAGACCGCCCGCGAGACTAGTTCGCCGCGCGTCATAACTCGGATCCGGCGGGTGTTCCGCACCGGTGGCTGCTGTGATGTGATGGCTCTATGCGAATCCTCATATCCGGCGGCTCAGGACTGCTCGGCTCGGCCGTCAGTCAGCATCTCACCGCCCAAGGGCATCGGGTGACCAGTCTGGTCCGCCGTCGCGCCCGCAGTTCCGCTGAGGTTCAATGGGACCCGGCCGGCCGGGAACTTGATCCGCACCGGATGGACAGTATGGACGCCGTCGTCAACCTTTCCGGCGCGGGACCGGCGGACCGCCCATGGACGCGGAGCTACGTAGAAACGCTGTATGAATCGCGGATCGGTTCCACCGTTACACTGGTCCGTGCCATGGAACAGGCGGACAACCCGCCCCCGGTCTTCCTCAGCCAGTCCGGAACGGGATATTACGGGAACGTTGACTCCGCCGCAGTGGACGAGACGGGTTCATCAGCCACGGATTCCCTGCTGGCGGATATTTGCCGACGCTGGGAAGATGCGGCCTTGGCGGCCCCGGATGAGGTGCGCACGGTAGTGATGCGAACGGGTGTCGTCGTCACCCGGCATGGCGGTGCGATCGGCAAACTGCTGCTGCCATTGAAAGCCGGCGTCGGAGGGCCGCTGGGCAGCGGCCGGCAGTACTGGCCCTGGATTTCATTGCCGGACGACGTCGCCGCGATGGAATTCCTGCTGCATAACGACATCCATGGACCTGTCAACCTGTGCGCGCCGGAGCCGGTGCAGGTGGATGACTTGGTGGTCGCGTTGGCGCAGGCGCTGGGAAAGCCCGCACGCCTGCGCGTCCCCGAGTTCGTTCTCGCTGCCGCGCTGGGCCGGCTCGCCGACGAAATGCTGCTCACCAGCACCCGTGCGGTACCCGGGGTGCTGGTGGAACACGGCTTCAGATTTATCCATCCGACGGCGTCTGCCGTGGCGCAGTGGGTGGCCGGCACCGATTGACCGGCACCGACGGCCCGGCGCGGTGACCGGCACGAATGGACTGCCCAGTGGCATTCAGGACAGATCGGTACCCAGCAAAGTGATCAGCCCACGGTCCGCCCGTCAATTGGCCGGCAAGTGAACCTCGGCTATCCGCCAGTGCCCTTGCTCCTCCCGTTGCAGCACGAACAACAGCTCTTGGGTTGCCGCTTCGGGCTGGGAGCGGACCACCACTCCTTGCTGGTCCTGCTCGGCGAAACCGCTGGTGACGGTGGTCGCATTGAGGCGTGCCGAATCGGGCAAATCGTCGGCCAGTTCGTGGGAACTGAGGACCTGGCTTTCCAGACCGGTGAGCCTGTGCTTGTCCTTCTGCAGCAGGGCGGCGACCGCCGCATCCGCAGCCATGGCGGGTGAATCTGCGATATTCACATGCTTCAATAGGTCCGCTTGGCCGGAGGAAAAGGCATATGAGCGCAGCCATGCCAGCGCGCCCAGGGCCTCCGCGGGGTCCTCGGCGCCCAGCTTGGCGCGGATCGTGTCCGGCACGGCCAGGGTCGCCAGCGCATCCTGCGGAGGCTCCGGCCCGCCCGCGCCCTCCACCGGCGCTAGTCGACCGGGTCCGCCGGCATCCGGGCGCCAGATAAGCATGCCGGCGCTCACCACCAGGAGGAGAACCACGGCCGAGGCGAAAGTGCGGAGCATCCGGACCATGCCGCTGGCGCGAAGATGTATCTCCTCACGACTCCTGGCTCGGGCCTGTCTCTCCTCACGGCCTCCGGCGCGGGCCTGTCCCTCCTCACGGCCTCCGGCGCGGGCCTGTCCCTCCTCAGAGCTCCAGTCCCGACGGCGAACGCCGCCATGGCCCCGACGGAAGTATCTGCGGCGAGGAAGGAAGTCTCTGCGGCTAGGACCTCCGGCTCCTGTTCCGTCGCCGAGGCGCGCAGCCATGCCCATTCCGGCCGCCCCAATACGTTCGTTCGACCCGGGGAACACGCTCCCCGCTCCAGCCACGCCGTCTCCGGCCAGGCCCCCTCCTGCCGAGCCCCCTCCTGCCAGGCCCCGTCCAGCCGGGCCCCGTCCAGCCGGGCCCCCTCCTGCCGGGCCCCCGCCTGCCAGGCCCGGTCCAGGCTGGCCGCCACGGCCGCTCACCCGGCGCCATCCTCGCCTGCGGAAACCTGCTGATCCATGACGCCGCCCCTCCGGGTGACCGGGTCTGGAGAGCTGCCGCAGGCATGTCCAGCTTCCGGGCCGGTACCAATGCACGGTCGGACGCCGCACCTGGCGCCGGGTGAGCAAATCCGGCAAAACGCTGGGATGAACTGAGGCTGACAGATCGATGACGGCGGCGGGAGCGCTGCGGTACACCCCCTGGGCAAATTCAAGCGCCGTCGGCCGCCGCATCGGGACTTCCTGCAGTCCGGCTTCAAGAGCCGCCGCGAGCTCTTCTGGCACGCCCGGAACTAAGGCCGATAGGGGCGCCCGGAACTCGGTTTCCCTGGGAACCTGTCCGGTGAGGGCGAACCAACCCACAGCGGCCGCAGCATAGACGTCACCGGCCGGGTCCAGCGCCGCCTCGCCGCCATCGCCGGAATAAGCAGCGTCGTCAGCGGTGAAGCCCGGAGTGCCGGTCCTGAACTGCACGGCATCCCCGACCATCCTGGCCACGCCAAAATCTGCGAGAAGCGGCTTGCCCTGTGCGGTAAAGAGAACATTGCCCGGTGATACGTCCCGGTGTGCGACCCCCTCGGAATGCAGATAACCCAGCACCTGTGCCAGTGGGGTCAGGACCGTGACGCACTCGCCGATGCTGAGCGGGCCGCGCGCGGCGACCAGGGCCGCCAGCGATCCACCGGGCGCGTACTCCATCAGCAGGGCTCTCCCGCCGGTCCACGCGCCGCCGAGCCCGGCTGCGGAGTGGACCGTCAGTAAATGGTCGTGTGTGAAATTCGCCAGGATCCGCAACTCCCGCGCCAACGACACGTCCGAGGCCCCGGTCAGGGATTCCTCCGGCGGAAAACACTTGGCCGCCAGCAGCCTCCCCGTTGCCTCATGTTGTACGAGCCATACCTGCGCACTGGCTCCGGTTCCCAGCAGCCTCTCGGCATGGTAGCCCGGAAGCACAGGGCGGGTGTCCGGATCGTCGTCGAACGACAGAGCCGGACCGTCGTCGGGCAGCCTTACCGAACCGTCGTCGGAAGCGAAATTGTCCATAGCTCAGGAATAGACCAAAATCCCGAATCGTGCAGAAGTTATGCACAGGTCATCTGCGGCTGGACGGATTTAGTGCCTGAGACCAACAGGTCTACCCTTGACCTCATGACTCTTGAGTTCAGCGAGGTCGGATTCGCTCCGGAATTTGTCGATTACACGCAGGCGTGGGACCTGCAGCGCAAGCTGCACGACGACGTCGTCGCCTCCACGGCGCCCAGCACGGTCCTGCTGCTGGAACATTCCGCCGTCTACACGGCCGGAAAACGGACCGAGGAGCACGAACGGCCCTTTGACGGTACGCCCGTGATCGCCGTGGACCGCGGGGGCAAGCTGACCTGGCACGGTCCCGGGCAACTGGTGGGCTACCCCATCGTGGCACTGAAGGATCCGCATGGCATCCGGGAGTACGTTCGTATTCTCGAGGAAATCATCATCAACGTCCTTCGCGACTACGCCATTGCCGTCACCCGGGTCGGCGGACGCGCGGGCATCTGGATCGAGGCGGACGACCGAGGACCGACGCGCAAAATCGCGGCCATCGGGATCCGCGTGCATGAGGGCGTCACAATGCATGGCTTTGCGATCAACTGCAACAATGATCTGGCACCTTACTCAATGATCATCGCCTGCGGCATCACTGATGCCGGTATCACTTCCATCTTGGCAGAGACCGGGCGGGACGTTGGGCCGACCGATCTGGTGGCCCGGATCACTGAAGAATTTTGCAAGTACGAAGGGGCGCTCATTGCCCCGGACGTTCACGACGAAGCGATCGGACGCGGTCCCACAGGACCGGCGCCGGCAGAAGGAGTTTTACTGTGACCTTGGCACCCGAAGGCCGCAAGATGTTGCGTATCGAGCAGCGCAACTCCGAGACCCCGGTCGAGCGGAAACCCGAATGGATCAAAGCCAAGGTCAAGATGGGCCCGGAATATATCGGGTTGAAGAATCTGGTGAAGAAAGAAGGGCTGCATACTGTCTGCGAGGAAGCTGGCTGCCCAAACATCTTCGAGTGCTGGGAAGACAAGGAAGCGACGTTCCTGATCGGCGGGGCACAGTGCACCCGCCGCTGCGACTTCTGCCAGATTGATACCGGCAAGCCTTCCCCGCTGGACCGTTTCGAACCCACCAAGGTGGCCCGCTCCGTGCGCGCGATGAACCTGCGTTATGCCACGGTAACCGGAGTGGCCCGCGATGACCTGCCGGACGAAGGTGTCTGGCTCTATGCCGAAACCATCCGCAAAATCCACGAGCTGAATCCGGGCACCGGCGTCGAAATCCTCATTCCGGATTTTTCCGGAAAACGTGAACACATTGCGGCGATCTGCGACTCCCGTCCTGAGGTCTTTGCCCACAATGTGGAAACCGTCCCGCGCATCTTTAAGAGCATCCGTCCCGCGTTCCGCTATGAGCGCTCGCTCGACGTGATCAGCCAGGGCCGGGATTTGGGCATGGTCACCAAATCCAACCTGATCCTGGGGATGGGCGAAACCCGCGAGGAAGTATCGCTGGCATTGCGGGATCTGCACGAGGCGGGCTGTGACCTGATCACGATCAACCAGTATCTGCGTCCCAGCGAACGCCACCATCCGGTGGACCGTTGGGTTAAGCCGCAGGAGTTTGTGGAACTGGCGCAGGAAGCCGAAGAAATCGGTTTCCTCGGTGTAATGGCTGGCCCGCTGGTTCGTTCGTCATACCGTGCCGGACGGTTGTGGGCCACGGCGATGCGCAAGAAGGGCCTGACGATTCCCGAGGAGCTGGCACACATTGCCGACTCCGGCTCCACCCGCCAAGAGGCGGCAACGCTTCTGGCCGCTCATTAACCGCTTCAATTACCGATAGAATTAATTCCACTATGGCCAAATCCACCAGTTCCGCATCCACCAGCCCCGACGCACCCAAGCGGAAGCTGTTTTCACGCCGCTCCAAGAACGGTGCCTCCGCCGTCCCGAAGAAGCAGGGGCGCGTCAAGCAGATGGTGGAAATCTTCAAGATGACCCGCCGCCACGACCCGAATGTCCCGTGGCTGATGCTGCTGGTCTTCCTCGGCGTCGTTGTTGTGGGTCTGGTGCTGGGAATCTTCGTCTTCAGCGGCAACTGGATCACCGGGCTGATCCTAGGCATCGCCCTCGGTCTGCTGGGGGCGCTGCTGGTGCTTTCTCGGCGTGCCGAGCGCGCCGCCTTCGCCCAGATTGAAGGCAAACCGGGAGCGTCCGGCGCGGCCCTGAATACGCTCAAGCGCGGATGGATCGTTGAAGAGCAGCCGGTCGCGGTCAACCCGCGCACCCAAGACGCTGTCTTCCGCGCCATCGGCCGGCCGGGCATCGTACTGATCACGGAGGGCCCGTCCGCCAGGGTGCGCCCGCTGGTGGATTCCGAGCGCAAGCGGCTGAAGCGGATCCTGCCCAACGTCAGCGTTCATGTCATTGAAACGGGCCGCGGCGAAGGACAGGTTGAGCTGAGCAAGCTGACCAAGAAGCTGCAGAAGTTCAAGCCGGAGCTGACCAAGGTGGAGGTCGGCGCGGTCAGCAAGCGCATCTCCTCGCTGGGGAACAAGCTGCCCATCCCGAAGGGCATCGACCCGTACAAGGCGCGTCCGGACCGCAAGGCCGCCCGCGGCCGTTAGAGACGTTCCGTCAATGGCCTGGCGTTAGTGATGTGCCGGCAAAGGCCGGCTGTCAGAGATGTGGTGTTAAAGATGTGCCGGCAAAGGCCGGGTGTTAGGGGCCTGCCGTCATAGGCCTGACGTTGGAGGCCTGGTGCGGTATGGCGTTGGATCTCCAGCCAAGACGTGATTGTCCCCCGAGGACAAATCGCCAGACAAGCTGTAAGGAGGCGCCGCCCATCCTGGGCGGCGCCTCCTTGCGGTTACCGGGGAACGGGGAAAAATTGCGGCCGCGGATCGTTTGCAGCGGCGCGATTTTTGCGGCCGCGGAATGTTTGCCTCCGCAGGATGATTTCAGCTGCACGATGTTTACGCCAGGGCTTGTTCCTGATGCGGAATGGTTGCACGCCTGAAAAAGCCAACTCCGGTTAACTTCCATTACATGCGGACAAGCTTGGTGTTCATCGCCTTGTCGTGGAGCCCCCGGTGGTCCGCGTCCACTATGGCCACAGGGATCACCAGTGCCAGCAGCAGCGTGCGGACCACAGCCGCCAGCGGGCCGGCCGGGCCGCCGTCGAGCCTTGTGACGTGAATGCCGGCAATCCGGTGACCAATGCTGTAACCCAACGTGCCCACCAGCAGAATTTGTTCCAGGATGAAAATGCCCAGGATTCCGGTGGAGTTTCCGTTCAACAGCAGGTGCGCTATCAGGTAGCACAATCCCCAGTCGATGCAGATCGCCAGGATCCGCCGTCCGGCCCGGGCCATCGAACCGGGGCCGGATTCGGGCAGGCCGAGCCGCTCCCCGGGGTATTTGGAAATTCCAGAGGTATCAGGGCCGCTGAGCCAGGAGCCGATGTCTTTACGATCCACCACGTCTCAAGCGTACCCGTGCCACCGATGCGGGCCGGACAGTATGCCGCCGTTAGACTTGGGGTGAACGGCGATCCCGTAACCTCCCCGAAACAATGCAGACACTCGCGGGTAATCCCGTGTGCCTAGTCTGGTAACAGTTGCAGTTGCACTATTCGGCCGCTCGCGGCCGGACACCCCTTATGCGTAAGGAGCATAGATGTTCAAGAACGCGGACGAAGTCCTCAAATACATCAAGGACGAAGACGTTAAGTTCGTCGATATCCGATTCACCGATCTGCCAGGGGTACAGCAGCACTTCAATGTTCCCGCGAAAAGCGTCGATGCGGACTTCTTTGTCCACGGCCAACTCTTCGATGGTTCCTCCATCCGCGGTTTCCAGGGCATTGCCGAGTCGGACATGCAGCTTATCCCGGACGTGACCACCGCATTCGTTGATGCCTTCCGGCTCGAGAAGACCCTGGCGCTGAACTTCTCCATCGTCAATCCGCGCACCGGAGATCCGTACCACCGGGATCCCCGCGGCGTTGCCGAGAAGGCTGAGGCCTACCTGGCCTCCACCGGAATTGCCGACACCGCGTTCTTCGGTTCGGAGGCGGAATTCTTCGTCTTCGACAACGTGCAGTTCGAGTCCTCTCCGCAGGGGTCCTTCTACAAGATCGATTCGATCGAAGCCAACTGGAACAGTGGTCGCGAGGAAGAGGGCGGCAACCTCGGTTACAAGACTCCGGTCAAGGGCGGTTACTTCCCGGTGGCTCCGGTTGACCACCAGGCAGATCTGCGCGATGCGATGTGCATCGAGCTGGACAATGTTGATCTGGAAGTGGAGCGCTCCCACCATGAAGTCGGCGCTGCCGGCCAGGCGGAGATCAACTACAAGTTCAACACCCTGGTCCACGCCGCGGATGATCTGCAGAAGTTCAAATACGTGATCAAGAACACCGCGTGGCAGTGGAACAAGTCCGTGACGTTCATGCCCAAGCCGGTCTTCGGTGACAACGGCTCCGGCATGCACTGCCACCAGTCACTGTGGAACGGCGGCGAGCCGCTGTTCTACGATGAGAAGGGCTATGCGGGTCTGTCCGACCTGGCGCGCTGGTACATTGGCGGCCTGCTCAAGCACTCCTCCGCCGTGCTGGCCTTCACCAACCCGACGGTCAACTCCTATCGCCGCCTGGTCAAGGGGTTCGAGGCGCCGGTGAACATGGTCTACTCCCAGGGCAACCGCTCCGCTGGTATCCGCATTCCGATTACCGGGTCCAACCCGAAGGCCAAGCGCCTGGAGTTCCGTGCCCCCGATGCCTCGTCCAACCCGTACCTGGCCTTCGCCGCTCAGCTCATGGCCGGTCTGGACGGTATCAAGAACCGAATTGAACCCCCGGCCCCGATCGACAAGGATCTCTACGAGCTGCCCGCCGAGGAGGCCAAGGACATTCCCAAGGCGCCGGGTTCCCTGGAGGAAGCGCTGCAGGCCCTGGCCGATGACAATGAGTTCCTGCAGGCCGGCGGGGTCTTTACCCAGGACCTGATCGACACCTGGATCGAGTACAAGTACGAATACGAGATCCGCCCGCTGTCCCTGCGCCCGAACCCGTACGAGTTCGAGCTCTACTACGGCGTGTAGCCCGCTCTCCTCATCGACTGCGCAGCAGATGTCCGGTACACGCCGCTGAGGCACAACTGCCGCGCAATCAGTGAGAACGAGACAAGCGATGAAGAACGACGGCGACGGCCCCGCACCTAAGTGCGGGGCCGTCCGCGTGCGGGGCCGTCCGCGTGCATCGACGGGCGACGTGCCGGCCGGCTTATTGCTTCCCGTATTTCTTGTGGACCGCCTGCTTGCTGACACCCAGGCATGCTGCCACCGCCTCCCAAGAAAGCCCCGCCTGACGCGCCCTGCGCACCAGCGCGGCCTCGGTGCGCCCCACTTCCCTCTGTAGTTCAGCAACAGCGTGCAGGGCCTCCGCGGGGCCCATGCCATCCATCGATCCAACCATCGTCTTCAACCGGTTCACCTCCATGCGTCAACCATAGTTGACGCGACGTTTCAAGGTAAACCCAAGTTGACAACAGGATGTTGACGGGTTCCAGGCTTCACGACGGGTTCCCTGAGCGGTGGTGACCCGGTGCCGACGGTGGCTCCCGAGCGAGGTAACGGGGCGCGGTCTTGAGGTCTTGACAAGCTCGACCAGCGCTCAGAACCCAGCACTCACAAGCCCGGCGGCGGCTTAGAAGATGGACCAGCCGGTTCGGGTGGTGAACTCGTCCAGGGCCTCGACACCGGCCAGCGAGTTTCCGGATTTGCTCAGCCCCGGGCTCCAGACGCAGATGGTGCACCGGCCCGGTACCACCGCAACGATGCCACCACCGACGCCGCTTTTGCCCGGCAGCCCCACACGGTAGGCGAATTCTCCCGCCGCGTCGTACGTGCCGCAGGTGAGCATGACGGCGTTAATGCGTTTGGTCTGGCTCGGCGAGAGAAACTGGGTTCCGTCCGCAGCCACTCCGTTGCGGCCGAGGAACCTGCCGCCGACGGCCAGATCCCGACAGCTCATTTCCAGCGCGCACTGGTCGAAGTACTGCTCCAGCACCAGGCCCACGGGGTTTTCCAAGTTTCCGTAACTGGCCAGCAGATGCGCCAGGGAGGCATTGCGGTGCCCGAACTTCGCCTCGGAGGCCGCCACCAGTGGATCGGCTGCAATGCCCGGGTTCCCGCTCTCGCGGCGGAGCAGGTCCCGGACCGAGGCGCCGGCGTCGCCGGTGAGGGTGATCAGCCGATCCGTCACCACCAGGGCGCCCGCATTGATGAACGGGTTGCGCGGAATGCCCTCCTCGGACTCCAGCTGGACCAGCGAATTGAATGGCGTCCCGGAGGGTTCCCGGAAGACGCGCTGCCAGATCCGGTCGCCGTCGCCGGCGAGCACCAACGCCAGGCTGAAGACCTTGGAAATACTCTGAATGGAAAACGGGGTGTCCCATTCGCCCGCGCCGTAGAGCTCGCCGTCGGCGGTGGCCACGGAAATGCCGAAGTGGTCCGCGCTGACGGAGCTCAGGGAGGGGATGTAATCGGCCACCGCTCCCGCGGCCGCCACGGGGCGGACGGCGCCGGCGATATCTTCAAGAAGATTCTGGATATCCATCCACACCTCATTCCTCGTTTTCGATGCTTCAGTTCAATCGGTTCCATGGTTCAATCAATTTCCACGGTCACCGGTGGAAGCAGGATCCGCCGTTAGAGGACTTTGGCCAGGAAATCCTGCAGCCGTGGCTGCTGCGCATGGCTGAAGATGTCCACCGGGCTGCCCTGCTCACAGATCAGCCCGTCGGCCATAAAAATGACCCGGTCCGCCACCTCGCGGGCAAACCCCATCTCGTGCGTCACCACCACCATGGTCATTCCTTCCTTGGCGAGGTCCCGGATCACCTGCAGCACTTCCCCTACCATTTCCGGGTCCAGGGCGCTGGTGGCCTCGTCGAAGAGCATGATCCCGGGGTTCATTGCCAGCGAGCGGGCAATGGCCACGCGCTGTTTCTGGCCGCCGGACAGTGACGCCGGCCTGGCATCGGCCTTCTCTTCCAAACCCACGCGCCGGAGCAGGTCCATGCCTGTCTTCCGCGCCTGCACCTTGGTCTGCTTCTTCAGCTCCACCGGAGCCAGCGTGATGTTTTCCAGCACGGTCATGTGTGGAAAGAGGTTGAAGTGCTGGAACACCATTCCGATCTGCTGGCGGACCTTGTTCAGATCCACTTTCGGAGCGGTCAGGTCAATACCGTCCACTACCACCGAGCCGGCGGTGATGTCCTCAAGCTTGTTCAGACAGCGCAGAAAGGTTGATTTGCCCGAACCGGAGGGCCCGATCACGCAGACCACTTCCCCGTCCGCGACCTCAACGTCGATGCCCTTGAGGACCTCGTTGGCGCCGAAGGACTTTTTCAGACCCTTGACGGCAATTTTACTGACGGCACTCCTGCCGGCGGATTTACTGCTCGCGAGCTCGCTCATTTGTTGAACCTCTTATCGACGATGTTGGACAGCTTCGTCAGGATCATGATCACGATGAAGTACATAGCGGCCACGATCAGCAGCGTTTCGCTGATGCGGAAGTTGTTGGAGTAGATCTGCTGGCCCTGGTAGAGCAGCTCGGCGAAGCCAATGGCCAGCAACAGCGAGCTGTCCTTGAGCAGGATGACCAGCTGGTTGATCAGCGACGGCGTCATGATTTTGAAAGCCTGAGGCACGACGACGCGGCGCATCGAGGTGCCGTAACCGAGCCCCAGGCTGCGGCTGGCTTCCAGCTGGCCGGGATCCACGGACTGGATGCCGCCGCGGACGATCTCGGTGACGTAGGCGGCCGAGTTCAGGCTCAAAGTCAGCACGCCCGCAACCCAGATATTGACCGGCTGCCCGATGATCTGCGGGAGGCCAAAGTAGAAGAAGAACGCCTGCACCAGCAGCGGCGTGCCGCGGAAAATGTTCACGAAGGTGGTGGCGATCCCGCGCAGCACTATGTTGTGGGAGACCTTCAGGAAACCGAAAAGCAGCCCCAGCAGCATGGCGAAGGCGAAGGAGATCAACGTGACGACGACGGTGTTCTGCAGGCCCTTGAGCAGCGCCGGCATGCTGCTGACCAACAGCGCCCAAAAGCTGCTGTCCGCCGAGACGGTGTCCTGGGGGGACTTGAGGTATTTGTCCAGGATTGCCTGGTACTGGCCGTTGCTCTTGAGCTCCGCCAGGCCTTTGTCGAAGGCGGCCATCAGTTCCGCGTTCTGCCCCTTGTTGACAGCGAATCCATAGGAGCCGCCAGCTTCTTTTTCGGTCACGGTCTTCAGCCCGTTATTCTGGCTGACGCCGTAGGCCAGCACCGGGTAGTCGTCAAAGACGGCTGCCGCATTGCCGGATTTGACCAATCCGTACATCGTGGCTGACTGGTCGAGCGGCTTGACCGTGAAGCCGTACTTGCCCGCGATGGATTGAGCGAAGGTCTCCCCTTCGCTGCCGGTCTTCGCGGTAACCGTCTTTCCCTTCAGGTCCGCATAGCCCTTGATGTCCGTGTTGCTCTTGGCGACGGCCATCTGCACGCCGGAATCGAAATACGGATCGGAGAAGTCGTAGACTTTTTTCCGTTCGTCCGTGATGGACATGGCCGCAATCACCCCATCCACCTGCTTGGAGGATAGCGCCTGCAGTGCCGCGGCGAATCCCAGCGACTTCACTTCAACGGTGAAGCCCTGGCTCTTGGCCACGGCGCGGATAATATCCATGTCGATGCCGACCAGTTCCCCGCTGCTGTCCCGGAACTCAAACGGGGCGAAGGTGGTGTCCGTGCCGATGGTAAAGGTCTTACCTACTACGTCCGACGGCGCCGCGACCGGCGCGTGCGCGACGGCACCGGAGCGGTCCGCCGGCTGGGCGGCCACGTGCGGCGCCGGAGACAGCGCCGCGGCGCCAGAGGCCCCGAAAAACATGGCCAAAATGGTCAGCAACACACCCAGTGCGGCTACGCTGCCGCGCTGGGTCCGTCGGGCTGTCGATAGCCTCTGCATGTAATACAACCCCTCACAGGTTCCGGCCGGCCGCTTCGAAAGCCGACAAAGTACGGGGTTGACGCTACCCGTTATCCCCCGGCAGCGCGAAAAGGGAGGCCGCCCAGCGGGGCGGGTCATCGGCACGGCCGCGCACCGCGGGTAAGGGCAGCCGCCACTCGCGCGCCTTAGCCGCGCCCGAGGGTGGCTCGCCTCCGTGCTTTATCTCCGATTCAAGTCCGCCGCGCGCTGGGTCGGTTATCCAGCTAAAACCCGTAAAACAGCCGCTCGAAGACCGCCCGGGACCGTCTGGTCAGGCCAAGGTAATCGTCCTCGAGCTGGGCCGCTTGACCGCCGTCGTAGCCGCACCAGCGCGCCACCGCCTCAAGGTCACGGCGCGAGGAGGGCAACAGATCCGAAGACCTGCCGCTCCAGATCACATTGGCGGAGCGGATTCTGCTGGCCAGCCGCCAACTGTTGGCCAGCAGCCCGGCATCCTCCGCGGTGACCAGACCCAGTTCCCGGGCCGCCTCCAGCGCCAGAAGGGTGGACGTCGTGCGCAGAGCCGGCTCACTGTGGGCGTGCTGGAGCTGCCACAGCTGTACCAGCCATTCGACGTCGCTCAGGCCGCCGCGGCCCAATTTCAGGTGCCGGGCAGGGTCCGCCCCGCGGGGCAGCCGCTCGGATTCGACTCTGGCCTTGACCCGGCGGATCTCGCGCAGATCGGCTTCCGTCAGCGTGGCGGGGTAACGGAGCGGATCGATCATGGCGGTAAAATCGGCGGCCAGCTCATCGGAGCCGGCCATCGGCGTGGCCCGCAGCAGCGCCTGCGCCTCCCAGATCAGCGACCAGCGCTGATAATACTCACGGTAGGAATCCAACGACCTGACCATGGGCCCGTTTTTACCCTCCGGGCGCAGGTCCGCGTCGATGGTCAGCACCCGTTCGGCCGGAATGGCGGGCTTCAGGGGCTGCGTCAGCAGCACCGAGAGCCGGGACACCATAGCCTCGGCCTGCTGCTGCGCCTCGGCGCCGGGAACACCGGGGAGGGCGCGGTGCACGTAGAGGACGTCCGCGTCCGAGCCGTAGCCGATTTCGCGTCCGCCCTGCCGGCCCATCGCCACCACCAGTAGCTTCGTTTTGGGTCCGGCCGCAGCGTACGCTTCGGCTTCGGCCACGTGCAGTGCGCCCAGCACGGCGGCCCGGTCGGCATCCGCCAAGGCAAGGCCGACGTCGTCCTGCTTTAACAGGCCCGAGCAGTCGGCAATCGCGATCCGCAGCACCTCGCGTCGGCGGATCAGCCTGATCAGCCGGATGGCATCATTCGGCTCCGGATGGCGGGACATCTTGGAGCGGCTTTCCTGCCACTGCGCCTCAAAACTCAGCGGCACCAGCTCGTTGTTCGTGCCCAGCCAGGCGGTGGATTCAGGCGAGACCTCCAGCAGATCAGTGATGAGTCTGGAGCTGGAGAGAACATGGCAGAGCCGCTCGGCTGCCGCCTGCGAGTCGCGGAGCATGCCCAGGTACCAGTGCGAGGTACCCAGCGCCTCGCTGACCCGCCGGAAGGCGAGCAGACCCGCATCGGGATCGACGCCGTCGGCCAGCCAATCCAGCAGCACCGGAAGCAGCTGACGCTGCAGGGCCGCGCGGCGGCTGACGCCGGAGGTCAACGCCTCGATATGGCGCATGGCACCGCTGGTGTCGCGGTAGCCGAGCGCGGCCAGACGTCCCTGCGCCGCCTCGGACGTGAGCCGGACGTCATCGGCACTCAGGTGTGCCGCTGTCGTCAGCAGCGGCCGGTAGAAAATCCGCTCGTGCAGGGCGCGGACACTGCGTTTGACCTTCTGCCACTGCGCCAGCAGCGAATCCGCGGTGGGGCGCGCCGTGCTTAGCGGGCCGATCGAGGACTTTGCCAGTGCCCGCAAGGCGCTGTCCGTGGCCGGCATCAGGTGGGTGCGCCGCAGTTGAACCAGCTGGATCCGGTGCTCCAGCACCCGCAGATACCGGTAGGCGGCGTCAAATTCCCGCGCGTCCGTGCGCCCGATGTACCCGGCGGAGGACAACGCCGCGATCGCCGTCGTCGTATCCCTGCAGCGCAGCGACGGATCGGCCTTGGCATGCACCAGCTGCAGCAGTTGGACGGTGAATTCAACATCGCGCAGGCCGCCCTTGCCGAGCTTGATCTGCCGCGCGCCGTCCTGTAGGGGGATGTTGTCCGTCACCCGGCGGCGCATGCTCTGGACCGACTCGACGAAACCTTCCCGCTCCGAGGACGACCAAATGAGCGGCGCCACCGCATCTTCATAACGGCGGCCCAGCTCCGCGTCTCCCGCGACGGTGCGCGCCTTCAGCAGCGCCTGGAATTCCCAGGTCTGGGCCCAGCGCCGGTAGTAGGTCAGGTGTGATTCCAGCGTCCGCACCAGCGGCCCGTCCTTGCCCTCTGGGCGCAGATTCGCGTCCACCTCCCAGAGGCCCGGCTCACGGGCAGGGGCGTTGATTGCGTGCGAAATACCCGCGGCCAGCTGGTTCCCGACCGCGGCTGCGTGCGCTTCGTCCATCCCCGGCGCGTCGATCACGTAGATGACATCGACGTCGGAAATGTAGTTCAGTTCATGTGCCCCGCATTTGCCCATCCCGATCACGGTGAGCCGGACCCGGGCAACGTCGTCGGGTGCCACCTTGAACGCCAGCTCGCGGCGGGACACCGCCAGCGCCGCTTCCAGCGCGGCACCGGCCAGATCGGCCAGCTCCGCCCCGGCGTCGGGCAGGAAATCCTGCGGTGAGGCCGCGCAGAGGTCACGGATGGCCAATTCCGTCAGATGCCTACGGTAACGGGTCCGCAGGGCAATGTATGCCTGCGTCCCGTGCATAATCGCCACGGGCGGATCGGCCTGTGGATCCGCGCCGACCGCCTGCAGCAGCGATGATCTCAGCCCGGCGCCGTCCCTGGCCCTGGGCTCCGGGCCGACAGCGACGGAAAGCACGTCCAGGTGCTCCGGATGGCGCATCAGGAATTCCGCCAGCGCCTCGGAGGCTCCGAGCAGGCGGAATAAGGGTTCGCTGCGCTGGACGCCGTCGTCGATCAGTTCCTTCAACCCCGGATTGTGACTGAGCAGCCGGACCAGCGACTGCAACGCCAGATCCGGATCCGCGGCCATGGCCAGCCCCTCAAAGAGCACGGACGCCCCGATGCCGGCCAGCTCCGGGGCGTTCAGGAACCGCTCGCTCTTGTCAAGATCCGCGAAGCCGTTGGCAATCAGCGTGTGCTGCAGGCTTCTCACCGTTGCCATCCCCTCACCCGCGCGTCCCTGTCATTGGTTCAACCCCGTCACATGCGCACGCTAGAGAATGCCCAGATAGCGCTGCAGCTCATAGCGGGTGACCTGGAGCCGGTATTCCTGCCATTCGGCCCGCTTATTGCGCAGGAAGTGTTCAAAAACCTGCTCGCCGAGAACGTGCGCCATCAGCTCGGAATCCTCCATCTGACGGACCGCATCATGCAGGCTGGATGGAAGTGGATCATGCCCCATCGCCCGGCGCTCGGCGGCGGTCAGCGATTCGATGTCGTCTTCGGCCGCGGCGGGCAGTTCATAGCCCTCTTCGATACCCTTCAGCCCGGCACCGAGCAGCACGGCATACGCCAGGTACGGATTGGCCGCCGAATCGATACCGCGGTACTCGATCCGGGCGGACTGACCCTTGCCGGGCTTGTACAGCGGCACCCGCACCAGCGCCGAACGGTTGTTGTGCCCCCAGGACAGATAGCTGGGTGCTTCCCCGCCGCCCCAGAGCCGCTTATAGGAGTTCACAAACTGGTTCGTCACCGCTGTGAATTCCGGCGCGTGACGCAGTACCCCGGCGATGAACTGCCGGGCCGTCAGCGAAAGCTGGAACTCAGCACCCGCTTCATAAAACGCATTGGTATCCCCCTCGAAGAGGGAGAAATGCGTGTGCATTCCGGAGCCGGGATGATCCGAGAAAGGCTTCGGCATGAACGTGGCATACGTACCCTGCTGGAGCGCGACCTCTTTGATCACGGTCCGGAACGTCATAATATTGTCCGCGGTCTGCAACGCGTCCGCGTACCGCAGATCGATCTCGTTCTGCCCCGGTCCGCCTTCATGGTGACTGAACTCCACCGAAATGCCGACGTTTTCCAGCATGGTCACGGCGGTGCGGCGGAAGTCCTGGGCCACGCCACCGGGAACGTGGTCAAAGTAGCCCGCCTGATCCACCGGAACCGGAATGCCGTCCGGGCCGAGGTCCTGGGACTTCAGCAGGTAAAACTCGATCTCCGGATGCGTGTAGCAGGTGAACCCCATGTCGGCGGCCTTCGCCAGTGTCCGCTTCAGCACATTGCGCGGATCCGCCGCCGACGGCTCGCCGTCGGGGGTGAGAATGTCGCAGAACATCCGCGATGTCTGATCCTTCTCACCACGCCACGGCAGGATCTGGAACGTCGACGGATCCGGCTGCGCCAGCATATCGGACTCGAATACCCGGGCCAGGCCCTCGATCGCGGAACCGTCAAAACCAAGACCTTCTTCGAACGCGCCCTCCACCTCGGCTGGAGCCAAGGCCACCGATTTAAGCGAGCCGACGACGTCGGTGAACCACATGCGCACAAAGCGCACGTCACGTTCTTCGATGGTACGAAGAACAAATTCCTGCTGGCGATCCAAAATGCCCTCGTTTCTGACTCGGATGACGAACCGTCGTGGCGTACCAAGGACGCCTTGGTGCACCCGCAGGTTCCGTCCGGGGTCGGCGTGCGGGCCGCCGGCCAGTGATCGACGGCAGCTCCATACTCACTTTACTGACCATTGCCCCCGCATCGGTGACATTCTGCCTTCCGGACGTCAATCAATCGACCCGGCAACTCAGGTGCCGCCCGTCCGCGTCACATTACCGGTCCCAGTCTGCAGCAGGTCATGGCCGGTCACCGCCGGCGTTAAGCTCTATCCATGGTCCCCGTAAGCACTCCTGATTCCAATACGCCCGCCGAGCTCGCCGCCCCGTACGGCTCAGGGCCCACGCCTCCGTCCGCTCCCATCAAGCGTATACGGACCCACCACCTGCAAGCGGCAAAGAACAACGGCACGAAATTCGCCATGCTGACAGCGTACGACCAGTACACCGCCCAGATTTTCGACGAGGCAGGCATCGAGGTGCTGCTGATCGGTGACTCAGCCGCGAACAACGTCCTGGGCTACGAGACGTCGCTGCCCATCACCCTCGACGAAATGATTGTCTTCTCCCGTGCAGTCAGTGCCAGCGCCCATCGTGCCCTTATCGTCGCCGACCTGCCATTCGGAAGTTACGAATCATCTACGGCGCAGGCCATCGACTCTTCAGTCCGGCTCATGAAGGAAGGACTGGTGCACGCGGTCAAGATGGAAGGCGGCGCCTACTACGCGGACACCGTCCGGGCCATGACTGCCGCCGGCATACCCGTCATGGCGCACATCGGCTTCACCCCGCAAAGCGAGCACGCCCTGGGCGGGTACCGTGTGCAGGGCCGCGGCGGCGCCGGACAGGCGTTGACAGACGACGCCGTCGCATTGGCTGAGGCGGGCGCCTTCTGTGTGTTGATGGAAATGGTTCCCTCCGACGTCGCGGCGGCTGTCGACGCCGCCGTTGCGGTGCCGACGATAGGCATTGGCGCCGGGAATTCCACCACCGGCCAGGTGCTCGTCTGGCAGGACATGGCCGGCCTGCGGACCGGACACATCGCTAAATTCGTGAAACAGTACGCGGATCTGCGGACCGTGCTCTCCGGCGCCGCCAAGGCGTACGGTGACGATGTCCGGGCCGGAACGTTCCCAGGCCCCGAGCACTCCTTCTAGGCTGCTTCTGGATTGTCAGGCACCGTGGGTCTGCTCAGCGCGCCATGCGCGCGTCGGGAACGGTCAGTCGTCGTCGCCCGCTTCCCAGGACTCATTGCGGGCCTTGACCTTCTCCAACGCCTTTTCGGCGTCTTCACGGCTGTTGTACGGGCCGATCAGCTGCTTGTAATCGGACATGGCGTCCTCTTCGACCTGGTGGGTGTTGACGTTGTACCAGAACTGCGGCATTGCTGCTCCTTCCTGACAGTAAAGCTGCTTTAAGCAAAGACTTCGGGCGATCGGCAGACCCGGGGTCCGGCGACTCCTTATAGAATAGGACCATGCCTGCGTACGCCACCACCGCCCCCGTCGGATCTCTTGTGCAAGGAAAGGTAAGCCCCGTGCTGCCCGTTCCGTCTTCCATCCCGCGACCGGAATATGTGGGCAAGGCGGGGCCGGCCAAGTTCACCGGATCCGAGGTCAAATCCGTGGAAACGGTGGAAAAGATCCGCATCGCCTCCAGAATCGCGGCCCAGGCCATCGTTGAGGTCGGCAAGTACATTGAACCAGGAGTGACGACGGACAGGCTGGACCGAGTGGGCCACGAATTCCTCCTGGACCACAAGGCCTACCCCTCCACGCTGGGCTACCGCGGTTTCCCCAAGTCGCTGTGCTCCTCACTGAATGAGGTCATCTGCCACGGCATCCCCGACAGCACCGTGGTGCAGGACGGGGACATCATCAACATCGATATCACCGCCTACATCAATGGTGTGCATGGCGACACAAATTACACTTTCCTGTGCGGCGACGTTGACGAGGAATCCCGGCTGCTGGTGGAGCGCACCAGGGAATCCTTGGCGCGGGCCACGCGCGCCGTGGCACCCGGGCGCGAAATCAACGTCATTGGCCGCACCATCGAGTCCTATGCGAAGCGGTTCGGCTACGGGGTGGTCCGTGATTTCACCGGGCACGGAGTGGGTGAGGCGTTCCACACCGGTTTGATTATTCCGCATTATGACGCGGCCCCGGCCTACAGCACTGGGATGGAGACCGGCATGGTGTTTACCATCGAACCCATGCTGACGCTCGGCAGCATTGAGTGGGATATGTGGGACGATGACTGGACAGTGGTCACACGTGACCGCAAACGCACCGCACAGTTTGAACACACCCTGCTGGTCACTGAATCGGGAGCCGAAGTCCTCACCCTGCCCTGACCGGTATATTATCGCCAGCCGCCTGCAGTCTGTCCTTATCAACCCCCACCGACCCTCCCGGAGCCAGCATGTCGAAAAAGTCCTCGTCCCATTCCAACGTCATCGGGATTGACATTGGCGGCACCGGCATTAAGGGCGGAATCGTTAACCTGGAAAAGGGCAAGCTGGTCGGCGACCGGTTCCGCATTGACACTCCTCAGCCGTCAACCCCGGCGGCGGTCGCAAAAGTTGTCGGCCGGATCGTTGCCGAACTGATGACCCGCGACGGCGCCCCGGAAAGGGATGCTCCGGTGGGCGTCACCTTCCCGGCCATCATTGCGCACGGGGTGGCCAAGTCCGCGGCCAACGTGGACAAGAGCTGGAAGGGCACCGACGTCGACGCCCTGCTGACGCAGGAACTGGGCCGCGACGTTCAGGTCATGAACGACGCCGATGCCGCCGGCCTGGCGGAGGCGCGGTATGGTGCCGGCAAGGGTGTCAAGGGAACAGTTCTGGTAATCACGCTCGGAACGGGTATCGGCTCCGCATATATCTTCAATGGCAAGCTGGTCCCCAACGCCGAGCTCGGACACCTTGAGATCGATGGGGCCGATGCCGAATCCCGGGCATCCGCCGCGGCCCGCGAGCGGGAAAATCTCAGCTGGCCCGACTATGCCAAGCGGCTGCAGCGCTACTTCAGCCACCTGGAATTCATTTTCTCCCCCGAACTGTTCATCATCGGCGGCGGCATTTCCAAGCGCAGCGAAGATTACCTGCCGCTGCTGGACCTGGAAACCAGGATCATCCCGGCCGAGCTGCAGAACAACGCCGGCATCGTCGGCGGTGCGCTGCAGGCCGCCCTGCACTTCAAGCTCATCAAGTAGATACCCCAGCCCGTACGTGTCTGAGCCCGCTGGGGTGGACGTTCGCGCCGGCTGCCATCGTGGGCTTGGTGCCGGTGGTGGCCCGGGCTTCCCCTCCCTGGCCACCACCGGAGCTTGATGGTCCCGCGGCTTGTTCAGCCCCCTGGCTCCCCTGCCTTGTCGCTGGCTTTCACCGGGACCCGACCGTGCAGAGCTGATGTCGGCCCGGGGGGTGGGGTCTCGCTGCGCAACAGCTCGATGGCGCTTTCGAAGTCCTCCAGGGATTCAAAGGCCTGATAGACGCTGGCAAACCGCAGGTAGGCCACCTGGTCCAGCTTTTGCAGGGGACCAAGAATGGCCAGCCCAACCTCGTTGGCCGCCAGCTCCGCTGCTCCGCTGGCGCGGATGGTTTCTTCGACCTCTTGGGCCAGCATGGCCAGATCATCATCGGTGACAGGACGACCCTGACAGGCCTTGCGCACGCCGGTGATGATTTTACTGCGGCTGAAGGGCTCGCCCACTCCGGAGCGTTTGATCACCGACAGGCTGGCGGTTTCGACGGTGCTGAACCGCCGGCCGCATTCCGGGCACTGTCGGCGCCGCTTGATGGTCGAGCCGTCGTCGGCCATGCGGCTGTCCACCACGCGGGAGTCGGGGTTACGGCAAAATGGGCAATACACGCCGGCCCTCCTCCTGTCAGCGGACTTACCGGACCAGTTTACTACTACATCTGGGAGAATTACAACGTCGTGATTACTATATGTAGTGTTTCTTCTCCGTAGGCGGTGACTTAACCCAGGCGATTATCAGCCGCCGCACTGCAGCCGGGCGATCCTTCCCAGGTGACAGCTGCAGGAGGTAGGCGGTCAGCTGTTGCGGAAGCGGATCCGGACGGCATCCCCGTGTGCAGGCAGGTCTTCCGCGCCAGAGAGGGCGACGATGTGGGCGGCCACCTGCGACAGCGCCGCCTTGTCATACTTGATCACTTGGACGGCGCGCAGGAATGTGGTCACATTCAGACCCGAGGAGAACGCGGCGGTCCCCCCGGTTGGCAGCACGTGGTTGGAACCGGCGCAGTAATCGCCCAGGCTCACCGGACTGTAGTCGCCGACGAAGATGGCCCCGGCATTGCGGATCCTGGCGGCCACGGCTGGCGCGTCCTCGGTCATGATTTCCAGGTGCTCGGCGGCATAGGCATCGCAGACCGCGATGCCTTGTTCCAGCGAATCCACCAGCACGACACCGGACTGGGGGCCGGACAGCGCCTGTGCCACGCGGTCTCGGTGCCGGGTCTGCGCGGCTTGAACACTCAGCTCGGTCTGCACCGCGGCAGCGAGCGCAGCCGAATCGGTGATCAGGACGGAGGCGGCGTGTGGATCGTGCTCGGCCTGGCTGATCAGGTCGGCGGCAACCAAAACGGCGTCGGCGTCGGCATCGGCGAGGATGGCGATTTCCGTGGTGCCGGCCTCGGAATCAATGCCAACGGTGCCCTTCACCAGCCGCTTGGCGGTGGCCACAAAAATGTTGCCCGGCCCGGTGATCACGTCGACGGGCGGCAGCGACGGTGCGCGCCCGCGGCCGTCGGTGCAGGCTCCGTCCGCTTCAGCAGTGTTCGCCTCGGCAATGCCGGCTTCCTCCATGTCCGCCTCGACGCCGTAGGCAAATGCAGCGATGGCCTGGGCCCCGCCCATAGCGTAGACCTCCTCGATGCCCAGCAACGCGGCCGCCGCCAGGATGGTGGGGTGCGGCAACCCGCCGAAGCCCTTTTGCGGCGGCGATGCCAGCGCGATGGACGCCACCCCGGCGGCCTGTGCGGGCACAACGTTCATCACTACCGACGATGGGTAGACGGCCAGGCCGCCCGGCACGTACAGCCCCACACGCCCGACCGGGATCCAGTGCTGGCTCACCGTGGCGCCGTCGGCGAGCTGTACGTCCACGTCGGCGGGGCGCTGGGCCGTGGCAACGGTCCGTGCCCGGTCGATGGATTCCTCCAGCGCGGCGCGGACCTGCGGGTCCAGCTCCGTCAGTGCGGTTGCCAGGGCCTCAGCCGGCACCCGCGGGTGCCGCTGTGCGACGCCGTCGAACCGCAGGGCCAGCTCGGCCAAGGCGGCATACCCTCGGTCCCGAACGTCATCGATAATTTGCCGGACCTTATGTTCGGCATCGGCAACGGAAGCCGATGTGGCCCGGGGCACTAACCCTCGCAGCTCGGACAGGCTCAACGTCCGTCCGCGCAGATCGATGGTGCGGAACACCACGACGGCGGCGGTTCCGGGTGCGGCTGGGCTGGAATCCTGAATCTTGCTGGGGGTCACCCTTCGAGTTTACCGGTTCCTGCCCCGGATCCGGTGTCCGGGACTTAGTGTGACCGGGCCGGACCAACGCTCGCACAGCGGCCCGGACGGCCTATTATTCGTGCGGGGCCCGGCTGGCGCGGCCGGAGAGCGGCATCCCCGGCGCCCTATTGTTCGTGCGATGGACCGGAGCGAAGCAGGCTGATCAGCGTGACAGCAAACACCAGCAGGGCACAGATGGCAGGCCAGAGGGCCAGTACGCCCGGCGACCGGAGTGAGAATGCGATGCTCGCATTTGCGGGATGAGCCGGTGCGTGCCCGAAAAGCCGGCCGGCGAGATCGCCCAACTGCCAGGCGATGACTGATCCGGCAGCGGAGCCGACCACGGCGGCGAGCACTTTGGTATACGAGCCGGGGTTACGGCGCTGCGGCAGCAGGAAGAGCGCGACGACGACGCCGGCCACGAGTCCGAGGGTCCCCAGCACCAGGTCACGGGGAAGCCAGTTCGCGGGGTCTTCCCCCGAGCCGTAAAACGCCCCTCCGGGCGCCAGCAGCCACCATAGGACGCCGATAACGATGCCGGCAGCCGCCGTGCAGCTGAACCAGCGCAGCAGCGAGGCGGGCGGTGCGCTGGTGAGGTCGCCGGGGACGGCCTGTGCGTAAACGGCCGGCGGATACTGCGGCGCACCGGTGGAGGGCGGTTCAGTCATGGTTCTACGCTAGCAAATGAAACAGCCGCCGAAGTTTGACCGCTTGTCGCCTCCGGATAGGGCAAGACGACGGCGCGTTGCCGCCACACGCCGGGTCCCTGAAATGAAACATGGTCAGATTTCAACGTGCCGGCGCCACATCTCTGCCGCTACACCTCCAGGCAGGTGGGCCCGAGCAGCACCTTGAGGTCGCCAAACAGCGCCGGCGTCGGATTCACCCGAAGGTGCAGACCCAGTTTCATGACCTCGATGGTGCGTGACCCGGCCAGCCGCAGCTGCACCTCGGTGGTTCCCGGGTGCGTCTGGAGGACCTCCCCCAGCGCGGTCACCACGTGTTCGGTGGCTTTGAAGCTCGGCAGGGAAATCACCACCGGCCCGGAATGACCGTCGCTGAGATCGGGGACTGTCAGTTCCATGGCGTTCAGCGCGATGGCGCCGTCGTCGCGCTTCTGCAGCCGTCCCTTGACGACAACTATCAGGTCTTCAGCCAAAATCGTGGCGATCGGACCGTAGACCTGGCCAAAGAACATCACCTCGATGGAAGCACCCAGGTCCTCCACCTCGGCCCGGGCGTAGGCGTTGCCGCTGGCCTTGGCGATGCGTCGGGACAACGACGTGATCATGCCCGAGATGGTGACAATGGCGCCGTCGGACGGACCTTCCTCGCCGATCAATGTGCTGATCGTCTGGTCGGCGTGCTGGCTGAGCACGCCCTCGAGCCCCTGCAGCGGATGGTCCGAAACGTACAGACCCAGCATGTCCCGTTCGAAAGCCAGCTTGTCCTTTTTCTCCCATTCGGGCAGTTCCGGGATCTCCAGGGCCAGGCTGGCCTCGGGTTCCTCCTGTGCAAATCCGGCGAACAGGTCAAACTGGCCCACCGCCTCGTTGCGTTTGAGCACGATCACGGAATCGATTGCTTCTTCGTGGACCATCGCCAGTGCGCGCCGCGGATGTCCGAGCGAGTCGAAGGCACCGGCCTTGATCAGTGATTCGATGGTCCTCTTGTTACAGACGACGGCGGGAACCTTCAGCAGGTAGTCCTTGAAGGAGGTGAAATCCCCTGCCTCCTGGCGGGCGGACACCATGGCCTCCACCGCGTTGACGCCGACGTTGCGGATCGCCGCCATGCCGAACCGGATGTCGTGGCCCACCGGGGTGAAGTTCACGCTGGATTCGTTCACATCCGGGGGCAGCACGGTGATGCCCATTTTGCGGCACTCATTGAGGTACAGGGCGAGCTTGTCCTTGTCGTCGCCGACGCTGGTCAGCAGGGCAGCCATGTATTCGGCCGGATAGTGTGCCTTCAGAAACGCAGTCCAGTAGGAGATCATCCCGTAGGCGGCGGAGTGCGCCTTGTTGAAGGCGTAGTCGGAGAAGGGCAGCAGAATGTCCCAGAGCGTCTTGATGGCCGCGTCGGAGTAGCCGTTGTCCTTCATGCCCTGCTCGAAGCCGGCATACTGCTTGTCCAGCTCGGATTTCTTCTTCTTACCCATGGCGCGGCGCAGGATGTCCGCCTGTCCCAGGGTGAAGCCGGCGACTTTCTGGGCGATGGCCATGACCTGCTCCTGATACACGATCAGGCCGTACGTGCCGCCAAGGATCTCGGCGAGTGGCTCCTCAAGCTCCTTGTGGATCGGGTCGATATTCTGCAGACCGGTCTTGCGCAGCGCATAGTTGGTGTGCGAATTGGCGCCCATTGGGCCGGGCCGGTAGAGGGCGATAACGGCGGAGATGTCCTCAAAGTTGTCCGGGCGCATCTGTTTGAGCAGCGCGCGCATCGGACCGCCGTCAAGCTGGAAAACACCGAGCGTGTCGCCGCGGGCCAACAGCTCGTAGGATTCCGCGTCATCGAGTTCCAGCTCCTCAAGCACCAGGTCGACGTCGGCATTGGACTTAATGTTTTCGACGGCGTCGGTGATGATGGTCAGGTTACGCAGACCCAAAAAGTCCATCTTGATCAGGCCCAGGCCCTCGCAGGTGGGGTAATCAAACTGGGTGATGACCTGGCCGTCCTGCTCCCGGCGCATGATCGGGACAATGTCGATCAGCGGATCCGATGACATGATCACACCGGCGGCATGCACGCCCCATTGGCGCTTAAGACCTTCGAGCCCGAGCGCCATGTCGAAGACCCGCTGCGAGTCCTGATCCGTGCGGAGGATTTCACGCAGCTCCTCCGCTTCCGAGTAGCGCTTGGCCTCCTTATTGTGCACTTCCGTCAGGAGCATGCCCTTGCCCATTACGTCCGGCGGCATCGCCTTGGTGAGGCGCTCACCGGTGGAAAACGGATAGCCCTGCACGCGGGAGGAGTCCTTCAGCGCCTGCTTGGCCTTGATGGTGCCGAAGGTGACGATCATCGCCACGCGTTCGTCGCCGTATTTTTCGGTGACGTAGCGGATCACCTCGGACCGGCGTCGATCGTCAAAGTCCACGTCAAAGTCGGGCATGGACACGCGCTCCGGATTCAGGAAGCGCTCAAAGATCAGTCCGTGCCGCAGCGGATCCAGATCCGTGATGCGCATGGCGTAGGCCACCATGGAGCCCGCACCGGAGCCGCGGCCCGGGCCGACCCGTATGCCGTTGTTTTTGGCCCAGTTGATGAAGTCGGCCACTACCAGGAAGTACCCCGGGAAACCCATCGCCGTGATGACACCGACCTCGAATTCGGCCTGCTTGCGCACCTCATCGGGAATGCCCGCCGGGTAGCGGAAATGCAGCCCCGTTTCCACCTCTTTAACGAACCAGGAATTCTCGTCCTCGCCCGCCGGGACGGGGAAAACGGGCATGAAGCTGGCGCTGGTGTTGAAATCCACGCTGCAGCGCTCGGCTATCAGCAGGGTATTGTCACAGGCTTCGGGATAGTCGCGGAAAAGCAGCCGCATTTCCTGCGGGGACTTCAGGTAAAATTCATCGGCGTCGAATTTGAAGCGCTTGGGATCGGCCATGGTGGAACCGGACTGCACACACAGCAGCGCGGCGTGGGATGCCGCGTCTTCCGGGTGAGTGTAATGCAGGTCATTGGTGGCCAGCAGCGGAAGCCCGAGTTCCTTGGCAAGTTTATGCAGATCCGAGGAGACGTTGCGTTCGATGTCCAGACCATGGTCCATCAGCTCGCAGAAATAGTTGTCTTTGCCGAAAATATCCCTGAAATCGGAGGCCGCCTGCACGGCCTCCTTGTACATGCCGAGCCGAAGCTTGGTCTGCACCTCCCCGGACGGGCAGCCGGTGCTGGCGATCAGCCCCTTCCCGTAGGTCTGGAGCAGGTCCCGGTCCATCCGCGGCTTGTACAGATACCCTTCCAGCGAGGCCTTCGAGGACATCCGGAAGAGGTTGTGCATGCCCTCGGTGCTCTCCGACCACATCGTCAGGTGCGTGTAGGCACCTGCTCCGGAGACGTCGTCGCGCCCGCCGCCGCCCCACTGCACACGCGTGCGGTCCTGCCGGGCGGTCCCGGGCGTCAGGTAGGCCTCAACCCCGATAATCGGTTTGATTCCTGCGGCCTTGGCCTTGGACCAGAAATCGAAGGCGCCGAAAACGAAACCATGGTCCGTCGTGGCCAGCGCATTCATGCCCAGCTCGTCGGCATGGCTGAACAGATCCGTCAGCCGCGCCGCCCCGTCCAGCATTGAATACTCGGTGTGATTGTGAAGATGAACAAAAGAATCGGAGCTAGCCACCTGTATATTCTAGGCTGTCCGGAGCCCGCATCCGCGGACGAGGCATTCCTCCGCGGGGAACCCGCGCCGTCGACTCGCAGGTCTGCGCTGGGCGTCCCGGCACCAGCTGCGGACCGGAGCCGCCGCTGCAGCAGCGGCCTCCGTCCATACCCGGTGCGTCGGCCCGTGCTGGAACCCATGAAACCTAAAACAACAGACCTAGTGCAGGCCCGACTGGAGCGCCGTCAGGGCGTAGGAAAGATCCTCCGGATACTCGCTGACAACCTCAACCCATTCGCCGGTGCGGGGATGGCTGAAGCCCAGCTGACGCGCATGCAGCCATTGCCGCGTCAACCCGAGCTCCGCCGCAAATTTCGGGTCCGCGCCATAGGTCAGGTCCCCGGCGCAGGGGTGGTGCAGGGCGGAAAAATGGACGCGGATCTGGTGCGTGCGGCCGGTTTCCAGGTGGACCTCGACCAGGGCGGCGCGGCCGAAGGCTTCCAGAACCTCATAGTGCGTCACGGACTGGCGACCGCCTTCGATCACGGCGAACCGCCAGTCGTGGCCGGGATGGCGACCGGTTGGCGCATCGATGGTGCCGCGCAGCGGATCCGGCAGGCCCTGCACCACGGCGTGGTAGACCTTCTCCACGGTCCGCTCCTTGAAGGCGTGCTTGAGCAGCGAATAGGCGTGTTCGGTCTTGGCGACCACCATGACCCCGGACGTGCCGACGTCCAGCCGATGCACGATCCCGGCACGCTCCGGGGCGCCGGAGGTTGAGATACGGTAGCCGGCAGCGGCCAGCGCGCCGACGACCGTCGGGCCGACCCAGCCCGGCGAGGGGTGCGCGGCGACGCCGACGGGCTTGTCGATCACGACAAACGACTCGTCGTCCAGCAGGATCTTCAGATCTTGCACCGGCTCGACGACGACGGCCAGCGGGTCCCGCCGCACCGGGATGGTCACGTCAAGCCGGGTACCTGCGCGCAGTTTGTCCGCCTTGGCCAGCGCCGTGCCGTTGAACAGGACATTGCCTTCGGCACACAGCAGCGCCGCCGCGGAACGCGAGATGCCCAGCAGGAGCGCCAGGGCCGAATCCACCCGTTCGCCGGCGAGGTCGGCCGGCACTTCCACCTGCTCAGACATCCTTTCCCTCTGTTCCGGCCGCCGCCGGCCCCTCTTCGGCGGGTTGCGCCGGGGCGGCTCTTCCGCCGAACGGGATTCCTTTCAGCGTCAGAATGCAGATCAGTATCACCGAGCCGACAACGGAGGAATCGGCGATATTGAAGATCGCGAAGTTGGGCAGGGCAATGAAATCAACCACGTGTCCCATGCCAAAGGACGGTTCACGGAACAGCCGGTCGGTCAGATTTCCCAGCGCGCCACCGAGCAGCATGCCCATGGCCACCGACCACCAGACGGAGCCCAGCTTACGCGCCTGCACCACGATGCCGATCGCCACCACCGCCATCACTATGGTGAACAGCCAGGTGACGTTTTCACCGATTGAGAAGGCCGCTCCGGAATTGCGGATGTAATGCCAGCTCAGCAGCTGCGGGAGCACCGGCGTAATCTGGCCATCCGTCATGGTGCTGGAGACCCACCATTTGGTCAGCTGGTCCAGCACATACGCCAGCACGGCAAATCCGGCAAGCGTCAGCAGCAGGGGCACGCGGCGCCGTCCGGGAAGGCCGGGTCCGCGAAGACCAGTCCCGGGAACAGGATGGACGGGACGGCGCCGGGATGATTCTGACGCGGCAAAGCCGCGGGTTGGTTCGTCGCTCATAGTGCTTTCGTTGTATCACGCAGTGGTTGCATCACGCAGTGGTTGCATCAGGCAGTGGTTGCATCAGGCAGTGGTTGCGCTGGCCTTAACGTCAAAAACCGGTGGCCGAGGATATCCCCAGCCACCGGCTCCCATCTCGTGTGTCAGGAGTTCGAGTTTCCGTCCGCCGCATCCGCGGCGACGACGGAGCCCCGCGCATCCAGATCGCGCAACTGACCCTCGATGTAGGTCTTCAGCCGGGCGCGGTAGTCCCGCTCGAAACCGCGGAGCTGCTCAACCTTGCGCTCGAGGACGGAGCGCTGCTGTTCCAGCGCGCCAAGAGTCTTGCGGCTCTTTTCCTGGGCGTCGTTGACCAGCGTGCTGGCTTCCACCTGGGCTTCGGCAATGATCTTGTCGCGCTGCTCAACGCCGGCATTGACGTACTCATCATGCAGACGCTGTGCCATGGCCAGGACTCCAGCCGCGGAATCAATGCCGGCGGCATTGGCCGCCGCGGGGGCCGGTTCCGGAGCGTGCGGAGAATCGGCTGTCTTGGCCGCGGTCAGCGGGACGGCGCTCGTGGAAGCAGCATCGGTCTTGGACGCAGTGCCGTCCTTGCCCTCGGCGTCCTTGGAGTCGGTGTTTTTGGAGTCGGTGTTTTTGGAGTCAGTGACCTTGGAATCGGCGACCTTGACGCCGGTGGCCTTGGAATCCCGACCATCAGGCTTGGCGCCGCTGTGCTTGTCGTCCCCGGTCGGTACCTTTTCAACAATCGGCGCCGGTACGGAGGCAGCCGAAGCGGAGTTCGCGGGCTGGGACGAAAGCTTCTTGCGAAGCTCCTCGTTCTCTTGGGTCAGCCGACGGAGCTCGACCACGATTTCGTCAAGAAAGTCGTCGACTTCGTCCTGGTCGTAGCCTTCACGGAATTTCGTCGGCTGAAACCGCTTGTTGACAACATCTTCTGGCGTGAGCGCCATCCAGTCACCTCGTTGGTTTAAGTTAGTCCAGACCGCCCGGGAGCGCTCTGGACTGCGGTACCTGATACGGATCTGAAGATCCACAGTTCAGGGTATATCGAATTTACAGTATAACTTTTCTCGACCGGGGACTAACCTCGGCCGAAGCTTGCCGGCTAATGCCCCCGGCGAGCGGTATTGCGGCGCTATAAAGCGAACGCCTGAGTGATGGACATTGCAATCCCCACGAGGATCAGCAGGAGCAGAAAGCCCAGATCCAACGACACGCTGCCGAGCTGCAGGGGCGGGATCAACCGCCGGAGCAGCCTCAGCGGCGGGTCAGTCACCGAGTAGACACCGGAGGCGGCCACCAAAGCCAGTGATTTGGGCCGCCAGTCACGGGCGAACATCTGCACCCAGTCGAAGACCAGCCGGACCATGAGGGCAAGAAAGAACAGCAGCAGCAGCAGATACAGCAAAGCGAACACTATTGTCACGCCGGGAGACACGATCCTTATACGAAGTCAGTCGGAGGAGAACTCAACAATACCGCCCTTGGATGGAAAAGGCCCGGGCGGTTGGCCGGGCCTTTCATCATCAGCTCTGGTTGAAGAAACTCGCCTGCGTGTCAGACGCCTTCTTGTCGTCGCCCAGAACCTCAATGTAGGAAGGGGACAGCAGGAAGACCTTGTTGGTCACACGCTCGATACTGCCGTGCAGGCCGAAAACGAGACCCGCTGAGAAGTCGACCAGCCGCTTGGCGTCGGCCTCTCCCATATCCGTAACGTTCATGATGACGGGAATGCCATCGCGGAAGCTTTCGCCGATGACTTTGGCGTCATTGTAGGAACGCGGGTGCACGGTGGTGATCTGCCTCAGCCCGGACACCGTCTCGCGGCTTGATGCGGCGCGCTTGATCGGAGTCACCGGCGCCCGGTACTCATCGTCCGTCACCTTGGCCGCGACCGGCACGGGAACGGCTTCCACGCGGCTGGGGGCATCGCGGTCATAGTCCACTGAATAATCCTCATTCTTGTGTCCAGACTGAGGGTGCTCAGCCTCGTAGTGCTCGTCACCATCGGCGAGCCCAAGATAGATCATTGTCTTGCGCAGCGCGCCGGCCATGGTTGCTCCTCATAGGTCTTGTGACTGCTGGTCTCTGTGGTGTCCTCCGGCACAGGACAACTCCTCTGCCGTGCTGGTCTCCCACTGCTCCGACGCTACCGTAACGCCGGGCGCGGACCGAGGACATCCGATCCGACACGCAGGTGTGTCGCACCGGCAGCAAGGGCAGGTTCCAGGTCCTGGCTCATTCCGGCCGAGATTGCGGTGGCATGCGGGAAGCGGTCGACGACGGCGGCCGACGTCTGTTGGAGCCGCGCGAAGGCTTCGCCCGCGTCACCACCTAAGGGGGCCACCGCCATCACGCCGGCCAGCCGCAGCCCGGGGGCGGCCTCGATCAGCTCCGCCAGCTCCAACGCTTGGGCCGGGAGGGCACCTCCGCGCGACCCTGCTGCCCCGTAGCCCTCCACTCCCGCCGGTGTTGACAGTGCGGGGTCCAAGTTCAGCTGGATGAAACAGAGCAAGTCCGCCCGGTTGCTGCGCTGCTGCTCCGCGGTGATGGCCGCGCTCAGGGCTCGGATGAGGCCGGGCCGGTCCACGGAGTGGACGGCATGGGCATAACCAGCCACCGATTTCGCTTTGTTGGTCTGCAGCTGACCGATGAAATGCCACCGCAGCGAGGCGCATTCCCGGTGCTGCGCTACGTTGGCCGATTTGCCGGCCGCTTCCTGGTCCCGGTTCTCGCCGAGGTCCCTTACGCCCAACCCGGCCAGCAGGAGGACATCGGCGGCAGGATGGAATTTCGTGACGACGATCAGTTTCGGCTCGCCCCAGGCCGCCGGCCGCAGCCGGACGGCGTCGGCAATCCGCTGGCGCACGGCGGCAAGATTTGCGCTCAGCTCAATCAGGCGGGTATCCCCGTCGGGCTCCCGGGCACCCTCATTCGGTGACATAAATAACTCCTGCAAATCGGCCCTGCGGGCGGTTATGTGCCGCGTCCCGGCGGTGCGAGAACAGGCCCGGCTGTTCCATCGTGCACGCCCCAAGACGACGCGTGTTGCCTCCGGCAGCTTCAACTCCGGCTATTTTCACTCCGGCTCGGGGTGTTTCCCTTCCAGCTCCGACTGATTCCATTCCCGCCACTTCAACACCGGCAGCGGACAGTTGGCTCAGTACTCCGGCCGGCAGATCCAAGGCAGGCGTTCCCCAACTCGTCGTCGCGAACGTGGAAGGCTCAACCGCCGCTACTTCATCACGCAGCCGGGCGGGCACCTCATAGCAGGCTCCGCAGACGGACGGTCCCAGCCAGGCACGGATCCGCACCGCACCGCGGCTGCGCATGGCCTCCACGGTCTTCGGCACCACCTGCGAGGCTACGCCGGGCCTGCCGGCATGCGAGACCGCCAGCACCGGCCTCCCCGCCGCCGACTCCCCCAGCAGCACCACGGGGACGCAGTCGGCCACCAGCACGGCAAGCGAGGCGTCGGTGGAGACCATGGCGTCCGCCGTCGGGCCCGCGTCCACCGCTGACACCTGCACCACCGCACAGCCGTGCACCTGGTTCATGAACCTCAGCGGCCCTGCTCCCGGCCCCAACTCGAGCTGCAGCCGAGCGCGGTTCCGCCGCACGCCGTCGGCGTCTCCGCCAACGTGAAAGGCCAGGTTACCGGCACCGGTGTCCGTGAATCCCACCCGGATTCCCGGACTGACTTCATGGTTCCACCAGAACACGGCCACCTGACCTTCCGTCGATTGAAACTGCCCTCGGGGCCGGGCTACTTCAGGAAATCGGGCACATCCAGGTCATCCATCCGGTGTCCGGAGAGGTCCGGCTCAACGATGGCCGGCAGATCCACATCGAAGCCGGCGTCCGCTGGGACGTGACTGCTGGACTGCTGGCCCCAGTGGTTGGTCCCGGCTGAGGGAACCGATGCCGGGACTCCGACAGGTGCCGCCAGCGGAACGGCGGGAGCGAGCTGCACAGGAACAGCCGGCTCAGCCTTGGCCGAGGTGACATCGACATTGTCGAAGCCAGCGGCGATCACTGTCACGCGGGCCTCGTCCCCGAGGGCATCGTCAATGACGGCACCGAAAATGATATTCGCTTCCGGGTGCGCCACTTCCTGCACCAGCCGCGCGGCCTCATTGATTTCGAACAACCCGAGATCCGAACCACCCTGGATGGACAGCAGCACGCCGTGGGCGCCGTCGATCGACGCTTCCAGCAGCGGCGAGGCGATGGCAAGCTCCGCGGCCTTAACGGCACGGTCCTCACCACGGGCGGAGCCGATGCCCATCAAGGCGGACCCCGCACCCTGCATGACGGACTTGACGTCCGCAAAGTCAAGGTTGATCAGGCCAGGGGTGGTAATCAGATCGGTGATGCCCTGGACGCCGGAGAGCAGTACCTGATCCGCCGAGCGGAACGCATCCAGCACCGAGACGTTGCGGTCGCTGATGGACAACAGCCTGTCATTGGGGATGACAATGAGCGTATCGACCTCGTCGCGGAGTGCGTCAATGCCGTTCTCGGCGCTGGTCGCCCGGCGGCGCCCCTCGAAGGTGAACGGACGGGTGACAACGCCGATGGTCAAGGCGCCGAGCGAGCGGGCAATCCGGGCCACCACGGGCGCTCCGCCGGTACCGGTTCCGCCGCCTTCACCGGCGGTCACGAAGACCATGTCAGCCCCACGCAGCACTTCTTCGAGCTCGTCCGCGTGATCCTCGGCGGCCTGGCGTCCAACATCGGGGTTGGCGCCGGCGCCCAGGCCGCGGGTCAGTTCACGTCCGATGTCAAGCTTGACGTCGGCGTCGGACATCAACAGGGCTTGCGCATCCGTGTTGACGGCGATGAATTCAACGCCGCGCAGTCCAACGTCGATCATCCGGTTGATTGCGTTGACGCCACCGCCGCCGATGCCGACGACCTTGATGACGGCCAGGTAATTCTGGGGTGCTGCCACGTTACGTGTCCCTTGTTCGTGTGCTGTTTGAAAATTCGTGTGCCCGGCAGGGCGTAGTAGTGACGCCCGGGGGCTCCACTGGTTAGTCTGTGCTGCTGGTCGAAGCCTGTACTGCTGGTTGAAGCTTGGATAGCTGGTGAAGCTTGGGAGCCTAACCCTCAACTTGAAGGTTATAGTTATGTCAAGTAACTCTTGTCTGAGACGCTATTGGGCATCGCTTCAGCATGCAATTACCGCCGTGGGCGTGTCGGATTAATCGGTGAAAATTATCTCGTCACCGGGTGCCGCGGCGTGCTGACGTCGTAAACCTGTACCGCCGCCGGGGCAGGCTTTCCTACCGCCGCCGTCGGAGCGGGGGCATTCAGCAGCGCTTCCAGGACCTTCGCCTTGAGCTCCTTCTCGCTGGCGTTGCCCCAGATTATCGTCTTTCCATCGTTGAGCGTCAGTTCGACGGCGTCCGGCGAGGCAGCCGATGCATGCTCCAGTTTAGCGAGCACAGTCTGCGGCAGTGCAGCCAGCACCCCGGCCATGGCCTTGAAGGTCTCCTTGCCGATGACCGCGGTGCCGCCGTCGATCAGCGGCAGCGCCACGGCGGCAGGATCCGCCGTCCCGCCCAACTGTATGCCGTCCGGGTCAACCATAATGTACTGCTGGTCCGTTTTGAGCAGCGCGACCGGCTCACGTTCCAGCACATGCACCAGCAGGGACGACGGCGGCCTCGCTTCCACGGACACGGAACGGACCTGTTGAAGCGGCGCCAGAAGATGTTCCACTTGGGCTTGGTCGATCTGCGGCAGCGGCTTGTCTTTCAGCGGCGCCAGCGCTGCCTGAATGACCCCGGTCGTGGCCAGCTTGTTGCCGTCGACCGTGATGGTCTTCAGCGCCAGCAGCGGAGAGAACATCGCGATGGCAAGCACGGCAGCGACGACAACGGCAATGCCGACGACGGCGATCCAGAGATTGCGCCGGCGGCGCCTCCGCGGCGGCGCCGGAAAGGCAAGGACCGTGGCCGACGGACCTTTTACAGCTGACGGACCCGATTCCACATCGTCCGACCCTGGGCTGTCCAGTCTTGCAGTGAGCGGCTCCGGCGCGCCCGGCGCCGCGTGCAGCGCGAGGACGGAAACCTTGGCGGAACCCGCCCTGGCAGTTGAAGCAGGCGCGGCAGTTGAAGCAGTCGCGATAAAAGCACCGACTTCCCGGCCTGCGGCTGCCAGGGCGCCGCCTTCCCGGCCCACGTCCCCCGGGCGCCCGTCTGCCACAGTGCCGCCTTCCCGGCCCACGCCTGCCGGAGTGCCGCGTTCCATGCCCCCGTCATCGAGGGTGGAGTCCGCATGGTGGTCCAGCGCAGCGTCGTCGGGGACAGCGTTTTTTGCGGTGCCGATCTTTGACGCGGTGACTTTGCCGGAGTGCGGCGCCGGACCGTCATCCGCCGCCGCGGACCGCACGTCGGAACGCGTGCGAAAGCCGGGACCCGGCTTAGCCGGGTCTGTGCGGATCACCGGAGGCTTGCGTTTACCCGTCATGCGTGCCGTCCGCCCTGTCCGACGCGTTCTGGGTCGGCAAGCCGCTGCGCCCGGGGGCCGTTTTGCCGTCGAGGGCAGCGACCAGGGCGGCCCCGTATCGGGTCACGTCGCCGGCGCCGATGGTGAGGATGATGTCGCCGGGTGCCGCGGCCGCCGTGAGGACGGCGACGGCGGCCTGCGCGTCCGGAAAATGTCCCCCGGGCCGGTCCAGACCCACGGTGATCAATTCGCTGCTGACGCCGGGAATGGGATCTTCGCGGGCTGGATAGATGTCCAGCACCGCCACGGTGTCCGCGCTTGAGAGCGCACGGCTGAACGCGGCGGCGAACTCCCGGGTGCGGGAATAAAGGTGGGGCTGGAAGAGCACGTGAACTTGGTGCTCACCCGCCACGGCCCGGGCCGCGGCCAGGGCCGCGTCAACCTCCGTCGGGTGATGGGCGTAGTCGTCGAACACGCGGACCCCTGCCGCTTCCCCTTTGGCTTCAAAGCGCCGGGCGGCACCGGAGAAGGTCCCCAGCGCGGCCACCGCCACCGCCGGATCCACGCCGAGTTCCAACGCCACGGCCAAGGCGGCCACGGCATTGCGCACGTTATGAACGCCGGGGACCTGCAGGGCCAGCGGCAGCTCCAACAGCTGCCCCTGTCGGCGCACCGTGACCGTGCCGTGGGTGCCGGTACCGCGGCTGACCATCTCCTTGGAAATCCGCAGATCCGCCGTCCCGCCGTGACCGTAGAGCAGCACCCGCGTTCCGGCGGCCCGTGACTGCTGCGCCAGCGTCCGGGAGCCGTCGTCGTCCGAGCAGGCGATCAGCAGCCCGTCCGGCGGCAGCAGCGCGGCAAAATCGGCAAAGGCACGGTGGACCGCCTCGGCGCTGCCGTAGTGGTCCAGGTGGTCCGGCTCGGCGTTGGTGACGACGGCGATCGTCGGCCGGTAGTTCAGGAAGGAGCCGTCCGACTCGTCCGCCTCGGCGACAAAGATGCCCGATGTGCCGTGTGCTGCATTGACGCCCAGCGCCGGGACGGTACCGCCGATGGCAAACGATGGGTCCAGACCGACTCCGCGCAACAGCACGGCAATCATCGCGGTGGTGGTCGTTTTGCCGTGGGTCCCGGCCACCGCCACCACGGTGTGGCCCTGCATGACGGCGGCCAGGGCTTCGGAGCGGTGCAGCACGCGGAGTCCGGCGGCCCGGGCGGCGGCAAGTTCCGGGTTGGACCCGCGGATCGCGGACGACACGACGACCGTGTCAACTGCACCGATGGAACCGCTGTCCTGCCCGACGTGCACCCGGGCACCGAGGGCCGCTAAGTCAGCCAGCGCGGTGGAGGCGATCGCATCGGAGCCACTGACCGTAACGCCGCGGGCCAGCATGATCCGCGCGATGGCTGACATCCCGGCACCGCCGATGCCGATGAAGTGGACGCGGCCCAGCGTCGTGAGCGCATCGTCCGCGGCGGTCCCGGGGCTGCCGGCGCTGCCGGGGCTGCCGGCGCTGCCGGGGCTGCCCGCGCTGCCGGGGGCAACACTGCTGACACTGTCGCTGTTGTCGGTTCCGCTGCCTATGTTGACTGAGGCTGCCGTCATCGTCCTGCCGCCTTCTTAACCATCTCTGCCATCCGGTCGTCCGCATCGCGGATGCCCAACCGCCGGGCCTGCAAGCCCATATGTTCGAGCCGCCGCTGGTCCGCCAGCAGCGGCAGAATTTCCCGCTGCAGCCACTCCGGATTGAAATCGGCATCCCGGACCAGCAGTGCCCCGCCGGCGGAAACCAGCGGGGCAGCGTTGAGCGCCTGCTCGCCGTTGCCGACCGGAAGCGGAACGAACACCGCCGGCAACCCCACCGCGGCGACTTCGGACACCGTGCCGGATCCGGCGCGGCAGAGCAACAGATCGGCAGCAGCATAGGCCTGTTCCATCGCGTCGACGTATTCCACCTGCCGGTACCGCTCCCCCGCAAGTTGGGTACCGTCGGCGGCCATAACTTTCTTGCCCCGCCCGGTGATGTGCAGCACCTGAACACCGGCGGCGAGCAGCGCCGGCAGCGACCGCGCGACGGTCTCATTGATCCGCTGTGCCCCGAGTGATCCGCCCGTGACGATCAGCGTCGCCAGCGCCGGGTCCAGTCCCAATGCTTCCCTGGCCGTCTGCCGGGCAGCACTGCGGTCGAGTGCGGAGATTTGGGTCCGCATGGGCATGCCCACCAGCTGGCCGCGCCTGATTTTGGTCTGCGCGAACGCGGTGCCGACGAACTCCGTGAAACGGGCCCCGAGCCGGTTGGCCAGCCCTGCCTTGCTGTTGGCCTCATGAATGACGATCGGGATGCCGCGCCGGCGGGCGGCCAGGTACATGGGGCTGCAGACGTATCCGCCGACCCCCACCAGGACCGTGGCATTGGCCCGCTCCAGGATCTGCGCGGACTGCCGCACTGCCCGTAGCAGCCGGCCGGGCAGCCTGAGCAGCTCAGCGGACGGCTTCCGCGGCAGCGGGACACGATCGATGACGGTGAGCTCAAGCCCGGCCGCCGGGACCAACCTGTTTTCCATCCCGTCCGCCGTTCCCACGGCCAGCAGCCGGATCGCCGGATCGGCCGCGCGGAGGGCAGCGGCGATGGCCAGCAGAGGGCTAATGTGCCCCGCCGAGCCGCCGCCGGCCAGCACCACGGATAGCGGGCCTGATGTGCGGCCGGGGCCGGACGGGCGAACGGGAATAGTCATGATGGAGCTTTTTCTCTTTCCGGATGAGTGCGGGCAAAAGACAAGACGACGCCGATGGCCGCCAGGACCAGTGTCAGCGCCGTGCCGCCGTAGGAGATCAGCGGAAGGGGGACGCCGATTACCGGAAGCAGCCCGGTGACCATGGCGATGTTGACGAAGGCCTGGCCGATGATCCAGGTCATGATGCAGCCGCACACAATGCGGATGAACGGGTCGTTGTGGCGGACGATAACGCGGAAGATGGCCAGTGCGATGATGCCGTACAGCACAACGAGCACCATTGTTCCCAGCAGGCCCAGTTCCTCACCGATAATGGCGAAGATAAAGTCGTTGTGCGCCTCCGGGATCCAGTTCCATTTCTGCCGGCTCTGGCCCAGCCCGACACCCCACCATCCACCCGAGGCCAAGGCATAGATGCCGTTTTGCGCCTGGAAGCAGAGGTCATTACCGTCGCTGCAGTTACCCTGCCAGCCGGAGAGCCGGGAGATCCTGTTGCCGCTGGTCAGCGCCATCACCACCGCGGCGATTGCGCCAATGACGGCCGCCGGAACGAAGACGCGTGCACGGGCACCGGCAAAGTAGAGCCCGGCAGCAACGATCCCCATCATAATCACGGCCGTGCCAAGGTCGTGGCCGAGCAGGACCAGACCGATCGCGAGACCGGCGACGGGGATCACGGGGATGGCCATGTGCTTCCCCTGCGTCAGCAACGGTTCCTTGCGGGCGAGGACGGCCGCCATCCAGAGCGACAGAGCCAGCTTCGCCGCTTCAGACGGCTGGGCGCTGAAGCCACCGATTTCAATCCAGTTGCGGTTACCGCCGACCGCTTTTCCGATCGGACTGAACACCAACGCCAGCAGCACAAGGGACAGCCCGACGGCCGGCCATGCCAGTTTCTTCAGACGGCCGATGCTCAGCCGGGACAATATGAGCATCGCTATCACGCCGATGCCGGCGTACATGCTCTCTTTCAGGAAGAGGTCATAGGCGGGCACATTCTGCGAAATGGATTCCGCGGCGGAGGCCGAGAGCACCATCAGCAGGCCAATGCAGGTCAGCGCGAGCGTGGCACCCAAGATGAGGTAGTAGCTGGAACCATTGCTGGGCCGGTTGCTGCCTTCGATCCTGGGCCAGAACTCCCGGAAAAACCTACTGACCCGGGAAACCGATGTCACCGGATGGCTGCCTGCGGCGCGTCCTGCGGCAATCGGACCGGTCCTGCGGGCGCCGGTCGACCTATCGTACGGGTTGGCCCCGGCGGATCTGCCGTGCACCTTGGCGCCGGCGGACCTTTCATGTGGCGCGGCGCCGGCGGCCGGGCCCTTCGGGGTAACTCCGGCCCGGCCCTTGGGGGCCGGCCGAGCGGGCGTGCTGACCATTAAAACTCCTTGCCGGCCTTCGCCTGCCCTTCCACGAGCCCGCGGACGGCGCTGATAAACGCCTCCCCGCGCTGGGCGTAGGAAGCGAACTGATCCATCGATGCCGAGGCCGGAGCCATCAGCACCGTATCGCCCCGCAGGGCTATTGAGGCGGCAGAGGCCACCGCCCGGGCCATCACGGTCTCGCCGGAAAGCGGCGGCCCTCCCCGACCTGGTTGTGTGTCCGGAGGCTGAGTGTCTCCTGCCGTCTGTACATTTCCAGTCTGTACCTTTCCAGTCTGTACATTTCCAGTCTGGCCCGTTCGTGTCTCGATCACGGGCACATCCGGCGCGTGTCGCCGCAGCGAACCGCTCAGTGCGCTAGTGTCCGCCCCAATCAGGATCACGGCTTTGAGACGGTGGCCATGCCTGCGGATCAGCTCGTCGTAGTTAACGCCTTTGGAGAGCCCACCGGCAATCCAGATCACCGAATCGAACGCCGACAGGGACGCCGCCGCCGCGTGCGCGTTGGTGGCTTTGGAATCGTTGACCCAGAGCACGCCGTTGACGCTGGCCACCGGCTGGATGCGGTGCTCTCCGCTCTCGTACCTGTGCAGGCCGTCCCGGATGGCGCCCGGTTCGAGACCGTAGGCGCGGACCAGCGCGGCGGCGGCGAGTGCGTTGGCCACCAGGTGCCGCGGCACCAGTTCCGCGATGTCCGAGACCTTGGCCAGTTCGACGGCGGAATGCTTGCGTTCGGCGATGAAGGCGCGGTCCACCAGCAGTCCGTCGACGACGCCGACCATGCTGATGGCGGGTATACCGGTGGTGAAGCCGATCGCGCGGCAGCCCTCGACGACGTCGGCCGCTTCCACCATCCGCTCCGTCTCGTCCTGCTCCGCGTTGTAGACACAGGCGAGCCGGGTGTTCGCGTATATTTTCGCCTTATCCGCCGCATAGGCCGCAAAGGATCCGTGCCAGTCCACATGGTCCTCAGCCAGGTTCAGGCAGACGCTGGCCGCCGGGGAGACGGTATGGATCCAGTGCAGCTGAAAGGTGGAGAGCTCCACGGCCAGGACGTCATAGCCCTCCGGTTCGCGGACGGCGTCCAGTATCGGCGTGCCGATGTTCCCTGCGGCGATGGCCCGCAGTCCGCCGGCCTGGAGCATGAGCTCCACCATGGTGGTGGTGGTGGTTTTGCCATTGGTGCCGGTGATCGTGATCCAGTCGGCCGTCTTCCGCCCGGCGCGGATTCGGACCCGCCAGGCCAGCTCGATGTCCCCCCAGACGGGGATCCCGGCGGCCGCCGCGGCGACCAGCAGCGGATGAGACGGGCGCATTCCCGGCGTGGTGACAACGAGCTCAGCCTGCTCGCCGTCCACCTGCGGCAGGCGGGTTGACGTCTCCTCACCCAGCAGAACATCGGCGACCCCGACGATCCGCAGGGTATCGGCGTTCCGGCGGGCTTCGCCGTCGTCGGACGCCGCGACCACCACGACCCGCGCGCCCAGTTCGGCGAGCGTGTCCGCTGCGGAAAAACCGGTCTTCGTGATGCCGGTGACCACCACGCGCAGTCCGGACCAGTCCGCGTCCCAGCTGGTCAGCGCGGCCAGGCGGTCCGGATCAGCCTTGGGGACATCAGCCTTGGGGACATCGCCGCTGGGGTTAATTGACCGGCTCACAATTGGACAATCCATTCGGCATAAAAGGCGCCCAGGCCCACGGCCACCATCAGCCCGCAGAGGATCCAGAAACGGACCACGACGGTGACCTCGGCCCAGCCCTTGAGCTCGAAGTGATGCTGCAGCGGTGCCATCTTGAACACACGTTTGCCGCCGCTGAGCTTGAAGTAGCCCACCTGAATGATGACGGAGACCGTGATCAGCACGAACAGGCCGCCGATGATGGCCAGCAGGATTTCGGTCCGCGAGAGGATGGCGAAGCCGGCTATGGCCCCACCGATGGCCAGCGAGCCGGTGTCCCCCATGAAGATTTTGGCCGGTGATGTGTTCCACCACAGGAAGCCGATCAGCGCCCCGAAGATGATGACCGACAGCAGTGCCAGGTCCAGCGGATCCCGAACGCTGTAGCAGATGGTGCTGGAGACCGCCCGCGGCGAACCGCACCCCTGGTTGCCCTGCCAGATCCCCATCAGCGTGTAGGCGCCGAAGACCATCACCGAGGCACCGGCCGCCAGACCGTCGAGGCCGTCGGTGAGGTTCACCCCGTTCGTGGCCGCGGTGACAATCAGATTGGACCAGATAATGAACAGGATTACCCCGACGCCGGCACCTGCGAACGCCAGATCCAGGCCCGGAATGTCACGGGCAAAGGAGATTTTGGTGGTGGCGGGCGTCAGCCCCAGATCATTGGGGAAGTTCAGTGCCAGCACGGCGAACGTCACGCCCACGGCCGCCTGCAGAATGAGTTTTGCTTTGGCATCGAGCCCCAGGCTGCGCTGTTTGGAAATCTTGATGAAGTCATCCAGGAAGCCCACCAGCCCCATGCCGACCATCAAGAAAAGCATGAGCCAGCCGGATACGCTCGGACCAGCCGAACGAGGGTCAAGCATCCAGAGCACCAGGTGCGTGACCAGGTAGGCGAACACCACCGAGCCGACGACGACGGCGCCACCCATGGTGGGCGTGCCCCGTTTGGTGTGGTGCGAGGTAGGTCCGTCATCGCGGATGAACTGGCCGTATCCCTTATTCACCAGCAGCTTGATGAAGAGCGGCGTTCCCACCATGGCCAGGGCCAGGCCCAGGCCGGCGCCCATGAGCAGTCCGATCATTGGTTCCGTGTCCCTTCGCCCTCGGTGCCGTCAGTTGGTAATGCTATCCGATCGCCCAGAAACCGCAGTCCGGCGCCATTGGAGGATTTGAAGAGCACGATGTCCCCCGGGCTCAATTCCCGGCGCAGCAGCGCGTAGGCCGCGTCGGCATCTTCAACGAATACGGATTCGTCCCCCCACGAGCCCTCCATCACCGCCGCGACGTGCATGGCGCGGGCTGCTTGTCCCACCACCACCAGCCGGGAGATGTTCAATCGGACCGCTACGCGTCCGATCGCATCGTGTTCGTGGATCGAGTCCGCGCCAAGTTCCAGCATGGCGCCGAGCACGGCCCAGGTGCGGTGTTCCGCGCCGCCGTCGCCGCGCCCCAGCTCGGCCAGGGTGCGCAGCGCCGCCCGCATGGACTCCGGATTGGCGTTGTAGGCATCGTTGATGACGGTCACGCCGTCCGGTCGGACGGTACGTTCCATCCGCCAGCGGCTTTGGGCCTTCTGTCCGTTCAGCGCCTCGGCAATGAGATCCGCCGAAGCACCCGCAACGCGTGCGGCAGCGGCCGCGGCCAACAAATTGGTGACTTGGTGCAGCCCGAGCAGTCCGCTCGTGACCGGCCTTCCGGCGGTGTCCGCGGCTGCACCGCCCTCGTCAGCAGCACCACAGTCAGCAGCACTTTCGCCAACAGCACCATCGTTAGTGCCACCGCCTCCCGCGGCGCCGTCAGTGAAGTGCAGGATGAATTCGGGATGGCCCTGCGCATTGGTCGTGGCCTCCGAGGCCCGTACCATTGGGTGGCCGCCGGCCGTATCCGGGCTGCCGACTCCAAAAAAGACGATCCGGGCCGGTGTGCGCCCAGCCATGGCGCTGACCCGGACGTCATCGCGGTTCAGCACGGCGGTTCCGTCGGAAGAGAGCGCTTCCACCAACTCGCCCTTGGCCTTGGCCGTGTTTTCCACCGAGCCGAATTCGCCCGCGTGCGCGGTGCCGACGCCCAGCACGACGCCGATGTCCGGCTTCACCAGGGAGGCAAGATACCTGATGTGGCCGATGCCGGTGGCACCCATTTCGATGATCAAGTACCGGGTGGATTCGTCGGCCATGAAGACCGTCAACGGAACGCCTATCTCGCCGTTGTAGGAGCCCTGCGGGGCCACGGTAGGACCGAGCCGGGACAAAATGCCCGCCAGCAGATCCTTGGTAGTGGTTTTCCCCGCCGAACCTGTAATGCCGACAACCGTCAGCGTCCCGGCCGCGCGGATCAGCCGCACCGCCTCGGCCGCCAGCGCCCCCAGCGCCAGCACGGCGTCCGGGACGATCACCGCCGGATAGCTGCGCCCGGCCGGATCCAGGATCTCCCGCTCGGCCAGCATCAGAACCGCGCCGGCCGCAACGGCGGCGGAAATGAAGCCGTGTCCGTCGGCGGATTCGCCCGGTTTGGCAACGTACAAGGACCCGGGGAACGCCGCCCGCGAATCGGTGACGATGTGGCCAAGGCCGATCATCTGCTTTGGGTCTGCGGTGGACGTAAGGCGGCCGTGGGTTAGCGCGGCCAGCTGTGCCGCTGTCAGTTCAATCATCTCGATCTAGGACTCTATCCCGGGAACGGGCTCGGGAGTGAATCCGAAGCGGCGGAGGGCGTGGCGGAGTTCGACTCTGTCATCAAGGGCAAGGTTGATCCCCTTGACCTCCTGCCAGACCTCATGACCGCGTCCGGCCACCAGGATTGTGTCCTGCGGACGGGCCAGTTCCACGGCCCGAAAAATGGCGTCAGCGCGGGGAAAAACCTCCAGGATCTCCCGTCCCAGCGACCGCTCCGCATTTGCCTGGCGGGCGCCGGCCAGAAGATCCCGGCGGATGGATGCCTCGTCCTCATCGTGCGGGTCATCATCAGTGATAATCACAACATCCGCGAGCTGGGCCACCACTTCACCCATCTTCGGGCGCTTGCCGGCATCTCGCTGCCCCGTGGCGCCAAAGACCACGATCACGCGCGAGCCAGGTTCGGACGAACGCACGGCCAGCAGGGCGCGCTTAAGGGCGTCCGGATTGTGCGCGAAATCCACAATGGCCGCGGGCGATTTTCCCACCAGCTGCATCCGGCCCGGCACCTGCACCGTGAACGGATCGTGGCTGTCCAAGGCGGCTTGCACCCGCTGAAGCGCCGTCGGCCCCGTCTGGCCCAGAAACTGCAGCACCATCAACGTTGCCAGGGCGGCATTGGCGACGTTGAACCGACCGGGCAGCCCGGTCGAGACGTTCAGCGTGCGTCCATCCGCCCTGCGCAGCACGAAAGAGCTCCCGAGCCCGCGCGGACGGACAGCCGTGACCTGCCAGTGCGTCGGATCGGCCCGGCGGCCCGGGGCGGGAGCGGCGGCCCCATGGGCTGCCGCCGCCACGCCCGTGGCGACCCCCTCGATCGTGGCGCCTACCTCGGCCGTCGTGCCCGCTTCGCCCGCTTCGGCCACCTCGCCTGTAGTACCCACTTCGCCTGGAGCGCCAACTTCGCCAGTAGCGCCAACTTCGCCAGTGGAGAGGGTGGTGACAGGTATCCGGCAGGATTCCGCCAAGCGCCGGCCCCAGGTGTCGTCGACGGTAATAACGGCTGCGCGGGCATGGTCGGGACTGAATAGTTCCGCCTTCGTGGCGAAATACGCGTCCATGGTGCCGTGCAGATCCAGATGGTCCTGTGTCAGGTTCGTGAAACCGGCGACGTCGAAGACGACCCCGTCCACCCGGTGGAAGGACAGGGCATGGGACGACACTTCCATCGACGCCGCGTCCAGCCCGCGCTCACGCATCAGGGCGAGCAGAGCATGCACATCCGTCGATTCCGGCGTCGTGAGCCGACTGGGGATCGCCGCGGATCCGGCCAGAATCTCGATGGTGCCGATCAGTCCGGTGCTGCCCCCCAGCGCCTGCAGCAGCGAATTGATGAAATACGTGGTGGTGGTCTTTCCGTTGGTGCCGGTCACGCCGTACAGCGGCATCGGCGCGGCATCGGGGTCCGCTGTGCCGTAGATGAGCGCCGCCACCGCTCCAACGATCGCGCGCGGCTCCGGCACCACGAGCACCGGCACGCCCGGGCCACCGGGCAGCAGGCGCAGCCGGCGTTCGCCGTCGTCATCCGTCACAATTGCCGTGGCACCCGCAGCCAGCGCCTGGCCGGCAAACTCAGCCCCGTGCCTCTGGGCTCCGGGCAGAGCCAGATACAGGTCCGCCTGTTCAGTCGCGCGGGAGTCCACGCTGGCGCCGGTCACCGCAATGCCGCCGAAGTCCTGGGCGCGCGCACCGATGAGCTCCGCCAGCGCCGCAAGCGGCACCGGCTTCACCCGGGCGGGCCGCAGGGAGGACCCGGCGCTGCCTGGCAGCGGTTCATGTGAGCTCATTTATCCGACTCCGAAACCTTCAGTATTTCTGCGGCAGAGCCACAGAGTGTGTGGTGGACGGCGGCACGTTGTTGCTGTGCAGGACCTGACCCATCACGGAGTTGAACACGGGGGCCTGGGAAATACCGTAAATGTCACCCTGCGGGCGCTGGACCGTTACCAGCACAACATACTGCGGGTCCTCCATCGGCGCCATGCCGACAAAGGAAGCCGTGTACCCTTCAAAGCCGGCACCGTCGTCCCTGACGGCCTCGGCGGTACCGGTCTTGCCGCCCACCCGGTAGCCGGGCACCGACACGTCCTTGGCGTCCGCGGCGGTAACAACACTTTCCAGGATGTCTTTGACCTGCTGCGCGCTCTGCGGGCTGACAACCTCGGTGCCGGCGGACCCATCCACCTTGTGTTCCGTGCCGTCCGGATCAATATAGGACTCCACCAGCTGCGGCTTAAGCCGAACGCCGTTATTGGCGATCGTCTGGTAGATCATCGCGGTCTGCAGCGGCGTCTGCGAGACACCCTGACCGAAGAGCACCGTGAATTCCTGCCGGCCGTCCCACGAGTCCGGCTGCGCCAGGATCCCGGCGTTTTCACCCGGCAGCGGGATCCCGGTGGCCTGACCGATGCCGAAGTTGTGCAGGTAGTCATAGCGCTGCTGTTTGCTCAGCCGCTCACCGACCATCACGGTCCCGGTGTTCATCGAATCCCCGATGATCCCGGCGAAGGTGCGCTGTTCCGTCCCATGGGTAAAGGCGTCAGCGAAATTCTCCCCGTTGACCGTGTAGGTCGGCGGCACCAGCACATGCGACAGCGGGCTGACCTTGCCTTCCTGAATGGTGGCCGCGGCGGTGACCGTCTTTTCGGTGGATCCGGGTTCTATCGCCGCCGTGACCGAGCGGGCACCCCGGTTGGCCGCGTCGGTGGCTCCCGGATTGTTCGGATCCACGGTGGAGTCCTCGGCCATCGCGACAATTTTGCCGGTCTTGGCCTGCACCACCACGATGTTGCCCCATTGGGCGCTGAACTTCTTGACCTGATCGGAAATAGCCTGCTGCGCGAAGTACTGCAGGTCGCTGTTGATCGTCAGCTTCACGGTCTCGCCGTCGACGGCGGGCTGGTTTTCCTCCGGCGCGGTGGGAATGACAATGCCATTGGCCCCGCGCTGGTACTTTCGGCTGCCGTCTGCGCCCTGCAGCTTGGAGTTCAGCGTCTGCTCGATTCCGGCCAGCGGCGTGCCGTCGGAGCCCAGGAAACCCACAATGCTGCCGCCTACAGCGCCGAGCGGATATGTCCGCTCGCTCGTTGCCTCGGAATAAATGCCCGGAAGCTGCAGGTCCATCACCTTGGACTCCACCGCCGCAGTGACGCCCTTGGACACATAGGCGAAGTCGGAATTGCCGGTGACCGTCTTACGGACGTCCGCTTCCTTCAGGCTCAGGGCATCCGCCAGTTCTTGGATCCCCTCATCCCGGGTGACCGTATCGACGTTGCCGGTGCCGGAGTTCTTGCGGACAAAGGTATCGGCGGCGGTGCTGTTTTTCGGTGAGACCGTGATGTTGTACCGGACGATGCTCTGTGCCATCACCTTGCCGTTGGCGTCCACGATTTCGCCCCGCGTTGCGGGCAGCTTTGAGACCACGGTGCGCTGATTGATGGCGGCCTCGGCCATCGATCCGGTGTCCAGGCCCTGAATCAGAAACAGCTTTCCGGAAATGATCAGCAGCAGCGCCAGAACCAATGCCAGCCCCACCCGAAGCCGGATTCTGTTTCGCGTGATGCTGCCGGAGGCCCTGGTATTTTTGCGGTCGCTGCCGGTGTTTTGTGCCACTTGCCAATCCTTATTACCTAGCCCTTGCAGCACTGCTGCCGGTCCGGTGCGCCGTCCGTTTGCCCTAGCCGTTCTTCTGCTTGGGCGCCGGTATGGTGCCGCCGTTAAGATCCTGTGCCGCCGTCCCCGCCGTCCCCGCCGCCGCCGTCCCCGCCTTCGACGGGCCGCCAGGCGCAACCGGTTCGGACGCAGCCGGCGCAGCGGCAGCCCCCGTCGTCTTCGACTCCTCCTGCTGGCCGGTGACCGCCGGCGGAGCGATCACCGTCAGGGGTTTGTCCCCGGCGACAGCCGCCGCGGGCTTACCCGTGACAGCCATGGTATCCAGGTTAATCTGCCCCGTGGACGAGGAGGTAACCATTCCCAATTCTGCGGCCTTGGCCACCAGATTCTGCGGAGCCTGCGCATTTTGGACCTGCTGTGTCAGATCCTGGTTCGTCTTCTGCAGTTCCAGCTGCGCTGCGCGAAGCTCCACGAGCTGGTACTGTCCGCTGGAAACGGAGATGTTCAGCACCAGCACGGTGGCCAACGCTGCCACTAAGGCGAGGAAACAGAAAACCACGAAGGGTGCCCGGCGTTTACGTGGGGCACTGACAACCAGCGAGAGCGGAGATCGGCCCTGGCGCGCCGGCCGCGCGTCCGGGGCAAAACTGGTGAGTGCACGGGCCGTATTTCCCATGATCGACTGGAAATTCCCCTGGGCCGATGCGCTCATATTGCTCTCCTGATTCGAACTCGTTCAACTGCCCGCAGCCGCGCTGACGCGGCCCGGGGATTTTCGGAAATTTCCGCAGCGGTGGGAACTTCGGTGCCCCGCGTCAGCATCTTCAGATCCGGTTTGTGCTCCTCCAGCTCCACCGGGAAGCCAACGGGCGCCGATGATTTGGAGCCGGCGGCGAACACGGACTTGACGATCTTGTCTTCCAACGAGTGATAGGACATGATCACGCAACGACCGTGCATGGCCAGCGAACCGACGGCTGCCGGGACCGCCGCTTCAAGCACGTCGAGTTCCTCATTAACTTCGATGCGCAGCGCCTGGAAGGTCCGCTTGGCCGGATGGCCGCCCGTCCTCGCAGCGCCCGCGGGCACCACCTGGCGGATTTGTTCGACCAGTTCTCCCGTACTGACGAACGGCTTCGTTTCTCGGGCAGAGACGATTCGGCTGGCTATCCGACCGGCAAATTTCTCTTCGCCCCATTTCCGGATCACCCGCAACAGGTCTTCTTCGCTGTAGGTGTTCACCACGTCCGCGGCCGTTTGCCCCCGGCTGGTGTCCATGCGCATGTCCAGCGGCGCATCGTAGGAATAGGCAAAGCCACGCTCCCGCTCATCGAGCTGGAGTGAGGAAACGCCGAGGTCCATGAGCACCCCGTGAACTTCCCGGAAGCCGAGATCGGCGGCGACGTTGGCGATTTCGTCGTAAACGGCGTGGACCAGATCGGTCCGCGCCGCGAAGGGAGCCAGCCGTTCCCCGGCCAGTGCCAGCGCCTCGGTGTCCCTGTCGATGCCGATCAGGTGCAACGAAGGAAACCGCTGCAGCATCGCCTCGCTGTGGCCGCCCATGCCCAAGGTGGCGTCGACTGCCACCGGGGTTTTTCCCGCGGCGATGGCCAGTTCAAAAGCGGGGGCCAACAGGTCAAGGCAACGGTCTTTCAAAACTGGTACGTGGCGGGCGGAGGTGGGCGGCGTGGGTTCGTCGTCGTGCGCCATCCCGCCTCCTTCCTCTCCCCGTCCGGTGTCCTGCATTCGGTGCTCGTCTATTCGGTGCTCGTCTATTCGGTGCTCGTCTATTCGGTGCTCGTCTATTCGGTGCTCGCCTCTTCGGTGCTCGTCCTGCTGTGCAGCAGACGGCTTCTTAAGCCAGATCCCCATCCGCGCCGGGCTGTCCCTGCCTGGCACCGGGGAAGGTGAGCCAGGTAGTTGGTGCCGGGCGGCTGGAGGTCTTGTTCAAGAATCCGTGTCTGTGTTTCGTGCTGGTGATCGACCGATGGTAGCGCCGGCTCAGAAGACGCCGGGAATGATCTCTTCGTCCGTTTCGGAATACGCGTTCTCCTTCTCCCCCAGGTACTCTTCCCATGCCGTGGCATCCCAGATTTCTGCCCGGTCGCCAGCCCCGATAACGGCCAGTTCCCGTCCCAGTCCGGCATACGTCCGCAATGCCGGCGGGATGGTGACCCGGCCCTGCTTGTCCGGAACTTCATCCGAGGCCCCCGATAGGAAGACCCTGCCGTAATCGCGCGCCTGACGGGAGGAAAGTGGAGCCTGGCGCATTCTTTCGTGGACCCTTTCAAATTCACTGCGGCTGAAAACGTAAATACAACGCTCCTGGCCCCTCGTCAGGACAAGCCCGTCGGCCAGTTCCTCGCGGAATTTGGCCGGCAAAAATATCCTGCCTTTCTCATCAAGACGCGGCGAGTGTGTTCCGAGAAACATCTCTACCGCCTTGTTGAAGCGGGGATCTGTAGTCCCCCGTTGCCACTACCCTCTTACAAGCTCCACTTTACTCCACAATCCCCCACGGTCAACGCCAACACGTCCGTAGTCGAGGTGTTTCACGGCCGGAATCCGCACCATCCCGTCGATGTCGCCACCTGGTGGGAGGTGGAGGGAAACGACGGCTTCGAGCAGGTTACTCTCAGTCAGGTTAAACAAAAAAAAGACCTGCGGCTGCGGGTCTTTCATTGGGTGAGTCAGTATTCAGCTGTATTCTTCCCCGGCGTTCTGGTCAACGCGGCCGGCTGCAGTCAGTGCTTCCGGCCGCGACACCAGCTGCCCGTCCTATGAGCAGCCTCCGGCCTATTGGCCGCGCCGGCGCTCATCCCAGCGTTCTTCCAGGCTGCTCATGAAGGAACTCCTGGGCTTCCTGGTCTGTCCGGCAGCAGAGCCCGTATCGGCGGTCCGGGGAGATCCGCGCCGCAGCGTGGCGACGTAGACTCCGGCACCCATGACCACAAACCCAGCCACGCCCAAGGGAATTATTTGCCAAGCCACTCCCGCCAGCAGCACCATGATGCCGGCAATTGCTATCAGCACGCCGATCACCACGTGTCTGGTTGAAAATGAGTTGGCGGGATCCGACCCTAATGTGTGGGCAAACTTAGGGTCCTCCGCATGCAGCTGCTGCTCAAGCTGATCCAGTAACCTTTGCTCGTGCTCCGAAAGGGGCATCTCGACCTCCTTCAGGTCCTTGCCGTTGGCGTCTACTCTTCAAACGAGCGGCGCCGGGTGGTTAGTTCCCGCCGCCGCGGGACACCTTCCGGCGAAGCCGTCCTTAGATAACTCCGTGCCTTAAGAATAGGCTTGATTTCACAGAACTGAAACCCTTGCCTGCGGCGCGGGAACAGCCGCGGGAACAGGCGCGGAGCCCGAGTCTAGCCGGGACCGTTGCGTGGAGGTAGGCGGTTCGACGACGGTCTGTCCGGCCCCGGTTCGAGCAGCCGGGCGGGCACAATCTTCTGCGACCCGAATTTGGCCGTGACGGCGTCCAACGCTGCCTCTGCCGTGCGCCAGTTGTCATCGCGGCGGTCCAGGCTCAGCTGCAGAAACGTTTGGCCGGCCACTTCCAGCTGCTCGGCCCGGAGGCCGATCAACCGCACGCTCATGGGCCGCGGTCCCAACGACTCAAGCAGCTGGACGGCGGTTGCATAGAGTATTTGCGCGCTGTCGACGGGCGTCTGAACCGTGCGCGCCCGGGTCACCGTGGAGAAATCCGCATATCTGATCTTCAAGGACACGGTCCGCGCCAGCAGCCCGGACTGCCGCAGCCGCGCCCCGGTCCGGTGTGCCAGCGCCAGCAGTCCGCGCTTGAGCACGGCATCATCGGGCGTATCGACTGCGAAGGTCTCTTCGGCTCCGATGCTCTTTTCCGTCCGCACGGGGGTCACCGGCCGCGGGTCAATGCCCAGCGAGAGCCGGTGAACCTGTTCCCCTCCGACGCCGAGCACGCGGCGCAGCACCGAAAGCGGAGTTGCCGCCACGTCTGCGACGGTGTGCACCCCCAGCCTGGCGAGGACCTGCACGGTCTTGGCCCCAACTCCCCACAAGGCCTGTACCGGCAGTGTATGCAGATACCGCACGGTGTCCGCGGCGGGGATCAGCAGCATCCCGTCCGGTTTGCAACGTGTGGAGGCGATCTTTGCCACGAACTTTGTCGACGCAATGCCTACCGAGGCCGTGATCCCGAGCTCCGCGCTGACTCGCCGTCGAATCAGCGCCCCGATCTCCAGCGGTGGCCCGAGCCGTCGTATGGCACCGGCGATGTCGAGAAAGGCCTCGTCGACGCTGAGCGGTTCCACCAAATCCGTAATCGAGTCGAAGATTTCCATGATCCGGACGGAGACCTCCCGATACAGTGCCTGCCGCGGCTCGATAATGGCCGCCGCCGGACACATCCGGATGGCCGCGGACATCGGCATGGCCGAGCGCACCCCGACGGCACGCGCCTCATAGGAGGCGGACAGCACCACCGAGCGCCCCTCCGGGTGCCCCACGATGACGGGCTTGCCTCTCAGCCGGGGAGCATCCCGCAGCTCGACCGAGACGAAAAACGCGTCCATGTCCACATGCATAATGTGGCTGCTGCGGTCCTGGTTCCCGCCACCGCCCTGATCTGCCTCCACACCTGCCATCTTAGGTTCAGGAACTGACATTTTGTCCCTGCCTGCCCCATCAGGCGGTGTGGACGTCCTTCCCGGAGCCCGTGCCGCGGTTTGCTGCGCCATGGCTAAACTGGAATGACCTGCTGCAGACACCTCCGCATTTAAGGAAACCAGTGATGTTGAACGGACCCGCATTTCCGAGTCAGGCCGACAAACGGGCAGATACGGCCTCCAAGGACAAACGGGCAGATACGGCCTCCAAGGACCGGCCGTCCGTCCGGGGGAACCGGGCCCCTGCTCTGGCCGCCGCCGCCGCCTTGGCCGCGGGGCTGCTCCTGAGCGGCTGCACCAGCCCGGGCACCGGATCCGGCGCCACAAGTCAGCCCGCATCGGGCAGCAGCCCCGCTTCGCCCGCCAGCGCCGGGGGCACGACGCCGGCCGGCCCGAGCGGGTCAGCCAGCCCCACGCCGTCCTCCTCGGCATCCGGCTCCGCCTCACCCACCGCCACCACGACGGCCACGGTCGGTGCCCTCGTCCAGGGGTTTCCCGCCGGCTTGCTTCCGGTTATGCCCGGGGCCAAGGCCACGGCGTCGAGCTTCACTAAGACCAATACCGCCGCTACGGCGTCGCTGACCGCGTCCACGACCGCGTCCAGCGCAGATGTCATCGCCTTCTACACGAAAGCGTTCCAGGATCAGGGTTTTACCGCGCTGGCCGGTGACGCCGTCGGCTCGGTGGCTGCCAAGGACTTTATCCGAGCCAACGGGACGGAAACCGTGCAGGTCTCCGTGGTCCCATCCGGCTCCGGGTTCACCTTCACCGTGAGCGCCAACGTTCTCCCCGCGTCGCTGAAGTGAGTGCCGACGCCAGCAGCCGCACCGAAGCGCGCCGGGACAGCGTGCAGTTGGAGAGCCAGGCGGCCGAGCAGGAACTCTTCATCAGCGGCGTTGCCCGGGAACTGGCCGGTTTCCTGGATTCCAAACGCGGGTTGCTCTCCGCCATCTCCCCCGACACAGTAATTTTGCTGGATTCCATCCGTGATCTGGTCACCGGCGGAAAACGCCTCCGTGCCCTGATGTGCTATTGGGGCTGGCGGGGTGCCGGCGGCGGTGAGGTTAGCGCCGAAATTGTCACGGCGGGAGCTGCCCTTGAGCTGTTTCAGGCCGCCGCGCTGATCCACGATGACATCATCGACCGTTCCGACATGCGGCGCGGCGGCCCGAGCGTACACCGGCAGTTCAGCCAACTGCATCAGCGCCACGGCTGGTCCTTGGACGGGGAACGGTTCGGTCACGCGGCGGCAATCCTGACCGGGGACCTGTGCCTGTCCTTCAGCGAGGAAGTCTTCGCGTCGATAGGAGCGCCGACGGCGGCCGGCACCCGGGCGCGCGAGGTGTTCAATCTGATGCGGGCCGAGGTGATGGCCGGACAGTATCTGGATATTCTGGAGGAGGTTTCCGGCCCGCATAAACCGGCGGGAACCGCCGTGCAGCGCGCGCAGTCCATCATCCGGTACAAAAGTGCCAAGTATTCCACCGAGCATCCGCTGGTGCTGGGCGGAGCCTTGGCGGGCGCGCCTTCGCAACTGCTGTCCGGCTATTCAGCCTTCGCGTTACCGCTGGGCGAGGCATTCCAGCTCCGTGATGATGTGCTGGGCGTCTTCGGCGACCCCGGAACAACGGGCAAGCCGGCCGGGGACGATCTACGCGAAGGCAAACGGACGGTCCTGGTCGGTCTCACGCTGGCAGCTGCCGGGGAGGAAGAAGCGCAGTTCGTGGACGAGCGGTTGGGCAGGCAGGAACTCAGCGACGACGAGATAGAACAGATCCGGGCGGTGATGATTGCTTCCGGCGCGCTGGCCGCGGCCGAGTCGCTGATCGAGAACTACAGCGACATCGCCTACACGGCCCTGGCTGCCCTGGATATTCCCGCGGGACCGGTCGTGTCACTGCGGGCCTTGGCTACGGCAGCGGTCCGGCGCAAGTCGTAAGCCGGCGCTGCCGCGAGCCAAAGGCGCCAGGGCGCCGTGCGCACGGAGCGCAACCGCCGGAGACCGCGTTTACCAGCCGAGGGCCTGGGCGCGGCGGCGGATCTCCGTCTTGCGTCCCTCGCGCAGCGCATCGACCGGGCGGCCCGGAAGGGAATCATCTTCGGTGAACAACCAGGCAATGGCCTCTTCGTCGCTGAACGCTGCATCGCCGAGTACCACCAAGGTGCCCCTCAGACTGTCAAGAATCTTCCCGTCCACAAAGAATGCAGCGGGGACGGATCGGATTTTGCGTTCGCCGATCCGGACTGCCAACAGCGCCCGGCTCTCCAGCAGGCTGTGGACCTTGGTGATCGAAACGCCCAGCAGCTCACTGACATCGGGCAGGGGCAACCATTCGCTGACTAGTTTCTCCACATTGTTCACCCCATAAGCGTGCCACATCCCTGGACCGCCATCCTATTCCTGGCGGTCACCGGTCCGGCGGGCATATATCACTGCCGCAACACTCCATGCAAGCCCGCTCCCCGGTTTTGGAAATGATTGTGCTATAAGAATTCTCGTGTAAATTCACATTAGTCACTTTTGTAACTAAGTTAACAGGAGGCCACCTCATTAACACTGGCACCTCCCCCATCAACGTTGAGGAACAATTTCATGACTCCCGCACATGCGCCACGACCGGGCCAGAAATCAGTAAGGAAGCTGGCCGTGGTTACCACTGCAGCCCTTCCTGTGGTCATGCTTTCATCCCTCGCTCTGGCAATGCCGGCAGCCGCTGCGCCGGGTACGGCTCCGGCCATGAGCACGGGCTCCGTGGCCTCCATGTCGGCGATCACAGCCGCGCGGTACGCCCACTTGCCAGCGGGAAATGTCGCCACGGCCATCCCCGCCAGCTTCGCGCCGGCCAAGGCCGCCGCCCCGGCCGATTACGTGGTGCTACCCGGTGATACCGTCAGTGCCATCGCGGGCCGGTTCGACTTGGACGTCAGCCAAGTGCTTGATGTGAACCAATTGGGAGCGGCCTCGCTGATCCATCCCGGCCAAAAGCTCACGCTGACCGGCACGGCCCCCGCCGCACCGGCTACCGTGACTCATGCAGCCACGCCGACCGCCGCCGTCGACAGCTACACCGTTCAGGCCGGCGATACCATCAGCGCCATCGCAGCTGCCCACTCCCTCGGGGTCAGCGACGTACTGTCCCTCAATGGCCTCAACGCGGCTTCGATCATCCGCCCCGGCCAGAGCATTAAGCTTGGCGCCGCCGCCGCGGCCGCCCCCGCCGCTTCCCCGTCCAGTTCGGCGAACTACCTGATCAAGGCGGGAGACACGCTGTCCGCCATCGCGGCGGGTAACGGTGTCACGGTCCAGGCGCTGGCCTCCGCCAACAACCTCACGATGAACAGCATCATCCACCCCGGTCAGAGCATCGCACTGCCCGGCACGGTCGCCGCGGCCTCCAGTGCTGCGCCCACGGAACTCGTGCCGAGCACTTTCCTGCACTACACCTACCCCGAGGCCGTGGTGGCCCAGGCCAACGTCAATAAGGCCGCACTGATGGCGGCTCCGGTCCCGTCCCGGGCCCAGATCCAGGAAATCGTTGCCGGCACCGCCAGCCAGATGGGCGTAGATCCCTCACTCGCGCTGGCCTTTGCCCTGCAGGAATCCGGCTTCAACCATCAGTCGGTCTCCCCCGCCAATGCCATTGGCGCCATGCAGGTCATTCCGCAGGCCGGGGAATGGGCCTCCGAGCTCGTTGGACGCCACCTGAACCTGCTGGATCCGCAGGACAATGTCACTGCCGGTGTGGCGATCATTCGGGCGCTGGTCTCCACCAGTGACTCCCTGGACAATGCCATCGCCGGGTACTACCAGGGTCAGTACTCGGTCACCCTGTACGGGATGTACCCGGACACACGGAACTACGTTGAGTCGGTGAAGGCAAACCAGGCCACGTTCGGCTAAAGCGAATTCCCCCGCGCCGCGCGGGGATAACGACGAGGGCCGGAACGGGTGTTGTTTCCGGTCCTCTTCGTTTGACCGCCTAAGATCGAAGGGTGCAAGAACTTCCGGCTGACCCCTTGGTGGGCAGCACCGTCGATCGCCGCTACCTCGTCCTGTCGAAGGTCGCGCGCGGCGGCATGTCCACCGTCTATCTGGCCACGGATCTCCGGTTGGACCGCAACGTCGCCCTGAAGGTGCTGCATCCGCATCTGGCCACGGACAGCAACTTCCTCGACCGGCTCGGAAGGGAAGCCAAGGCGGCGGCGCGCTTGTCGCACCCGCACGTCGTCGGCATGTTTGACCAGGGCAACGACGGTCCGCTGGCATATCTGGTGATGGAATACATCCCCGGCCATACGTTGCGCGATGTGCTGCACGAACACGGAGCTCTGCCGCCTCGGCTGGCACTGGCATACGTGGACGCCGTCGTCGAGGGACTGGGGGCCGCACACGCGGCCGGGCTGGTGCATCGCGATGTCAAGCCCGAGAACGTCCTGATTGCCGACGACGGACGGATCAAGGTCGGAGATTTCGGGCTGGCCCGCGCGGTGACGACGACGACAAACACCGGAACGCTGATCGGCACCGTCGGATACCTCTCCCCCGAGCTCGTCGACGGGGCACCGGCCGACGCCCGCAGCGACATCTATTCCGTAGGCATCATGCTTTACGAGCTGCTCACCGGCCATCAGCCCTTCACCGGCGAACTCCCGATCCGGGTGGCCATGCAGCACCTGACCACGCCGGTTCCACCGCCCTCCGCCGAGCTGCCCGGCCTCTCCCCGGATCTGGATGAGCTGGTGCGCTGCTGCACCGAGAAAGATCCGGAGGCACGCCCCGCGGACGGCCACGCGCTGCTGGAGGATCTGCGCCATATCCGCACGACGCTCAGCGATGCGGAACTGGACTTCACCGCACCGCGGCTCCCGGCGGCGGCCATGGGACAAGCCCGGACCGAGGCGATCGACCGGCCCACCGGTTCCAGCTCAAACGCCGATCACACGACGCTGATGCCGGTCGGGGCCGGTGATGGGAGCCGGTCCCATACCGGATCCCAGCCCACCGAATTCATTGGTACTGGGGTCAACCACACGACGGTGATGCCGGCCGGCGGCCTCGCCCCGGCAGGACCGGCCGCGGCTCAACCCCATGCCGCGGCGCACCCCTACGCCGGGCAGCTCTACCCGCCGGAAGAAAGAAGCGCGCCGGTCCCCGTGCCGCGCCGGCGTGACGTCAAGCGGGCGGCACGGACGGCCGAGAAGGCCCGCATCCGCGCCGCCGAGCGCCCGCTGCAGACGCTGCGCCGAGGCCGGCCACGCCGCCGCGGCATGATCTGGCTGATCATGGTGCTGGTGCTGGCCCTGTTGGCGGCCGGCGCCGGCTGGTTCTTCGGCATGGGACCGGGTGCCCTGGCCGCCATCCCCGATGTGCAGAACAGGACCGTGGCGCAGGCCCAGGCGTTGCTGCGGGAACAAGGTTTCGGCTCCGTCAGCAGGGACGTCAACGATGAGACCGTACAACAGGGCCTGGTGGTGACGAGCGATCCGGGGCCCGCGACGCAGCAACGGAGATTTCTCCCGGTGACTCTGTTGGTGTCCAAAGGGCCGGTGCTGTATCCGGTTCCCGCACTGGCCGACGACACCTTGGAGGCGGCCACGGTGGCCCTCCGTAACGCCAAACTGGCCGTTGGAACGGTTACGGAACAATATGACGAACAACGGGCCGCCGGCATCGTCCTGAGCCAGGATCCCGCTGCAAAGACGCAGCAGCGCGGCGCGACATCGGTGAACCTGGTGGTTTCCAAGGGGCCGACGCCGGTCCCGGTACCCAACGTCGTCGGCCAGTCCAAGGAGGCGGCCCAGAAGGCGCTCACGGACCTGGGACTGACCACGCAGGTTGCCCCGGACACCGTTTTCGACAAGCAGATCCCGGCGGGCTCGGTGGTGTCACAGGACCCGGCCAGCGGAACGGCGGCCAAGGGAAGCGCGGTGACGCTGACCGTGTCCAAGGGTCCCAGGATGGTCAGCGTGCCCAGTTACATCGGCAAGCAGGTCGACAAAGCCGTCCATGGGCTCCAGCAGCTGGGCTTCGAGGTCAAGGTCAATAACATCCTGGGCGGGTTCTTCGGCACGGTGCGCGATCAGAGCCCGGTGAACAAGGACGTTCCCGAAGGCTCCGTCATCACGCTCACCGTGGTCTGAGCAGTGCGGCGGATTTCTATGAGCGGTGGGACAGCGCTCCGGCCACCAGGAACGCCATCTCCAGCGACTGCTTGTGGTTCAGCCGTGGGTCGCAGACCGATTCATAACCCTCCAGGAAAGCCTCCTGATCGATCGGGTCCGCGCCGCCCAGACACTCGGCAACGTCGTCGCCAGTCATTTCAACGTGCAGGCCACCGGGGAATGTTCCCAAGGACTTGTGCACCTCGAAGAAGCCCCGGACCTCATCGATGACATCATCGAAGTTACGCGTCTTGTAACCGTTCGGCGAGGTAACTGTATTGCCGTGCATGGGGTCCGTCACCCAGAGGACCTGGGCCCCGGAATCGGTCACCTTCTGGACCAGTTGGGGCAGTTTTTCCCGGATGTTGCGCGCACCCATGCGGGTGATGAAGGTCAGCCGCCCGGGCTCTCGGTGAGGGTCGAGCTTGTCGATCAGGCGCAACGCATCGTCACCGGACGTGCCGGGGCCAAGTTTGACGCCGATCGGGTTGCGGACGCGGGAGAGGAAATCCACGTGCGCGGCATCGAGCCCCCGGGTGCGTTCACCAATCCAGAGGAAATGCGCGGAGGTGTCATATGGCAGGCCTGTGCGTGAGTCGATCCGGGTCAGGGCGCGCTCATAGTCCAGCAGCAGGGCCTCGTGGCTGGCAAAGAACTCCACGCGTTTGAGCGCCTCGAAGTCGGCTCCGCAGGACGCCATGAACTTGATGGCCCGGTCAATGTCCTTGGCCAGCGACTCATAACGTGCATGGGCGGGGTTCTCGGTGAATCCCTTGTTCCACTGGTGGACCAGACGCAGGTCCGCGAAACCGCCCTGGGTGAAAGCCCGGATGAGGTTCAAGGTGGAAGCAGAGGTGTGGTAGGCCTTGAGCATCCGCGATGCATCATGGGCGCGGGATTCCGGTGTGAACTCGAAGCCGTTCACAATGTCTCCGCGGAAGGCCGGCAGCGTGACGCCGTCACGGGTTTCGTCGTTGGAGGATCGCGGTTTGGCGAACTGGCCCGCCATGCGTCCCATCTTGATCACCGGGAGCGATGCCCCGTAGGTGAGCACAACCGCCATCTGCAGGATCGTTTTCACCCGGGCGCTGATCTTGTCCGCCGTTGCCGCGGCGAAGGTCTCGGCACAGTCGCCGCCCTGCAGCAGAAATGCCTTTCCCTGGGCCGCCTGCGCCAAGCGGTCGCGCAGATCGTCCACCTCGCCGGCGAAGACCAGCGGCGGCAGCATCGACAGCTCCTTTACGGACGCTTCGTATACCGAGGCATCCGACCATGAGGGCTGCTGCGCAATCGGCAGCTGACGCCAGCTGTCAAGTCCGGGATAGACGGCGGATCCGCCCGTCGCTGCGGGCACCGCAGCGGCGGCCGCAGCCCCATGGTTCGGAACAGTCGGCGCGGGCGTTGATAAATCGGTCACGTCTTAAGCCTAGTTGCTTTTGTGGGCGAACGACGACGGCCGGCGGTCACGAAAGGGGAATCAGCCGTCACAAAACCGGCGTAGCACCCTGACGGTGCATCGCGAGGCCGGGCATGCCGACGCGGGATACCGCGCCCGAAGGGCGGCGTCCGCTTAGCGGACCGGACACCCGCTTAGCCCACCGGAGGCCCGCTTAAAGGAGGGGTTCCTCCCCCGCCGGTGGCACGGTCCTTCGGTGGAACGGACGAAGCCGCATCGTGGCCGGCGGTCGCTCGGGCTCCGGTGTCTCCATCCTCGGCTCGAAGAATTGCTTCAGCGACGGAGGGCGGAACCGCCACGGATTTCTCCGGCCTCTCCGCCGACGGGAGCCTGTCAGACGGGTCCTTGCCCAGGCCCGGCGTTGGAGGACTTCCACCGATCACCGTCACGGCCCCGGGTTTGACCGCGTTGCCTCCCGCTGCCCGCAGCCGGACGGCAGCGGCAGCTTTGGAATCCACCGCGTCTTTCCCCGCCTTCCTAGCGGCAAGCTTCTCCTTCACCGTGCTGGCATAGGCGTCCACGTATTCCTGACCGGACAGGCGCATGAGCTCGTACATGATTTCATCCGTGACGGATCGTTGGACAAACCTGTCGTTTTCGAGGCCTTGGTAGCGGGTGAAATCCATCGGTTCACCGAAGATGACGCCGATGCGCCGGATGTTGGGAATTTTGCGTCCTATCGGCTGCACCTTGTCCGTTCCGATCATGGCCACCGGGATGACCGGAACACCGGCGCTGAGCACCAGTTTCGCGACGCCGACCTTGCCCCGGTACAGCTTGCCGTCGGGACTGCGTGTACCCTCCGGATAAATGCCAAGCAGGCCGCCGTTGTGCAGGATCTGCCGCCCGGATTCCAGCGAGTTAGCGGACGCGGCGCCACCTGAGCGGTCCATCGGCAGCTGGTTGGTCAGACGAAAAAACGCGGCCGTCAGCTTACCCTTGATGCCCTTCCCGGTGAAATACTCTGATTTCGCCAAGAAAACCACCGGCCGAGGGACCATCAAAGGCATGAAGATGGAGTCTGAAAACGACAAATGATTGCTGGCCAGCACGGCTGCCCCATCCGCCGGAATATTATCCAAACCCTTGATCCACGGCCGGAACACCAGTTTCAGGACCGGACCGATGAATATCCGCTTCATCACCCAATAGAACACGCGGGGTTTCCCTTCTGGTGCCTTCGCGCACGGGCGCAGCCGTTGCTGCTGTCCTGACCGGCACTTTTGCTAAAACATTACTCTAGTGAGAAAAGGCTGGAAAAGTGACACCATGGCCCTATGACGATCACACTTGGTGCCGGGGATTTTGATCTCCTTGTTCCCGTCTGCGGCAATGGTTTTCACTAGCCCGGGACACGGAGCCATGGCGCGGGTGGGCGTAGCTCTCAGTCATGGCTTCACCGGTTCCCCGGTGAGCCTGCAGGGCTGGGCCGACTACCTTGCCGGACAGGGATTCGCTGTCAGCCTGCCGTTGCTTTCCGGGCACGGCACCAGTTGGGAGGACTTGGCTAAGACCCCCTGGACCCGGTGGTACAGCGATTTTGAAAGGGCATATCTGGACCTGACGGACCGTTGCGACGTGGTCTTTACCGCCGGGCTGTCCATGGGTGGTGCGCTGGCGCTGCGCGTGGCGGAGCACCACCATGTTGCCGGGGTCGCCGTCGTTAATCCGGGACTGACATTTTCGGACAAACGCGCCAGATACTCCGGCCTGCTGAAATACATTGTCAAAAGTGTCCCCGCCATCGGCAATGACATCAAAATGACCGACGTGGACGAGGGGGCCTATGCCCGGACCCCGGTGGCGGCGGTCCACCAGCTGTCCGCCCTCTTCAAGGACACCGTGGCCGGGTTGGGGCAGGTCCAGGCGCCCACGATCGTTTTCCGCTCCTCCGTGGACCGGGTCGTCCCGGAAAGCAGCATGGATATCCTCGGTGACCGGATCGGCAGCACCAATTACGAAGTCGTTCGACTAGAGAACAGCTATCACGTGGCGACCATGGACAACGACGCCGCGCAGATCTTCGAAGGGTCCGCAGCCTTTTTCCGGGAGCATTCCGTTGGTCAATAAACCAGAGCAAAACCCGTCCGGGCCCAGCGCGAACGACGACGACGATGCTGTCTGGCGCGATCTCGTGGCGCGGCTGGAAAGCCCGTCCGCGCAGGGATACTCGCCGGAAGGACTGACCGACGACTCATCCGGCGGATCGGCCGCCGCAGGAGACGGTGGCACGGGAATCCCGGAACCACGTGATTACTCGTCCTTCTCTGACTTTGACCCGTTGGGCGTGTCCCGTCGGGAGCGCGGGCCCGGCGTTCGTGACTCCGGCCCGGGCACCGATGCCGGTTCCCGAACCCCTGCCGACGGTCCCTCCACGGATCCAAACGAAGGAGCTCCGAGAGGCCCGCGCGACTATGCGGGAGAAGACCCCTGGCCCGACGATGAGGGTTTTGTCCCGGCAGAGCCTCCGCCGCTTTCCAGCGTCGAACCCGCACTGATGCTTGCCTGGACGGGTGCGCTGGGCGGCCCGCTTGCCGTGCTGCTGGCGGCTTTGTTCTGGCGCGACGCACCGGTCACGGCGATCATCGCGATGATCGCGGTTTTCGTCGTCTCCGCCGGCTACCTGATGTTCCGGCTGCCGTCCCACCGGGAGGACGACGACGACGACGGCGCCGTCGTGTAGGCACCGCCATGCAGGCGCCGTGGCCGCCCCTCGGACCGGTAGCGGAGCACCGGGAGCGCTTCTAGGACCGGGATCCGCTGCTGATCCGGGAAAGGTCCGCCGCGCCGATCATGCCCGCCCGCGGACCCAAGGCCGCCAGTGAAATCTGCGCTGCGGGCCGGAAGCCGCGGCCGGTGAGGTTTCGACCGAAAGCCCGGCGGGCCGGTTCCAGGAGCAGTTCCCCCGCCTCGCAGAGTCCGCCCCCTATGACGAACATTCCCGGGTCCAAGGCGGCCGCCAGATTAGAAAGCCCGAGGCCCAGCCAGTCGCCGACCTCCTCCACCAGCTCACGGCACGCGGCATCCCCGGCCAGCGCCAGCTCTGTCACGACGGCCCCGGTAATCGTGTCCACGGCACCGCCGACCCGGCGAAGCAATTCCTGCGCCACAGGCGAATTGGCCCTGGCCAGTTCGCGGGCCTCCCGCCCCAGGGCGTTCCCTGAGGCGTATTGTTCCCAGCACCCGCGGTTACCGCACTCGCAGCGGTGTCCCTGGGGCATGATCACCTGATGGCCGAATTCACCGGCCAGTCCGAAGCGCCCGCGTTCCAACCGCGAGTCCATCACCATGGCTCCGCCGATGCCCGTGCCCAACGTGATGCAGACCAGCCGGCTTTGCCCATGGCCGGCACCGAAGCGCCATTCCGCCCAACCGGCCGCATCGGCGTCGTTGCTGAGGACTACCCGGCGGCGCAGCAGACGCTCCAGGTTTTCCCGCAGAGGCTCGTTCCGCCACGCCAGGTGTGGGCTGAAAAGCACCATGCTGGAACTTAGATCCATCCAACCGGCGGCTCCAATGCCGACGGAGACAACACGGTGGTCGGCAGAGAGTTCGCGGACCAGTTCCACAATCGCCGCCTCGACGGCGCGCGGGTCGCTTCCCGGCGTCAGCTGCCTCCGCTCGTCCAGAACCACCCCACGCGGGTCCACTACGCCGGCCGCAACCTTGGTGCCACCGATGTCGATGCCTATCGCGAGCCCGCTGCGCCCCAGGCGCCGCGGAACGCGCTCCGGCCTGTGCTCGTACGTCCGGCGGCTCCCCAAGCCCGAACGGTGCCAGGCGGCCGTTAGCACGGAAGCGGCCCGGCGGCCGGATCCGCGGGAATCATTGTCGACCATTCTTGTCATTCTACCGAGGCCGAACGGGCCTCATGTCGCCGTGCGGATCCGCCGGCCGGCCCGCAGGCCTGCCCGGCCAGCTCTCACGTCCCCGCCGCCGCGCCCAACCGGCAGGACCACCCCCCGATAGCGCCCCTCGCGCGATCGGTTTCGCGCGATCGGTTCGCGCGATCGGTTCATCGGCGCGCATGGTATCGAGGGTGCTGTGGCGAACACCGGATGGACGCGGTGGGTTTCGAGCAAGGTCTCTTGGTCCGCGGTGATCGCCGCCAGATTCTCCGGGAACCGGGAAGCGACCGCGTCAAGCTGACACGCATGACCGAACGTAAACCCGCGCAGGAACGATCCGAGCGTCAAGGGGGGCAGACCCCTTATTGAAAAGGTTGCCCGGGGGAATCGCCGTCACAGGGCAGGAATTACCTGCGGAAGGCCGGGCAGTGGCTTCACCATTCCAGCTTTCCGAGGGAGCGTCTGCGTAATGACTCATGAGGAACCAGGACGGTTCGACTTGCGGCGGAGGGTGCGGCCCCGGCGGGGGGGGGCCGGCTTGGGAAAGTAGGGCCTGCAGCCAAAATGTTACTGACTAGTAACAGCATCTGAGCCGCCCCGCCGATGGTGCCGGATAGAGTAATGGCAAACCCCTGTGGTCCTCAGGTATCGAAGGAGCTAAAGTGCGACAATTTTCCGTTGCGGCAGTGGTGAATGTTCCCCGGAACACGAACACCACGGATCTGGTCCTGCGGCAGGCGAACAAACCCTCCAATCCCGCCCTGTTCGCCCGTCTGGACGGGGAGAAGAACTGGGTGGACATCCCCGCCACGGAGTTCCGTGATGATGTCGGCGCCCTGGCCAAAGGTCTGATGGCCTCCGGTATCCGCCTTGGGGACCGGGTGGGCATCATGGCCCGCACGCGCTATGAATGGTCACTGGTGGACTTCGCCATCTGGTTCGCCGGGGCTGTTTCGGTGCCGATCTACGAGACTTCCTCACCCAGCCAGGTGGCCTGGAATCTCGGCGATTCCGGCGCCGTCGCGGTTTTTGCTGAAACCGCCAACCATGAAAATGTGGTCCGCCAGGCCGCCACCGCGGAGGGCCTGACCGCGCTGGCGCACGTCTGGCAGCTGGGGGCGGCCAGCCTGCAGGAACTGCGTACTGCCGGGCAGTCCGTTTCGGATACCGAGCTGGAGGAACGGCGGACCGCCCGCGGCCTGGACGACCTCGCCACCATTATCTACACCTCCGGAACCACCGGCCGGCCCAAAGGCTGCGAGCTGACGCACGGCAACTTCGTTGAACTCTCAGACAATGCCCTGGGTGTGCTTTCCGACGTGGTTCCCGAGGGTGCGCAGACCATTATGTTCCTGCCGCTGGCCCATGTCTTTGCCCGCTTTATCTCCGTCCTCGCGGTGGCAGCCGGCGCCAAGGTGGCGCACACACCGGACATCAAGCACCTGCTCTCGGATCTGCAGAGCTTCCAGCCGAGTTTCATTTTGGCCGTTCCACGGGTATTTGAAAAAATCTACAACTCGGCCGCGCTCAAGGCCGAGTCCGAGGGTAAGGGCAAAATTTTCACCAAGGCCGCGGAGGTTGCCATCGCATACTCGCGCGCCCGGCAGGGTGGTTCGGTCCCGGTCCTGCTCAAGGCCAAGCATGCGATCTTCGATAGGCTGGTCTACGGAAAACTTCGGGCAGCCATGGGTGGACAGGTCAAACATGCTGTGTCCGGCGGTGGGCCGCTGGGCGAGCGGCTCGGCCACTTCTTCCAGGGCATCGGGTTGCAGATCCTCGAAGGATACGGACTGACGGAAACCACCGCGCCGGTGACGGTGAACCGGCCCGCGATGATCAGAATCGGCACCGTTGGGGCCCCGCTGCCCGGCAATGCGGTCAAAATTGCCGACGACGGCGAAATTCTCGCCAAGGGCGTCAGCGTGATGCGCGGTTACTGGCACCGCGATGACCTCACCACCGACGCGTTTGCCGATGGTTGGCTGCACACCGGGGACATCGGCGAGCTCGACGCCGAGGGTTTCCTGCGCATCACCGGGCGCAAGAAGGAAATCATTGTCACCGCCGGCGGCAAAAACGTTGTTCCGGCGCTGTTGGAGGATCAGATCCGTGCCGACGCGCTGATCTCCCAGTGCGTGGTGCTCGGAGACCAGCGGCCCTTCATTTCCGCTCTCGTTACCCTGGATGAAGAGGCGCTGCCTAAATGGGCCGAAAACCACGGCCTGCCCGCGGGCATCAGCCTGAGCGAGGCGATCGGACAGGACACCATCCGCAATGCCGTTCAGAAGGCAATCGACAAGGCCAACGCGTCCGTCTCGGCGGCCGAATCCATCAAGGCCTTCCGCATCGTGCCCACCGATTTCACCGAGGCTTCCGGACACCTTACGCCGTCGCTGAAGATCAAGCGCACCCAGGTGCTGAAGGATTTCGATGATGTCGTCGGCGATATTTACTCGGCGAAGAAACCGGCTGACCGATAGGACGGGTGCTGCGGCCGGAACCTCGCAGCACCCGGATGCCAGCAGGTCAGTGCTTCGAGCCGACTTTCAAGGACAGCAGGGCATTTTCCACGACCTCCGTCAGGGCCGGATGGATCCAGTACTGGCCACGCGCCATGGTGCGGACATCCAGACCGAAGCTCATGGCCTGAATGAGGGGCTGGATCAGCATTGACGCCTCGTGGCCCATGATGTGTGCGCCGAGCAGCAGTCCACTGTCCTTCTCCGCGACGAGCTTCACGATGCCGGTGGTGTCCTCCATGGCCCAGCCGTAGGCCGTCGAACCGTAATCCTGCACGGCCGTGACGATCTCCAGGCCGTGGCGGGCGGCATGGGCCAGAGCCTGCTCCTCGGTCATCCCCACCTTGGCGATCTGGGGCCGCGTAAAGACGGCCTCCGGGACAAATCTGTGGTCGCTGGCGCGCAGCTGCCCGGGGTGCAGCAGATTGTGTGCCACCGTACGGGCCTCATGGTTTGCCACATGCTTGAGCTGGAAGTCGCTGCTGACATCCCCCAGCGACCACACGCCACTAATGGGCTTCCCTCCCGAGAGCACACGCTGATACTTATCTACCCGGAGCCGGCCGGCGGCGGTCAGATCGAATCCCGCCGCGGTCGCATTGAGGCCATCGGTGTTGGGCCTGCGGCCGGTGGCGAGCAGCACCAGATCCACTTCCACGCAGGCCGGCGCGTCAGCCACTCCTGCCACCGGTGCCAACACCGCGAGGACGCGTCCTGGCCGGTGCGGCACTGCCCGGACGGACGCCACCTGATAGCCGTGCCGGATATCCCAGCGGCCGCTGACCTGCTCCTCGAAACGCCGCGAAATTTCGGCGTCCTGACTCTTGAGCAACCCGGGGGATCGGGTCAGCATGACCACCTCGGAGCCCAGTGAAGCGAAGATATGGCCGAACTCGGCTGCGATGAACCCGCCACCGACGATCAGGACCCTGGCGGGCAGTTCATCAACCCTCATGATCGTGTCCGAAGTATGCACCTGGGGCAGGTGGTTCCCCGGAAAGTCCGGGATGACCGGCCGGGAGCCGGCCGCTACGACGATCTGTTCCGCCGTGATCACCGTGCCGCCGGCAGTGCGCAGGGCCTTCGGTCCGGTGAATTCGGCATGCTCCGGATAGAGGGTGATATTCGGTTCCCCATGTGCGCGGTATTCCATCCCGCCGGCTGAAATCGCATCAATGCGGCCAAAGATCCTGTCCCGGATGGCACGCCAGTGCACGGCGGTGACTTCCGCCCGAACGCCCAGGCGGGCTGCCTCGCGCGTTCCGGCCGCGAGATCTGCGGGATAAACGAACATTTTGGTCGGAATGCAGCCGACGTTCAGACAGGTCCCACCGAACGTTCCGCCGTCGATCACGGCAATTTTCTTATTCGCCCATTGCGGACCCGGCAGGGAGTTGCCGGACCCTGAACCGAGGATCGCAAGATCGTAATGTGTCATCATTCAGCCCGCCTGCAGCTCGTCGACCACCAGAGCGGCAAGTTCCATGGCCGCCGCACGGGTGGCCGGACGCAGCTCGTCGAGCCGGACACGGGAGCCCTCGGCCAGGTGCCGGTCATACGGGATCCGTAGTACGTGACTGACGCGGGACCGGAAATGGTCCTCAATCTCGCCGATGTTGACCTGGGTGCTGTCCCCTGAGGACATGTTGATCACCACGATTGCCTTGGCCACCAGATCATGCCGGCCGTGGGCTTCCAGCCAGGAGAGCGTCTCCGAGGCAAGCCGCGCCTCGTCGACGCTGCCGCCGGAAACCAGCACAACGGCGTCGGCCTTCTCCAGCGTCCCCTTCATCACCGAATGCACCATTCCGGTTCCCGAATCCGTCAGCACAATCGAATAGTAACGCCCGAGAATGTCTGTGACGGCCCGGTAGTCCGAATCGTCGAACGCCTGGGCTACGGCCGGATCGGTATCCGAGGCCAGCACGTCGAGGCGGGATCCGTCGCGTGCCACATAAGTGGACAGCTGCGAAAAGGTATTGACGCTGAACCGGTCCTGGACCAGTTGGCGTGCGGTAAAGTCCGCACGCCCGGGCGATCTGTCGGAGAGCGTTCCGCGGTCCGGATTTGCGTCCATCGCGATGACCCGATCCTCCCGCAGCTCGGCCAACGCCATCCCCAGCAGCGTGGTCACCGTGGTCTTACCCACGCCGCCTTTGCGTGAAAGCACCGGTACGTAGCGGGTGTGGTGCCCCAACCGTGCCGAGATGCGGTGTTCGCGGGCACGCTGGACGCGCACCTTGTCCGAATCTCCGACGTGGAGGGACCCGAAAGTGAGCTTGTACAGCCACAGCCGCCATCCGCCGGCGGGCGGGGCCGCCGCCGGATTGAGCAGCCGATCCGCGGTCAGCGCTGCTGCCGGCTCCGGTCCGTCTTCACGGCCCCGCCGCGCGCTGCGAGGCTGATCGCGGCGGTGCCGATCACTGCCGACATTGTCCCTGAGGTTCTTGCCACTGCCAGCTTGGGCACTGCCGGCTTGGGCACTGCCGGCTTGGGCACTGCCGGTTTGGGCACTGCCGGTTTGGGCACTGCCGGTTTGGGCACTGCCGGTTTGGGCACTGCGGGACGCACGTGCTGATTCCGGAACGGCCGGAATGGAGCCGGTCGGTTCCCAGCCGGCTGCCGCGGCATACAGCGGTTCCCGGCTTGGGTCCGCCGCCGAAGGTACCGCGGTGGTCAGCACCTCGGCGGCTGTGGATCCTGGCCGGGGCGGCGACGTCGCCAGATCATTGGATTGCAGCGGAATCACGGGCGTCATGGACGTCACCGTCCCGGCGGAACCGGGATCGGTTACGGCATCTGAGCTGACCAGCGCAACGGCAGCGCCGTCGTCGTCGCTGCCGTCCACATTTTCGTCGTCCACATTCCCGACACCGCCGTTTTCGACACGCTCGCCGCCCAACGCGGCGGAAATGGCATCACCTCTGACACCAGCGCCGACCACACGGGCCGTCTGGCCGCCGTCGGTCTTCGCGCCTGCGGCCTCGTCCTTCGCTTCGCGTCCGGACCGTCCGTTCACCGGATTGTTCTCGTCCTGCGTCATAACTCCCGCTCGCTGCAAGGGAGCCGCGGCTGCCTCATGCAGCCACGGCCCCACCGATCAGCCCTATTTTAGCGCAGACCGGGCCGGGAGGCCGCGTACCCGCTATTCCTCCACGACCACCAGCAGATCGCCGCCCTGAACCTGCTCGATGGCGGCGACCGCCACCCGTGAAATCCTGCCCGCGACGGCGGTGGTGATGGACGCTTCCATTTTCATCGCCTCGATGGTCGCAATGGTGTCCCCGGCCTGGACGGCGTCGCCAACGGCAACCGTGACCGTGACCGCACCGGCAAACGGTGCGGCAATCTGACCCGGGACGGACTCATCTGCCTTTTCCGCGGCCTTGACGTCGCTGACCACGCTGCGGTCGCGGATGACCACCGGGCGTGACTGGCCGTTCAGCGTGCACATCACGGTGCGCATGCCCTTCTCATCCACCTCGGAAACGGCTTCCAGCGAGGCGATCAGCCGGACGCCCTTCTCCAGCGCGATGATGTGTTCCTGCCCGCGCTGCAGACCGTACAGGTAATCCCTGGTATCCAGCACGGACACGTCCCCGTAGGTCTCCTTGACCTTCAGATAGTCCCGAGTGGGGCCTTCGAAGAGCAGCCGGTTGAGAGTGGCCCGCGCGGTGGCGGGTTCCCCCACCAGGGCCGCGCTGTCGTCGGCGCTGATCTCGGCGTCGCGGATTTTGACGTCGCGGCCCTGCAGCGCCTTGCTCCGGAACGGTTCCGGCCAGCCGCCGGGCGGGTTGCCCAGCTCACCGGAGAGGAAGCCGATAACCGAATCGGGCACATCGTAGTTCTGCGGGTTCGCCTCGAAGTCCTGCGGGTCCGCCTTGATGCCGACCAGATGCAGGGCCAGATCCCCGACGACCTTCGAGGACGGAGTTACCTTGACCAGATGGCCCAGGATCCGGTCCGCGGCGGTGTACATATCTTCGATTTCCTCGAAGCGCTCCCCTAAGCCCAGCGCCATGGCCTGCTGGCGCAGATTAGAGAGCTGTCCGCCGGGAATTTCATGCTGGTACACGCGCCCGGTGGGCCCGGCCAGACCGGATTCAAACGGAGCATAAACCCGCCGCACTGCTTCCCAATAGGGCTCCAGCGCGCAAATGTTCGGCAGCGAAATACCGGTGTCGCGTTCGGTGTGCGCCAACGCCGCCACCAGCGCCGAGGCCGGGGGCTGGCTGGTGGTTCCGGCCAGGGCGGCGGATGCAACGTCTACCGCGTCCACGCCGGCGTCGACCGCGGCCACCAGGGTGGCCATCTGGCCACCGGTGGTGTCGTGGGTGTGCAGGTGCACCGGGAGGTCAAATTCGGCCCGCAGAGCGGCGACGAGTTTCGCCGCCGCGGCCGGCCGCAGCAGCCCGGCCATGTCCTTGATGGCCAGAATGTGCGCACCGGCATCGACGATCCGCCGGGCCAGGGCAAGGTAGTAATCCAGCGTGTAAAGCTTCTCTGCCGGATCCAGCATGTCCCCTGTGTAGCACAGCGCCACTTCCGCGACCGCTGTTCCGGTGGCGCGGACGGCCGTGATGGCCGGGGCCATCTGGTCGACGTCGTTGAGCGCGTCGAAGATACGGAAAATATCAATCCCCGCCGCGGTTGCCTGGCCGACGAACGCCTCTGTCACTTCTTCCGGGTACGGCGTATAGCCGACGGTGTTGCGTCCGCGCAGCAGCATCTGCAGGCAGATGTTCGGCAGCGCCGCGCGCAGTGCGGTCAGACGCTCCCAGGGGTCCTCTCCCAGGAAGCGCAGAGAAACGTCGTATGTTGCCCCGCCCCATGCCTCCACGGACAGCAGCTCTGGGGTGAGCGCGGAGACGGCCGGGCCGACCGCAACGAGATCGCGGGTCCGGACCCGGGTGGCCAGCAGCGACTGGTGCGCATCCCGGAATGTGGTATCCGTAACGGCCACGGCCGTCTGCGCCCGCAGCGCCGCCGCGAAGCCTTCCGGACCGAGTTCCTGGAGCCGCTGGCGCGACCCTGGCTTGAGGTCCTGGTCATCCACGGGCGGCAGCTTCCCGGCCGGATCCACATGCACCTTCAGTTCGCCATGCGGCTTGTTCACGGTGACATCGGCCAGCCAGGTCAGCAGTTTGGTGCCCCGGTCCGCGGAGACCCGCGCCTTGAGCAGCTCCGGTCGCTCATCGATGAAGGAGGTCGCAACGTTGCCGGCGATGAAGTCCGAATCGTCCAGCACCGCCTGAAGGAAAGAGATATTGGTGGAGACGCCACGGATGCGGAATTCCGCCAGCGCCCGGCGGGCACGGGCCACGGCACTGGGGTAGTCCCGGCCGCGGCAGGTCAGCTTCACCAGCATGGAATCAAAGTGCGGACTGATCTCGGCACCCGCGTACACGGTGCCGCCGTCGAGCCGTACACCGGCGCCCCCGGCGGAACGGTATGCGGAGATCTTTCCGACATCGGGCCGGAACCCGTTGGACGGATCCTCTGTGGTGATGCGGCACTGCAGCGCAGCGCCCTTGATCGACACCGAGTCCTGGCTCAGGCCAAGCTCCGAAAGGGTCTCCCCCGCGGCGATCCGCAGCTGCGCCTGGACCAGGTCGACATCGGTGATTTCCTCGGTCACGGTGTGCTCGACCTGAATCCGCGGGTTCATCTCAATGAAGAAGTGCTGACCGGCCCGTTCGCCCACGGTGTCCACCAGGAACTCCACGGTTCCGGCATTAACATACCCCAAGGCCTTCGCAAACTTCACGGCATCGCGGTACAGCGCCTGCCGGATATTCTCGTCAAGGTTAGGAGCGGGCGCAATTTCCACCACTTTCTGGTGCCGGCGCTGGATGGAACAGTCCCGCTCGAACAGGTGCATGACGTTGCCCGCGGCATCGGCCAGAATCTGCACCTCGATGTGGCGCGGACGCAGCACTGCCTGTTCCAAGAACATGGTGTCATCACCGAAAGCGGCATCCGCCTCACGCATGGCCGCCCGAAGTGCCTCCGGCAGATCCTCCCGCTTGTCCACCCGGCGCATGCCGCGACCACCGCCGCCGGCCACAGCCTTGGCGAAAATAGGGAAACCGACTTCGTCGGCGGCGGCAATCAGCTCATCCAGATCCGCCGACGGCTGGCTGGACTTGAGCACCGGAATACCGGCGTCGCGGGCTGCGTCAAGCGCGTGGACTTTGTGCCCGGCCAGTTCCAGAACGTCGGCCGGCGGCCCCACAAAGGTGATCCCGGCTTCCTTGGCCGCCGCGGCCAGCCCCGGGTTCTCCGAGAGGAAGCCGTAGCCCGGGTAGATTGCATCTGCGCCGGCCTCCTTGGCCACCCGGATCACTTCTTCGACGTCCAGGTAGGCGCGGACCGGATGCCCCTCCGTTCCGATCAGATACGCCTCGTCGGCCTTCTGCCGGTGGATGGAGTTGCGGTCTTCATATGGAAAGACGGCCACCGTCTTGGCGCCCAGCTCGTAGCTCGCACGGAAGGCTCGGATGGCAATTTCGCCGCGGTTGGCTACCAGAATCTTTGAAAACATGATGCTCCTGGGGAACTGGGTCGGAGGAAGGTGGCGGGTCTGCGTGCTGTCAGTCTCTAAGAGCGAACGAGCTCAGGACAAGCCGAGGTGCCATAGGTCACAACCGGCCAGCGTAACAATGCGTCGTAACAAATCTGCGTCGTACCAATGTAGTACAAGAGCACGGAATACAGGAGCACTGCGGACCTGCGGATACAGAAGGTCTTGTGCAGCGTTGCACGCTCGTGCGCGGGCACGTAGATCCGCCGCATGGCGAGCCTCTTCGGCCGTCACGGAGAGACCGCGTCGCTTCCGTCCGCACACTGGTGGGGATCGGGCAGCGCCGCCCGTCCAGCTCATCCAAAGACCGGAAGCCGAGGGCGTTCAACATATGATGAAGGTGGGGTTCGGTAGAAGACCCCCATGTGCCGGTCGCTGAATGGCGTCGGTACGGTGTTGTCAGGCAGCGGTCCACCCGCCGGGTTACGTGTGCTGGTGGTGTCGTTTTTCGATGGGGCCGCAAGCCGCGAACGGTCCGCGGCTATGGCATGTTTCTGACTCCATGCCTCGGGTTACCCCCGGGCACGGCGCGGACACGGCAGCAGCACGCAGACGAGTAGGCGACGAAAAGGTATTGGTTCAAGCCGTGCAGGTAGTGAGTATCAGCAGTCTCAAAGGAGGCGTCGGCAAGACGTCCGTCACCCTGGGGCTGGCCTCAGCAGCGCTAACGGCCGGCGTTCCGACCCTGGTGATCGACCTCGACCCGCATGCGGACGCCAGCACCGGCTTGGCTGTCCGCGCCGACGGCCAGCAGGATATCGGGCACATGCTCAAGAACGCCCGTAAGGCGGCGCTTGCCGCCAATGTGCTCCCCAGCGGGTGGATCAAAAACGCCACCTCCGACGGCGGCGCCGCACCCGTGTTGGACGTGGCGATAGGTTCGGCCTTCGCCGGCGTTTACGACCGGCCCGACCTGGGGCGCAGGGATCTGCGCCGGCTCCACACGCTGCTGAACAATTCCACCAATTCGACCCCGCGCAGCACCCGCACATACCGGCTGGTGCTGATCGACTGCCCGCCCTCGCTCAATGGCCTGACCCGGATGGCGTGGACCGCCAGTAACCGGGTCATGCTGGTGGCTGAGCCGGCACTCTTCTCCGTGGCCGGCACCCAGCGCACCCTTCGCGCCCTCGAATTGTTCCGCGCCGAGTTCGCACCTGGTCTGTCCGCTGCCGGAATTGTCGCCAACCGGGTGCGCAGCGGATCCACCGAACACAGCTACCGCCTGGCAGAATTGAAGACGATGTTCGGCCCGCTCCTGCTGTCCCCCACCATCCCGGAGCAAGCCAACTGGCAGCAGATTCAGGGGGCCGCGCATCCAATTCATCAGTGGCCCGGAGAATCGGCGAAAAACGCCTCGGAACTCTTTGACCAACTGCTCAGCGGGCTGCTGGCGAAAGGCTCCGTCCGGAACCGCATCCACCGCTAGGCTTCCACCGCCCCCGGACAGCCACCACCGGTCCCCAGCCGCAACCTCAAAACTTACAGGGGATCAAGGCCGGTGCCGGTCAGGCTAGGAGATCCTGCGGGCGTCCCGGCGCTTGCTGAGTTCGTCGTCGGGGAAGGACTGCACGGCGGCGTGTTCGCTGGGCAGCGCGGCGAGGCTTCCCTCCACCTCGCGCCAGACCCGGCCGACGGCGATGCCGAAGACACCCTGACCACCCTGTACCAGATCGATGACCTCGTCCGCGGACGTGCACTCGTAGACCGATGCGCCGTCGCTCATCAGGGTGATCTGTGCCAGGTCTTCCACACCCCGTTCGCGCAGATGTTCCACGGCCGTGCGGATCTGCTGCAGCGAAACTCCCGTGTCGAGTAGACGCTTAACAACTTTGAGGACCAGGATGTCACGAAAGCCGTAGAGGCGCTGGGACCCTGATCCGGCCGCACCGCGCACAGCGGGTTCCACCAGCCCCGTCCGCGCCCAGTAGTCCAGCTGACGGTAGGTGATGCCGGCAGCCTTGCAGGCGATGGGTCCGCGGTAACCGGCGTCTTCGTCCAAGACGGGCAGATCCTCGGTAAACAGCAGCCCCTGTGCTCCGGCCGGCATGGGCTCGCCCGGGACGGGTGCGTGTCTTAGCTCGCCGGCGTCGCCTTTCGGACTCACGTGGACCCTCCTTGTCGTCGTTCCCTAGGAGAAGTCGCGTGGCGGCTTCTGCAGAAAGTGCCTAGAGCTGAAAATGTGCCTCAAGCTCAAGCCTGAACTTGCCTCAAGAGTGCTGGTATCGGTATCGCATGATCGGTGGTGCAGAGCTGAAGTGCATACCCGAACAGTCTGACCGCCCAAACTCCCACTGGCAATGGGAACTCATATACCGACGTTAGAGCCGCCACGGCCTTTGGTCAAAGACGCGGGAACTAATTTTCCGGCGTGTCGGAACTTTCAGGTTCAGCTTTAACCTTACCCGGACTCGATCCACCTCTTTCGCGCACCTCATTTCTCGAAGTCCTCCGGTTCCACGCCGTTAAGGAACTCACGGAACCGGCGAAGCTCCCGCTCCTCGGCTTCCGGGGAGGTGATGGCGTCGGGTTCTTCTTCATCGTGATCGGTTATCCGCACCCCGGCGTCCTCCATCACCGCCGGAGCACACCAGATGGTGCAGTCCGCGCGCAAGGCGACCGCCAGCGCATCCGAGGCCCGGGAACCAACCGCTGTGCCGTCGTCGAACATCAACTGGGCGTAGAAAACGCCGTCCTCAACGGCCGTCAGCGTAACGCTGGCAACGGAGCGCCCCAGCGCCTTCACGATGCTGCAGAGCAGGTCATGGGTCAGGGGACGGGGCGGGACAACACCCTGCTGAGCAAGCGCGATGGCCGTGGCCTCCGCCGTGCCGATCCAGATCGGCAGGTGGCGATCCCCCGCCACCTCTTTGAGCAGCACCAATGGCTGGTTGGAAGGCATCTCCACCCGCACACCGACTATCTCCAGCTCAATCATGTCCGGTCAGTCATCCTTCGCGCAGCGTCGGGGTCCGGGAATACATCAGCGGTCCATCCGGGAAATCCGATCCTGGACCAGCGCACTGTGCAGACTCAGACACAGTTCGCTGATTTCACGGGCCGTCTCCGCGGCCCGGGCCTGCGAGGCACCGTCACGGCGCGAGCTCAGCGGCGCGACCGCCCGCTCCACCAGCCCGAACTCGCGTTCGGCGGCGGCCTGGAACGGGCGCAGGTGCCGCGGCTCAAGCCCGTGCGATGAGAGCGCGGTGCAGGCCTTCGCCACGCGCAGGGCGTGGTCATCAAAATGGCCGTCAACGGCCGCGATCAGGCCAAAGCTCACGAGCGAGGCCACCAGCTCACCACTGGCCCCCGACTCGGCGCGCAGCTGCTCCGGGCTGAGCCTGCGCGCCCGGCTCTTGAGCTCGACGGCAAATTCATCAGATACCATCCGCGGCGCAATGGACACGCCCGGGGGCAGATTTTCGGGCCCTTCGCCGCGGTCAATCGCGTCCAGATAGTCGCGGATCACCTTCAGTGGAAGATAATGATCGCGCTGCAGGGCCAGCACAAAACGCAGCCGCTCGACGTCGGCTTCCCGGAACTGCCGGTATCCTGCCGGCGTCCGCTGCGGGGCGATCAGCCCCTTCTCTTCATAGAAGCGGATCTTGGAGGCGGTCACCGACGGAAAGTCCTCGCTCAGCTGAGCCAGCACCTCGCCAATATTGAAAATGACGGGTGGTCGGGACCGTCCCGAGTGCGAACGGGCATCCGTCAGGGTCCTGCGCGCCGGCTGATTCATGCTGCCCATGCCGGCCCTCAGGGCTGAGTCTGGGCGGGAGCGGCGGGGCTGTAGTAGTACGTGAGCCGAAACTTGCCGATCTGGACTTCATCCCCGCTGCGCAGCCGGACCGAGTCAACCCGGTCTCCATTGACATATGTCCCGTTGAGGCTGCCGGAATCGACGACCTCGAATCCGCCGCGCAGCCGGCGGAACTGGACATGCCGCCGGGACACGGTGACGTCATCCAAAAATACGTCGGCGGCCGGATGCCTGCCCGCAGTCGTCATGTCGTCATCGAGCAGGAACCGGGCGCCGCGGTTGGGTCCGCTGTGCGCAATCAGCAGTGCGGAGCCGGCCGGCAGAGCCTCCACCGCCACCCGCTCTTCCGAGGCCAGCTTATGCTCGACCGTTGGCTCCCTGCTGAGCGGAGACAGTTGGATCGACGTCGTCTCGGAAGCACCCGGCTGATCCGCAAACTCCGCCTGACCACTGGACACGGCGTTGCTTGAGTTGTCAACCATCGGTACTCCTCCTCATGTCGCTAGCCCGCGGCCCGCACAATCGTACGGCCGGCGCGTAACAAAAAACTGTAGTGAATGTCGCCAACAGCGGCGCGCCTACGCAAGCAAGCGCCGCCCTTCCCACTAGCCTACCTGTTGTTCGTACTCACCGGCACTGAGCAGCGTGTCCACGGACGAGACGTCGTCGAGCTTAATCTCCAGCAGCCAACCGTCGCCGTACGGGTCGGAGTTAATCAGCGCAGGCTCGCCGTCCAGGGCCTCATTGCGGGCGGAAACTTCCCCGGCGAGCGGTGCGTAAATATCGCTGACGCTCTTGGTCGACTCGACCTCACCGACGACGGCGGCCGCGGCGACGTTACTCCCGGCTTCGGGCATCTGCACATAGACAACATCGCCCAGCGCGTCCTGGGCAAAATCGGTGATGCCCACCCGGACCACGCCGTTCGCGTCCGGGGCGGTAATCCACTCGTGCTCGGCGGTGTAGGAGAGGCCTGCTGGAATATTGCTCATCTGGTGCCTTTCGCGGGTGGGACGTGCTTTCGTCCAGTCTTTCGGGCGGCGGCCAGCATTACAAGCCGCCGCAGAAAGTATAGGCATATCGGACCGGACGTTGGCTGCCATGTCGATGTTGCGGTCGCCGGGCTTTCGGGTAGTGGGAGAGTATCCATAAACCGCCGCCCTCCTTCGGACTCTCTGCGCCAGCCACCGGAATCGGACGTCGTCATGGCTGCAGCGCCGAGCAACGAACCTCATTTCACGTCTGGAGGCGTGCGGTCCGCGGCGGCTTCGGCCTCCGCGACATCGAATGATGCGAACATATTGAGCAGGTCGGCGGGCGAGGCCGGGGCGAAGATCACCTCGAGGCTCGCCGCTCGGCCGATCCGAACGTCACTGCGCCTTGGGCCTTCACGACGAGCGTGCCATCGGATCAGCGCACCGACTTCTGGTTGTAGAGCACCATCGACCAGGCGTAGCCGACGACCGACAGCAGCACGATCCAACCGATCGCCAGCAGCGGGTTCACGCCCATGTCGCTGCCGGTCAGCAATCCCCGCACGGTCTCGATCCACGGGGTGAACGGCTGGTACTGCGCGAACCCGTGCAGCCACGCCGGCATCGATTCGGTCGGCACGAAGCCGCTCCCCAGAAAGGGGAGGAAGGTGAGGATGAGCGGCTGGTTGCTGGCGGTCTCCACCGACTTCGCTGCCATCCCCATCGCGACCGCGAGCCACGTAATGGCGAAGGCCACCAGAGCCATCAGGCCGGCGGCCGCAAGCCACTGCAGCGGCCCGGCGGTGGGCCGGACGCCGACAGCCAAGCCGACGCCGAACACGACCACGACGGCGATGAGCGCCTGGAGGGTGTTCCCGAGCACGTGCCCGGTCAGCACTGCCGCCCGAGAGATCGCCATCGTGCGGAATCGCGCGACGATGCCCTCCGTCATGTCCATCGAGACCGTCGTGGCGGTGCCTCCCGCGCTCCCGGCGACCGTCATGAGCAGGATGCCGGGAAGCACATAGGCGGCATACGCCTCGCGTCCGTCGACGGCCCCACCCGGGAGCCCGGCCCCAATAGTGCCGCCGAACACATACACGAACAAAAGCAGGAACACCACGGGTAACACCACGACGAAGACTGTCAGACCCGGATAGCGGATCATATGCAGCAGGTTCCGGCTCGTCATCGTCAACGAGTCCGTCACGATGTGCCCGCGCTGGGGTTGGGTTGTTGCGGTGGTCATGAGGGGATCCCTTCTGTCCGGGTGTGCTCGACCCGGCCGGTGAGCGCGAAGAACACGTCGTCCAGGTCGGGGGTGTGGATGCTGAGGTCGGCGACCTCGATGCCCGCGCCGTCCAGTTGGTCGAGGGCGCTCCGCAGGCTCCGCACCCCGAAGCGGTTCGGTACCTCGAGGCTGAGCGCCGCATCCTTGCGGACAGCCTCGGCGAACAGGGCCGCAGCCGAGTTCAGGGCCTGCGCGTCCGCGAACTGCAGGCGGATGTGGCCGCCCGGCACGAGCCGCTTCAGCTCGTCGGGGGTGCCCTCGGCGACGATCTTCCCGCCGTCCAGCACTGCGATCCGGTCGGCGAGCTCGTCGGCTTCGTCAAGGTACTGCGTGGTGAGCAGCACCGTGGTGCCCTGCGCAACCAGCTCGCGCACGATGTCCCACATGGTGTGGCGGCTGCGCGGGTCAAGTCCGGTGGTCGGCTCATCGAGGAAGATGATCCTCGGGGTGTCGACAAGGGTCATCGCCAGGTCCAGCCGGCGCGCCATGCCACCGGAGTACGTGGCGAGCGGCTTGCGGGCCGCCTCGACCAGGTCGAACTGCTCGAGCAGCTCGGCCACGCGGGCCTTCACCCGCTTGGCCGGCAGGTGACGCAGCCGCGCCATGAGCCTCAGGTTCTCCTCGCCGGTCAGCAGCTTGTCGACCGCCGAGAACTGGCCGGTGAGGCCGATCGCGGCACGCACGCCGTCCGGGTTCCGCACCACATCACATCCATCGACCGTTGCGCTGCCGCCGCCGGGCCGCACCAGCGTCGTAAGGATGTTGACGGCGGTGGTCTTGCCGGCGCCGTTCGGTCCAAGGAGAGCCGACACTGTGCCGCACGAGACGGTGAGGTCGACGCCGTCGAGCACCACTTTGTTGCCGACCTTGTTGCCAAACGACTTGCGCAAGCCGCGCAGTTCGATCGCTGGGCTGACCATGGTCATTTCTGGTTCCTTCCGTTCGGTGGATGGGCCGGTTGGTTCCCGCTGCCAGGCGTCGGCCGTGGCCTCCCTGGGGGTGTGACGTTGCGCGGGTCTACTGTGCGATATCTACCCCGTGGCGGCGGGCTGGACCGTGATGTCCCCGTAGCTGGTGCGCACCCGCACTTCAACGCTGCCCTCGCTACCGGCGGGGCCCTGGTCGGCGTTCATGTCGTTGCGAACGACGCCGTTCTTGGACTGGACGTCGAGCCACGCGGCCACGCCACGGCGGATACCGACGAGCACCTCCCCATAGGACGCGTCGAGCGCGATGGCGCCGGAGGACACCTCTTCGATGCGGATCTTGCCGTAGGAACTGCGGGCGCTCACCGAATCGAGGGCCTCGCGGATGCTGATCGAACCGTTCGCGAGCTTCGCCGTCAGCGCCCCGCCTGCCACACCGACGTGGATGTCGCCGTTGGAAGCCTTGAGCGTGGACGCGCCGCCCACATAGTCGACACGAGTCGGGCCGTTGCCTGAGGTGAGCTCCAGGTCGCCATCGACGTGGCCGACGATCACCTCACCGCTGCTGGCGTGCACCTGCAGTTGCGCGGCGCGCTCGATACTCACGTCACCGGTTGAGGACTTGATCCGCGTCGCACCGAGTGGCCCGTGGGCCCGGATCCGGCCGACACTGGTCTCGGCGGTCAGCCGTGAGCCGCTCGGCAGGTCGACGGTGACATCCACCGACTCTTTGCCGCTACCGATGAGCGGGCCGTACCGGTGCGGCACGGCGATGGTGACAAGGCCGTCCCGGTATTCGACGACGGTCTCCGCGGCGGCACGCACGTCGGCCTTCTTGCTCGGATTGCTCGGATCGACACGCACCTCGACGTCCGTGCGCTCGCTGGCGGTGACCTCGATGCGCCCAACGGGGACGTCGATGGCGAGGTCGATGGGACCGTTAGTCTGGTATTCGGGCATGCTGTAGCCTGCCTTTCGAAGGGCGTTGTCGGGCGGCCTCGCGGTTGCGGGGCCGGTCAGTGGGCGGGGCGGACTAACGCACCCAGCCAGCGAAATGGTCAACGGAGCCTGACCCTCGTTGGGTCGAGCGGCGGCTCTTGGGTTCCAAAGCCGATGCGATGGCACGCACCAGCCAGGAGTTCACGGAGAGCCCGTCAGCGGCGGCCGCGTCCTCGACCCGGACCTTGAGGGCGTCCGGGAGCCGAAGTGTGGTGCGGGTTGTGCTCGCGCCGTCCGCGTCGTAGGACACGCTGCCGCGCGTTGCCTGCGGGTCGGCGTAGGACGCCTCGGCGGGCAGGCTCACGACGAACTCGGGGTCGCGGCCGCGCAGGCGCACGTCCACCGACCCGGGCGATAGTTCGCGGGTTATCTCCCCCGCGGCCGCCGAGAGGGCTTCGAGCAGCACCAGCCGGGTCGCCGAGTCGAGTGGCGCACTCAGGCGCTCGGCGACCGCGCGGACCTCGTCGCCGCCGCTCTCGGCTGCGACGGCCAGGTGGTGCTGAAGCTCTGCGACGTACTGATCCAGTTGCATGACACCAGTATTGCACCGTCATGGTGTCACGTCAAGCAATTATGATGTCACATAGCGGCCGCGTGACACCACGCTTGCGAGGAGCTCGATTGGACGATGGGATGCCGGCGGCCGCCGGCATGGGCATCCTGCTCGCGGGCGGTCCCGCAGCGATCCTCCGTGGACCACCCGCACCCACCTCCACCCCGGCGGTCGGAACCTCGCCTCCGCCGGACATGACGAAGCCCTGGTGAGAAACATGCTCTCACCAGGGCTTTTACGTCGGGCTGACAGGATTTGAACCTGCGACCCCTTGACCCCCAGTCAAGTGCGCTACCAAGCTGCGCTACAGCCCGAAAGTCCGGATCCGGTCGATATGCGAAGATACGGCCGGGGGAACCACCTCAAAAAGCTTACCGTAAAAACCGTGCCGCGCCGACCAGCAGACCTCAGGCTGTGCGCGGAACGCTGCGCGCGGAACGCTGCGCGGATTGGCACGCCCAGGACCGCACGACGACGACGCCACCTGCCGTGCGCCGTCGTCGTACCCGAAGCGTCCGCTACTTCCGGGCAGTCTTTCCGCGCTTCTCGCGCACCCGCATGCTGACCTCAATCGGGGTGCCCTCGAAGCCGAAGGTTTCGCGCAGCCGGCGGGTGATGAAGCGGCGGTAGCCGGGATCCAGGAACCCGGTGGTGAAGAGGACGAACTTCGGCGGCCGGCTGGAGGCCTGCGTGCCGAAGAGGATACGGGGCTGCTTACCGCCGCGCACGGGGTGCGGGTGTGCGGCCACGAGCTCGCCCAGGAACGCGTTCAGGCGGCCGGTGGGGATACGTCGGTCCCAGTTCTCCAGCGCCAGGTCCAGCGCTGGCACCAAGCGGTCCTTGTGCCAGCCGGTTTTGGCGGAGATATTGACTCGGGGGGCCCAGTCCACGTGGGCCAGGTCCTGCTCGATTTCGCGCTCCAGGTAGCGGCGGCGCTCATCGTCCAGCAGGTCCCACTTGTTGAAGGCCAGCACCAGCGCCCGGCCGGACTCCACTGCCAGTTGGAGTATGCGCACGTCCTGTTCGCTGAGGACCTCGTCGACGGCCAGCAGGACGACGGCGACCTCAGCCTTCTCCAGTGCGGATTGGGTGCGCAGCGAGGCGTAGAAATCCGCGCCCTGCGCCATGTGCACGCGGCGGCGGATGCCGGCGGTGTCCACGAAGCGCCAGGTGCGGTCCCCCAGTTCGATGAACTCGTCCACCGGGTCGCGGGTGGTGCCAGCCATCGGATCCACCACCACACGCTCACTGCCGGCCAGCTTGTTCAGCAGCGAGGACTTGCCCACGTTCGGGCGCCCGATCAGGGCAACGCGCCGTGGGCCACCGGAGCGTTCCAGGCCTTCGACGGCGGAGAACTCCGGCAGCACCTCCATCACGCGGTCCAGCATGTCGGCCACGCCACGGCCATGGACCGCGGACACCGGCCAGGGCTGGCCCAGTCCAAGGCCCCACAGGGTGGCGGCATCGGATTCCTGCACAATATCGTCTACCTTGTTGCCGATCAGGATGACCGGCTTTTTGGACCGACGCAGCATCTTGACCACGGCCTCATCGGTGGCAGTGATGCCCACGGTGGAATCCACCACGAGCAGCACGGCATCGGCCATCTCGACGGCGACCTCGGCCTGGTCGGCCACGCGGGCGTGGATTCCGCGGGCGTCGTGCTCCCAGCCGCCGGTGTCCACCAGGGTGAATTTGCGCCCGTTCCAGTTCGCCGCGTAGGACACACGGTCCCGGGTGACGCCGGGGGTGTCCTCCACCACGGCCTCCCGTCGGCCCAGGATACGGTTCACCAGGGTCGATTTGCCCACGTTCGGGCGCCCTACAATGGCGAGGACCGGATCCTGACGGACCAGGCCGTCGTCGTCGGCGTCCTCGAAGGTGCCGTCCAGCAGCGCGGCATCCTCGTCGTCGAGCTCGTAATCCGACAAGCCGGCGCGCAGCGACGCGGCACGGACCTCGGCGTCCTCATCATTGAGGGCAGCCAGGTGCTCAGCAACCCGGTCGGTGCCGGAGGGCGTATATTCTTCGTCACCGTGGCCAAAGTCACCTGCATCGGTTCGGCCGGTGGACTGAGAGTCGCTCATGGTTGCTTTCCTTCATGCTGATTTGTAAGGTCATCTTCGGCAGGTAATTCCTGCCCTGTGGCGGCGATTGCGGCCTGGACGTGCGCGGAGGGCCGGAGGCGTAGGTGCTCGGCCGCTCTGTCCATTGAAACACGCCGGGACACACCCCGTTCGCGGCTGGTCTGCACCGGGCCGTCGAAAAGCACCGGAAACCGTCCAGATGGACGCGGGGTTTGGTCCTGGTGCCGGGGAACCGTGTCCCAGCACTACGGCGAGGACGACGGCGGACCCGGGTTCAGCGCGAGGGCGCAGGTCCCGGTATCGGCTTAGGCATTGCGGGCTGTGCTCTCGAAATGGCCGCCCTCGAAATGGCCGCCCTGGAAATGTTTGCCCTCCACCGCGTCGACGACCACCCGAAGGACGGCGTCAACGGTCTGCTCGAAGTCCAAATCCGAGGAATCCACTGTCACCACGCCGTCGGCGGCCCGGTGGAATTCCACCACGGTGGAATCCTTGGCATCCCTTGCCAGCACCTGGCGGGTGAGCTGCGCCATCGTCTGGGTTCCGCCGAGCTGAATGCCTCGGCGCGCCATCCTGGCCTCTGCACTGGCGGTCAGCAGCAGCCGGACCTCGGCTGTCGGCGCTACGACGGTGGTGATGTCCCGACCCTCCACCACCATTCTCTTGGCCGCACGGACAATCGCCTCACGCTGCCGGCGGACCAGTTCCGTGCGGGCACCCAGTGTGGTCGCTACCGCGCTGACGGCGGCGGAGATGCGCGGTTCACGGATCAGTGCGGCAACCTCCCGGCCGCCAACCTTGACAAATTCATGGTCCGGATTGGTGCTTTGTTCCAGCTCAAGGGCGCGGGCGGCCGCCTCGACGGCGACGGCATCATCAAGGGCCACCCCGGTGTCCAGACACTGCCAGGTCAACGACCGGTACATGGCACCGGTGTCCAGATAGGCCAGCCCCAGCCGACGGGCCACCTCCCGGCTCACGCTTGATTTCCCGGACCCTGAAGGACCGTCGATGGCAACCACCAGAGACTTTCCCTGGCGGAGCCCTAACAGACGGCCGGTAGCCGCAGCGGGGGCACTTTGGGTTTCCGTCACAATATGACCTTCCAACCGCGGTTTGTCAGTTCTTCCACCAGTGCCACCCGTTTGTCCGGCATGACGGACAATTCCACCATTCCCACTTCCCTACCGGCCGAATGATCCAGCCGTAGATCTTCGAGGTTGACCCCGATGTCGCCGATTTCCGTCAACAGCCGGGCAATCTGGCCGGGCTTGTCATCCACGAGCACCGTCAGCCACGCGTAGGCCAACGCGGGCCCGCCGTGCTTACCCGGGATGCGCGCCTGCCCGGCGTTCCCCTCGCTGATCAGCTGCGCAATATCCAGCCGCGCACCCGGGGCCGTGGGAGCCTCCAGCGTTGCAATCAGGCGGTTGAGGTCATCGCGGACACCGTGCATGACGTCGACCAGTTTAGCGGCATTAGCCCCGAGGATCTGCACCCACATGGCGGGATTGCTGGCCGCGATCCTGGTAACATCCCGCAGGCCGTTCCCGGACAGCGACAGGGCATGTGCCGGACTGTCCTGCAGCCGGGACGCGACCAGCGAGGCCATGATCTGCGGCAGGTGCGAGACCAGCGCGACGGCCTCGTCGTGTTCGTCGGGCGTGAACCGGAAGACGACGGATCCCAGGTCAATTGCCAGCGAGTGCGCGGTCTTGACGGCCGCGGCACAGCTCAACTCGGAGGGGCAGAGCACCCAGGGCGTGCTGGTGAACAGCTCGCCCCGGGCCGCCACCGGGCCGGAACGCTCGCTGCCGGCCATCGGGTGCGTGCCCACATATCGGCTCAGGTCAGCCTCCGTGACTCCCGGCAGCTCCCGCAGTTCGGCCAGAATACCGGCCTTGACACTGGCTATATCGATGACGGCCGCCTGCGGGTAGTTTCCCAGCGCGGCAGCCACCACGCCAGCCGTGACGTCCGGCGGAGCGGCCACCACGACCAGCTCAGGAGAAAGCTTTTCGCCGGCTTTTTGCGCACGGCCGGCTCCGATGTCCACCGCAACGGCCTGCGCTGAGGGCGACGTGTCCTGCAGGACGACGTCGATGCCCCGGGCGCATAAACCGAGCCCGATGCTGGCGCCGAGCAACCCGGTGCCGATAACAAGCACGGGGCCGTTCAGATGCGATGGATTCATCGGGTTAGAGCCCGACAGACGCGAGCAGGTGTCCCACTTCCTGCCGGCCCAGGACACGGATGCTGCCCTGGCGCTGGTCATTCATGCGGATCGGACCAACCTGGACGCGCACCAGGCGCTCCACGGGGTAGCCGACTGCGTCGAAGAGTCGGCGCACGATGCGGTTCTTGCCGGAGTGCAGCACAACCTCCACCAGAATGTGTCCCGGCGTGGAGTCGACCAGGCGGAAGGAATCAACGCTGGCCACGCCGTCCTCCAGCTCGATCCCTTCACGCATCTGCGCGCCAACGCCCTGGCCCATCGGCCCTCGGACCTGCGCCATGTAGGTCTTGGGAACCTCATACTTGGGGTGCGACAGACGGTTGGCCAGCTCGCCGTCGTTGGTCAGCAGCAGCAGACCCTCGGTGGCCGTGTCAAGACGTCCGACGTGGAATAGACGCTCATTACCATGGCGGTTCTTCAGGTAGTCGCTGATGCATGGGCGCCCCTCGGGGTCGTCCATGGTGGAGACCACACCTTTGGGCTTGTTGAAAACCATGTAGACCTGCGATTCATCGAGCTGCAGGCGGATCCCGTCGACCGTTATCGCCACCTTTTTGGGATCAACGCGCAGGCCGACCTCGGTGATGATCTGACCGTCGACCTCGACGCGGCCTTCCTCGATCATGTCCTCGCAGACACGACGGGAGGCGACGCCAGCGGACGCCATAACCTTCTGCAGACGGATTCCCTCGGGATCATGCATGTCAACGTAGGGGCCCTGGTTCTTTGGGCGGCGGTTCTGCTCGGTCGGGCGGTTCTTGACCGGGCCAAGATTGCTGCCGAAGCGTTCGCCGCCGAAGGCGCGCGGTCCTTTCGGTGCGCCGGACCTGGCTGCACCCGTTTTTGCGGCACCCTTGGCTGCCGTTTTGCGGGCGGCGCCGAACTTCGAAGGCCTGCCAGTCCCGTTGCCGACCCGGGGCGCACCGGATCCGGGGGCACGTGAGTATGGGGCATCCGAACGCGGTGCACCCGAACGCGGGGCATCGGAACGCCGGTCATCTGAGCGGGCATCACGCGAGGACGGCGCACCCGAACGCGGGGCATCGGAACGCCGGTCATCCGAGCGGGCATCACGCGAGAACGGCGCACCCGAACGCGGGGCATCGGAACGCCGGTCATCGGAGCGGGCATCACGCGAGAACGGCGCACCCGAACGCGGGGCATCGGAACGCCGGTCATCGGACCAGGGTGTGCTGGTCCGGCGCTCGCCCGCGCGCGGTGCCCCGGAACCGGCGGCGCCGCTGCCCGACCCCCCGGTGCGGGGCTTGATCCGGTCCTGACCGGAACGGCTACGCCCGGAATCATCTGAGCGGTGCGACGGTGTCATTACGTGTCCTTATAAAAATCGAATAGCTGGTCAATAGGATGAATCGTCAAAATCCTGGAGGTTTTCCAGTCCGGGCAGATGCGGGGCCAGCTGCGGAAGCTCGTCCGCACTGGCGATCCCCAGTCGTTCCAAAAAATAGTGCGTAGTCCGGTAAAGCAGAGCACCCGATTCAGCATCGGTCCCCGTTTCCTCGATCAAACCACGTTGGGCAAGCGTGCGCACCACAGAATCAACGTTGACTCCACGGATAGCGGAAACCCGCGCACGCGACACCGGCTGTCGGTAAGCGATGACGGCCAAGGTCTCCAGCGCAGCCTGCGTGAGCCTGGCTGACTGTCCGTCCAGCACGAAGCGGGAAACTATGTGAGCAAAGTCGCTGCGTGAATAGATGCGCCAGCCGCACGCGACCCTGCGTAGTTCGAAACCACGCGGCGTCACCCGGGTTTGCCCTGCCGCAAACTCTGGAGAATCCACCACAGGTTTCCCTGCAACCGACCCGGAAACGCCGACGCCGGTACCATCGCCCCTACCAGTATAGCCGTCATAATGCCGCTGCAGACCGAGGAGCAGGCCGCCCACCTCCTCAACGCCCAGCCCGACGGCAGCGGCCAGCTGTGATTCAGAGACCGGCTCATCGGTGACCATCAGGATGGCCTCCAGAGCCGCTCCGGCCCCACCGGGGAGATCATGAACGTCCGTTCCCGGCATGTCGGCGCCGTCCCCCGGATCACGGGAATTCTGCTGTTCAATCACTGGATGGCTTCCTCCGGCACGGACATTTCGGATAGCACGCCGGCATACTCCGCGGACAAATTATTGCTGCGCCAGTCTCGGGACACTCCCGTCCAGCGCACCTGCAGCTCACCGAGCGGGCTCGCCTGCTCGAACGTCACTGCGGCGTCGCGGAACATCTCCAGCAGGGCCAGAAACCGGGCCACGACCACCATCGTGGTCTCCGCATCGGCGATCAGGACGCGAAAGGACAGGGCAGTACCGGCGGCCAGCATGGCCCGCATGATCTGCGCCTGTTCCAGTACGCTGACGGTCGGCGCGTGCAGATGGCTCAGGCCAACCTCCGTGGGCGCGGCTTCCCGAGGGGCCAGCGCCTTGCGCGCCAACGCGGCGAACTTCTCCGGCGAGTGCCGCCAGAGTAGTTCCGGCAGCAGCGAAGCGAACTGCGGTTCCAATCCCACCAGCCGTGGAAACCGATCGGCCTCACGGTCCAGCCAGCCACCCATGATGGCCGCGATTTCCTTGAATGCCTTGTACTGCAGCAGTCTGGCAAAGAGCAAATCGCGCGCCTCCAGCAAGGCTATGTCGTCGTCGTTCTCCACCTCACCCGCTGGCAGCAGTCGGGCGGCCTTGAGATCGAGCAAGGTGGCGGCCAGAACCAGAAATTCACTGGCTTCGTCGAGCGCCCATTCCTTGCCTAACTCCTGCGGCCGACGGATGTAGGCGATAAATTCGTCCGTAACACGAGCCAAGGCTATCTCTGTGATGTCCATTTCGTGCTTGGAAATCAGCCCCAACAACAGGTCGAAAGGACCCGTGAAATTCTCCAGCCGGACTTCGAATCCTGCCGGCGCACGACTGCCCCCAGCAGGACTGGTCTGCTGCTGAGTCAGGGCGAGCCACCACGGGACACGAGCTCTTTGGCCAGCCGGCGGTAGGAATCCGCACCCTGATGGTTTCCTGCGTAGGTGGTGATCGGTTCGGCAGCAACCGTTGCGTCCGCGAATTTGATGGTGCGCTTGATGACAGTTTCGAAGACCTTGTCACCGAACGCCTCCACCAGCCGCGAGATGACCTCGCGGCTGTGCAGTGTGCGCGCGTCATACATAGTCGCCAGCACGCCATCCACCTGCAGACGCGGGTTGAGCCGGTCCTGCACCTTCTCGATGGTCTCCACCAACAGTGCCACCGCACGCAGGGCAAAGAACTCGCAAATGAGGGGAATAATCACCCCATGAGCGGCGGTGAGGGCATTGACTGTGAGCAGTCCTAAGGAGGGCTGGCAGTCGATCAGGATGACGTCGTAGTCATCTTCGACCTTTTTCAGGGCGCGATCCAGCACCTGCTCGCGGGCCACCTCGTTGACCAGCTGCACTTCTGCTGCGGAGAGGTCAATATTGGCCGGCAGCAGATCGATGTTTTCGATTTCGGTGTGCCGGATCGCGTCGCGGATATCGACCTTGCGGTCCATCAGTACGTTGTAGACCGTGAGATCGAGCTCATGCGGATTCGTGCCCAGACCAGCGGAAAGAGCACCCTGCGGATCGAAGTCCACCACCAGTACCTTACGGCCGGCCTCGGCCAGTGCGGCGCCCAGATTGATGGTGGACGTGGTCTTGCCGACGCCGCCCTTCTGATTAACCATGGCGATGACACGTGCAGGTCCGTGCGAGGTCAGTACGGGGGGCTCCGGAAATTGGGTCAGCGGCCGTCCTGTGGGACCCATTACGACGTCGTCAAAGTCCACGTCCGCGTGCTCCAGTTCTGCGCCCTCTGACCTTGAGCCATCCGGTTCTGTGCCCGCCAGAGTTGTTGAACCCTGTTCGTTGCTCACGTATTAGTCCACGCTTTCTCTCGTATCGGGGGCCCACCGGTCCTGCTAACTAGGTTACCGCCCGTGGCAGACTGAGTTAGGCACATTTGGCTGCCGCCGATTTTGAGCCTTGACCCTCAAGCTGAGCGTGAATGCTGGGTCTTTGGCCCCTGCAGGGACATCGGGGGCGCCCAACAGGACCTCTCGTCCGGCTCGCCTATACTTTCAATGACATGAGCAAGCCGCATAAACCCGCCAAGGTCCCCGCCGCGGGTTCCCCCACCCCTCCGCGCCCGGAACTCGTCCGTGCGGAGCGATTACGTGTCGGATATGGCACTAAGCCGGTCTGCGGCGAGATCGCCTTCACCCTGCGTGAAGCCGAAGCCATCGCCCTGGTGGGCCCAAACGGCGCCGGCAAATCGACGGTACTCAAAACCGTCGTCGGACAATTGGGAGCGATCAGCGGCAAAACCCACATCCGCGGTCAGGAGGCGGACGACCGCCGGCTGGACTTCCGCCGCGAGGTGGCGATGGTCTTCGACGACGATGCCTTCTTCCCCGCACTGACCGTCGAGGAGCATCTGGCCATCGTCGCTGCGGGGCATGGCTCCACCGCGGTCGAGGCACTAATCGACGCGGAACTGGACTTTTTCGGCCTCAGCGAGGAACGCGCGGCTCTGCCGCACAACCTCTCCTCCGGCCAGCGGCGCAGAATGCTCCTCGCAGCGGCCTTCGTCCGGCCCCGGTCACTGTTGGTCCTGGACGAGCCCGAGCAGCGGCTGGATACCGGCATGCGCGCCCGGCTGGCCGCGCGGTTGCGTGACCAGGTCGATGGCGGCCTGGGCCTGCTGCTGGTCACCCACGACCCGGCATTTCTGAGCGCCGTCGCCACCCGCGCCATTTTTGTCGACGACGAGGTGAAGAAGATGACGCCGGCACAGGCGGCACTGGCCATCTCCTCCGAGAACCCGCATGCGCACTGAGCAGACATCATGACCGTGGCACCGCAATCGCCAGAAGCCTCCGGGCCTCCGCCTCCGCCTGTGTCTGCGCCGGCGGCGCTGAGCGCCAAGGAGATCCGCCGCTACACCTTCAAGGTCGGGCTGGCACGCTCAGAAGGCGGCATCGGAGAGCTGATTTCGGAGATCTACACCTATGTCTTCGGCGCCGTCGTGCTCGTGGTCATGTCCGGGGCCATCATCGTTGGGCTGCGGCATTCGCTGGGCCTGGGCTCGGAACCGGTATGGACTGCATCCGCCCTTGCTCCCGGCTTTGCCAGCCTGGAGCCGCTGCAGGCCTCTGCCACGCTCATGCTCACCCTGGCCGCGGCGCTGCTCAGTGTCCAGATGAACATCGGCCCGATCGCCATGACCGTGCCGCAGACCTTCTGGTGGCTCGGTCTCCCGGTCCGCCGGCGTGGTTTTATTGAGCCGGGCTTCTTCCGGTCCATGATCTGGCCCGTCGCCGGGTCGGTCGCCGTCGTCGTCCCCCTGTCGCTGGGCATCGGCGCGGATAACGCCCCCGGTCCCGTCGCATTAGCCACCCTGTGCGGCGCGGCTCTGGCACTGCTGTTATACGGGATTGCCGGCTGGGTGCAGATCACCGGCGGGGAGCGCTGGCTGCGCCCGCTGGCCAGCGCGGTCACCGTCGTAGCGCCCCTTTCCCTGGTAGCCACCGCACTGTTCAATAACGCCGAAAACACCCGCGTGAACATGTCCTGGCTGCAGTACCTGCCGACCAGCTGGCCATTGCTCGTGGCCGCGGGCCAGCTCTGGCCGCTGCTGGTGACCGGGCTGGCGCTGGTGGTGCTCGCCGTCGTCTATGCAAACCTGGAGCGGCTAAGCTCGGCCAGCCTCAAATCCAGCGCGGTGGCCAGCGCCTACGTTGCCGGGTCCGTGCTGTCCATGGACGCCAGCGAGCTGTCCCGCTCACTGAGCAACGGGGCCAGGAGCGGCCATTCCTGGATCAGGCTGCCGCTGGTCTTCCACCAGGGGTCGCTAACCAGGCGCTCGGTACTGACGATGCTCAGCGCACATCTGACCATGCAGCTGCGCCAGCCCTCGACCCTGGTGCGCGTGGCGGTGCTGGCGGCCATACCCGCAAGTCTTGCCTCGGTGCAGTTCCTGGGCAATGCCACGCTGATTGCCGTGGTGCTGTATTTCTGTGCACATTTTGCCGTCACCGGACTGGGCTCGGTGGCGCGGTTTGCAGCCGGGAATCCCAGTGTGGATGCCCTGATGCCGCTCCCGGCCAAGACCATCCGGCGGGTGCATTTTGTGCTTCCGGCGGCGGGCATGACGGTGTGGGCGATTCTGTGCTTCGTGCTGCTGTTCGTGCTGGGAGTGGGTTCCTGGCCGCTGATCATTCTGGCCGTGCTCGCCGGTCCGGGCTTGGGCGGCGCCACGCTGCGGGCCGCATTCCGGCCCACCCCGGACTGGAACATGCCCGCCGTTGCTACGGCAATGGGACCTGTTCCGACCGGTGCCATCCGCAGCTTCCTGATCGGTCCCGATCTGACGCTGATCACGCTGCTGCCGGTGCTGATCTGTCTGATTTCCGGTGGCGTTCCGCCGCTGGCGTTCCCGATCCAGCTCGCGCTGACCCTGATTGCCTATGCCTGGGGTACCCGGGTGCGCAAGCCCAAAAAGAAGGGCGACGGCGGCATATTCGGCATGCCTGCGGTCCCCGCCGCCCGCTGACGCGGGTCGGACGGCCCAGCCGAAGGGTCGGGCGGACCGCTTGAAGACGTGTGTTCGGCGTCATGCAACGCGCCGTTTCGCTTTGCCGCGGGAATAACGGCACTATGGGTGGATGACACGTGGAGCGCCCGTCGAGGACATCAACGAAAACCATCTGACCGTCCAGAAGCCGAAGAAAAGCGCCGCCGGACTCACTGCGGTCGGCGTGGCCCTTGACCGCGGAATTTCCCAGGCAGGCGTGACCCGGACAGCGCGGTCGCTGCTGCGGCTGAACCAGCGGAACGGCACCGACTGCCCGGGCTGTGCCTGGCCGGAATCACAGGGCCACCGGAAAACAGCCGAATTCTGTGAAAATGGTGCCAAAGCCGTGGCCGAGGAAAGTACTCTACGCACTGTGACGCCCAAATTCTGGGCCGAACACTCCGTTGCAGAGCTGGCAACCCGGACCGAATACTGGCTGGGCAATCAGGGCCGGATCACCCATCCGATGGTCATCCGGCCCGGGGGGACGCATTATCAGCCGATTCCCTGGAGCGAGGCCTTTGAACTCATCGGCGAGCACATCAGGGCCTCCACGCCCGAGCGAACCGTTTTTTACACGTCCGGCCGCACCGCCAACGAGACGGCGTTCATGTATCAACTGTTCGCCCGCTCCCTGGGCACCAATAATCTTCCGGATTGTTCCAACATGTGCCACGAGTCTTCCGGCTCGGCGCTAAACCCCACCATCGGCATCGGCAAGGGGACGGTGTCCCTTGAGGACATCCATCGGGCCGAGCTGATCTTCGTCATCGGGCAGAATCCCGGAACCAACCATCCGCGGATGTTGTCGGCGCTGAAGGAATGCAAGGACAACGGCGGCAGGATTGTTGCCGTCAACCCGTTGCCCGAGGCAGGATTGTTCAATTTCAAAGATCCACAGACGCCGTCCGGACTTCTCGGCGACGGTACCGCACTGGCCGACGAGTTTCTGCAGATCAAAGTCGGAGCGGATCTGGCGCTGTTCCAGGCGCTCGGCCACCTGCTGCTCGAAGAGGAAGAGCGCGTTCCTGGCTCCGTCGTCGACCACGATTTCGTCGCCGCCAATACGGATGGGATTGAGGCCTACCGGGCCGCGCGGAAGTCCGTCGACTGGGCCGAAACCGAGCAGGCGACGGGGCTGTCCCGGCTGGAGATTGCCAACGTCGCCAAGATGATGGTCCAATCCAAGGGCACCATCATCTGCTGGGCCTTGGGCCTGACCCAACAGCCCCATTCGGTGAACACGCTCAAGGAAATCATTAATCTTCTGCTGCTCCAGGGGAACTTCGGCAAACCGGGAACAGGCGCTTGTCCCGTCCGCGGGCATTCCAATGTCCAAGGCGACCGCACGATGGGCATCTGGGAGAAACCCCATGAATGGATGCTGGCGGCATTGGACCGGGAATTCGGGATCACTTCCCCGCGCGCCCACGGTCTGGACTCGGTGGACACCGTCACGGCCTTCGAGAACAACGAGGTCGACGTCTTTATCTCGATGGGCGGCAATTTTGCCTTGGCCTGCTCGGACACGGACCTCCTCGAAGCGGCGATGCAACGGGTGGGCCTGACGGTCCATATCTCCACCAAACCGAACCGTTCGCACGTCTCGCACGGCATGACCTCGTTGATTCTGCCGACCTTGGGCCGGACCGATACCGATGATAAGCATGCCGGCGGGCGTCAAATCCTGTCCGTTGAGGACTCCATGTCGGTAGTCCGCTCCACCCAGGGCCGGCTCGCTCCTGTCTCTGACCACCTGCTCGCAGAGCCGGTCATCGTCGCGCGGATGGCCAGCGCCACCCTTGGCGACGATCATCGCGTCGATTGGAAGGGCATGGCGGAAGATTATGACGTCATCCGCGATCACATTTCCCGGGTCCTGCCCGGCTTCGAGGACTTCAACCGCCGGCTGCGGACCAAGAACGGCTTCATTCTGCCAAATCCACCCCGTGATACCCGCAGCTTTGCCACGGACATTGGCCGGGCACGGTTTACGGTCAGCCCGCTCGAATATCTCACGCCGCCGGCAGGTCACCTGATTCTGCAGACCGTCCGCAGCCATGACCAGTACAACACGACGTTTTACGGCCAGGATGACCGCTACCGCGGGATCTCCAACGGCCGGCGCGTCATTCTGCTCCACCAGGATGACGCGGATGCGATGGGATTCCAGGACCGCGACATGGTGGACGTTATCAGCACCTTTCAGGGTGCAGAACGCCGGGCCAACAAATTCCGCTTAGTGGTTTACCCAACGCCGCGGGGCTGCGCAGCCGCTTATTTCCCGGAGGCCAACGCGCTGATGCACCGGGAGCTCGTGGCACGCGAATCAAACACACCTGGATACAAGGCCATGTCAGTACGCTTTGTGCCGCACGCGGACAGACTCGAGCAAATGAGCTGAATTCACGGGATTTACGCCCCGGGTCCAGGCCAAGAAAACATTCGATTGACATATAAAATAGGCTGGGTTAGTGTCATTTGAATTGCGAACCGAATAGCCGCTTAACTGGCTGGGTGGGCAATCGATCGATTCGTCCTTTCCAAACCAGATTCGGCCGGTCACCACGTGTCATCGTCTGTTTAGCAATGGAGCGCTCATGAGCAGTGTGGGTTTGCTGTATGTAGGGGCCGTGCTCTTTGTTAACGGTCTCATGCTCATCGGACTTGTACCCGGAAAATCGGCTGGTATACTGAATTTCTTTGTCGGCGGCATGCAGGTGCTTTTCCCCACTGTCATCATCCTGCAGGCCGATAACAATCTGCCGGCAATCTTCGCAGCCGCCGGCCTCTATCTGTTTGGCTTCACGTACCTCTACGTCGGCATTCTTCAGTTCACCGGGATTACCGGAGAAGGCCTCGGCTGGTTCTCGCTCTTCGTGGCGGCGTGCGCCGTCGTCATCGGTATTCTACAGTTCACCATGATCAACGATCCTGTTTTCGGAGTCATCTGGTTTGTCTGGGCTATTCTCTGGTTCATGTTCTTCCTGCTGCTGGGCCTCGGGAAAAAATCCCTGACGCATGCCACCGGCTGGTTCACGATCCTCATCAGCCAGCCGACCGCTACCATTCCGGCCTTCTTCCTGTTGGTCGGGAAATACGAAACCAATGCCGCCCTGGCTGTCCTGCTTGCGGTCCTTGCGGTGATTGCCCTCGCCGCCGCCCTGTTCCTGGGCCGCAATGCGGTGCGGACCCGGGACGCTGCCGAGGCACCAGGAATCCTGCAGACCGTATGAGCGCACACCGCTCTCCTCCGGGAGAACGGCAGCAACGAGGATATTGAGAACCTCTCGAAGGACTCGGACTCTCTCGACTCCCATCTGTCGTACGGCGGCCCGTACCAAATCGATCCGGGCATCGCGGCGCCCAGGGCGAACAACAAGTGAGGCACCGTGTGGTCAGCAGGACGCCCTGCCGGCCACGCGGGAGTCAGCTGGCCGGCGGAGCTATACGGCAATAATGACGTCCAGCCGCCGCGGTCCGTGCACTCCCTCGACACGCTCCAGTTCAATGTCGCTGGTGGCACTGGGGCCGCTGATCAGGGTCAGCGGACGGGTGCCGTCAAGGCGCTGGAGTGCCTCCGGCAGAATCCCGGCAATACTCTCCACCGGCACCACACAAACGTGGTGGTCCGGCACCAGCGAAATGGCCCGCCGGCCCTGATCGGCGGAGCCGTCCAGCACGATCGTTCCGGTCTCGGCCACCGAGACAGCGCTCGATGTCAGCACGGCGTCCATCGCGTCCAGCCTGGCGATGGAGAGGGGACTCTCGAGGCTGTCGACGACGGCGCGGGCCGGTTCGGTGTCAAAGGCCAGCCACGCTGCGGGCAGGCCTGGCGGGATCACAAACTGGCCGGCGCCAGCCAGCAGCCCGCCGATCCGGCCGCTGACGCCGTCGGACTCCTCCACGAAGACGTTAGCCTTGTAATCCACCAGACGGTCCACCAGCAGCGCCACCAGCGCTTGAGCGTCCAGCCCGGACGTACGCCGGTAATCACGGGGAACCGGCGGAACCGCTGGCTGATCGGACAGTGCGGCGCGGATCCGGTCCAGAATTTCTTCCCGTGCGCTCATGCGTTCTCTCCCGTTCCGGCCGCCGTGTCAGCCGTGGGTACATGTTCTTTTTTCCACCAGTCACGGAACGACTGCGCCGGCGGCGCGGGAATATCCCTGCTTTGCGTCCAGCCGCCGGCAAGGCCAGGAAGCCGCTTGATCAACCGATCCGGCCCGGCCGCCAGCTTGCCCAGCGGCAGTCCCTTCTCCGCCAGGCCCAAATTGCGGCCGGAGGAGAGCGCAACCTTAGCCACTGTCATCCCCACGTCCATCTGGCTGGGCAGTTTACGCTTGGCATGCTGAGCGTCGACGTCCTTACCGCGCAGGTGGACCAAGATCTCCGGGATATTGATCTTGACCGGACAGGCATCAAAACAGGCCCCGCACAACGAGGAGGCGTACGGCAAAGAGTTGTTTTCCTCGGCCTCGATCCCTGTCATCAGCGGGGAAAGAATGGCTCCGATGGGACCGGGATAGGTGGAGCCATAGGCATGGCCGCCGGTGCGCTCGTAGACCGGGCAGACGTTCATGCACGCGCTGCAGCGGATACAGTGCAGCGCGGAACGGCCCATTTCGTCGGCAAGCGCAGCGGTGCGGCCGTTATCCAGCAGCACCAGGTGGAAGTTCTGCGGCCCGTCCCCCTCGGTGACGCCCGTCCACAGCGAAGTGTAGGGATTCATCCGTTCACCGGTGGACGAGCGCGGCAGCAGCGCCATGAAGACTTCAAGGTCCTGGAACGTCGGTACCAGTTTCTCGATGCCCATCACTGTGATCAGTGTTTCCGGCAGCGTCAGGCACATCCGGCCGTTTCCTTCCGACTCCACCACCGCCAGGGTGCCGGAATCGGCGATCGCGAAGTTTGCCCCGGAGACGGCAACCTTCGCGGTGAGGAATTTCCGCCGCAGGTGCGTACGGGCAGCCATCGCCAGCTGCCGGGGATCATCGGTCAGCTCCGGATCCACCCCGGCCATCCCGGCCAGGAAGATGTCCCGGATCTCGGTCCTGTTCTTGTGGATGGCGGGCACCAGAATGTGGCTCGGTTTGTCATGGCCCAACTGGACGATGAGTTCGGCCAGGTCCGTCTCGTAGGCCGCGATTCCCTGTTCTTCCAGGTACTCGTTGAGACCGGTTTCCTGCGTGGCCATGGATTTGACCTTGACGACCTCGGTGGCGCCCTCGGCCCGAATGAGACCGGTGACAATCTCATTGGCTTCCTGCGCGTCACGGGCCCAGTGCACCGTGCCGCCGCGCCTGGTGACATTTTCCTCGAGCTGCACCAGCAGCCGGGGAAGATCGGCCATGACCTGCTGTTTGAGCACGCTGCCGGCTTCGCGCAGTTCCTCCCAATCGGGAAGCTCGGAAACCACGCCGATACGCTTCTCGCGGATGGTCCTGGTGGCATGGCCCAGATTCGCGCGCAGCTGGGTGTTGGCGAGTTCGCGGTGCGCGGCCTGCGGGAAGGGCTCGGTCGCGAACAGGTTACCGCTGCCGTAACTGGCGATCTTCGGCATACCCAGACTGACCTGGCTCATGAGCGTCCTCGTCCGGTCAGCTGTTCGACCTCGCCGGACACGGAGACGGGCGCTGCCATCGTGCTGGCAAGTATCTCGGCAAAGTGCAGGGTTGCGGTGCCGCTTCCTTTGCGGGAAAGGCCGCCGCCGATGTGCAGCAGGCAGGAGGCGTCGCCGCCCGTGCACAGTTCTGCGCCGGAGGCTTCAATAGTGGCCACCTTGTCCTCGAGCATCGCACTCGAGACATCCGCGTTCTTCATCGAAAAAGTGCCACCGAATCCGCAGCACTGATCCGGTTCGGCAAGGTTGCGCAGATCGATCCCGGCAACCGTCCGCAGCAGGTCCAGCTGCCGGTCACCCAGGCGGAGCAAACGCATGCCGTGGCAACTGGGGTGGTACGTCACCGTGTGCGGGAAGTATGAGCCCAGCTGGGCCGCGGCGTCGGTGATGCCCAGGACGTCCACCAGAAGCTGGGAGAGTTCGTAGGTCTTAGCGCCGACGGCGTTGGCCCGGTTTTCCAGCGCAGCGTCACCGCAGTGCCGGGCAATCATCGGCTGCTGATGCTTCACCGATGCAACACAGGAAGCAGAAGGCGCAACGGCGACGTCGTAGTCCCCGTGGCTGAACGCGGCGACATGGTTTGCGACCACCGGCAGCGCGTCGTCGAAGTAGCCGCTGTTGATGTGCATCTGGCCGCAGCAGGCTTGACCGGCCGGGAAAACAACCTGGTGTCCCAACCGTTCCAAAACCGTCACCGTGGCCTTCGCGGTACGCGGGAACATAGCGTCCACAATGCAGGTGGCGAAGAGTGCGATCTTCATGGAATCCTTCCGGGGCAAGGTATGCCGGGACGTGGATGACGTGTGGTCAGACCATAGTAGCCCCGTGTTGCACGTCACGTCCACCTGCTGGCGGCTCTCGGTGACTGGAGCGCCGCCATGTGGCCGGTGATTCGGACAGCGGCTCCGGGACCGCTTCTTCACTGGGCGCCTGCGCATGGCAGGATAGAAAGGATTTCCAGTCGTCCAAGGAGGGTACTGTGGCGGCAACGCGGCGAACGTACGAGATTGTGCTCAGCAATATAGAAACGGACCTTCGCTCCGGTGCCATTAAACCCGGTGACCAGCTGCCCGGTGAGCGCGCACTGGCGCAGACATACGGTATCTCCAGGGCCTCTGTGCGCGAAGCCGTGCGCATTCTCGATGCCATGGGCGTGGTGCGCACATCATCCGGATCCGGCCCCAATTCGGGTGCCATTGTGGTGTCCAATCCCGCCGCCGGCCTTTCATCCGCGTTCAGATACCATGTAGCCACACGCCATCTACCGGTCCGGGACATTGTGGAAACCCGTATCCTGCTGGAAACCTGGGTTGGCCGGGCTGCGGCCCAACAGGAGCGCGACGGCGCCGAATTGGACGGCGTGCGGGGGTTGCTCGCCGCCATGGATGACCCGGGTCTCGATCAGGAGATCTTCCACGTCTTGGATGCACAGTTCCACGTTGCCGTCGCCTCGCTGGCGGGCAACGCGGTGATTGAAACCATCATGGTCTCGCTGAGCCAATCCATCCGTGGCTATGTTAATGAGGCGGTGGACAAGGTCGTCGATTGGGAGGAGATCGCCGTGACCTTGCGCCACCAGCACCATGGCATACTGGACGCGATCAGCGACCACGACCCGGATGCCGCCGAGGTCCGGCTGCGCGAACACATCGAATGGTTCTATCACCGCACGCTTTCACCGGACCCCGGCACCCCTGCTTTTCCCGAGAAGTAACTGGTCACGGGCAGTGGACGGCCCCCGCCGGCGCCGTCCCGGACCACCGGGACGTCCCAACGCACGGACCGCTGCGCCTGTTGCGAAGGCCCACGGCGCGCCTGGCATTCTATTCGTCCCCCTACCTATTGCCATCGTTACCTATTGCCATCGTTGCCCTGCACGCGCACAATGTACGTGTCCGGTCGCGTCGCCCGGGAATCAGCGGTCTCAACCGTTGACAATCCCAGCCGCCGCGACGCTGAACCGGAAGTTTCCGGGATTTTCCCTCGGCTGTGCATTGCGCATCGGCAGCAGAGGGATGGCGGGGAGGGGAGACCGCTGTGAACCGCGTCTGGAGTCCCCGTCATGCCAGGATGGCAGCGGTCGCTGGCTGCGCTGCCATAGGGCTGGCGCTCGTGACCGCCTGCGCCCCGTCTGCGCCGCAGTCACCACCTCCGGCAAGTCCACCAGCGCAGGAGTCCGCCACTGGCCCGAGCGCATCGGCCCCCTCAGGGAAAACCGATCCGGGCGCCGTCGTAAATCCCACCGGCCCACCGGAAGCCGGAGCGCCGCCGGCCGCAGGCAATGCCCTGGCGTGGGTTCCGCCTGGTCCTGCGGATCCGGCGGATGCGCCGCCTGATGGCTGGTACGCCCTCATGGAAGCGCACAGGTGCGACGAAATGGCCCCCAATGATGCGCTGGCGCGTGCAGCCCAGTCGATCTGCACCGCCGTCGATCCGCGGGCCTCTGCCGCGGACGTTTCGTCTGCTTGGGCGCAGGCGGCGGCCAGCTTCCGGGAGGCACAGCCGCCCGCGCCGACCGCGTGCTTGGAGGCGACCGCCTACTCGGTTGTCTCCAATCTGTTGGCCTACCACGTGGCGCACCCGAACAGCCCGGTGCTGGCCGCCGCGGGGTCAGGAACGGCATGCCCGCCCCAGCTGACCCGAGTCGACCCCGCGGCAGACGCCCAAGCAGGCACCAAGATACGGTTGATAGGCCACTTCGTGGAGCTTTCCGCGGTCCTCGTGGACGGGATAGCCGTCCAGTTCCGGAAGGTGTCGGAAAACAGGTTCGTGTTCACGGCGCCAGCGGCGCATTCCGGCCCCGCAACCGTTCGAGCCGTGGGTCCAGGTGGAACTACCATCGAGGGCAGCGCCGAGTTCACCTATTTGGTGCCGATATCAGCGTCGCTTGTGCCGAGCGGCCCGCAGGTGAC
>NZ_JASISR010000019.1 GCF_030063245.1 Paenarthrobacter sp. PH39-S1
GCCTTCCCCGCAGCAGTACGCCGCATCATTTACACGACCAACGCGATCGAGTCGCTGAATTACCAGCTGCGTAAAATCATCAAGAACCGCGGGCATTTCCCCAACGACACCGCGGTCGTGAAACTGCTCTGGCTGGCCATCCGCGACATCGAAGACAAACACGCCAGGCAACGAGGCAAGAAACAAAAGACCGACACGAACACGACCGGGCGGCACCTCGTTGAGGGGTCCTCCAGTCTCGGCTGGAACGCCGCCCTCGGCGCACTAGCCCTGGCCTACCCAGACCGGCTCGCCGGCCACCTGAACTAAACAAAAAATAAACTACTTACACAGAAAAATTGACAAGCTCCAGCGAGAACCCGCAACTGGCTCGACGCCCTTGAGGCCAGATTGTTGGCCAGGCTCAAGGACCAGGCGCTGAACGGGATCCGCACCGGTGACACCGGCCCCACCCAGGCCCACCTGAACCTGGCGGAGTCCGTGGCCATCATGGAAGCGGCGACCACACTCAAACTCTCCGAGGGCCAAACGCATAAACTCCTCGATACCTCCTGCGCCCTGGTCGACACGTTCCCGGCAACCCTGGCCCTGATGGAAACCGGGGCCCTCTCCCAGCCTTGCGCCGCCGTCCTGGTCGACCAGGGCCAGGGACTTGACGCCGCGGGCAGGGACATCTTCGAGACCCGGCTGCTCGAACGAGCCCCGGAACTGACCCGGGACCAGCTCAACGGCCGGGCGCACCGGCTGCGGTGCAGGCTCGACCCGGAATCCCTGAGCGTGCGCCACCGCAGGGCCCTCGCCGGACGGCGGATTTACCTGTCCCCGGGACCGGACGGGATGGCGTGGCTACATGCCCTGCTCCCGGCCGAGGCCGCGTTCTCCGCCCATAACCGGATCACCGCGGCCGCGGCCACCCTGCAGGGCCCCGACGAGGAACGCACCCCGGCCCAGCTGCGCGCCGATGTCCTCACCGACCTGCTCATCAACGCCGGGGTCAGCACGCTGGGCGCTGAAACCGTCCAGCTCCCCGAACCGTGCGGGAGCGCTCCGTCCAGAGGCGCGTTCCCGCGCTACCTGATCCGGCGGCCGGCCCCGAATCCCGGCCCGATCCCGGCCACAGGTCCCCGGATCCCGGCATCCCCACCCCATTTCCACAAGGACCAGCCCCCCGCCGGACACCCGCGCCCGGGCCGCTACCTACGCCCTGGCGCCCCCACCACGGCATCACGCAACAGCCCGCCACCGGGGACCAGCCCACCACCGGGGACCAGCCCACCACCGGGGACCGGTCCGGACCTGGGCCGGGAGAAGATTGACTACCGTAGGATCAAGGCCGAGGTATTCATCACCATCCCGGTCTGGACCGCGATGGGTAAATCCGACGAACCCGGATATATGGAGGGCTACGGACCCATCCCAGCCGAGACCGCCCGCAGGATCACCGCCGAACAACCGAGCTTCTACCGCGTCCTGACCCATCCCCACACCGGAGCCAGGCTTTCCGTGGGCCGAACAGCCTACCGGACCCCGGCCGATATACGCCGCGAAAACCGGCTCCGCCACCCCACCTGCGAATTCCCCGGCTGCCTGCGCCCGTCCCGGAACTGCGACAACGACCACATCTTCGACTGGTCCAAAAACGGTGTCTCCAGCGGCACCAACACCGGACCCAAATGCGGCCCCCACCACCTGATCAAACACAAGACCGGATGGGCCGACACCCGCCAGCCCGACGGCTCCCTGAAATGGCTCTCACCCGGCGGCAAAATCTACACCACCCGCACCGACGACCTCGACATCGCCCCCTTCTGAGAGACGGCCCCTGTCCTCACCTATCGGACGCTCTGATTGCAGCTCTGCCCGTCACCAGCCGTCCCGCCTGAATCCCGGATAGTCCGTGGTCCCTGGCCGAAGACAAACATGAAAGAATCTACGGTATGGCAGACCACATCCCGGGCACAGACACGCCCGCCACGACTTCGTCCAATGTTCCCGAGAAACCCGCATTGGAGGGGCTTGAAGCAGTCCTGAGCAAGCGCTGGCGTGAGGAGGGAACCTATAAGTTTGACCGGAACACCAGCCGGGAGCAGGTCTACTCGATCGACACTCCCCCGCCGACGGCCTCCGGATCCCTGCATGTAGGACATATGTTCTCCTACACCCAGACCGACGTACTGGCACGTTACCAGCGGATGCGCGGCAAGAACGTCTTCTATCCGATGGGCTGGGATGACAACGGGCTACCGACCGAACGGCGTGTACAGAACTATTACGGAGTCCGCTGCGACCCGAAACTGCCCTACGAAGCCGGTTTCACGCCGCCGGCCCAGCCGGCGAAGAATGAGCGCGACTTCATCCAGATCTCGCGGCGCAACTTCATTGAACTCTGCGAGGTCCTGGCGGTGGAGGACGAGAAGGTCTTCGAGGACCTGTTCAGCACCTTGGGGCTGTCGGTCGATTGGGAACTCACCTACCGCACCATTGATGATGCCTCCCGCGCCGTGAGCCAGCGCGCGTTCCTGGCCAACCTGGCCGCCGGCGACGCGTATATGGCCGAGGCCCCCACGCTCTGGGACGTCACGTTCCGGACCGCCGTGGCGCAGGCCGAGCTGGAGGACCGCGAGCGTCCCGGCGCCTTCCACCGCGTCGCGTTCCACCGGCACGACGGCGAAAAGGTCTTCATCGAGACCACCCGCCCGGAGCTGATTCCGGCCTGCGTTGCCCTGGTGGCGCACCCGGATGACGAGCGCTACCAGCCACTCTTCGGCACCACTGTCACCTCCCCGCTGTACGGCGTCGAGGTCGAGGTCAAGGCGCATCCGCTGGCCAAGCCCGACAAGGGCTCCGGCCTGGTCATGGTCTGCACGTTCGGCGACCTGACCGACGTCACCTGGTGGCGCGAGCTGCAGCTCCCCACGCGGGCGATTGTGGGCCGTGACGGGCGCATTCTGGCCGACACTCCGGCATGGGTTAAGGGCGACGGCGTCGCTCATTACGAGGCGCTGGCCGGCAAGACCACCTTCAGCGCCAAGGAGACGGTGGTCGCCCAACTGCGCGACAGCGGCGATCTGGACGGCGAACCGAAGCCGATCACGCATACAGTCAACTTCTATGAAAAAGGCGACAAACCACTGGAAGTCGTCACCAGCCGCCAATGGTATCTGCGCAATGGTGGCCGGGATGCGGACCGGCGTGAACGTCTGATCGGCCGGGGCAAGGAAGTCGCCTTCCACCCTGCGTTCATGCGCTCGCGCTATGAGAACTGGGTGCAGGGCCTCAACGGCGACTGGCTGGTGTCGCGGCAGCGCTTCTTCGGTGTGCCGATTCCGGTTTGGTACCCGCTCGACACCGCCGGCAATCCGGACTACGAGCAGCCGATCCTGCCCACGGACCAGGCGCTGCCCGTCGATCCGGCTGCCGAACCGGCCCCCGGTTATGAGGAGGCACAGCGCGATCAGCCCGGCGGATTCACCGGGGATGCCGATGTCTTGGACACCTGGGCCACGTCCTCGCTGACCCCGCAGATTGTGGGCGGCTGGAGCCGGGACGAGGACCTCTTCGCGAAAGTCTTTCCCTTCGACCTTCGCCCGCAGGGCCACGACATCATCCGGACCTGGTTGTTCTCCAGCGTGGTCCGGGCCGATGCCCTGCAGGGGGTTGCAGCGTGGAAGCACGCCGCCATTTCGGGCTGGATCCTGGACCCGGACCGCAAGAAGATGTCCAAGTCCAAGGGCAACGTGGTGGTTCCCACCGATGTTCTCAAGGACTTCGGCTCGGACGCGGTACGTTATTGGGCGGCTTCGGCCAAACTCGGCGCGGACACCGCCTACGAAATCGGACAGATGAAGATCGGTCGCCGGCTGGCGATAAAGCTGCTCAACGCCTCGAAGTTTGTGCTGAATCTGGGTGCCACCGAGGCCTCGGTACTCACCGGGACATGGGCGGCCGGTGACCATCCAGTGTCCAATCCGTTGGATGCTGCGCTGCTCGCTCAGCTGGCCGACGTCGTCGACCAGGCAACGTCGGCGTTCGAGACCTACGACTACGCCCGGGCGCTGCAGCTGACCGAAACGTTCTTCTGGTCATTCACCGACGATTATGTGGAACTCATCAAGGACCGTGCCTACGGTGCTGCCGGTGACGTGGAGCAGGCATCCGTGCTCGCGGCCCTCGCCACCACCTTGGAAGCACTACTGCGGCTGTTTGCCCCGTTCATCCCGTTTGCAACCGACGAGGTCTGGTCCTGGTGGCGCAAAGGGTCTGTGCACCGTGCACCGTGGCCGGCAGCCTACCGGCCCGCAACCGGCGCTGCGGGCGAGAGTGCCGGTGACATCACTATGCTGGCCACCGTCGGTGCGGCCCTCAGTGGGATCCGCAAGGCCAAGTCCGAGGCCAAGGTTAAGCAGCGCACAGAAGTCCTCAGCGCGACCATCGGCGCGCCGGCCGGTGCGCTGGCCCGACTGCAGGCAGGGATCGGCGACTTGAAGGCCGCCGGCAACGTCCGCGAACTCACGCTGATTGAGGGCGCCGAACTGTCCGTCGACGCCGTGGTCCTCGCACCGGCCGAAGAGCCCGCCCAGGCTTAGCCCACGCATCGACTAGGCAGTAGATGTCGTTCTCAGGCTCGAGAAGGACATCTACTGCGCGGTCGATGCGGTTTATGGGGCTAAACGGGCCTAACCGAACTGCGGGCTCTCCGTCCGGGTGCGCTTGATTTCAAAGAAGTATGGGAAGCCGGCCAGGGTGACCGTGGCATCCCAAAGACGCCCGGCATCCTCGCCACGCGGTATGCGGGTGATGACGGGGCCGAAGAATGCCGTCCGGTTGAAGGAAACAACCGGCGTTCCGACGTCCTGCCCGACCAGGTTGATCCCTGCTTCGTGGCTGGCACGCAGTTGCGCGTCGTAGCTGTCCTTCGAGGCATAACCGGCCAGGTCGGCCGGTAACCCTACCTCGGCAAGGGACTTGGAAATGACCTGATCCAGATCCTCAATGCCTTCGTGATGGATCAGCGTGCCCATGGCGTCGTAGAGCGGTTTGACCACCTGGTCGCCGTGGAGCTCTTGGGCGGCGATGACGACCCGGACCGGTCCCCACGCATTCTTCAGGAAATTCCGGTAGTCCTCCGAAAGCCCGTCGCGCCCATCGTTGAGGACGGCAAGGCTCATCACGTGCCACCGCGTGCTGATCCGCCGAACCTTCTCCACTTCGCCGATCCAGCGCGAGGTGGCCCAAGCGAACGGACCCATGGGATCAAACCAGAAATCAGCTGTATCGGTTCCGGGGTTGGCAGTACTGGCAGCTTCGGTCACAATTATCTCCTCGTCGGATGGTGGCGGGCAGGCAAACGCTTGTATCCCACCCGATTAAGAACAACCTTTCAGGACAACGTATTCCGGCGTGCCACGATTCCCCGTGCGGCGGGCCGGCTGTCATTTTCCGAAGGCGACCGCGCGGAATGCCCAAAGTCCGTCTGTCCCAAAGTCGTCTGTACTGATGCGAAGCGCGGGGCCAAAAAAAATCGAGACCGGATCAGGCGGATTTATTGCGGCGCTTGGCCACCACATCGTGCGGAATCAGCGTAGGCTCGGCCGACTTGTTGACCACCTCGGCGGTGATGACCACACTGGCAATGTCATCCCGGCCGGGCAGGTCAAACATCACCGGCTGCAGCACTTCTTCCATAATGGCCCGCAGCCCGCGGGCTCCGGTTCCGCGTTCCAACGCCTGGTCGGCAATGGAATCCAGTGCGTCGTTTTCAAAGACCAACTCCACGCCGTCGAGCATAAACATCTTCTGGTACTGCTTGACCAGGGCATTCTTGGGTTCGGAAAGGATCTGGATCAGGGCCGGCCGGTCCAGATGCGAGACCGTGGTGATCACCGGAAGGCGGCCGATGAATTCGGGGATGAGCCCGAACTTGAGCAAATCTTCCGGCATCACGTCGCCATAGCTGGCTTCCTCGCGCTTAAGCGCACTCAGCGGGGCGCCGAAGCCGATCCCCTTCTTGCCAGCCCGCGAGCCGATGATTTCCTCCAGCCCCGCGAAGGCCCCAGCCACGATGAACAGCACGTTGGTGGTATCGATCTGGATGAATTCCTGGTGCGGGTGCTTGCGGCCGCCCTGCGGCGGGACCGAGGCAACGGTTCCCTCGAGGATTTTCAGCAGTGCCTGCTGAACTCCTTCACCGGAGACATCCCGGGTGATGGACGGGTTTTCGCTCTTGCGTGAAATCTTGTCGATCTCATCGATATAGATGATGCCCTGCTCAGCCTTTTTGACATCGTAGTCGGCGGCCTGGATGAGCTTGAGCAGGATGTTTTCGACGTCCTCGCCGACGTAGCCGGCTTCCGTCAGCGCGGTGGCATCGGCGACGGCGAACGGCACGTTGAGCCGACGGGCCAGGGTCTGCGCGAGATAGGTTTTACCGCAGCCAGTCGGTCCGATCAGCAGGATATTGGATTTGGAGAGTTCGACGTCTTCGTGGGCGCCCCCCTCGGCCAGGGCATTGCCCTTGGAACTATGACCGGCTTGGATCCGCTTGTAATGGTTGTAGACCGCCACTGCCAGCGAACGCTTGGCGGGCTCCTGCCCAATGACGTATTCCTGCAGGAAGGCAAAGATTTCACGTGGCTTGGGCAGTTCAAAACTGCCCAGATCCGCCACCTCGGCCAGTTCCTCTTCGATGATTTCGTTGCAGAGTTCAATGCATTCATCGCAGATATAGACGCCCGGGCCGGCGATGAGCTTCCGGACCTGCTTCTGGCTCTTGCCACAAAAAGAACACTTCAGTAGATCAGTGCTCTCGCCCAATCGAGCCATCTGTGTTTCCCTTTCGTGTCTGGCACAAATACGCTTCCGGCCCGTCGCCGGACCTGCAGCCGGTGCGGTCAATCAAGCTCCCCACCATGCCTCCACTCTAAGCCACAAAGCCCGTCATGGCCGGAAACCAAACGCCGGGGCGGCGCACTTTTTGTCCGCTGCCCCGGCGCGCGGGATGTCCCGCCGCTATTTGGTGATGGCCTGCGGTTTGATCTTCCGCGGTGCCAGCACCTCGTCGATCAGACCGTATTCCTTGGCTTCCGCCGCGGTGAGGATCTTATCCCGCTCGATGTCGTTGTTGACCTGCGCCGGCGTCCTGCCGGAGTGATGGGCCAGCGTCTCTTCGAGCCAGGTCCGCATGCGCATAACCTCATTGGCCTGGATTTCAATGTCCGAGGCCTGGCCGCCGTCGCCGCCGGACAGCGCCGGCTGGTGGATCAGAACGCGGGCGTTGGGCAGCGCCAGGCGCTTGCCGGGGGCACCGGCAGCCAGCAGGACCGCTGCGGCGCTTGCCGCCTGGCCCAGGCACACGGTCTGGATCTCCGGACGAACAAACTGCATGGTGTCATAAATGGCGGTCATGGCTGTGAACGATCCGCCCGGCGAATTGATGTACAGCGTGATGTCGCGGTCCGGATCGGTTGACTCCAGCACCAGCAGCTGCGCCATCACATCGTCCGCCGACGCATCATCGACCTGCACGCCGAGGAAGATGATGCGGTCTTCAAACAGTTTGGTGTACGGATCCTGGCGCTTGAAACCGTAGGGCGTGCGCTCTTCAAACTGCGGCAGCACGTACCGGTCGGTGGGCATATTGGCGGCGAAGCCACCCGCTGACGCTCCGAAATTGTAGGTCATGATTCTCTAAGCTCCTGAAGTAAGTGGGGACGGCGTTGGACGGTGGGTTGGGCTATTCCTGTGCGGTACCGCCACCACCGGAGACGCTTCCCGCATGAGCTGCGATCTTGTCGAAGAAGCCGTATTCCAGCGCTTCCTCCGCCGTGAACCACTTGTCGCGGTCGTTGTCCTTGAGGATTTTGTCCACTGTCTGACCGGTCTGCTCGGCGGTCAGCTCCGACATGACCTTCTTCATGTGCAGAATCAGCTCCGCCTGGATCTTGATGTCCGACGCGGTGCCGCCGATGCCGCCGGAGGGCTGGTGCATCAGGATCCGCGCATGCGGAGTCGCATAACGCTTGCCCTTGGTGCCCGAGGAGAGGAGGAACTGGCCCATCGAAGCGGCCAGACCGGTCGCCACAGTGACCACATCATTGGGAATGAATTTCATCGTGTCGTAAATCGCCATGCCCGCGGTCACCGAGCCGCCAGGCGAGTTGATGTACAGGAAGATGTCCTTGTCCGGATCCTCCGCCGAGAGCAGCAGCAGCTGGGAGCAGATCACATTCGCGTTGTCATCGCGGACCTCGGAGCCCAGCCAGATGATCCGCTCCTTGAGCAGACGGTTGAAGATGTAGTCGTCGCGGCCGGCGGGGTCCGCAGTAGCCATCGTCGGGGCTGTGGTTTGCTGTGCCATGGTGAAATTGCCTCTCGCTCGTGACTGCGTGCCGGTTCCACAACTACGGAAACGAGGCACTGTCATCACTGTTATCGCTGAACGTCTCTGCTGAACATCTCTTCTTGGACAGTAGCCGTTTCGACCGACATTTTGTTTCGTGAAACCGTACTGTTCGCTGACGGCGCATCGTGGCCGGCAGGGCGGACGACGCCGCCGCACACCGGCTTAAAGCGCGGCGCCGCCGGTCCCCATAGGAACCAGCGGCGGCCGTCTTTGCTGCCATGCAGTTTCGGCTATGATTCGGCTCCCACGCCGACGGCCCGGATCAGCCGTAGTTCAAAGCGGCGGAATCACGCCGCTGGTGGCAGGGCGTCAGAAGCGGGCCGCGCCCGGATCGTCGACGGCGGGAGTCTCAGTGACATCTTCGGCCTCGGTGGATTCGACCGCTTCCAGCTCGGCGTCTTCCACCGTCTCCGACTCGGCGTCGCCGGCGCTGACAAAGCTGCTCAGGTCCACCGCGTCGCCGTTGGTGTCAGTGACCGTGGCCTGGGCCAGGACGGCCGCCAGCGCCTTACGGCGGCGCACCTCAGCGACAATCATCGGGACCTGACCGCTGGAGTCAAGCATCTGCGCGAACTGGTTCGGCTCCATGCCGTACTGGCTGGCCGAGGAAACGATGTAATCGATCAGCTCGGGCTGGCTGACGCCGATTTCCTCCTTGTCCGCGATGGTATCCAGGATGATCTCGTTGCGGAACGCACGCTCCGTGTTGGACTTAACCTCTGCGCGGTGCTCCTCGGTGTCGTGGCCTTCGCCGCCGTGGCCGCCTTCACCGTTAAAGTGCTGCTCGATCTGGTCGGAAATGACGGATTCGGGCACCGGAACATCGATCAGTTCGATGAGCTTGTCCAGGACCTTGTCCCGGGCCTCAATGCCCTGATCAACCGTCTTGGCTTCGGCCACCTGCTTGGCCAGGTTGGCGCGCAGCTCGGTCATGGTGTCGAACTCGCTGGCCAGCTGCGCAAAGTCATCGTTGGCCTCGGGAAGCTCGCGCTCCTTGACGGAGCGGACCGTCACCGTGACCTGGGCCGCCTCGCCGGCATGATCTCCGCCGGCCAGTTTGGTGTCGAACACGGTCTCTTCGTCAACACTGAGTCCGGCGACTGCGTCATCGAGGCCCTCGAGCATAGTTCCGGCGCCCACCTCGTAGGACAGGCCGGAAGCCGAATCCACGTCTTCGCCGTCAATCTTTGCGGCAATGTCAATGGAGAGGAAGTCCCCGGTGGCAGCCGGGCGGTCCAGCGGCTTAAGCGACCCAAACCGGCCACGCAGTTCGTTCAGGGCCTTCTCGAGGTCCTCATCTGCAGTCTCGGAGGCCTTCACCTCAACTTCGATTCCGCTGTAGTCCGGCAGCTCAATCTCCGGACGGACATCGACCTCGACGTGGAACTTCAGTTCCCCGTCGGTCGCACTCGGATCCGGAACTTCGGTGATTTCAACCTCGGGGCGGCTCAACGGATGGATGCCGGCTTCTTCAACGGCGGCCTGGTACCAGCCGTTAAGGCCGTCATTGACAGCTGTCTCCAACACGTAGCCGCGGCCCACGCGCTGGTCGATCAGGCGGTTGGGGACTTTGCCCTTACGGAATCCCGGCACCTGAACCTGAGTAGCAATCGTCTTGTAAGCCTCATCAATGCTGGGCTTCAATTCCTCGAGCGGAACCTCGACATTGAGCTTGACCCGAGTGGGTGTGAGGTTTTCGACGGCGCTCTTCACAGCATGTACTCCTGAATGGTCGATTTGTGAGTGGTGATCAGCAGCAAGTTCCGTCCTGTGTTTCCGGAACAATGCTGAGTCGGGGCGACAGGACTCGAACCTGCGGTCTCCTGCTCCCAAAGCAGGCGCGCTAGCCACTACGCTACGCCCCGTAGTGCACCGGCAAGTCTACGGCCAAAATCCCTCTCATGCACAATCCCCAATGCGGGCGCAGCGCAGACCCGGTGCACATTTGACAGTACCCGCCCCCCGTATGATGTAGTTGTACCCGGCGGAACGCTCCGCCGGCGGGAAAGCGGCCGGGCAGTGCGGCGGTACCGCCTTCCTTACTTCCCTTCGGCATCACTCCTGGGGGCGTAGCTTAATGGTAAAGCCTCAGTTTTCCAAACTGATGACGCGGGTTCGATTCCCGTCGCCCCCTCCATCCCAGTTTTGACCTCCCCCGGCGGCGCCGGGGGATTTTTTGCCTTCAGCAGGAAACGAGGGCGAGCCGTAGAACCATATGCGTATGACCAGCCACCGGAAGCGGAGTCCGCGTCAGCCCATTCAAGTCCGCGGGAGCCGCGTCTGCGTCAGCACTGGCAGGCCGGGCACCAGTACAATTTCCGGTTCCCTAGTTCCGTCATTGCTACCGGTGTTCGGCAGATCCGGCAGGGCAACCCCTCGCGCTTGTACACATAGTGCGCGTCGCCCACCGCCACCGGCAGGGTCGGCGATGTCCGGTCGGCGGAAGCGGTGGTAATGATCCGTCCGTCCCGGACGCCGTCGCCCATCACGGACAGGATGTCCCGCCACAAGCCGGCAAGCCGCTCCGACGGCAGCGCAGTGCCGGGCAGCCATGGATCGAGGCGCCGCCGGAAGAGCACCTCGGCACGGTAAACGTTTCCCACACCCGCAAGAACCTGCTGGTTCATCAGCAGCAACCCCACCGCCGCCCGGCTGGCACCGGCGCGACGGATAAACTCCAGCTCGTCGCCGGGACGATTGTGCAGCGGATCCGGCCCCAGCGCCGCGACGGCGGCCGCGGCTTCCACCGGCGTCAGCACCTCGCAGGCGGTGGGTCCGCGCAGGTCCGCCCAGCCATGGTCCGAGACGAGCCGGACGCGCACGGCGCCTTTGGGCTCCGGCGGACCCGCATACGCTGCGGAACCCACGGCTACAGCGGCGGCGGCACCAACGCTGCGTGCACGTCCCGCGGCGGCGGACATGCCCACGGCCGCAGCGGCCGCGGCGGCGGCACCAACGCTGCGTGCACGTCCCGCAGCGGCGGACATGCCCACGGCCGCAGCGGCCGCGGCGGCGGCACCAACGCTGCGTGCACGTCCCGCAGCGGCAGACGTGCCCACCGAGCCTGCGCCGGCGTCCGCGGCAGGAATCTCCCGCTCCCCGATCCGCCGCGGCGCGCCGATGCTGGACGCCCCCGTGAACGATTCATCCCCGCCGAAGTCCCACGCACCATACAGACCCAGGTGCACGCGGAGCACGAGCTCGTTCCCGAAGCTCAAAAACAGCTGCTTGCCGTGCGCGGCTGCGTGCTCCAGCACGTGACCGTCCAGCCGGGCCGCTCCGGCGGTGAAGCGCCCCTGTGGACTGGAGAGCCGAAGCCGGTGCCCCGCGAAGACGTCCTGGAATTGACGCGCCAGCCGATGGACGGAGTGACCTTCAGGCATGCCCTACCGGACAACCTCGCCGGTTGTTTCGTACGCGGTGATCTTGGCGATGCGGCGCACGTGGCGTTCGTCCCGGCTGAAAGGCTCCGCCAGGAATGCCTCAATGATCCGCGTGGCCTCGTCGACGCTGTGCTGGCGTCCACCCACCGCGACGACGTTCGCGTCATTGTGCTCGCGGGCCAGTTTCGCCGTGTCCAGGTTCCAGGCCAGCGCGGCCCGGACACCCTTGACCTTGTTGGCCGCGATCTGCTCCCCGTTACCGGAGCCGCCCAGCACAATGCCCAGCGCGTCAACGCCGGCTTCGATGTCCGTCACCACGGCACGGGCGGCATTGATGCAGAAGGCGGGATAGTCGTCCTGGGCATCGTAAATTTTTGGCCCATGATCCACCATCTCGTATCCGACGGCACCCAGATACTCGATCAGGTGCGCGCTCAGCTCCATGCCGGCATGGTCTGTGGCAATGTGGATGCGGGAGGGGCTCATGGCATGTCCTTTTCGTGGCTGTATCTGGTTCCGGCTTCCAGCCTACAAGTTTCCCGGACTACCTGACGGCGGCGCTCCCGGGCCCGCTCCCGGTTCCCAGCCGTGGAAACTCCCGTTGAGCAGCGCCGCTAGCGCTTCCGCCCGGTCGGTGTCCGGGGCACCGATAATGGCGGCGGTACCGCTTTCCAGACGGACGACGACGGCGGGGCCGCTGGCCGCCAGGTAAGACACCGTGCCGCCGCGCCGGCGCAGGCCCCAGCCGCCATAGTCCCGGGCCCGCGTATCCAACGCTGCCGCGGCCTGCACATCGGCGGCCCGGCAATGCAGGGCCGGAACCACCCCGGCTATCAGCACCGTGGCCCCGTCACGATCGGCATCCACGAGTGCCGTCAGGAAAACGACGGCGGCCAGAGCCAGCGCCAAGACCAGTGCCCCAAGCCAGGGCAATGCCAGCGCGATCAGCACACCCGGCAGGGCGCCAGCCAGCAGAATCATGATCAGCACCGAGCTTCGCGGATGCACCCAGTACATCAGCCGGTTACGGGCCAGGGCAGGATCCAGCTCCACCCGCAGCGCCTCCTCGTCGCGCTGCGTCCACTGTTCAGCCGGTTGGTACACCAACGCAATGACCACGCCCAGCGCCAACGCCGCGCCGCTGCCCATCGCGAGCACGATCGGATCCGGCTGCGGCCCTGGGTGCCGGCCGGCGCCGGCCTGCGCCACCAAGGTCGAGCCGAACAGGGACGTCAAAAACAGTTCCGCGGTGAACGCGGTCCCGAGCAGGGCCCTTCGCGCGGTACGCGGCAGGGACGTCCTGGCCGCCTGGCTGCCGAAGGCAATTCCCGCCAGTGCGATGCACCCGGCGCTGAACGCCAGATATCCGACGGCGGGCAGCGGAGAACCGCCGAACGGCAGGACCGCCCCGAGCGGGATTTCCCCGCGCAGCGTGTATCCGGCCAGACCAAAACTGATGGCGAGCAGCAGCGGGAAAATGATGGCAAACCGCAGCGCCCGGCGGTCGGTCCCCCGATTCTCCCCCGACTCCATGTGCGCTCCCTCACGATTTTTGCGGCTGTCGTTGCGGCCGTGCCGGATATTCTCCCGTTGGGCCACCGGTAAGTCACCGATTGCGCAGGTAAGCCCAGCCGGTTAGTTCCACCCTAGGCCTCGGAGTGCCCCGGCGGTTATGCCGTCGGCATGACAAATTTGACGCCCTCCCGCAGCAAAAGACATTCAGTGGAACAATGAGTCCACAATGCCGTGGTCCGACACACCGGGGGCATCACCGCCGAACAATGGAGCCGATACTATGTCTGACAACCAACCGTCCGGGATGAACCTGACCCGTGCCGAAGCCCGCGAACGGGCCGGTATTGTCGCCGTCGACTCCTACCACGTCACGCTCGATCTGACCCGCGGAGATGCGGTCTTCTCCTCGACCACCGTGGTGCATTTCCGCGCCACTGCCGGCGCGTCCACCTTCATCGACGCGATCACCGCCACTGTGCACTCGGTGACCTTGAACGGCGTCGAACTCGATGCAGCCGAGGTCTCCGACGGCGTGCGCATTCAGCTCCCCACCCTGGCTTTGACCAATATCCTGACCGTGGTGGCGGACGCCCCGTACATGAACACCGGCGAGGGCCTGCACCGCTTCGTGGACCCGGTGGACAACGAGGTCTACCTCTACAGCCAGTTCGAGGTCCCGGACAGCCGGCGTATGTTCGCCGTCTTCGAACAGCCGGACCTCAAAGCGCCCTTCAGCTTCAACATCACGGCCCCGGCCCACTGGGACGTCATCTCCAACTCTCCCACTCCGGCACCGCTCGCCGTCGGCACGTCCGCGACCTGGAACTTTGCACCCACCCCGGTGATCTCCTCCTACATCACCGCGCTGATCGCCGGACCCTACCAGAACGTCCGCGGCGAGCTCACCAGCTCCGACGGCCGGACGATCCCGTTGGGCGTCTTTGCGCGCAAATCCCTGATGCAGTACCTGGATGCCGAGAATATCTTTGAACTGACCCGCCAAGGCTTCGAATTCTATGAAAAGCAGTTCGGCACGCCGTATCCGTTCGCCAAGTACGACCAGCTCTTCGTCCCGGAATTCAACGCCGGCGCGATGGAAAACGCGGGAGCGGTGACGTTCCTGGAAACGTATGTATTCCGCTCCAAGGTGACCGATGCCGTCGTCGAACGCCGCGCCATCACCATCCTGCACGAGCTGGCCCACATGTGGTTCGGCGACCTGGTGACCATGCGCTGGTGGAACGATCTGTGGCTCAACGAGTCCTTCGCGGAATTCATGTCCACGCTCGCGGCGGCGGAAAACACCCGGTACACCAACGCCTGGACCACGTTCTCCTCGATGGAAAAGTCCTGGGCCTACCGGCAGGATCAGCTGCCCAGCACGCACCCCATCGTGGCGGAGATCAAGGATCTGGAAGATGTCCTGGTCAATTTCGACGGCATCACCTACGCCAAGGGCGCCTCGGTGCTCCGCCAGCTGGTGGCCTGGGTGGGCCAGGAGGAGTTCATGGCCGGGGTGCGCGCCTACTTCGGCAAACACGCCTGGGGCAACACCGAGCTGGCGGATCTGCTCCGTGAGCTGGAGATCTCCAGCGGCCGCGATCTGAAGGACTGGTCGTCGCTATGGTTGGAAACGGCCGGCGTGAACACCCTGCGCCCGGAAATAACCGTGGATGACGACGGCGTCATCACCGGCTTTGCCGTGCTGCAGTCGGCCGTTCCGGAGCACCCCACCATCCGCCCGCACCGGGCCGCGATCGGTTTCTATGATCTGGCCGGCGCAGATGAGAGTTATTGCGGCAAGCTGGTCCGTACGCACCGCGTGGAGCTGGATGTCGACGGCGAACGCACGGAGGTTGCCGAGCTGACCGGCCGCCGCCGCCCCGCCCTGGTACTGCTGAACGACGGCGATCTGGCCTACGCCAAGGTCCGTCTCGACGAGGCCTCGCTCAGCTTCGCAAAGGCGCATCTGAAGGACTTCGCCGACTCACTGCCGCGCACGCTGGTCTGGGGGTCGGCCTGGGACGCCGCGCGCGACGGCGAAACGCCGGCCCGCGAATACGTGGACCTCGTCCTGGCCAACATCGGTTCGGAATCCGACTCTTCCGTGGTTACCGTGCTGCTGCGCCAGCTGACCACGACCCTGATGTTTTACGTGGCCGAGGAGCACCGGGGGGCTGTCACGGTCCGGACCGGGGATGCGCTCTGGACGCTCGCGGGGCAGGCGGACGAGGGGTCTGATTCGCAGCTGCAGTTCGTGAAGGCCTTCGCCGCGCTGGCACGCACCGGTGAACAGCTGGACGCGGTGGCACGGCTGGTGGCGGGCGGCGGCGGTCCGGCCGGCGTTGAGGTCGATCAGGACTTGCGCTGGGAGCTGGTGTCCTCACTGGTGGCCGGCGGACGGATGGGAGAGGCAGACATCGATACCGAGCTGGGCCGCGACCGCACCCAGACCGGCCAGCTGGCGGCCGCCGGAGCCCGCGCTTCCATCCCCACGCCTGAGGCAAAAGCGGCCGTCTGGAACTCTGTCGTCGTTGACGGTGATATGCCCAATGCCGCCCAGCGGTCAGCAATCGGCGGCTTCACCCGGGTCAACGACACGAAGCTGCTCGAGCCTTTCGTGGCCAAGTATTTCGCCTCCATCCGCAAGGTCTGGGCCGCCAAGTCGCATGAGATCAGCTCCACCATCGTCACCGGTCTCTACCCGTCGCAGCTGGTCTCGCAAGGCACCATCGACGCCACGGACGCATTCCTGACCGAGTTGGGCAGCGACACGCCATCACTGCGCCGGCTGGTGCTGGAAAGCCGCGACGGCGTGGTGCGCGCGCTCAAGGCCCGGGCCGCGGACAAGTAGCCCTCCATGGCCCTGCATGAGCATCACTACGCAATTACCGTTTCGTGGACCGGCAACCGCGGCACCGGCACCTCCGGCTACCGCGAGTACGGACGCGGGCATGATGTCACCGCCGCCGGGCTGCCGACCCTGCACGGTTCCGCGGACCCGACCTTCCACGGCGACCGGGACCGTTGGAACCCTGAGCTGCTGCTGCTCACCGCCTTGGCCCAGTGCCACATGCTCTCTTACCTGCACGTCGCAGTGAACCACGGGATCGTGGTGACCAACTACCGCGACGAAGCTGTCGGGGTAATGCGGTTGAACGCGGATGGCAGCGGGCAGTTCATCTCCGCGACACTACGGCCGGTGCTGACGGTGACGGACCCAGCACACCTCGGGCTGGCCGCCGCGCTGCACGAGGAAGCCGCGCAGAAGTGCTTTATCGCCCGCAGCGTCAACTTCCCAGTGCACCACGCACCCACCGTCACCGCCTGACCCCTGCCCCCTCCTTCGGGTGAGTGGGGAGATATACCCCTCTAAACGGGGCGTATCTCCCCCACCCACCCGAAAGGTTATGCGGTGGTATGTTGGGTGGCCTTCCACGCCAGGACCAGCCGCCGCTCCTTGTCTGCGCTCAACCCGGCCCGACGGTCCCGGTCGAGACCGCGGGCACGTTCGTCGGCCAGAGTGTCTTCCCTCGTTAGGTCAAAAGGCCGCGGCGCCAGCCCGCGGGCCAGCGCCGGCCAGTAGCCGAACCAGTCGCTGACGTCCCCCGGTCCGGCGATCAGGCACGGACGGCAGATATGAAGCCGGGGCTCAACGGCGTCTGAACTCAGCCGCTCACAGGTGACCTTGGCCTCCCCGTAGTCGCGGACCTGATCCAAACTCCAGGAGACGTCGACCACTTCATCCCACTCGCCGTCGAGCCCTCGATAGACCTCGATGCCGAGCGAGCGGTCCGCCTGCACAAAACCAACCCCCGCCGGCGGCTGTCCCGCCGTCCCCCTGGCCACGCAGGTCACCTCATGTCCGCGTTCCACCACCTGCCGGGCGAGCTCCGCGGAGAGGGAAACCGTTCCGCCCAGAATGAGAATGCGCGTACTGTCTCCCTACGGCGCTAGGCTTGACAGCAGGGGAAATCTGCAGGACAAGCTCTGCAGAACAAGCAACGGGAAGGCACAATCGTAGTGACGTGGAATTGGGACCTGGTCTGGAGCCGGCTGCTGGCTGTCGGGTTCGTTGTACTGGTCAGCTTAATCATCTGGGCCGTCTTGACGCTCATCATTTCGCGCATTGTCCGGCGGATCCGCATCGGCAGCAGCATCCTGAATGTCCGCGGCCTGAAATGGGCCCAGCCGGTGCTGCGCACCCTCGACAGCGAACGCAGGGTTAAGCGCGCGGAGACCATCGGTTCACTGCTCAACTCCGTAGTGACGGTGGTGATCGTGGTCATCGCCGTCATTTACGTGTTGCAGAGTCTGGGCGTCAATATCGCCCCGGTCCTGACCAGCGTCGGCATTTTTGGCATCGCTATCGGCTTCGGCTGCCAGCAGCTGATCCGGGACTTTCTGGCCGGCATCTTCATCACCATGGAGGACCAGTACGGAATCGGCGACGTGATCGAGACAAGTGAGGTGGTCGGCGTGGTGGAGTCCGTGGGACTGCGGATCACGCGGGTCCGCGCCGTGGACGGCGCTATCTGGTATCTGCGCAATGGCGAGATCCTGCGGTTAGGCAACCGCTCCCAAGGCGATTTCATTGCTACCGCTGCCGAGGGTCCGGCCGATGCCGCCGGCCAGACGGCGGTCGACGCTCACGACAATGCCCGTGACGAAATGGCACACCAGTCCGACGGCGGCGCAGCCATTGCGCGTCGGGTTCAGTAGGAGGCGGGCGGCTCATGGCCGGCGATACCAGCACAGCAGATAATTCCGTCCCCGTTCGGGCAGCGGTGGATTCCAACGTGCCCGCCGTCCCTCTGGTGACGACTGAGCGGCAGCACGCACCGGCGGCCCGGACCAGCGCGGGCACCGGGACGCCCGCCAGCGGGGAGAGTTTCTACGCCGCCGTCGGCGGTCACGAAACCTTCGTGAAACTGGTGCATGTCTTCTATCAGGGCATTGCACAGGACCCGCTGTTGCGGCCGATGTACCCGGAAGACGATCTGGGCCCCGCGGAGGAACGGATGCGCATGTTCCTCGAGCAGTATTGGGGTGGTCCGAGAACGTATCTGGAACAGCGCGGCCACCCTCGGCTGCGGATGCGCCACATCCCGTTCGCCGTGACGCCGCAGGCCCGCGACCGCTGGCTGCTGCACATGCGCGCCGGCGTGGACGCGGTGAATCTACCCCCACTTTACGAGGCAACACTTTGGGACTATCTGGAACGCGCGGCCCACTCCATGGTGAACTCGGCGTAAGGGCTCCACCCTCCCCTTCGCCACAGTCCGGCGGGCGGCCGGCAGTCCTCGCGCGCCGCGGGCAACCGTTTGACGGCCCTGCTCCTGTGCTGGGACCGGTCAGATGATTGCTGCCGGCCGGATCAACACATGCCCGCGTCCGGTGCTCAGGCGCAGCCAACGCTCGGAGCCGAACAACACCGCAGTTTCGTCCGGTGCCACGAATCCCAGCGCGTACGCTGCAAAGGCCGCACCCGCGGGCAGGGCCGGGGCGATGCCGGGAACAGGCCGCCCCCAAACGGCTGCCCGTGCATTGTTGACGATCATCGCCCCCGGATTCACGGGAATTATCTGTGCCACCTCCCGGACACCGTCCTTGGCCACCCGGATGAGGGTTTCGGCATCGATTTCCTGCAGCCGGTCCCAACCTCCGCGCGGTGCGCTGATACCGGCCCAGGATTCGTGGACCGTCATCGGGGGCACCGCCAGCCGGACGTCGTCGGCCGCCATTCGCGCCAGACGGTCGGAGACCGCGGCCAACGGCACGGTCACGTCCACGTCAGACGGGGTGTGCAGGGCCATCGTTCGCAGCCCCAGAACCGTCGGGGTTCCCTCGCCCAGCAGCTTCGGCCGCATCACGCACACATACGCCGCCAGCACGGAACCGACGGCCTGCAGCCGGACGGCGCCGTCGTCGGCCGCTCGTGCGCGGGAAATGAAGGTGCGCAGATCCGCTACGGTTCCCGCGTCGGCAAGCTCTAGGGTCTGCTGCGCTGTCGACGTTGTCATGAGCGGACCCGTGCCGTGGAGCCCGCTGCCCTAGAATCCGCTGCAGTAGAGCGCGCCGTCGCAGAGCCCCCTGTCGGGGAGAAATTTGGAGCCGCTTCCACTGCGGCGTCCGGCCAAGGCCGGCGGCGAAAGGACACCGGATCGCCGAGCCACGTTTCCAGGGCATGGCGCTGGTGGGCACTGAGCCGGACCGGACGCCCCGTCAGGCGGGAAACCATGACCACACCCGAGCTGGCTTGGGCGTAGATCACGGAGTCATCCTTCTCCCCCACGGTGTAGCCGAATTCGAAGCTGGAGCCTCCCAGCCGGGTGACCCAGATGTTGACGAAGACCGGCTCCGGCCGGAACACCAACGGCGCCAGGTACTCGATCTCATGCCGGCCCACCAAGGTATACAGATCCTCGCCGACCAGATCGTCAAACGACTCGTCGGGGCCCGTCCCGGGCGCAGCCGCGGCTCCCAGCGGCGTGTGGAAAAGCTGCACCCGTCCGTCCTCCAGATACTGCAGATACGTCACGTTATTCACATGTCCGTAGGAATCAATATCGCCGAAGCGGATCTGCACGGGAATCTGGATCATTGTTGCCATTCATCCATCATCCCGCAGCCGCCCGAAGCCAACCAATCGTGTTTCCTGCCACGAATGTTTGAGCACCTCGGGATTGACACATAGAGTCTTTTCATGACTGACTCCCCCGCGGTACAGGACCCAATGACCACTCTGCTGGAGCTGCTGGATCTCAGTGAGGCCGATGGAGCCCATACCGACGAGGAGATCTTCGTTGGCGTCTCGCAACCGCAGCCCGCCCAGCGTGTTTTTGGCGGCCAGGTCCTCTCCCAGTCCCTGATTGCAGCCATCCGGACCGTGGACGAGAATCGGCCGGTGCATTCGATGCACGGATACTTCCTGCGTCCGGGCGATGCGGACCAGCCGATCACCTTCGGCGTACAGCGGCTGCGCGACGGGCGGTCATTCTCGGCCCGCCGCACCCACGCCTATCAGAACGGCGTCCCGATCCTGTCCATGATCGCGTCCTTCCAGGTTCCCGATATCGGCATCGACCATCAGGACCAGATGCCGCAGGATGTTCCCGACCCCGATTCCCTGCCCAGTGCCGCGGAATTGCTGGGCAAATTCGACCACCCGGTCGCTCAGTCCTGGGCCTTCGGGCGTCCGTTTGATATCAGGCACGTCGAGAGCAGCATTTATCTGAGCGTGGACGGCATCCGCGCGCCTCATCAGGGTGTGTGGATCAAAACCGTTGGTGCCATGCCCGACGACGCCAATCTGCACCGGGCGGCGCTGGCCTATGCCAGCGACTACACGCTGCTGGAGCCGACCCTGCGCCGGCACGGCATCAGCTGGATTTCCAAGGGCCTGAGCATCGCCAGCCTGGACCACGCCATGTGGTGGCACCGCCCGGTCCGCGTTGATGACTGGCTGCTGTATGTCACCGAATCCCCCAGCGCTTCCGGGGCACGCGGACTTAACACCGGTAAAATCTTCAACCGCGCCGGACAGTTGGTGGCCTCCGTGGCGCAGGAGGGCATGATCCGGGTCCCCGTGGAAACCATTACGGCCGGGGACCAGGGCGCGCCGTGATCTGCCTCCGTCGCTTCATATGGTGCGGACAAGTCGTGGCCGACGAGTCAGTGCCGTCGAGTCAGTTCCGATAACGCAGAGCCGATAACGCAGTGCAAAGAAAGCAATGCGGAGAACGCAATGGCCGGTCCACGGGACCGGCCATTGCTGTCGCCGGCTACGTTCGCCGTCGTACTCCTCCAGCGGAGTACCCCGCTGGCCTAGCCGCGGGTGAGCCGGCGATGCGTCACACTGTGCGGCCGGGCGGCGTCGGCACCGAGGCGCTCGATCTTATTGGCCTCATACGAGTCGAAGTTCCCCTCGAACCAGTACCAGCTGGCCGGACTGTCATCGGTGCCTTCATAGGCCAGGATGTGGGTTGCCACCCGGTCCAGGAACCAACGATCGTGCGAGACGACGACGGCGCAACCGGGGAAATCGAGCAGCGCATTTTCCAGGCTGCTCAGCGTTTCGACGTCCAGGTCGTTAGTGGGCTCATCGAGCAGCAGCAGGTTTCCGCCCTGCTTCAGGGTCATCGCCAGGTTCAGCCGGTTGCGTTCACCACCGGAGAGCACGCCTGCCTTCTTCTGCTGGTCAGGTCCCTTGAAACCGAAGGCGGCAACATAGGCACGGGAGGGCATCTCCACCTGGCCCACTTGGATGTAGTCCAGGCCGTCGGAAACAACCTCCCACAAGGTCTTGTTCGGGTCGATCCCGCCGCGGCTCTGGTCCACGTACGAGACCTTCACGGAGTCGCCGACCTTGAGTTCGCCGCCGTCGAGCGGTTCCAGACCGACAATCGTCTTGAACAACGTCGTCTTGCCAACGCCGTTGGGCCCGATGACGCCGACGATTCCGTTGCGCGGCAGGCTGAAGGACAGCCCGTCGATCAGCACGCGGTCCTCATACCCCTTCTGCAGGTTCTTCGCCTCAAGCACCACGCCGCCCAAGCGCGGGCCGGGCGGAATCTGGATCTCCTCGAAGTCCAGTTTCCTGGTACGGTCCGCCTCGGCGGCCATCTCCTCGTACCGGGCCAGACGCGCCTTGGACTTGGTCTGGCGGCCCTTGGCGTTGGAACGGACCCAATCCAATTCCTCCGTCAGACGCTTCGCCTGCTTCGCGTCCTTCTTGCCCTGGACCTCCAGACGAGCACGCTTCTTCTCCAGATAGGTGGAGTAGTTGCCCTCATAGGGGTACAGATGGCCGCGGTCAACCTCGGCGATCCACTGCGCCACGTGGTCCAGGAAGTACCTGTCGTGGGTGACGGCAAGCACGGCGCCGGCGTAGCTGGTCAGATGCTGCTCCAGCCACAACACACTTTCCGCATCCAAGTGGTTGGTTGGCTCGTCCAGCAGCAGCAGGTCCGGATTCTGCAGCAGCAGCTTGCACAAGGCCACGCGGCGGCGCTCACCACCGGAGAGCACCGTGACATCCGCGTCACCCGGGGGGCAGCGCAACGCATCCATGGCCTGTTCCAGCTGAGAATCCAGATCCCAGGCATCCGCCGCGTCAATGGCCTCCTGCAGCTTGCCCATCTCCTCGAGCAGCACATCAAAGTCAGCGTCAGGGCTGGCCATCTCTTCGGAAATCTCGTTAAAACGCTGAATCTTGCCGTGGATCTCGGCGACGCCTTCCTGGACATTGCCCAGAACGGTCTTTTCCTCATTTAATGGCGGCTCCTGCAGCAGAATCCCCACCGTGTATCCGGGGCTCAGCCGCGCCTCACCATTGGAAGGCGTATCGAGTCCGGCCATAATCTTCAAAATGGTGGACTTACCCGCACCGTTCGGCCCCACGACGCCGATCTTGGCGCCGGGGAAGAACGACATGCTTACGTCGTCAAGGATTACTTTTTCGCCAACAGCCTTACGGGCCTTGGTCATTGTGTAGATAAATTCCGCCATGCATCAAGGCTAGCCGGTGCCGGAGCATAACTCACATTCCCCGCACCTGACGGTCCCGGTCTGCGGCCGGCCCAGTCCCGGTCTGCGGCCGGCCCAGTCCCGGTCTGCGGCCGGCCCTACTAATAAGGCGGGTCAGCCGCCAGAACCTCCCCCGTTGACTCGTTCACCAGTCCGACACCGTCCAGGGCGGACACATCATCAGGAACGTCCAACGCCCCCGTTCCCTGCTCGTCAGTAGAGTCCGTCGCCGATCCGGACCCACCGTCCTGACCAGGGCCACCGCCCTCCTTCAGCCCACCGTCGTCCTCTGCGGGAGCAGCCGCCTCCTTGCGTGGCGCGGTACTGCGCTGGAAAACCGCAGTTCCCCAGAACAAGTCGTGGCCCAACGTGTCGGCATCAAGGTCGGCCGATGTCCCGGTCTTCCCGTCGTCCTTGATCCACTGCCGCAGTTTCAGCCTGCCGGTCACGATGACCCGCTGACCCTTATTGACGCTGAAGGCCGTGTTCTGGGCCAGCTGGCGGAACGTGGAGACGTGATACCAATTGGTGTCTCCGTCCACCCACTCGTTGGTGGCTTTGTCCTGCTTCCGCTCAACGGACCCCAGCTCAAAGCTCGCTATACATACGCCCGCGTCTGTGGTGAAGCGCCGAACCTCGGTTGCAACGAACCCCCGGACCGTAATCACATCGCTCATCGCTATGCCTTTCCTCGTGCCACCGATGGCGGCCCTGTGCAGATGCTTCAAGCAAACTGTGCGGCAGACTTGTTGGCCAGAGGCGACGCACCTTCTGTGTGGATGCTGCTCGGCATCTTGGCCTGTGGAGGAGGGAACGTGATAATGGAGCTTGAGGAAAAGCGGGGACGGCTGCCCCGTGCGCGGGACACAGCCTCCCTGACAATGGCCGGACCGCTGATCAGCCCAATCACTGTTGCTGGCCGGAAAGTGCCCCCGACGCGACTCGAACGCGTAACCTACGGATTAGAAGGCCGTTGCTCTATCCATTGAGCTACGGGGGCGACCTTGAAATACTACTACGTGGCCCCGCCCACCACGCTCACGACAGGCGGCGGCAGCAGGGCAGCTTTCACCGGTCCCCTGAATAATTCCCGTTGATGGCGCTACAGCGCGCCATCGGCTGACCTCTTGAGTCTGGGCAATCCGTAAACGTAAGCCGCCCTTGCACTTGACCGGATCGGTGGCCCCGACACCAGCACCACATCTGGGACAGGACAATGACCATGTTGACCGGTGGACAGCAGAGCCCGAACGAACCGGACGCTAACGGAATCACTTATACAGGCCCAGCTAGGCCGCCAACTGGTTCCTCGAATTCGCGGGCTCCGGTGATCCAGGGGAGGCCAGGAAAGACGGAACCGTAGCTGTCGGCTGGATCCTCCAGAACGGTAGCGCTCACCGAATTCAAACGCAGACCCGGACGCTCCGGGCCTGCAGGCTCGAATCGAAGGGCGGATGAGCTTGCGTTCAAGCGTCACCATGTATGGGTCAATGGTTACGTCCAGGCCAGAACCCACGGGGATGTCGCTGGTAGAAGCACATGATCCGCTGCTTGCCGAGGACTTCACTGCCGTCGGTCCGCTCGGCATTGTCCTCAGCAAGCAGGACTGACTGCGGCGCTACGCCAACGGCCGACGGAATAGTCCGGCTAACCCTGATAGTGGACGGCGATGGAAAACTGGCGGGCGCACATGTGAGCGCGATCGGCGCGCGGCCCACCCGAATTTATCCTTCAGGCAGCCGCTGGGTCCTTCCTGGCCGCCGGCGGAAAGGCTGTCCCAGAACCTGTCGACCTCTTCCTGCGTTTCAACAACTGATGTGGAACGATATGGCCTCGCTGAACGTGAATTCCGGACCACCGTTGAGTGCCACGAATTCCTGCCCCTCAAGTACAAAGTTAATGGTCATCGCCTGCCCTTCCGGCCCCGGCCCGACCTTGCCGTACCGGGCAACACTCAAGATCTCTGAATTCCTGAATATCGACGTATAGAACTGCGCCACAACCGGCGGGAATTCGCCCGGAACCAACCGCACTGCCGGCTGCACCTCTTTAGGGTGGCGCCGGCGCAGCGGAAAGGAAATACGTCAGCACGACGGCGGCGCGCCGGTGTAGGCGCTACCCACCGTCGTCGCTCGTCCTCATGAGCACCGCGGTTTCGGGCCGCCACGGTGCCGAGGCCGGGTCCGCCGGCGGTTCGCGGGCCGGACACAACAGGATCAGCGGCGGCGCCTTGATCAGAACCGTCACGGCTGTGCCGGCGGAGGTTTTCAGGGTCCCAGCCGACGAGGTTAAGGCAGTGGTAGCCGACGACGGCGGGCCGGGGCTGAGCCTATGCGTTCCCATCGTGGTTCCCACGCTCGTGGAGGTGGCCCGTGATCCCGGTCTGGTCCGGGCGTGGTGATCCTCCTTATTCTCCTCTGGATCGGCACCGAGACCGTGTTGTCAATGACCGGCCGCACGGCGCTGCTGGTGTCGCCGCCGACGATCGGTCCTTGGCTGTCCGGACTTCCCGGGTCGGGTCTGGCCGCGCGGCGCCGGCTGGACGACACCGGGGACACCCTCGCCGGGGTGGTGATCGGAAGATATCGTCTGCAGGGGAACTCGAGGTGCCCGGCGCCCCCATCGGTGCTGAAGTCAACATGACAGCGTTCTGGGGTCACCACCTGCCCAGCCTGTCCGCCGGACTCCGACAAACGCTGGCGGATGCCTTGGCCACCCACACCAAACTGAATTTCGCAGCCATCGATATCGGCATCACCGACCTGCGGGAGGACTCCGGCCCAGATGAAGGGACGAGCGCATGAGGATTACCGATGAGCTGCACCGGCTGATCCTTGGGCTGGACGGCGTCAGCACCGTCTACCCGGCCGATCCGTCGCGGCGAACCGCGGACGGCCGCCTGGCCGCAACCCTGACGCCCGGAGCCTCGGCGCCGGAGCCGGCCATCGTGGATCTGCGGATCGCTGATTCCCTGGCCACCGTGCGAATCCAGGCCGGACCGATGGGGGCCCCTGCCGGGTCGTGTGGTAATCACCGTTTCGCAGCAAGCCGCTGAAATGCTTTGGAAATCCTGATGCCGGCGGCCGGTCTGCCCGTCAGGCCGCCGGAACGGGATCGTTTGGCTATATCGAAGAGCGCCGAACGGATGGAACCCGGGGTGAGGATCGATGAATGTGTTCCCACAGACATATCGTCCGCGGACTACTTGCAAAACCTCATTCTCGACAGTAAGGATGTTGAGGATCTCCTGAACGGCTTCGCCGGATTCTCGGCGCGGAGCCTGTCCTTCCCGGAGTGCGAGGTGGTCTGCGGCGTCACGCTCCTGCGAAGGAAACGGGCGAGGACCGTGGCCAGCAGCGGCCAACGAGCACTCGAGATGGACGAAATCCAGTACAGCTACGACGACGGGCCGTGTCTTAGCGCTTCCCGGGAACGCATCACCCAGCCGGAATCAGCCTGGCCGAGAATTATGTGTCGCAGACCGCCACCGCACTGCGGTTGATGGTGCGTTTTGCCCAGCGTGCTGCCAGAACGGTGGCTGAAGATCCGCCCGGCAGCGCCCGGGGAATCCCCCGTGGAATCCCCCCGGGAAATCATGTCGACGGGAATGCCGCGGCGACTTATCATTGGAAGACACGGTCGGTGAAGGTGAATGCACCTGCCGCGTGAGTTTCATGCAACACGGAAGGTGGCCGGCGCTGCCGGATTCGAGGGCGCAGTCGACCGCGGGTAATGCCGAGGAGGATCCCATGGCTGAGACGAACGCGCCGAAAGGCGACCGCATAGGCAACGATTACCAGCGTGGCCCGAATCCCGATCCGGGCGGCGCGATCGATACGGGCGACAGCGCGGTGCCGCCGTATGAGGACAGAAGCGACGGGAACAACCGACCTAGGGACGGAACTGCCCGGGCCATGGGCAGCAAGGCGCCGCTGAAAGAGCCCGCTCAGCCCGGATCGGATACAACGCCGGAGGACGCTGCAATGGCTCCCAAAGATGTGGGCGAGAGCATCGGGCGGCGCGGCGAGGACGCGGCGGACAAGGACGGCAAAGAGTCGGGCAGGGAAGATACCGGCCGCAAGGGCAAGACAGCGCGCCCAACGGGGACGTCCGGGCCGCGTGACGAGACCAGCATCCAGCCTCAGGAGGGCAATACCGGAAAGTCCAACTGATGTCCTGAGCTGCTGTCTGTCCGGAGCCACCCTCGGACGTGAGTCACTGTCGGGCGGGCGCGAGGCACTGTCGGGTGGGCCGACGCAAAGTCGGCCCCCCCGACGGCAGGTGCGATCAGCCGCTGCCTCGCTCTGTCCGCTGGCCTCACTCCTCGCTAACGCGGAACCGGTTCCAGACACGGTGTTCGGTGAGCAGTTCGCCCACGGCCGTCACCACGTCGTCGGACTCACCGAGCACTAGGCCCTCCGCGGCTCCGTCGATTCCGGCCGCGGCCAGAATCGCTGCAGCGCTTCCCCAGCCGCCGATGGCTTTGGCATGGCGGAAGGCCTCGGTGACCATAAGGAGTATCCGGGGATCCACGGGACCGCGGGGAATTCCGGCCGTGGCAGGCTCGACGGGCACTGCGCCCGCGGCAGGTTCCGCCGAGGCGGAGGTAGCCAGCAGAATCGCGTCAAACTCAGTGGATCTCGCCGTCAGATAAGTCCGCTGCACCGGCTCTTCGGTGTTTCCCAGTGTGCCCGCGGCCGGAGCGATAATCAGCGGCACCATGCCGGCTGCCGCTATCGCGTCCCGGGCCGTGATCACTTTGTCCGTGTCGGTGCCGTCATCGGTCAGTATGCCGATGACGCGCCCGTCCGTCGGCCATTTCCGGCCGATTTGCGATACGGCCGGGCTCGGCTGCGGATTCCCCGGCTGCTGCTCCGGCTCGGGCGCGGGGAGGCCCAACCCGGCGGCCACACCGGCGCAGAGCCCGGCATCGATGTTCGCCAGCGACTTCAGCTGCCGTTCCCGGATTGCTGTTTCATAGCACTTACCAAGTTCGAAGGTGTACGCGTCGATAGTGTGTCGCTGTTCCACTGCGGTCAGGCTCCGGTACAACAGCGTGGCCTGACTATAGTGGTCATCAAAAGTGGCGGGCGCTTGTCGAACGTTGATACCCGCGGCAACTTCCTGCGGGATGTCGATGAACGCGGCATCCGCTACTCCGGCGTGGAAGGGACAGCCGCCGTCGAGGGAGTTGGGACGGTACGGAGCAACGCCTGCGTGATCCGCCTGCTGGTACATGCCATCACGGAACATATCGTTAATCGGGGCCTGGGGCCGGTTGATGGGGAGCTGGGCAAAATTCGGGCCACCAAGGCGGCTGATCTGAGTGTCCAAGTAAGAGAATAGGCGCGCCTGAAGCAACGGATCGTTGGTGACATCTATCCCGGGCACCAGGTGGCCCGGATGAAACGCCACCTGCTCCGTTTCCGCGAAGTAGTTCACCGGGTTGGCATTGAGCGTCATCAACCCGACGGCTTGAACCGGGGCCAGTTCTTCCGGAATGAATTTCGTGGGATCCAGCAGATCGATCCCCTCGAACATTTCGTCTTCGCTGTCCGGGAAGACCTGCAGCCCCAGCTCCCACTCCGGGAACGCGCCGGATTCGATGGCATCGGCCAGGTCCCGGCGGTGGTAGTCCGGGTCCATGCCGTTGATGATCTGTGCTTCCTCCCATACCAGTGAGTGCACGCCCAGCCGTGGTTTCCAGTGGAACTTCACCAGAGACGTCGTGCCCTCGGCGTTGATCAGCCGGAAGGTATGCACCCCGAAGCCTTCCATCATCCGGTACGAACGCGGAATACCACGATCGGCCATGAACCACAGCGTATGGGCCTGGGCCTCGGTGTGAAGCGACACGAAGTCCCAAAACGTATCGTGGGCACTCTGCGCTTGCGGAATTTCCCGGTCCGGGTGTGGCTTCGCCGCATGCACCACATCAGGGAACTTAATGCCGTCCTGTATGAAAAACACCGGGATGTTGTTCCCGACCAGGTCAAAGGTTCCCTCATCGGTATAGAACTTCGTAGCGAAACCCCTGGTATCCCGGACGGTATCCGCAGAGCCGCGGGAACCTACTACGTTAGAGAACCGGACAAAAACGGGTGTCTCTACGTCAGCGGCCAGAAAGCCTGCCCGAGTTATGTTCGCCGCTGAACCATACGACCGGAACACCCCATGCGCTCCGGCCCCGCGCGCGTGAACCACCCGCTCAGGAATACGTTCGTGATCGAAGTGCGTGATCTTTTCGCGCAGGTGGTGGTCCTGCAGCAGGGTGGGACCTCGCGTACCTGCCTTCAGGGAATGGTCCGTGTCGCTGATCCGGGTGCCCTGCGCCGTCGTTAGATATGCGCCTGACTGCGACCTGGATCCCTCCGGCTCGCCGGTTGGGGTACCCGTGGGCGAAACCAGCTCCGGCCCGTGCTGATCCGGTTTCGGAGGCAGAGGGCTGTGCGGGACGGTTTGCTCTTGAACCTGCGGCGGCTCCGCAGACGGTGCCCCGGGAATGGGCTTCTGAGATGGCGACATGTTTCCTCCTCGGTGCTTACTTCTTGGACGCGTCCTAACCCCCGTATGATCAGCGTGCTTATCACCCTAAGGCTCGGGGCGGCGCAGATTCAAGGACCCGTAACTGTTGCAGGAGCCGCGCTGGTGTACGACAAGTCACGGCCCGTGCTCTCCCCGTCGGATACGGCGAGGTTATACGAAACATATCAGCTTGCTTACTAAAAGAGGCATAATCCCCAGCGGGACCCTCGAAGCCCGGACGAAGGGGCCCGAGGCGGCTGACGAGCTTTTTGGAAGGACATGTTCATGAAAGCAGTAGTGTTCAAAGCCCCTTACCAGCTTGCCGTGGAAAACGTGGCGGACCCTAAGATCGCCGGATTCCGGCATGGTTTTGGGCCACGAGAACATGAGCAGCATCGCCGGCGGAAATGTCCCGTGAAGAAATACAACCGGGAACTCCGCCCTCTGATCATCAGGGGCAAAGCCAAACCGTCGTGGATCGAAGCGCACGAACTCTGCAGTGGCCTTGCTCGCGATCTGGGCTGCGACAGGACCGTTGCTCGGCTTCTCCGACACCTGGCAGCTGATCATCAACACGGGAACCACGATGATCACGTTCCTCATGGTTTTCATCATTCAAAACACGCAGACCCGTGACGCCGCCGCCGTTCAGGTAAAGCTCGATGCGATCATGCTCGAGCTTCAAATCAGCAACGCCAAGCTATACGACGCCGAGCACGAGGGGGAAGAACAGCTCGAAAAACAGCGCCAGCACCTTCGGGACGAGGCCAAAAACGGTTCAAACCATTCGTAGTCCGGGATTTCATACCCCGCGGCGCAGGCCGCTGAGGGACGAAGCCGGCAGCAGAGACCCAAGGAACGGAGCATCAGGTATAGCCTGATCGGAACCGGTGCCGTCACGAAGGTGTAGAGGGCGCCGTCACGAAGGTGGAACCGGTGCCGTCACGACGGTGCAGGAGGCCCGTCACGACGGTGGAGAGGTTGAGCGATGGTTGACCGGATTACGGACATTTGGGGCACACGGACACCGTTTGCCCGCGGCGAGAGTTGGCCGGTCAGGGTCGACCAGCTGCTGGCCGACGGCGTCGGCGAAGCGGATGTGGACCGGTGGGTCCAGTCCGCATGCGTCTTGTGCAGCAATGGTTGCGGCATGGACATCGCTGTGAAGGACGGTGCCATGGTCGGCGTCCGGGGCCGGGCTGTCGACGCCGTCAACCAGGGCCGGCTGGGACCTAAAGGACTCCTTGCCAGCTGGCAGGGTGTTGCCACCAAGGAACGCCTGACCCGCCCCATGATCCGGGAAAACGGCCGGCTCGTCGAGACCGACTGGGACACCGCGATGGAACGCATCGTTGCCAGAAGCCGGTCGCTGCTGGCAGATAAGGGCCCGCTCTCACACGCCTTTTACACCAGCGGTCAGCTCTTCATCGAGGAGTACTACGCACTGGGCGTGATCGGCAAGGGTGGCATCGGGACCCCGCATATGGACGGCAACACCAGGCTGTGCACCGCCACTGCCGCCGCGGCGATGAAGGAGTCCTTCGGATCCGACGGGCAGCCCGGCTGCTATACCGACATCGACGAATGCGATGCCTTGTTCCTCTACGGCCACAATATGGCCGAAACGCAGACCGTGCTGTGGTCCCGCGTACTGGACCGGGTCACCGGTCCGGACCGGCCCGCCGTCGTCTGCGTTGATCCGCGGGAAACGGAAGTCGCACGCCTCGCGGACGTACATCTGGCGCTGAAACCCGGGACCAACCTTGCCCTGATGCACGGCCTGGTCCGCGAACTGTTTGCCCACGGTTGGAACGATGAGGATTTCGTCGCCCACCACACGCTCAATGTCGAGGAGCTCAGCGCCGCGGTGCAGCCATGGACGCCCGAGGAGGTGGCACGGACCTGCGGGGTGGAAGCCGACGACGTCCGCCGCGCCGCGGGGATCTTCGGAACCTCGCGGCGGGTTGTATCCACCGTGCTGCAGGGATTTTACCAGTCATCGCAGGCCACCGCCTCGTCCTGCCAGGTCAACAATCTGCACCTGCTGCGCGGCATGATCGGCCGGCCCGGCTGCGGGATACTGCAGATGAACGGTCAGCCCACCGCGCAGAACAACCGCGAGTGCGGGGCCGACGGCGATCTGCCGGGCTTCCGAAACTGGGAAAACCCCGACCACGTCAACGAACTGGCGGCCCTGTGGAATGTGGATCCGCAGGTGATCCCGCACTGGGCCCCGCCCACCCATGCAATGCAGATCTTCCGCTACGCGGAGCAGGGATCCATCGGTTTTCTGTGGATCTCTGCGACCAATCCGGCCGTTTCCATGCCGGAGCTCCCCCGGATCCGGAAAATCCTGGCCAGTCCCGGGCTCTTTGTGGTCGTGCAGGACTTGTATATGACCGAAACCGCGCAGTATGCGGACGTGGTGCTGCCCGCCGCAGGCTGGGGCGAAAAGACCGGGACTTTCACCAACGCCAGCCGCACGGTGCACCTGTCGGACCAGGCGGTTGAACCGCCCGGGGAAGCACGCAGCGATCTGGATATTTTCCTGGATTACTCCCGCCGGATGGATTTCCGGAACAAGGGCGGAGCCCCGCTGCTGGACTGGGTTGGTCCGGAAGACGCCTACCGGGCTTGGCAGGACTGCAGCCGGGGCCGGCCGTGCGACTACACGGGGATCAGCTATTCGAAGCTCCGCGGGGGAAGTGGCATTCAATGGCCCTGCAACGAGGAGCATCCCGGCGGCACGAAGCGGCTCTACGGAGACGGTATTTTCCCCTCAAACCCGGACTATTGCGAAACGTATGGTCATGACCTGCTGACCGGCGCCACGGTGGGACCGCAGGCGTTCCGTGCCATGGCTCCGGCCGGGCGGGCCCTGTTCAAGACGGCGCCGTACTCGCCCCCTCATGAAGAACCCGATGCGGACTATCCCTTCCGCTACACCACAGGCCGCACCGTCTACCACTTCCATACCCGGACCAAAACCGCCCGCTCAAAGCCGTTGAACCGGGCCGCGCCGGATGCCTGGGTTGAGCTGTCGGTGTCGGATGCCGGACGGCTGGGGGTCGCCGAAGGCGACATTGTTTCGGTCCGTTCGCGTCGCGGGGAAATCGTGGTCCCGGCGCGCGTCGGTGATATCCGCTCGGGAACCGTCTTCGCGCCCTTTCACTACGGATACTGGGACGAATGCGGCAGCCCGGACGGACGTCCGCGCGCAGCCAACGAGCTGACCATGACTGATTGGGACCCCGTTTCCAAGCAGCCCGTATTCAAAAGTGCGGCTGTACACGTTGAAAGGGTGGCCGCAGGAGCGGGACCCTCCGCTGCTCCGACGACGACGGCGTCCCGGCCGGCGTCGGCGGGTAGCGTTCCGGTGACGGTTGGCGGGCCGGAGGCACAGGCGCAGGAGACGTTCGCGCCGGAAGCCCTGCCCGCTGGTTCCGCAGGCACGGTTTCCGCAGGCCCAGTCCTCGGAGCCGCAGTTCCCGCAACCACAGTCGGGGAGCTGTCATGAAACTTCCCATGTATCTGGGTCTCCTGCACAAGGCCGAAGCCACGCTGGCCCGATCCTACCGCCAAATTGCCGAGGGCCACGGGGCGGAACCCGATATTCATTTCCTCTGCCTGACGTTGGCCAAGCAATGCGACGCCCATCAGCAGGCGCTGCAGCCCGTCGTCGCGCGCTACGGGGAGGTGAGCGAGGACGACGAGCCAGAGCGGCTGCATGCTGATGGCCTGACCGAAACCCGCAGCGGGCCCGTCGGCCTGCTGCGGGACCTGCAGGACCTGTACCTGCTGGCCAACCTGGTGGACATCACCTGGACCATGGTCCAGCAGGCCGCTCAGGGGCTGCGGGACACCGAACTGCTGGACGTCGTCGGCCGCTGTGAAAGCGAAGCCAGCACCCAGCTGCGCTGGCTGACAACAAGGATGAAGCAGGCTGCGCCGCAGGCCCTGATCGCGGCCGACTAGGCCGGCCAGATCCGGCCGCAGAAAAGCGACGGCGGCCGCGTTCTGTCACGGCGCCTTGCGTCACGTCACCGGGACCGTCGGCCTCACCGGGCTGCACCTCCCAGCGCCCTTATTGAGGCACTGCATTGAAGCACTGTCCGGTCCCGGCTGCAGTTGCTCAGGTCACTTAGCAGTTGACCAGCGGCCGGATCCAGACCACAGTTAAGGGCACCACCAGTGTCGCGGCCGTACGGAGGACTCAGATGAGCACGGAAAAAACGGATTCCAGCGCCGACAGGGCCCGCACAGCACCCGCCCCTGACGACGCCCGGAAACCCGATTCGCCGACAAAAGTCAGCAAACAATCCTGGGCTTTCATTGGAAAAAAGACCCTGCGTGAGTTCACCAAGGACCAGTGTCCGGACCTTGCCGCCGGACTTACCTATTATGCGGTCCTTGCGGTTTTCCCCGCCCTGCTCGCCCTGATTTCACTGCTGGGAATCGTGGGGGAGGCCGAGAAGACCACGGCGGCGGCGCTGGAAATTGTGCAGAAAATTGCCCCCGGATCCACGGTGGAGATGATCAGAGGTCCACTCACTGCGCTCACACATTCGTCCGCTGCCGGATTCGCCTTGATCAGCGGGATTGTGGTTGCACTGTGGTCCGCCTCCGGTTATGTGGGTGCGTTCGGGCGGGGCATGAACCGGATCTACGAGATTGACGAGGGGCGCCCGTTCTGGAAGCTGCGCCCGACCATGCTTGCCGTGACGGCCCTGGCCATCCTCCTGGTGGCACTGATGGGCCTCATGCTGGTCCTGTCCGGACCGGTGGCACAGGCCGTGGGAGACGCCATAGGACTTGGCGGCGCCGCGGTGTTGGTGTGGAACATTGTCAAATGGCCGGTGCTCGTCTTCCTCGTCATCGTCGTCATCGCGATTTTGTACTACGCCACCCCCAACGTGAAGCAGCCGAAATTCCGGTGGATGAGCCTGGGCTCGCTGATCAGCCTGATCATTTTCGTTCTCGCTTCGCTCGGCTTTGCCTTTTATGTGGCCAATTTTAGCCATTATGACAAAACCTATGGGACCATCGGCGGTGTAATCGTTGCCCTGCTCTGGCTCTGGATTCTTAACATGTCTTTGCTCTTCGGAGCCGAGTTCGACGCCGAAGTTGAGCGCGGGAGGGAGCTGCAGGCAGGCATTGCAGCGGAAGAGTCGATCCAGCTGCCGCCCCGCGATACCAGGCAAAGCGAGAAAAGGGAGGAAAAAATTGCCGACGACGTCGCGCAGGGCCGCGCACTCCGCCGTTCGCAGCCGCAGCAGAAGCAGGAGGGCGCGAATCGGAAAGGGGCGGACCACGGCGGCCGCAAAAACGGATAACCGAAAATCCGCTTCCGGTCTTGATTAAATAAGTACGCTTATGGTTAGCATTTGAGTACGCGCAGAACGGTGTCGGCGTCTTTCGCCGATCTTCAATCCAGCCGCTCAAAGCCCGCTGCACGGTAACCACCCGGTTGCCGGCGTCGGCTCATTCCAACGGAGGAATCAAGATGAACAGCAGTAATTGGCCAGCAGATTCAACCGCAGATACTCCGACCTCGCCTGCAAGTACCCCGACTTCACCTGCAAACACCCCGGCTTCGCCTTCATATACTCCGAGCGCCAAGAACGAGGCGCAGGAAGTCGGCCGCGAGGGCGCCGAAGCCGGGGCGCACGTCGCGCAAGTTGCCGGCGAAGAGGCTAAGAACGTGGCACAGGAAGCAGGCCGGCAGGCGAAGAACCTGGTCGGCGAACTTGGCGATGACCTTAGAACCCAGGCCGGAGCGCAGCAGCAAAAAGTCGCCGAAGGGCTGCGTTCCATCAGTGACGAACTACGAGGCATGGCCGACAATAATACGCAGGAGGCCGGCACCGCGACGCGCTGGGTCCACGAGGCGGCCCGCAGGGCTGGCGACGCCGCGGGCTGGCTGGACGAACGGGACCCGGGATCCCTGGTGGACGAGGTAAAGCGCTTTGCCCGGCGTCGCCCGGGGATGTTCCTGGCCGTGGCAGCAGGCGCAGGGCTGCTCGCAGGGCGGATGACCCGCGGCCTGGCGGGAGGTTCCAATGATCAGGATGCCGGCTACGGACGCCGAACGGGCACGACGCTGCCCCCGGCTCCCAGGGTTGCGCCGCCTGAGGCCATCAAGGTGCCCCCGACCGCCGAGTACCATCTGACTTCGGGATATCCGGCCGGAGCGGGGACCCCCGGAACGGCCGATGCCGGGTTGTATGAATCCTCCGCGTCCCTGGAGACCTTCGCGGACGACGATACCACGATCGGCTACGATCCGGCGTCCGGTGGGGTTCCACCCACGGTGTATCCGCCGCTGCCGGAGGGCCCCGACGGCACCGAGGGGCGGTTGCCATGACCGACCCGCTGCACTCCTCTTCGGGAGCAACGGCCGCCGGTGGTCAGATACCTGAACGTACGAGCGCGGCCGAGGCCAAGGCCACATCGACGTCGCTCGGCGATCTGCTCGGCGAAGTCAGCCAGGATATTTCCACCCTGATGAGGCAGGAGGTGGAACTCGCCAAGGCCGAACTCCGCGAGTCGGCCAGCCGGGCGGGAAAAGGCGCGGGAATGTTCGCCGGCGCGTCGGAGGCCGCACGGTTCTGCCTGCTCTTCCTCTCCGTTGCGCTGTGGGCAGCCCTGGCACAACCGCTCAGCGCGGGATGGTCGGCCGTGATTGTGGCCGTCATTTGGGCCATCATCGCCGCCATTCTGGCATTCATGGGTAAGCGCGAGATATCAGCCATCCGCGGGCTTCCCCGCACCACCGAAACCGTTCAAGAAATCCCCGCGGCGCTGAAGCCCGGAAAGGACTAGTCATGAGCCAGACACCTGAGGAAATCCGACGGGAAATTGACAACACCCGAGGCCGGTTGAGCACCGACGTCGACGCAATGGCCGACAAGGTCAATCCGGCCAACGTGGCCCACCGCCAGACCGAGAAGGTCCGCAACACGCTCCGCCAGACCAAGGAGCGGATCATGGGGGCTGCTGATGACACCTCGGATTCAGCGCAGCAGACGGCACAGGACGCCGGCGAGACCGTCCGTTCGATGCCCGGCAAAATCAGCTCACAAACCCAAGGCAATCCCTTGGCCGCGGGTCTGATCGCCTTCGGCGCCGGTTGGCTGTTGTCGGCACTGATTCCGGCCAGCGATGCCGAAAAGCACCTCGCCTCGGTTGCAAAGGACAAAGCACAGCCGTTGATCGACGAGGTCACGGATGCGGCGAAACAGGTCGCGGGCGATATGCAGGAGCCAGCTCGGAATGCCGTGGAGGAGGTTAAGGGCACGGCTCAGCATTCCGCGGAAACGATCAAATCGGAGGCCACCTCCGCTGCCTCTGATGTGGGCGACCGCGCCCAGGAGGCACGCGACAACCTGCAGTCCAGCTAGGCCTTACGGATCTGCGCTTGGGGCCCGGCTAGTGCCGGGCCCCGGCGGAGTTCCGCTGTAGGCCCCTGTCAGTTCACTGTAGGCTGCCAGGGCCGCAGTACCACCTTGATGCAGCCGCCTTCTTTCTTTTGGAACTTCTCATACATGGCAGGCGCCTCGTCCAGTCCGACCGTGTCAGTCACCAGATCCGTCACACCCAGCGGGTCCGAAGCGTCTTCGACCAAGGGCAGCAACTCGTCAATCCAGCGTTTGACGTTGCACTGTCCCATCCGCAGCTGGACCTGCTTATCGAACATGGTCATCAGCGGCATGGGGCTGATCCGGCCTCCGTAGACTCCGCTCAAGGACACCGTTCCACCGCGGCGGACCGCCTCCAGCGCGGCATGGAGTGCGCTCATCCGGTCCACTCCGACCGTTTCGATGGCCTTTCTGGCCAGTTTGTCCGGCAGCAGTCCGGCGGCGGTCTGTGCGAAGGCCTCCAAGGGTGCGCCGTGGGCTTCCATGCCAACGGCGTCCACCACCGCGTCGGGGCCTCTCCCGTCTGTCAGGTCACGGAGCCTGTCGCCGATGTCCTGGGCATAATCGAGCGTCTGCACTCCGTGCCGGCCAGCCATGGTCCGGCGTTCGGTGACCGGATCGACGCCAATGACCCGAAAGCCGAGGTGCCTGCCGATGCGGGTGGCGAACTGGCCCACCGGTCCCAGCCCAAGAACGGCCAAGGTGCCGCCGTCGGGTACATCGGCATACTGCACAGCCTGCCACGCCGTGGGGAGAATGTCGGAGAGGAAAAGATACCGTTCGTCCGGAAGCTCCTGCCCCACCTTGATCGGACCGTAGTCGGCGTGCGGGACGCGCAGGTACTGCGCCTGGCCGCCAGGGACGGAACCGTAGAGTTCGGAATAGCCAAAAATCGCCGCACCAGTGCCCTGCTTGCGGACCTGCGTCACTTCGCACTGTGACTGCAGCCCCTTTGAGCACATGTAACAGTGCCCGCAGGAAATATTGAAGGGAATGACGACGCGGTCGCCCTTGTGCAGGTTCGTGATGCCGGTGCCCAGCTCCTCCACGATTCCGATGGGTTCGTGGCCCAGCACGTCGCCTTTATGCATATATGGACCCAGCACCTCGTACAGATGCAGATCGGAGCCACAGACTGCACTGGAGGTGACTCGGATCACCGCATCCGTCGGTTCCTGGATGACCGGATCCGGCACCTCCTCCACACTCAGTGATCGCCGTCCCTGCCATGTCAAAGCCTTCACCACAACCTCCTCGTTGCCCCCGGCATGCGACCGGTCCATTGGGATACATCGACCTGTCGCCCGGTTGCATCGTCCGGTTTGGCATGCCCATGCATCCGGCCGAAATCCGGCCTGAGCCTAAACCTAACCCCTCCGGCCGCCAGGTGCTAAGCATGCTGGCGAAACGGGCGGGTTGGCGGGATACTGGATAGCGATAAGCGCAACGTCACTCAAGGAGACCACATGGACAGCAATCAGCCTTCCAAGGGCGGGACGGACGACGACGTCCTGGCCGGCTACCTGCACATCCACCTGGTGGCGGCATCCTCCGGCGAGCGGTTGTTCGAACAATCGGTGAAAACGTGGAACGGAACCGGCCTCGAAGAGCAGCTCACGCGGATGACGGCGGACGTGGCCGCTGACAAGGAATCGCTGGAAACCATCAGCCACGAGCTGGGCCTGCACATGCCAGCGTACAAGGAGGCCGCGGCTTGGGTTGGCGCGCAGGCCTCCAAGCTGGGTCCGCTGAACCCGCTGCACCGCAGGGGCGGTCTGGGCAGTCAGCTGGAATTGGAGGCGCTGTTGAGCGCGGTGACCGGAAAATCCCTGCTCTGGAAGACGCTGCTCACCCTCGCGCAGGAAGACCAGCGCATTGACAAAGACCGGGTCGGAGCCCTGCTGGAGCGGGCGCAGAGACAAATTGCCGGGCTTGACGAAATGCTCAGGGCTACGGTCCCGGAACGCTTCCGGGTTTCGGATCACTGACGGGCTCCTGCACCGCCGCCACCAGTGCGGCAAAGCGCCGGTTATCGGCCAGTTCGTCGATCAGAACAGCCTTTCCGTCCGGACCTGCCAGCGGGATGCGCCAGTTCGGATATTCGTCGTGGGTGCCAGGTTGGTTCTGCGTCCGCCGCTCGCCGACGGCGTCCACCAGTGCGACACCGAGCAATGACGACGGCGTCGCAGCGGTGAAGGCGTACAGTGCCTCCACGGTCCGCTGCACGCGGGCTTCCTCAGGAACCGGGGCCCGTCCTTCGTCGTTGGCTCCCGCGTCTGCTGCAGGCCTGTCCCGGGCACCGTCGCCGGCCGCATCGGCCTCGTGCTCATCCACCGGCAGGAATCCGCGCGCGCGCAGGAGGGCAAAAACGGCTTCCTGCGAGGCTGCGTCCGCGGCGCGCTCCAGTTCCACCGGCCGGCTGAGCAGCCCCAACGATTCCCGCAGCGCCACGTGTTCGCCTGCCAAATACCCGGCCGTGGGCGGGAGGTCGTGGGTGTTGACGCTGGTGAGGCAGGCCTGTCGGTATTTCTCCGGCGGCAACGGTGCCCCGTGCTCGCTTTCGAACCATAGGATGGACGTCCCGAAGATTCCGCGCTCGGCCAGGTAGTCCTGGACGGAGGGCTCAAAGACTCCCAGATCCTCGCCGATCACGACCGCCCCCGCCCGCTGGGCCTCCAGCGCGAGTATCCCGATCAGCGCCTCATGATTGTAATAGACGTAGGCGCCCTCGCCCGGGCCGGTTCCCGCCGGGATCCACCAGAGCCGGAAAAGCCCCAGAATGTGGTCCACCCGGATGCCGCCGGCGTGCCGGAGAATGGTGCGGAGCATGTCCCGGTACGGGAGGTAGCCGGCTTCCTCCAGCCGCGCGGGATGCCATGGGGGCTGGCTCCAGTTCTGTCCCTGCTGGTTGAACATGTCCGGTGGCGCACCCACCGTGACGCCGTGGGCCAGCACGCCGTTGAGGGTCCACGCATCGGCCCCGCGGGCATCCACCCCCACGGCCAGATCATGCACGACGCCGATCCGCATCCCCGCGTCCTTCGCTGCCCGCTGCGCCGTCTGGAGCTGCTGATCGCAGATCCACTGCAGCCAGCGGTAAAAACCTATCCGCTCTCCCAATTCCTCCCGCTGCGCCTCTGCGTAGACCGTCTGCGGACCTGCGAGCCGATCCGCCCACTCCGGAGCACCCGGGGGGAACTTCTCGGTAAGGGCGCACCAGAGCGCAAAATCCTCCAAGCCCTGTCCGTGGAACGTCACGAATGTCTTGAATTCACGCGCCCGCGCCGGACCGAGTTTGACTGCGTGGATATGTTCCAGCGCGGCGAGCTTCGCCGCATACGTGGCATCGCGGTCCAACATGTCCGCCTCATGGTTTGACCGATGGAGGCGTTCGGCGAGCAACTCGACCTCGGCCCTGGGACCGGCCGGGAGGTAGCCGTACTCCTGGATATTCTCGACGCGGATGTACAGCGGATGAAAGAATCGCCGGGTGCTGGGCAGGTAGGGTGAGGGTTCCACCGGAGGCACCGGCCCGCCAGCGTGCAGCGGGTTGACCAGCACAAATCCGGCTCCGTGCTGCGCACCGGAAATCACCGCCAGGTCCGCCAGGTCGGCGAAATCGCCGATCCCCCAGGAACGCGTGGACCGGACGGAATACAGCTGTGCGGTCAGACCCCAGCTGCGGTGCCCGGCCAGTTCCGCCGTCGTGCCCAGCCGCCGCGGCGTGATCACCAGAGCGCACTCGGCCCAATCGCCGTCGTTCTGAGCATGCAGTACGTGCCATCCCAGCGGCAGGTCCTCCGGCACAGCGAAGGTGGCCCGGCCGGTGAGGACGCCGTCAATTTCCCGAGGCTCCACCCAGTCGTCGCGCTGCAGCACATCGCGGTGGCCGCCGTCCTCGGCGGTAATCCAGACGCTGACCTCGCTGCCATGGGTGACGTGGACGGGGACATGGAATTCCTGTCCTTCCTGAAGAACGACGACGGGAGGCAGCAAGCGCCGCCACGGCACCTGGTCCTGCTTCAACAGGGAGCTGCGGATTTCCTCCGGCGTGTCCGCCGGAACATCCAGGGCCCGCAGGATCCGGCGCAGGGTGGCGGCCGCGACCTGCCGCTCAATGCCGTCCCAGCCGCGCTGGGACGTGCCCACTCCGTGCCCCCGTGCCAGCCGCAGCAGCGCCTGCGAATGTAGTGCGGTCGGGTCGGAATCCGGAGCATCAGTCATGCGCCCTACTCTATTGGGTCTGCGGTCGTCAGCGGCACCGAGAATGGAAGACAACGAGAATGGTTAAGCGCGGACCAGTGTTATTAGAGTGGCTCATGGAAGCAACGGAAGGAACCACAATGTCTCGCATTGCCATCATCGGAGGCCACGGCAAGATCGCCCTGGAACTCGCCCGGATTCTCACCGGCGCAGGACACGAAGTAAGCTCCCTGTTCCGCAACCCCGCGCACGGCGACGACGTCACGGCAACGGGCGCCACCGCCGTCATCGCCGACATCGAGAACCTTTCCGTTGCGCAGCTGACGGACAAACTCGCCGGACACGATGCCATTGTCTTTTCCGCCGGAGCGGGCGGCGGCTCGGCGCCCCGCACGTACGCCGTGGACCGGGACGCGGCGATCCGGACCATGGATGCCGCGGCGGAAGCGGGCGTGCGGCGCTATGTCATGGTGTCCTACCTGGGCGCCCGGCCGGACCACGGCGTGCCCGAAGACAACAGCTTCTTCGCCTATGCCGAGGCCAAGGCAGCCGCGGACAGCTACCTGCGGGGCACGTCTCTCGCATGGACCATTCTGGCTCCCAGCACGCTGACCCTGGCCGAGGGCACCGGATCAATCGACACAGGACCGGACCTCGAAGGCACGGACGTGGCTCGCCAGGACGTGGCACGCGTGGCGGCCGGCGTACTGCACCGACCCGGGACCGCCGGCAGGACAATTGAGTTCAACAAGGGTGGCACGCCGATTGATCAGGCGCTGGACGCTCTCGGGTAAGCGCTCCGGACTTAGGAGCGCTTACCGGACCGGGCGTGCGGGCAGCGGTGGACGGGCATGGGGTGGGCCGAAGTCGTGGGGCATTCTCATCCCTGTTTGCTTTTTGGGTTGGGCGTCCTGCACACTTTTAACGGTCCGCCACGGCGGACCGCCTGCTTTAAACCCTCGACAGTTTCGCCCCAGTCAAGGGATAAAGCCCAACGGCGGCGTCGGCCACAGATCGGCGCGGACACAACGATCAGAATCGGAAACACCATGATTGAAACCACTTCAGACCATACCCTGCGGGTAACGGTCAACGACAAAGCCAACATGGACGACGAAATCAGCGCGGCCGTCGACATGGCGCGGGAGAACGCGATGAAGGACCGCCGGCGTGGCATCCTGGTCACCCGAGAGGGCTTGGCTTCCTTTACGGTCGCCGTCAGCGATGAGGTCCCATATGGGATTACCCAAGAAAAGTACGCTTGCTGACGCTCAGTGAGCCTTCCAGTCCCTGGCCAGCACCGCGTAAATCAACTCGGTGGTCCACTCACCCTTGAGGAAATAGTTCTCCGCCAGCCGGGCTTCGCGGAGCATCCCCAAGCGCTCGCAGACGGCCGTCGAGGCAGTGTTACGTTCGTCCAATCGGGCCTGTACCCGGTGGAAATTCAGCTGACCAAAGGCCAGGTCAAGCACGGCCGCCGCAGCCTCGGTCGCGTAACCATTGCCCCGTCCTGCCGGGGTTAACGTCCAGCCGATCTCGCCGGTTTTGGGCTCTTTGTCCGCGCCCAGATCCCATTTCAGGGCGATCTCGCCGAGAAACCCGGGTTTGTCGGCCGCCTCGATGGCAAACGCCGCCCAATCACCGGGCTTGCTGAATCCGGCGTCGACGTACATCGCGATCCGTGCCATGCACTCGGTGTAGCTCCTCGGCTCGTTCAGTAAGTACCGCGCGGTATCCGGCAGCGACTGGTATGCGAAGAACGGATCAAGATCGGCGGCCGTGAAGCGGCGGAGCCGCAACCGTTGGGTGGCCGGGGGAAGGGGAAATTCAGCCATGGTCAGAGCGTACTCTCCGCTCTGCAGCACTACGCCCGTGCCGTGCCGTGCGCTACCGTGCCCTGCCCTGCTCTGCCCTTGCATCAACCCTCGGCGGCGGTTTTGAGGTTCTGCAGTGTCCTGCGGATGTTGCCACGTTGAAATCCGGCGAAAGTCCGGCCGCGGGTGACGACCGCGTCGAATATCAGGGCGGCCACATCGGGCCAGGCCCGCCTGTCGTCGGTCCAGGTTTCCGTTACCCGCGTCCCCGCGTCCGCGGGCTCAAAACGATACTCCCAGGTGGCAATTGGTCCGCGCAGCCGCGGAGTCTCGAGCCCGATGGCATGCACCCTGAAACGGAATTGCCGTCCCCGCTCCGCCGCGGTCACGGTGCACTGGGTCGTCCATCCAAACCGCCCGCGCTTGTTGCGCCCGTCGAAGACCATGCCCACATACGCATTCGCGCGCTCGTCATGGACGGTCGCGCCACGGTTTTCCGGGCTCCACTCCCCCATCCGCGCCACGTCGCTGATCCGGTCGTAGAGCGCGGCCGGACCGGCGCCGATGATGATGCTCTCTGAGACGCTGAACGTGCGTTTCACGCGGTGACTCCCTCCATAGGCCTGCCAGGGCGCAGAGCTGCGAAGGCCTACGCTACCGCCTCTGGTTGCCGCCGTGGGCAAGAGGACCAGGACCGGACGCCGGGCCCGCCGCCGCCCGCGCCTGGTCGGAACTTGGGTACCCGCCGCCACGACGCGGCCGCGTACACGGTCCGGCACTATTGACGGTGGTCCTCCCGGAGACGGCATAGAATTGCGAGACTACGACATCAGCGGAACCGGGTCGCCGCACAAGCCGGCACCGGGGCGCGGGAGGGGATGCGGGACAGACATGACGGTGCTTATTGCCGGCTGCGGTGACCTCGGCACGGAGGCGGGCCTGCGGTTTGCTGCGGCAGGCCACCGGGTCGTGGGATGGCGGCGTCGGCCGCAGAACCTGCCGTCGGGCATCGAAGGGGAGGCCGTGGACCTGACCGGGGAGCTGCCGGCGGTTCCCGCAGACGCCCGGATTGTCGTCTTCACCACCGCGGCTGGTGAGCGGACCGAGGCGGCGTACCGTGCCAGCTACGTGGACGTCGTGGCAAAGGTGCTCGGTGCCTTCGAGCGCGACGTCGTCCGGCCGGAGCGGGTCCTCTTCGTTTCCTCCACGGCGGTCTACGGTCGATCCGGCGGCGGGAGTGTTGATGAACAGACCCCGCCCGAGCCGGCGACGGCGACCGCCCGGATCCTGCGCGAAGCCGAGGAACTGCTGCACGCAATCCGGCCCGACGCCGTCGTACTGCGTTTGGCCGGAATTTACGGACCAGGACGCACGATGCTGATCGACCAGGTGTCCAGTGGCAGCGCCCGGATCCCCGAGGGGCCGCAGTGCACCAACCGCATCCACCGTGACGACGCCGCCGCCGCAATCGTTCACCTGACCACCGCGGTGCCGTCCCCCGGCACCATCTATCTCGGCACCGACGACTCCCCGGCGGAGCTCGGCGACGTCCTGACCTTTTTGGCCGGCGAACTCGGGCTGCCGCAGCCTCCCGTCGGAGCCGCCGGTGCTGCCGTGCGCGCCAGCAAGCGCTGCAGCAATGCCCTGCTGCGCGCCACCGGATTTAACTTCATGTATCCCAGCTACCGCGAGGGATATCGGGCGGTGCTGGCCGGCCACGGAGTGCGCCACGGGTGAGGGCCGGTCGCAGCGCGCGCCCGGACGGCGGTCGGATGGTCGTTATGTGCCGGGGCGGGCGGATCCGCCGGCTGGTCTTCGGGCGCCTCGAAGCGCTCCACCGAAGGTGCGCAGGAGCCGACCCCCGGCCGCGAGCGCTGCAGGCGAAACGGTGACGACGTCGTCAATGGCGGCGGAGCCCTTTGTGCCCGACGGGGCTGCCAGCGGGACCGTTAGTCGGCTTCCGGCTGGGCCTCGGGCCAGTGGGCGGCCACCGGGCCGAGGTCCAGCCGGCCATTGCGGTGCAGCCAATGCACCGCTTCCGCCACCGCCTGCAGCGAGGTGTACCGCGGCGCGTAGCCCAGAAGGTCGCCGGCCTTGGCGATGCTCATGGATGGACTGCGCGAGATGTGCTCGTAGGTAACGTCAGCGTGCTCGGTTGCCGTCATCTGCCGGAACTGTTCAAACGGCACACAGTTCAGGTTCGCCTCGCGTCCGAACCAGCCCGCCGCAGCTTCGGCGAAACCGCGCAGGGTCAACGCCCGCGGCGACACTACATGGAAGCTCTCCCCGATGGCTGCCTCCGGCGGGTCCAGGGCGAGCTGGAAGGCCTGCGCAACATCGTCGGCATGGACATGATGGACGGTTTCCAGCCCGAAATTGGGCAGCGTGACCCGCTCGCCGCGCGCCAGTTGCCGCCAGACGCCCGGATCCAGGTTGCCCGCAGGATTGATTACCGGCCACCCGGGACCGCTGATATGCCCGGGATGAAGGATGACCGCGCGCAGTCCGGATCGGGACTCACGCCATAGGAGTTCCTCGATCGCGGCTTTGCCGATGCCGTAACTGCCGCTCGGGCGCCGGGCGGCATCCTCGGTCACCGGGACCTCCACCGCCGGCCCGTGCACCCAAATGCTTCCGCAGTGGATCAGCAGGCTGCCGGCGCGGCGGAGCGCGTCCGCAAGCTGCTGCGCGGAGGATGGGGTAAAGCAGATCATGTCAATCACGACGGCGGCATGCAGATCAGCGATCCGGGCGCCGAAGGTGCCGGCGTCGTCGTCGGCCTCCCGGTCTGCGGTAATCCGGGTAACCTCGGCCCACGCGGGATGCTCATGGTACGGCGAGCGCAGTCCCCTGCTGACGGCGATAACCTCATGGCCTGCTTGAACCAGCCGCGGGATCAAGTACCCGCCGACATGCCCGGTGGCACCAATGACGACCACACGCACTTTCCGCTCCTGTCTGCCGGAGGACTCCGGCGATCGCCATCCGAACGCGGTCCGGCTCAGCCGGTAACGTCGGCGGCGTAGTATGTCCGGCTCCGTTAGCCCCTAGACGACGACCTCTTCGCTGTCCAGGAAGCCATCTTCGATGTCCCAGTCCACTACCGGAATCCTCACATGGGCATAATCGTCGGCGGGATCGTTATCCCGCACATGCCCCGGAGGGAGGTACCGGCGGGTCGCGGGGACCACGGCCGGGTTCAGTTCTGCAGACTGTTGGGGGTGGTCATTCATTCCAGGGGTCATGTGCATCTCCTTCATTGGTGGGGCGATGGTGTTCACCCCACAGCGCGGTACGGCCTGTGGCTCGACCATCCGGTACGGATCAGCACACCACGGCTCCCCGAAACCGTCAACCCCCACGCTGGCCCATCCGCGCATCCCCTCCCGACCCAAGTAGGTAGCAGATACTGCACTCAAACGGCCGAATGGGTGCATCTGCTGCTACCCAGTTGGGACGGGGCGGAGGAGGCGGAACGGGCCGGGTCCGTTTAGAGCAGCTCGCCGGGGCGCAGGAACAGCACGCGGGTTTTGCGGTCGATGAAGACCATGTACAACGCGAACGACACGCCCACCACGATCGCCACCGCGCGCACAATTCCAATCGGGATCCATTGAAAGACGCTCAGCTGGTCCGTCAGGGCGATCAGCATGAAAAACGCGGTCAGGAACAGCACCATGCGCAGCTGCCAGTTTTCCTTGATACCGACGACGCCGAACAACACGAGCAGCCAGACCATGTACCACGGCTGGATCATCGGTGCCAGGAGCACGACGGCGGCGAAGCCCCACGCCATCCGGCTTAGGATGGTAGCGCTATAGGTGCTTCCCAACGGGCCTCGGAACGCAAGCCAAACGACGGCGAACACGGACAGCACGGTCCCTACCAGGTCGACGGCGGACGTCACTGCGCTGCCCGGGGCACCGAACAGACCGGCCAAAAAGCCCAGCACCGCCCCCAGCATTCCTACCGGTGCGTACCAAATCCACACTGTCGAGGAGGTGCGCAGTGCGGCCACCCAGCCGAAGCCCAGACCGTTGACCATTCCGGCGACCCACAACAGGCCCATGGATAGTACAAAGGTGAGCGCCCAGCACCAGAATTTGCGTCCCCAGCCGGCCTTGGAGCCAGCCCACAGCAGGCCAACGAACGGCAGCGCAATCAGCGTGATTGGTTTAATCGCGATGGACGCCGTGACCAGCACGATGCCCAGGAACGGTCTCTTGACAGCGGCAAAATACACCCCGGCCACCACCAGCCCGAGCATGAGGGAATCATTGTGGGCGCTGGCAATGAAGTTGATCAGCAGGACAGGGTTCAGGACAGTCAGCCAGAGAGTGCGTTCGGCGTTGATCCCGTGCAGCGCCGCGAGCTTGGGCACAAAGACGGCCAGCAGCAGCACGCCGGCCACCGCCGCCAGCCGGAACGCGATGAGGGAAACCTCGGGAATTCCAAACCCCATCCAGACGGCGAACTGCTCGATCCACAGAAACAGCGGGCCATAAGGTGTGGGAGCCTCCGTCCAGAGCGTGTCCGGGCCAAGCTGGTAGTAGTTGTTCAGCGCCGAGATTCCGTTGGTGTACGGGTTAAGCCCCTGGCTCATCAGCCGGCCCTGGCCTATGTAGGCGTAAACGTCCCGGCTGAACAACGGAAGGGCGACGACGAGTGGCAGCGCCCAGAGCAGCAGCGCCTTGCGCAGCACGGGACGGGCGGACTCATCCCAGACACTGATCCGCTGTGCCAGCCGCAGCCACGAGCGCACCAACAGAAGAGCCCCGAAACACAGCATCACGGTACAGCTGATGACTCCAACCGGCGTCGTCCGCGCTGCAATGAATACCGGCGTCCGGATCAGCGCGGAACTGCCCGCAAGCCAACCGACGCCAATTGACCCCAGCACCATCAGGATGGACGCAACAAAGCCCTGTACCAAGGCAACCTTCGTGGTCCCGGCTGCGCCGGCGTCGCCCTTGTGTGACCAGGCCACCAGCAGACCAACGATCCCGGACCGCCCGCCACTAACCGCCGAGCTAAGAGCCGGGGTCCCGCGCGGTTTGTCGGTCAACATCGATGAAGAGTCCTCTTCGGTAAGGAGATACGCGCTGCCTTTGGGGGCTCGCGGCAGGCAACGGTTGGCCTCGATATCGGCTGATCCCGCCACCCGAAGATGATGCTCGGGACCACGGCGATTCTAACACCGCGGGCGTGCGCCCACACGGTCCCGGCGCCCACCTGCGGTAATATCAAGGGGCGGGAACTTTCCGTGCGCGGTTTTATCCCGCACCCCCGGCCTGCCGGCGGTCCCCTCCGCGGCGGCTGCACGAACCCGCCGGACACCGATCCGCTCCATGGCCAGCCACGGAGATCCATATTTGAGAAGGACTGCTCACATTTCTACGGACTCTTTCTTCGGCGCCTTGACGCGGGCCCGGCAACGTCTGCTGTCAGGCCCGGCGGCGGCGCGGCTCAATACCCCCCGGGGCCTGCTCTGGGGCTTTATAGCCATCCACCTGTTCTTCATCGGGTTCATGATGATCTGGGTCGTGCAGGGCCAGGCGTTCAGCGATACGTTCATTTACCGGGAATGGGCCGCCGCCGGGTTCCGTGATGAAAATCTCTCCAGCGGTCCCAGCCCGTGGGTTTATCCGATCCTCGCGCTGCTGCCCATAGCGATCGCCGGAATCGCGGGCAAAGGGCTGTTTCTGCTGATCTGGGTCCTGATGATCACCGTCCTCAACGGCCTGGCGGTGGGTAAGCTCACCAACTGGGGCAAGAACCGCGGTACCATCCGGGCTGCTTGGTGGTGGCTGGTGTTCGTCCTCCTGATGGGCTGGCTCGGCTTTGCACGCGTGGACGGCCTGACGGCACCTCTCGTGCTCATTGCGCTCGTCTACGGCGTCGCCAACCCGTTTGTGGCCTCCGTGCTGCTCAGCATCGCGACATGGGTCAAGGTCTGGCCCGCCGCCGTCGTGCTGGCGCTGTTCACCGTCGTGAGGGAGCGACTTCGCGTTCTGGCTGCCGGCATTCTGGTCACCGCTGTGGTGGCGGCCGCGGCGCTGTCCCTGGGCGCCCTGCCCAAGCTGTTCCATTTCCTGACTGAACAAGGCGATCGCGGCATGCAGCTGGAGGCCACGTTCACCACGCCATGGCTCTGGCTGTCCGTGCTGAACGCCGGCGGCACACGGATGTACATGAATACGGACATCAACTCCATGCAGGTCGACGGGCCCGGAACGGCCCTGATGTCCTACCTGATGCAGCCGCTGCTCATTGTTGCCGCCCTCCTGGTGGCCGGTCTGATCTTCTGGGCGCTGCATAACGGCAACCGGCACGGCGGACAAGGCGGCGGCGCGGACCGCACCGAGCTGCTGCTGGCCGGTTCGCTGACCATGGCGACGGCGTTCGTCGTCTTTAATAAGGTCGGCTCGCCTCAGTTCATGGTCTGGCTGGCCCCGGCCGTCGCCGTCGGCCTGGCGCACTGCTGGAAGGAATGGCGCGTTCCTGCCGCCATGCTGACCGGCATTGCCGTGGCCACGTTCTTTGTGTACCCGCTGTTTTATGACGCGCTGAGCCACAACAACCCGGTGATGGCGCTGGTGCTGACGATCCGGAACGTGCTGCTGGTCGTGCTGTTCTGCTGGTCCGTTCGTAGGCTCGTTGTGCTGGGCAAGCGGGCTGAAAAGCCTGTCGACGCCATCAAGGAGTCCTAAGATTTCCGTCAAATTCTTTGACCTGCTGCTTCGCGTCCGCGGTGCCCTGCTCCCGCCGGCCGCCGTGGCGTGGTTTTCACGCCCCGCCAGTGTCTGGTGGGGCTTTGCCGTGGTCCATCTGTATTTCCTTGCCTGGATGATGTCGTTCGTCATCCACGGCACTACGTTCAGCGACACGGAGCAGTACCGCCAATGGGCCCTGGCTGGTTTTAATCCGGCGGACATGGAAGGGAGCATCAGCCCCTGGGTCTATCCTGTTCTGGCGCAGATCCCCATTTTCCTTGCCAATGTTGCCGGCCCGGACGTCTATTTGCTGATGTGGATGCTGATCATCACGGCGCTCAACGCCGGGGCCATGCTGTATCTGACCCGCGGTCCCCGCCGGAGGACCGGCATCGCGCCGGCCTGGTGGTGGCTGGTCTTCCTGATCTTTATGGGCTACCTCGGGTTTGCCCGGGTGGAAGGCATCACCGCCCCGATTGTCCTGGTGGCGCTTCTCTTTGCCGCCAGGCGGCCGCTGGTGGCTACGGTGCTGCTGAGCATCGCGACCTGGATCAAGGTCTGGCCCGCGGCCGTCATCGCGCCGATTGTGATCGTCAGCCGGAAGCGGGTGAAAATCATCGCCACCGGTGTCCTGGTCAGCGCCGTCGTGCTGCTGGGCACGTATCTGGCCGGCGGTGGAAAGTATCTGTTCGATTTTCTGACCAACCAAGGCGAGCGGGGCATGCAGTTGGAGGCTACCTTCTCCACGCCGTGGGTCTGGCTGAGCGTCTTCCATCTGGGCGGATCAAAGATCGCGGATAATCTTGCCATCAATTCAACCGAGGTCTACGGGCCGGGCGCATCCGCCGCGGCGTTTCTGATGCAGCCGCTGTTCCTGCTGGCGGCGCTGGTGGCGGCGCTGCTGCTCGTCTGGGCGCTGCACCAGGGTGCCGAACGCGAGGAACTGTTCCTGGAGGGCGCCCTGATGATGACCACCGCGTTCATCGTGTTCAACAAGGTGGGATCACCGCAGTTCATTATCTGGCTGGCGCCGGTGGTCATCGCGGGGCTGACGCACGACTGGGCCCGCTGGAAGGTCCCCGCCGCGCTGCTGATGGCCATTGCCATCACCACATTCGTGATCTATCCGCTGTTTTATACACCGCTGATCCACGCGAACCCCGTGATGGCGGCAGTGCTGAGTACCCGCAATGTACTCCTGGTGGTGTTGTTGTACTGGTCCGTGCGCCGCACGGTTGAGCTGGCCCGCAGGCCGCGACCGGTTTCCGGCGCCCTCACCGCCGCGGCCAATTGAGCCGCACATTCCGGGCATCCAGTCAGGCGGCCCAACCATGTGGCCGCAATCAGACGGCCTTAGTCAGAACGCCGTGCGGGTGGACGCGGCTCGACGGACACGCCGCCCTTGGAGGCCAGCGGCACCAGTGTGATGGCCTCGGTCGCCGGCGCCTCCAACACCGCCGCCGGGGCAACCCAGGCCTTCGTGCCGCGCAGCAGAGCGGACAGCCCCCTATGCAGGAGCAGTTTCCTGGTGTGCACATCGATGAAGAGCAGATAGAAGATGAAGCCCAGCGCCACCAAGTACGCCAGCGTGGAGGCATGGAACTGCAGTTGCACGAAGGACCAAACCGAGAGCTGGTCCTGGGCCCCGAACACCACGAAGAACGTGATGATCACGTACAGGGACTTGATCTGCCAGTCATTGCGGATACCCGTGACGGCGAGGAACGGGATGAACCAGAGAACGTACCAAGGCTGGATGATCGGCGACAGCATCACCACCGCGGCAAAGGCCAGTGCCATCCGGCGGATCAGCTTTGAGTAGTCACCGCGGAACATCAGGAGAACCACCAGCCCGACGCCGGCATATTTGAGCCCCGTCCGCAGAATCCCAGCCAGCATCCCCCCGTGCAGACCGAGCACGTTGGCCAGAGCCTCCACCCGTTGCCCGAGGAACCCGGACGGTGAATAGCCGGTGTAGCCGGGGGTGGGATCCAGGATGGCCCAGACCCAGCCCAGTCCCAGGTTGTAAGGGATGCCGCTGAGCGCCAGCACGCCGAAGCTGATCGCCGCCGTCGCCCCCCAGAAGAGGAACTTCCTGCCCAGCGACGCGGCGGGACCGGCCCACAGCAGCGCGATGAAGGGCAGCAGCAGCACGGTGATCGGCTTGACACCGATGGACGCGGTCACCAGCAGGATGCCCCAGATCGGGCGTTTGGTGGCGGCGAGATAGGTGCCAGCGACGGCGAGCCCCACCATCAGCGCGTCATTGTGCGCACTGGCGACAAAGCTGATCAGGAAAAGCGGGTTTGCCACCGATATCCACAACGCGCGGGCGCCGCTGAGACCGTGCAGGCGCGCCAGCTTGGGCACGTAAAGCACACACAGGGCGACGCCGGCCACGGCGAGTAGCCGGAACAGGAAGACCGAGGTGTCGGGCTGGGCGCCGGTGAACTGCACGACGGCGCGTTCGAGCCAGAGGAAGTAGGGCCCGTACGGGGTCTTCGCTTCCGCCCAAGCCGGGTCCGCGCCGAGGGCAAACCAGTTGCTGAGCGCGGAAATACCCGTGGTGTAAGGGTTCAGGCCCTCCAGAACCAGCCTGCCCTGCCCGGTATAGGCGTAGACATCGCGGGAAAAGATCGGCACGGCGAAGAGCATCGGCGCCGACCACGCCCCGATCGCGATCACCACCGAGCGTAGGGCGCCCGGTCCCCAGTTCTGCAGCCGCTGACCCAGCCGGAGCCACGACCGCATCAGCAGCATCGCACCTAGGGTCAACAGCACCGTGGAGGTCGTGACGCCCCACCCCTCGGTCCGCAACGAGATGACCACGGGGTTGCGGACCATCGGCGAGCCGTTGGCAATCCAGCCGGCGCCGATGGAGCCGACAAACATCATCAGCGATCCGACAAAGCCCTCAACGATGGCGAAGTAGGCCTTCGGCTTGACGGGTTCGCCGGTCCCGCCCGCAGGCGAACCGGCCGGGCCCGACGGTGCAGCCACGGATGTGGCGTGCGATGCCGCCGCAGCCGGAGCTGTCGACGTAGGCTCGGGCACGGCCCCCACGACGCCGGGCTGCGGGGCCGACGGGTCGCCGTCGACCCCCGTCTCGGGCCGGTCTCCCGTGCTCACGCGCGAATCGCCTGCCGTCATTTTTCTACAGTCCTCTGGTGCCCTAAGGCGATCGTTCGCAGCTGGTCAATGGAGGGTCAGGGTTGAGTCAAGTGATGAGCCATTTTAGCACCGGGACACGCACGGGTCCGGGATCCAACGGGCATGTGACCAGCACCATCCGCCCGAGGTCCGGCGCCGGCGTCACGGTACATTTGACTGGTGCCTATATCAAACGAACGAATTGTATGGATTGACTGCGAGATGACGGGCCTGGACCTGAAGGCGGATGCCCTCATTGAGGTGGCGGTCCTGGTCACCGACTCGGAACTGAACATCCTGGGCGAAGGCCTGGACGTCGTGATCCGGCCGGAAGCCGAAGCGCTGGCCCAGATGAACGACTTTGTCAGGGACATGCACACCACCTCCAAGCTGCTCGACGAGCTCCCGCATGGCCTGTCCATGGCGGAGGCCGAGGCGCAGGTGCTCGCCTACATCAAGATGTATGTGCCGGAGCCAAAAAAGGCACCGCTGGGCGGCAACTCCGTCGGGACGGACAGGATGTTCCTGGCACGCGACATGCCCGCCGTCGTCGAGCATCTGCATTACCGCGTCGTTGACGTATCCACCATCAAGGAACTTTCCCGGCGCTGGTATGCCCGGGCCTACTTCCAGTCCCCGCCGAAGTTCGGCGGCCACCGTGCCCTGGGCGACATCCAGGACTCCATCAACGAACTGAAGTACTACCGCGAGGCGGTCTTCGTCCCGGCCCCGGGCCCCGATTCTGCCACCGCCAAAAAGATTTCGCAGCGGTTCAAGGGCTGATAGACGGCCTATTAACGGCTCTTTTTCGGCCGGAAAGCCCGGAATCCCGGGCATCGGGCAGAGCTAGCTGGGAACGGTCCGCAGAATATGTCACGAGTACCCCAAAACAGCAGGTAGACTATTTGCCGTTGCCTTATCCATTTCGGAGTCATCCGGAGCGGAACGGCGCATGGTGGGATTAGCTCAGTTGGCAGAGCGCCTGGTTGTGGTCCAGGAGGTCGCGGGTTCAACCCCCGTATCTCACCCCAAAGGTTGTGAGGGTGCTGCGAAAATGTGCCGCTCATGTCGACAAAGGCCGCGCTGGAAGTATCCGGTGCGGCCTTCGTCATGCCGAGGTGTTGTCTCAGTTTCATGGTTACGTGTTATCCCGAAGTGTCATCTGACGGTGGCCCTGTCCCGCGGCCGCCGGCCAGGAACCCCCCGTCCCGGAATGCAGGAGGAGCCTCCGACATGCAGCGCCATCTCTATGAGGAAGACCATGAACATTTCCGCGGCGTGGCGCAGGAGTTCAACGCGCGCGAAATTGCCCCGCACTACGCACAATGGGACGCTGACCATCTGATCTCCCGCCGGATGTGGACGGCAGCGGGCGACCAGGGGCTGCTGGGCCTGGCTGTCCCGGAGGATTTCGGCGGGATGGGCCTGACGGACTACCGGTTCCGCTCCGTGCTGGATGAGGAATTTGCCAATGCCAACCATCTCGCCGTCTCGCTGGCGTTCCACCTGCACGATGACATGGTGCTCCCACATCTGCTGGCCTACGGCTCGGAGGATCTGAAGGGCCGCTGGCTGCCCGGCATGGTCACCGGAGAGACGGTCACCGCAATCGCCATGACCGAGCCGGGTGCCGGCAGCGACCTGCGGGGGGTGCGCACCAAGGCTGTGCGGGACGGAGATGACTGGCTGATTTCCGGCCAAAAATCCTTCATTGGCAACGGAATTTCCGGCGACGCTGCACTGGTGCTGGCGCGGACCGACGGCGGCACCGGCCGCGGCGCCCGCGATTCCTATTCGTTGTTTATGGTTGGCAAGGGCGAGGGCTTCAGCACCGGCAATCAGCTGGACAAGATGGGCCTGAAGGCCTCCGATACCGCCGAGCTGTTCTTTGACAGCGTACGGGTGCCGGCCGGCGACCTGGTCGGCCAGCCCGGCCGGGGACTCGAATATGCGACCGCCCAGCTCCCACAGGGCCGGCTGGCGATCGCCGTGGCCGCCGCCGCCGTCGCCCGTTCCGTCTACCAAGCCACGGTGACCTATACCAAGGACCGCAACGCCTTTGGCGAGCGGATCATTGACTTCCAGAACACGCGGTTTGCAATGGCGGACATCCTGACGGAGGTCGAGGTCACCGAAGGCTATGTCGACAGGGCCATGCTGGCATTCAACGACGGCGGCCTGGACGCGGCGTCGGCGGCGCGCGTCAAGCTCTGGGCCAGCGAGCGGGTCAAGTCCATCACAGACCGCTGTCTGCAGCTGCACGGCGGCTACGGCTACATCCTGGAATACCCGGTGGCGCAGGCGTTCCTGGCGTCCCGGCTGCTGACCATTTTCGGCGGCACCAACGAGATCATGCGCGACGTCGTCGGGCGTGAGATTGCCCGCTGACCCCGCCGCCGTCCTCCGCTCACGCTCACCTTCACGCTCCAAGGGACCACAATGACCGTTCAGCCCATTACCATTTTGGGCGAGCCCGTCCTGCACCGCCGTGCCGACGAGGTCCGCACCTTCGACGACGCGCTCAAGTCCCTGGTTGCGGACATGTTCGAGACCATGGACGTGGCAAATGGCGTGGGGCTGGCCGCCCCGCAGATCGGGGTGGGGCTTCGGATCTTCACCTACCACATGGAGAATAACGACGGCGTTCCCGACCGTGGCGTGCTGGTTAACCCCTCGATTTCCCTCGGCAGGATCTCCGGCAAGGCCCCCGATCCGGAGGAGGAAACCGAAGGCTGTCTTTCCGTTCCCGGCGATCACTTTCCGCTTAAACGGGCCGAGTGGGCGCGGATCACGGGTTTCGACGCCGGCGGCAACCTGCTCGAGTTCGAGGCGACCGGGTGGTTCGCCCGCTGCATGCAGCACGAGTACGATCACTTGGACGGCAAACTGTACGTGGACCGGCTCAACGACCGTTATGCCCGCAAGGCCAAGCGGCTGACGAAGGAGCAGGGCTGGGGCGTCCCGGGGCTGACGTGGATGCCGGGCGTGGATCCGGACCCGTTCGGGCACTGAGGGAGTCCGTCCAGCCCATCCATCCCGGCGAGACCGCCGATCCCGTCTGGATTGGCGATCCCGTTGGATAGGCTGAGGACCATGACTTCCCCGCCGTCGCTGACCACCGACCAGATTCTGTCGTACCTGGCGGTGGAACCGGCCGACCGCCGCGACTGCGTGGCGCTGCTGCAGGGCTCTCCCGGCCCGGGCGCCGTCGTGGTTCTGGCTGCGCTGAACGAACGACTGGGCACGGCTTCCGGGGAGCCGCCCCGCCTCGAGGTGGCCGAGACAGACTGGATCGAAGGATTCCTCCGCTTCACCCCCGAGCTCGTCCAATGGCATGCGGAGCTCGGGATTCCGGATGGGGTCACCCGCGCGACGCTCGCCGATGTCGGCCGGAACCTGGACATCAACCGCCGTGTGCACGGGCGCTTCGGCCTGGACACCTTCCGCTGGCTCACGCATCATTACGCCGGAAGCATCTTCCAGCTCGGGCGGCTGCAGTACCTGATGCACCAGGGCCAGGACAGTCCTCCGGAAGCCGCGGCCGGCACCGGCGGGATTCCGGGGGCAGCCGCGGGCGAGTGGCTGCTGGGCATACATATTCCGGAATCCGGCGGCCTGGCTCCGCTCGCGGTGCAGGCAAGCCTGGAGCAGGCACGGCCGTTCTTCGCCCGTTATTTCCCGGAGCGGCCGGTCCGGATCGCCGACTGCGCTTCCTGGCTGCTGGACCCCTACATTCCCACCCACCTCGACGCGGACTCGAACATTGTCCGCTTCGCCCGCCGCTTCACCCCCTACTGCCGGCCCATTGACACCCCCACCGACGCGGTGTACTTCACCTTCCGGACCCGCAACATGACGGATCTGGCCGGCTTGCCGCGCCGCACGGCGCTGCAGCGGATGGTGCTGGAGCGGATCGACGACGGCGGCTGCTGGCAGCTGGCCTACGGTTACCTTCCGCTTCCCTAGAGTCATCGGGGGTCAACTGCGGTAAACTAGGTATTTTGGCCACCCCGCCCCGGCCTACTCACCACCACAGCACAGCACGGAACCAACGCAGCAGCGAAAGAAGCACAGTGTCCCAAGACGTCATCTCCCCCGCCCGTGTCAATGAGATCCGCGTCAATAAGATCACTGGCCAGGCGGCACGTCGGCGCACCTTCGCCGTAATTTCACACCCGGATGCGGGAAAGTCCACGCTCACCGAAGCCCTTGCCCTGCACGCCAAGGTTATCGGTACTGCCGGCGCCACCAACGGAAAATCGAACCGCAAGGACACAATTTCCGACTGGATGCAGATGGAAAAGGACCGCGGCATCTCGATCAGTTCCGCCGCGCTCCAGTTCTCCTACCGGGACACCGTAATCAACCTGCTGGACACTCCCGGCCACGCGGATTTCTCCGAGGACACCTACCGCGTGCTGGCCGCCGTCGACTGCGCCGTCATGCTTGTGGACGCCGCCAAGGGCCTGGAAACGCAGACCATGAAGCTGTTCGAAGTGTGCCGGCAGCGCGGGCTGCCGATCATCACGGTGATCAACAAGTGGGACAGGCCGGGACTGGACACCTTGGCGCTGATGGACGAAATCACCGAACGAACCGGTCTGCTGCCGATGCCCCTCACTTGGGCCGTCGGCATCGCCGGCGATTTCCGCGGCGTTTGGGATCTGAAGCGGGACCGCTTTGTCCGCTTCACCCGCAACAACAGCGGCGCCAATATCGCTTTGACAGAGTACTACACGCCGGCAGAGGCCGCCGTCAGCGAGGGGGACGTCTGGACCGACGCGGTGGACGAGGCCGGCCTGGTTTTGGATTCCAACCTGTCCTTCGACCCGGCGAGTTTCTATGCCGGCAAAGCCACACCGATCCTCTTCTCGTCGGCCGCGCTGAACTTCGGCGTCAAGGAACTGCTGGACACCCTGGTCGACTTCGCCCCGCCCGCGGCGCCCCGCCCCGACGTTGCGGGTGCCCTTCGGCCGGTGGCTGCGCCCTTCTCCGGCTTCGTCTTCAAGGTCCAGGCCGGGATGAACCAGGCGCACCGGGATCACGTTGCCTTCGTCCGCGTCTGCTCGGGGATCTTTGAGCGCGGCATGGTGGTCACGCAGACCCGCACCGGCAAGTCCTTTGCGACCAAATATGCCCAGCAGGTCTTCGGCCGTGAGCGCGAGGTAATTGACGAAGCTTTCCCAGGCGACGTCGTCGGACTTGTCAACGCCTCGGCGCTGCGTGTCGGCGACAGCCTCTATCTGGAAGATCCCGTCGAGTTCCCCGCCATCCCGCTGTTCGCCCCGGAACACTTCCAGGTTGCGCGGTCCAAGGACCCCAGCCGCTACAAGCAGTTCCGCCGCGGCATTGACCAGCTCGAACACGAGGGCGTCATCCAGGTGCTCCGTTCCGACCTGCGAGGAGACCAGGCACCCGTACTCGCAGCCGTCGGACCGATGCAGTTCGAGGTGGTGGAGGACCGCATGACGCACGACTTCAACGCGCCGATGCGCTTCGAGCGGCTGCCCTACACGCTCGCCCGGCTTACCACGGCAGAGGCCGTCGACACCCTGGGCCTGGTGCACGGCGCGGAGGTCCTGGTCCGCTCCGACGGCGAATATCTGGCGCTGTTCAACGACGTTTGGGCGCTTCGCCGGGTGGAGAAAAACAACCCGGACCTGACCCTGCTGGCCATCGGGACACAATCCCGCAGCGGGTCCTAAGGACCGGACGGCAGGCCTCCCAAATCCTGCGTCGCCCCGGCGGGGCACCCGGGGCATCGTCCCGGCGGCGTCATCGGGCCGCTAGTTTTCCTTCATCACCCGCTGCAGATCCTGCGCCGCGGTGGTCCGCAGCTCCTCCAGCTGGGTAAGCCGCTTGTGGTCAATGTCCCCTTTGGTGTAGTCGCGCTGCGCCTGCGTCAGCTGCCGATTGGCCTCGTCCAGATTATCCTGGGCCCTCTTGACGGGATCTACATGCTGAAAATTGCTCATACCCGCATCATTGCATCGTTTCCCTAACACCGCCAGAACGCCGCGCGGCTGCCAGCTGTGCCATCCGCGGCGTTCCGGGTTCAGGGACCATACCCGGACTCCAGCGTCTGCTGCCGGGGGCAGGCTGAGAGCACGCGTTTCATGGCATCCTTCTCCGCCTGCGTCAGCCAGAGCCGGTACGCGGCCTTCACAGAGATCTGCCGCGCCACATACCGGCAGCGGAACGCCCTGTTGGGCGGCAGCCAGGTGGCGGCGTCGCCGTCGCTCTTCTGGACGTTGGTGGGGCCATCCACGGCCAGCAGATTCAGCGGATCATTGGCCAGACTTTGGCGCTGCTCGACGGTAAGCTGCTGGGCCCCGGTCTGCCAAGCATTACCCAGCGCCACCACGTGGTCGATCTGAATGGCCTTACTGCTCTGCGCGCCCCGGCTGAAATCCAGCTCCTCGCCGGTATAGGGATCCGCCAGCTTGCCCGAAACCCACAGGCAACCCGAACCGGTGACCAGCTGCCCCTGCATCAGATCCCGGGCCAGAATGTCATTGCGCGTGTCGCAGCCGTTCCGGTCGACATCGAGCCACGCCTCGCCGAAGGCGAGCCGGTCGTAGGTGTTCCTCGGCGCCCGGCCCTTGACCTCCAGGATCTCGAGCACGCTCAGCGCCGCCGCCGAATGTACCCGCACAATCGGGCTACCGAGCCCTTTCCAACCAGACTCGACCACCAGCGGTCCCTGCTCCGCGAGCGTCGTAGAGACAGGATTGAGCGGCCCCCAGGTATAGAGCCACGCCAGCAGCGCCACGGCCAGAGCGAACGCGGGAACGGCGACGGCCAGCACCCGCGGCCGCCGTCCCGGCCGGACGGTACGGCGGGAATCCTGAGCGGACCCGGCGGGGCTGGCACTTCGGTGCCCAGAGGGGTTTGCACCCCGGTGCCCGGAGGAGCCGACGCGTTCGACGAGACCCGCACTGAGGAACCGGTGAGAACGGCCGGACCCGCGGGCGCGCCCGACTGATCGGGGAGACGTGGTTCCTGGTGACATCGCCGCTGCCTGAGTACTGGTGGAATGCTGACTGACTGCCACTCAGTGTAGGCAGGAGCCACGACACCGTGCCGACGATATCCACACCTTAAACCCGGGGTGCTCCAAATGGGGCAGGAATGCCGATTTGACCCCATTAAGCGCACCTCAGAGAGTCGGTGCGGGATAATAGATGCCGGCATTATGCGGAACTGGGGCTGTCGCGCGCCTGGACCTTTGGGCTGGATGGGTTGGCCGATACGCCGGGTTCTGTCATCCCGCTCCGTTACCAGCGCGGGAGTGGCGGCCATCCATCTACGAACGCCGTTGCCGACGCCCTCCAGCGGCCTACCCAGACACTCGGGCGAGCAGCCCTCAAACATGCCCTGTCTGGCCTTGCTCCCGGTGGGGTTTACCTAGCTTCCCTGGTCACCCAAGGAACTGGTGGTCTCTTACACCACCGTTTCACCCTTACCTGCCTGCACACGTGTTTCCACGCAGCGGGCGGGCGGTCTGTTTTCTGTGGCACTTTCCTGCGGGTTACCCCGAGTGGGCGTTACCCACCACCATGCTCTGTGGAGCCCGGACGTTCCTCGAGCCACTTTCGTGACGCGCGGCCGCCTGGCCAACCCATCCAGCTCTACAGTCTACTGCCCCACCGGCGGTGCCCGACGACGTGGATGCACGGCGACGACTGTGTCCGACGACGGCGGGCCGGCCGGCCGTCGTCGGGTCCGGTCTGTGGTCGCAACTGTACCTAGCGGACGGAGCAGGCCAAGGGACGCACCCGGTCCACGGCCGGGAAGGCCGGCGGATTCGCCCCGGCCATTTCCTCCATCACACGGACCACCTGGCAGCTGTAGCCGAATTCATTGTCGTACCAGACGTACAGCACCAAATGCTTATCCGTGCTGATCGTGGCCAGCCCATCCACAATCCCGGCGCGGCGCGAGCCGATAAAATCGGTGGACACGACCTCGGGGGAATCGATGAAGTCGATCTGCTTGTGCAAGTCCGAATGCAAGGACATATTGCGCAGGTAGGTGTTGATCTCTTCCTTGGTGGTGCCGCGCTCCAGCGTGAGGTTCAGGATCGCCATCGAGACATCGGGCGTGGGGACGCGGATCGAGTTGCCGGTCAGTTTCCCTGCCAGCTCCGGCAGCGCCTTGGCCACGGCTTTCGCCGCGCCGGTCTCGGTCAGCACCATGTTCAACGCGGCGGAACGGCCGCGGCGGTCACCTTTATGAAAGTTATCTGTAAGGTTCTGGTCGTTGGTGAACGAATGCACCGTCTCCACATGTCCGTGAATAATGCCGAACTTGTCGTTGACCGCTTTGAGCACGGGTGTGATGGCGTTGGTGGTGCAGGATGCGGCCGTGATGATTTTGTCCGTAACGCTGATGGCGTCGTGGTTGATGCCGTGCACGATGTTCTTCAGCTCGCCCTTGCCCGGGGCCGTGAGCAGCACGCGGGCAACGCCGCGGCTGAGCAGGTGCTGGGACAGGCCGTCGGCATCGCGCCAGCGGCCGGTATTGTCCACCACCAGGGCGTCATGAATGCCGAAGGCGGTGTAGTCGATGGTGGCGGGATTGTCCGAGTAGATGACCTGGATCAGCGTGCCGTTGGCCAGGATGGTGTTCTGCTCCTCATCCACCGTAATAGTGCCCACAAACGGGCCGTGCACGGAGTCGCGTCGCAGCAGGCTGGCCCGCTTGACCAGGTCCTGGTCCGAGCCGCGGCGAACCACAATGGCGCGCAGCCGCAGCCCGTCGCCGCCGCCGGCATGCTCGATCAGGATCCGTGCCAGCAGCCTGCCGATCCGTCCAAAGCCATAGAGCACGACGTCGGTGCTGTTGCGCTCGTCGGTGCCCTGGCGGTCGACGACGTCGGCCAGTTCGGCGCGCAGGAATTCGTCCCGCGTCCTGCCTGCACCTTCCTGCGCATAGAGGAGGTTCAGCTTGGCAAGATTGATCGAAGCCGGGCCCAGTTTCAGGGCGCTCAGCGCCTGGAGCAGCGGCAGCGTCTCCTCGGGGCGGAGTTCGACGTTGTCGACGTGGCGGGCGAAGCGGTGCGCCTTCAACACGCTGATGGCGGACTGGTTGATCAAGCTGCGGCCGTGGACAGAAATGACCACGTTGTTTTCCCGGTACAGCCGGCCGATCAGGCCAATCATTTCTTCGGCCAAGGCCTCGCGCCTGATCCAGATGTCCAGAGCTACATCAGAGGTCGGTTTCACAGATTTCCCTTTCCTGTCCCAACCGGAAACGCCTTCGGTGCCGGCCGCTTGCCGGATCCCCTCGGTGCGGACACGGCGCCCGGTCACGCGGCGCGGATTGCCGAACGTTCCGGGAAATTCATCCTGCGGTCAAACGCGGGATGAGGTGAGCGGTGAGTTTTCGGGCCGCCCTGCCCGCTATTCATTCTAGATGAGGTGGCGCCTGCATGGCTCATCGGATGGCCGAACGTGCTAAGGATCACGTCCAGGGAACGACCCGCACGTTCCGCGCGGCGACCGCGGTGCCGCACCGGTTAGGCTCATCGGGTGCGTATTCTGCTGCCGCCTTCCGAAGGCAAAACTCCGGTCCTCTCCGGCTTCCCCCTCCGTCTCGATGAGCTTCACTTCCCGGTGTTGAACGCCGCTCGGGCGCAGGTGATGGAGGCGCTGGCCCATGTTTCCGGCAAAGACGATGCGCTGACCCATTTGGGTGTCGGGGCATCGCTTGCTGTCGAGGTGGCCCGGAACATCCGGCTGGGGACCGAACCGGCGGCGGAAGCGCACCGGGTCTATTCCGGCGTGCTCTACGATGCGCTGGGCTACCGCACCCTCTCCGCCGCCCAGCGGCGCAAGGCGGACGAGGCAGTCGTCGTGATGTCCGGGCTGTGGGGTGTGATCGGCTTCGCGGACCGGATTCCGGCCTACCGCCTCTCGATGGCAGTCGGCCTGCCGGAACTGGGCAAGCTGGCGGCCTACTGGAAGCCGCGGCTGGCGCCGGCACTGGAGGAATTCGCTGCCGGGCATCTGCTGGTCGACTGCCGTTCCAGCACCTACGCCGCCGCCTGGGCTCCGCCGGCAGCCCAGACCGTGGCCGTGAATGTCTTTCGGGAGATCGACGGCAAACGGACCGTCGTTTCACATTTCGCCAAGCACACCCGCGGGGAGTTGGCACGCGAGCTGCTCACCCGACCGGGCAAGGCCCCACAGACGCCCGCACAGCTGCTCAAATTTGCCGGCACTCCCGCGTTTCACGGGCGCTGGGAGGCCGAACTCATCCCGGGGACGACACGGAAGGCACACTCGCTGAATCTCATCCTGCGCTAACAGCTTCTCCTCTGCCCGGATCGCCCGCCGCGCGGCCGGTGGCTGGTGGCTGGTCGCTGGCAGACCATCCTGCGCACCGTTGGGTGTCGGCGCGGCGCACGATCGACTCCTGCGCACTGTAGCGGGCCAACTCCGCGCAGCTTTAGCCGCACGGCCGACCCGGCAGCGTTTATGGCGGGTCGACCAGGGCGACAAGCTCAACCAGCGGGTTAGCCGGTCAGCTCCACTCCGCCGAGCGGACCAGGATGCAACCGGCGTCCGGGCACATGACGAGGTCGTCGTCGGCTGCCTTGCGGATGTCCGCGAGGTCTCCCGGACTAAGTTGCATCCCGGAGCCCTCCGAAGTTCCGTGGAAAAGCCTCGCCGCGCCGATTCCGCGTTTGGTCAAAGCCCGTTCGTAGATGGCCAACAACGCGGCATCGAAGGACGCCGCGAGTGCGGTCCGGTCCCGGACCACGGCCGAACGCTCTGCGGAAACCTCGGCCAACTGCGCATCCACGTCATTGCGGATGGTACCGAGCGAGCCGTCAATGTCATCCACCACGCCCTGCTGCTTGGCCGCCCGGGCCGCGGAGCCCTCGAGCCGTTCCATCAGCTCCAGCTCAATGTCCTCAAGAGTGGAGCGCCGCCGGGCGAGCGATTCGAGCTCCTTCTGCCAAGCGACCAGATCCTTGGAGAGGCCGCTGCCGCTGTTGAGCCGGGCCTCGTCACGGGTTATCCGGGTGGCGACCTGCTCCACATCTGTCTCGGCACGGGTCAGTTCACGCTGGGTGTCGGCCGCCTCGGTGGTCCGGACGACCAGGTCGCTTTGTGCCACGGCCAGGCCGGCGTACAGATCGGTCAGACGCGGGTCTTCCCGCAGTATTTTGGCGCGGTTGTCCAGCTGCTTGATCTTCGCGTCCAGTGCCTGCAATTCCAGCAAACGTAACTGCTCCGCGGGTTCTGCCTTCGCCATCGAAATCCTCTCGGTGTGCCGGCGCCCAGCAAAACGCGGCCGCCCTTCTACGTCCTAGGTTACGTCCAACCCGCGCCGCCACCGCCCAGTCCCGGTGTCAGGATGAAATCCCACGGATCGGTGTTGGTCTGGCTGACGACAAGTTCGACGTCGAATTCCTGGTCCCTGAGCACGTTGCCGAGCGCTCGTGCCGCCGCCGGGAGCCAGAGCCACTCGCTGGCAAAATGCGACAGGTCGATCAGGTAGGGACGGCCGTTGACGGCAGACTCCCGGGCCTCCGAGGCGGGATGGTGGCGCAGATCCGCCGTGACGTAAACGTCGGCCCCACTGGCCCGGACCTCGTCGAAGAGGCTGTCACCGGCGCCCCCACAGACGGCAACCCGGCGCACCAGCCCCTGCCGGTCCCCCGCTACGCGCACTCCTCCGGCGACGGAGGGCAGCACCCGGAAAACGTGTTCGGCAAAATCACCCAGGCTCATGATCCCCGGCAGCTCCCCCACCCGGCCGATGCCTTCCTCCGGCAATCCGAGCGTCGCCGGGGTGAGCGGCGATACCGCCGTCAACCCCAGAGCATCGGCCAACACATCCGAGACTCCGCCGACGGCGCTGTCCCCGTTGGTGTGGACGGTCAGCAGGGCGCAGCCCCCTTCTATCAGCCGGTGCACTGCCCGGCCTTTGCCGCTGGTGGCGGCGACCGATTTAGCCCCTTTAAGCAGCAGCGGATGGTGGGTGATGAGCAGCTGCGCTCCCCAGTCAAGGGCCTCGTCGATGACTTCCAGGTTGGGGTCAACCGCGAACATGATCCGCTCCACGGTGGCATCGGGGCGCCCGACCACCAGACCAACGGCGTCCCAATCCTCCGCCAGAGATTCCGGCCAGAGCTCCTCCACCGCGAGCAGAACGTCGGCCAATCCCGGCCGGGACGCCGGTGGAGCCCCGGTTTCCGCGCGCGCCTCGCCCGCGCTCCCACTGAACTGCGTGCCGCCGTCGTCGTCCGCTTTATCCACCGGTTCCATGCGTCCCATTCTTCCGTAGGTCCGGCTCCCATTGTCCAACATAAGACGCGGACCGCGCGGGCGCCGCGGCAATTTCCGTGCCGCGGGAATCTTCTGGGCCGCCCGGACATTGATACAGGATATGAAGACATTTGTGCTCGGCGGAGGTTGTTTCTGGTGTTTGGATGCCTTGTATCAGCAGACCCTGGGGGTGACGGACGTGGTCTCCGGCTATACCGGCGGCCATGTGCGCCGTCCCGGCTACTATGACGTCTGCAACGGGATGACCGGCCATGCCGAAGTGGTGGCCGTTTCCTTTGACGAGAACATCGTTCCCGAGGAAGTGATCCTGGACATGTTCTTTGTCTCCCACGATCCCACCACGCTGAACCGGCAAGGGTACGACGTGGGCACGCAGTACCGTTCATCGATGTTCTACGCCGACGCCGTGCAGGAGGAAGCCTTCAGCGCCGCCATTGAGCGGAACCAGACCCATTGGGATAAGCCCATCGTCACCGAGGTGACGCGTCTGCCGGAGTTCTATGTGGCCGAGGAGGAACATCAGAACTTTTACGCGAAACGCCCGGAGCAGGGCTATTGCCAGGTGATTATCAATCCGAAGCTGGCCAAGGCCCGGAAATATTACTCTTCGTGGCTTGCGGCTTAGCCCGATCATCACCGCGCTGAATAAACTGGCGTTATATATGCTTACGGCAATTTTCCCTGCAGAGAAGAAGGTATAAATCAATGGGCCGCATTTACGACGACGTCACGCAGCTGGTGGGCAGCACGCCTCTGGTGCGTCTGAACCGTCTCACCGAAGGTCTGGATGCCACGGTGGCCGTGAAGCTGGAGTTCTATAACCCGGCCAACAGCGTCAAGGACCGGATCGGTGTGGCGATCGTTGATGCCGCGGAAAAGGCCGGTGCGCTCCAGGTCGGCGGAACGATCGTGGAGGGCACCTCCGGCAACACCGGGATCGCGCTGGCGATGGTGGGCGCTGCCCGCGGCTACAAGGTCATCCTGACCATGCCGGAGACCATGTCCACCGAGCGCCGGGTCATGTTGCGCGCCTACGGGGCCGAAATTGTACTCACGCCCGGGTCCGAGGGCATGCGCGGCGCCGTCGAGAAGGCCGAGGCAATCGTGGCCAGCACGGAAAACTCGGTCCTGGCCCGGCAGTTCGCCAATCCGGCCAACGCCGAGATCCACCGCACCACCACGGCGGAGGAAATCTGGGAAGACACCAACGGTGCCATTGACATCTTTGTGGCCGGCATCGGCACGGGCGGAACCATCACCGGCGTGGGCCAGGTCCTCAAGGGACGCAAGCCCGGAATCCAGATTGTCGCGGTAGAGCCCAAGGACTCCGCCATCCTCAACGGCGGCGCCCCCGGACCGCACAAGATCCAGGGCCTCGGCGCGAACTTCATTCCGGAGGTGCTGGACCGCGAGATCTACGACGAGGTGCTTGACGCCACGATCGAGGACTCGGTCCGGGTGGCGAGGGCACTGGGCACCGAGGAGGGCATCCTGGGCGGCATCTCCTCGGGCGCTGCCGTCTGGGGCGCCTTGGAGCTGGCCAAACGCCCGGAGAATGCCGGCAAACTGATCGTTGCGGTGGTTCCGGACTTCGGTGAGCGCTACATCTCCACTGTCCTTTACGACGACATCCGGGGCTGATCCTCCCGCGGCGCGGCGGCAGCCGCGGACTGCGGCAGCCGCAGAAAACCTACGCGCACCGTGGCCGGGGGGATCTAGGCGCAACATTGCCAGGGAACATCCGCCCGAAACACTGCCGGGGAACATTCAGCCGGCGAACATTCAACTGAAGGAAGTTCGTGACTTTACTCGTTCGGGCCGTCGCCCGGTTACGTGAGGACCTCGAAGCCGCCCGGTCGCACGACCCGGCGGCACGTGGTTCCTTCGAAAACTTCTTTGTCTACTCCGGCCTACACGCGATCTGGGTGCACCGGCTGACGCACAGAATGTGGGCCCACCCGGCGCTGAGGTTTCCCGCCCGGGCTCTGTCCCAGCTGGCCCGGTCTTCCACCGGCATCGAAATCCATCCAGGAGCCACGGTGGGGCGGCGCTTCTTCATCGACCACGGCATGGGCGTGGTCATCGGGGAAACAGCAGAGATCGGTGACGACGTGATGATCTACCACGGCGTCACTCTCGGTGGCCGCTCGCTGGCCAAGATCAAACGGCACCCGACCATCGGGGACCGCGTCACCATCGGTGCCGGCGCCAAGGTGTTGGGTCCCATCACCATAGGTGCCGGAAGCGCTATCGGCGCTAACGCCGTCGTCGTTAAGGATGCACCGGCAGATTCCATCATCACTGGCATCCCTGCGAAATGGCGGCACCGCGATGCGGCACGGGAGTCCGCCCCGGCCGTGGACCCGGCCGAGTACATCGATCCGGCCATGTACATCTGAGGCAGCAGACGCGTCAGCGCGTCGAGTAGCGAAGCACCTCATCGCCCCGCGATACCAGCCGCAGGCCGGCATTACCCAGCGAGTGTTGGGATGCCGGATTATTCGGCATCGTCTCCGCATGGACATGGGATGCCCCGGAGGAAAGTGCCCAGGCCGTCAGCGCGGCCAGGGCCTCGGCCGCATAGCCTTTCCCCCGCGCGCCCACGGCGGCACCGTCGATCCGGCGGCGGATTTGGTAGTACGCCCACAGCGCCGGCTCGGCGGTGGAGGGTTTCCCCCGAGGCCGGCCGCCAGCGCTCGCGGTCGCCGTCGCCGTCGAACGGATAATCTGCGGCCCAGATATCCCTCGGCAGGGCAGTCCCGGCGTGGATCCTTGCGCTTCGGCCAGCGTGACGGGGTGCAGGATGAGTCGCGCGGTGAGGATACCAAGGGAGCCGGCCATTCAGAGAGTCTAACTAGGCGTTGGGGTCCATGGTGGTTACACCAAGGCTGCTCCAGGCATTCAGCAGCCGGCGGTCTCTACTCGCCGCCGCGAAGTCCGTGTCCGTGAAGCCAGCAGCAGCTGCACAGTGCACGGAATCATAGCCGCTCAGGCCGTAGCGTCGAGCCAACTGCCCCGCCTCCCGCATCAGCAGATCGTCCAGTTCCCGGATATGACAAAGTCCCCATACCAAGCCCATCCGGGCAAGCGCGTCATCGTGCTGACTGTCGGTCAAACGACCGAGACGCCCGGCCTGCGCCAAGGCCGCGGACGCCTCTGTAAAGACCAGACGGGTCACCACCCGAGCCTCAGCGGCGGCCCACAAACGCCGGCACCGTTGAGTACCGGGTTCGGTGATGAACAACGGCAGGAACACCGAGGTGTCAAAGTAGGCAATCACCGTCGCTGCTCATCGACAAAGTCACTGACCGTCCCGGCGATGCCGATGGGTTCCGGAAGATCTCCCCCGGCCGTAGCGGGAGGCCGCAACAATCCACCCGCGAGCAGCACCTCAAAGGCCGATGATCCCTCCATCGGAACAATCCGGGCAATTGCCCGACCATGGTCAGTGATGGTCACGGACTCGCCCGCGCTAACGGCGCGCAAGTGCCGGCTGAGCGAGTCCCTCAGGTCCCGTATTCCAATATCCATGGCCGCCTCCGGTTCCTCGCAAATATTTCTGGCGTCTTTGATGCGCTTAATTGTAGCCACAACTGCCCTGCACACGCACCGACCAGCAGGTCTCCTCATCGATAACGCAATTAAGGCCCATGTCCTTGAAAAACATGGGCCTTAAATGCGTCACCGATGAGTGTGGGGCGGTTAGTGGGTGTCCACCGCTTCGACCTCGGACTTGTCCTCGCCCCAGAGTGTGTGGAACGTGCCGTCACCGTCAACGCGATGGTAGGTGTGCGCACCGAACAGATCGCGCAGTCCCTGCGTCAGCGCTGCCGGCAGCCGCTTGCGCCGCAGCCCGTCGTAATAAGCAAGCGACGATGAGAAGACCGGAACCGGAATGCCCAGCTGCACGGCGGTCGCCACCACACGGCGCCAGGCCGGCAGGGCGCCCGCAATGGCCTCGCTGAACGCGGGCGCGAACAACAGGTTCGCCGGCTTATCCTGCGCCGAGTAAGCCTTGGTGATGTCCTTGAGCAGCTCCGCGCGGATGATGCAGCCGCCGCGCCACAGACCGGCAATCTCGTCCAGCTTCAGGTCCCAGTTGTATTCCTTGGCCGCACCGGTGAGCATATCCAGGCCCTGCGCGTAGCTGACCAGCTTGGACGCGAACAAGGCCTGCCGGACGTCCTCGACGAAGCCCTCGCCCACGGTGATGCTTTCCTCGTGGCCGGCGAGCTTGTCCTGCGCCTCGGTGCGTTGCGCCGTTTGCGAGGACAGCGCCCGCGCAAAAACGGACTCGGCAATGCCCGACGTCGGCGAACCCAGTTCGAGCGCGGAGATGACAGTCCAGCGGCCGGTACCTTTCTGGCCCGCGGCGTCGACGACGACGTCAACAAACGGGCTGCCCGTCTTGGCGTCGGTGTGGGCCAGGACCTCGGCCGCGATCTCGATCAGGAACGAAGCCAGCTCGCCCTTGTTCCACTCGGTGAAGATCTTCGCCTGCTCGGCCGGCTCGATGCCGGCGCCGGCGCGCAATAGATCGAAAGCCTCGCCAATGACCTGCATGTCCGCGTACTCGATGCCGTTGTGCACCATCTTCACAAAGTGGCCGGCACCGTCCGTGCCGATCCACGCGCAGCACGGCTTGCCGTCCACGTGCGCGGAGATTTTCTCCAGCAGGGGGCCCAGTGCGTCATAGGACTCACGCGATCCGCCCGGCATGATGGAGGGGCCGTTCAGCGCGCCCTCCTCACCGCCGGAAACACCGATGCCCACGAAATGCAGGTCCTTCTGAGCCAGTGCGGCTTCGCGGCGGCGGGTGTCCTGGAAGTGCGAGTTACCAGCGTCAATGACAATGTCGCCAGGTTCCAGCAGCGGCTCCAAGGCCTCGATCACCGAATCCACCGGCGCACCGGCCTTGACCATGATCAGCACCCGGCGGGGCTTCTCCAGCGAGTCCACCAGTTCCTGCAGGGTCTCGGTGCGAACGAAATCTCCGTCGCCTCCGTGCTTTTCCAGCAGCGCGTCGGTTTTGGCAACCGAGCGGTTGTGCAGCGCGACTGTGAAGCCGTTGCGGGCCAGATTCCGGGCCAGGTTCGCCCCCATAACAGCCAGACCCGTTACGCCGATTTGTGCAGACATACATCCTCCATAATTAGTTTTGGACATTTACCTCCAGCCTAGCCCGGAGGTCACGCAACCAGAAGAAAACTCCGTTTCATGAATCAGAATGTGACGTGCGGGTATCCGTAACGGTCCAGCCGAGTCACGGGCTGACCCTGCGTCAGTGGCGAAACTTCAGCAGTACCTTGCCGCAGGCCGCGGAATCCATGGCCACCTCGAAGGCCTCCAGACCCCGGTTCAGGGCGAACTCGTGGGTCACCACCGGATCAACGAAGAGCGAACCATCCGCCAGCGCCTTGATGACCTCATCATTTTCATCGTTGAACCGGAAGGAGCCGACCAGCTCAAGCTCGCGGGTGATGGTCACGGGCTGCGGCCCCGAAGGCAGCAGCCCGACCATGACCACCATGCCGCCGCGCGCCGCTCCGTTGATCGCCGAGGCGAGGCCGTGGTGGCTGCCCGACGACTCGATCACGATGTCGGCCTCGACGGCCGCTTCCTTCCACCGGGCCGCTGCCGTCCGCCGCCGGCACCGCGACGACCCCCACGACTTCGTGGCCAAGGATCAGGGGAGCCTTCAGGATCGATTCGCCGGCCGCCCCCTCCAGCCAGTAATGCAGGTCAGAGCCGCAGACGCCGCCGTACACAATTTCCACCACGGCTTCGTCGGCACCGGGCTGCTTCAGCGCCACTTTTCAAGCCGCAGATCTCCGGCCCCGTGAGCCACCACCGCCGGGGCGCTGGCCGGCAGCCCGCCGGCGGCGGGAGACTTCGTCACCGGTTCGGACACCGCGCCGGGATCAAGGTCCGCCCCTGTTGGATCGTTCATCGTTACACCACCACCGTCATGCCGCCGTCGATGAATATTGTCTGACCGTTCACAAAACCGGCTGCGTCTGAGGCCAGCCAGACAACCGGCCCGATCAGGTCCTGAACCGTACCCCAGCGCCGCGCCGGCGTCCTGCCCAGAATCCAGGAATTGAACTCTTCATCGTCCACCAGATTCTGGGTCATCTCGGTATGAATAGACCCCGGCGCAATGCCGTTTATCTGGAGTCCACTGGCCGCTCATTCTGCTGTCATGGCGCGGGTTAGATTCCGCAGCCCGCCCTTGGCCGCGATGGAAGGAGCGATGGTCGGGCGCGCCAGTTCCGTCTGGACGGAACAGATGTTGATGATCTTTCCACGGCCGCGCTCGATCATCGAGCGGGCAGCTTCCCTGCCGACCAGAAATGCGCTGGTGAGGTACGTGCCCAGGACCCTGTCCCAATCCTTCACATCGAGATCCAGCATGGGAACGCGGTGCTGAATAACCGCGTTGTTGATCAGAATCTCCAGGTCCCCGACATTCGTGTGAATCCAGCGGACGCCGTCGGCCGCGGCCGTTGCGTCGGTGATGTCGAAGGCACAGCTGCGGATCCGGCCGGCGGGAAAGTCCGCAGCCAGCGCGGCTGCACTGGCTTCCAGCCGTTCGGGGTTGACGCCGTGCAGCACCACCGTAGCCCCAGCTTCGGCCAGGCCCCTGGCCAATGCGTTGCCGATCCCCGGCTGGATCCCGTTACCAAGGCCACCCGCCCGTCCAGTCTGAAAAGGCCGTTCATCCTGTTGTCTCCTTGTTGTGCCTGAAAAGTTGTGCCTGAAAAGTTGTGCCTGAAGGGTTCCGGTCTGAAGGGTTCCGGCCGGAACCCGGACGGATTAGCCGGAGCCTGGACGGATCAGCCGAGGCGCCGATCGCTGAGATTGGCAATAGTTTCACGCACACCACGGCCAGGTCAGACTCCCCCAGCCCCTGATCCTTTAGCCTTCCGTAGATGCCTTGCGCCGCAGTGGCCAAGGGGACCACGGTGCCGCTCTGCCGCGCGCTGTCGAGCACGAAGGTCAGGTCCTTGTGCATAAACTTTGCCGGCCCCGTTGCCTTGTAGTCTTTGGCCGCCGGACGGTGCTGCCCATCGCCTCGAACAGGGGCCGCAGCCTGGTGAAATCCTGCTCCGACGCGCCCGCCAAGATGGCCAGAGTCCCGGCCTGCGCTCCCGTTCTGCCGCCGCTGACCGGGGCGTCCACGACGACGGCGTTGCCCGCGCTGGCCGCATGAACAGTTGCACCGAATTCGCGCACGGCCACCGGGGAGACACTGCTCATGATGACGACGACGGTTCCCGGCTCGGGTGCCCTGGCGCGCCAAGCGGTAAGGAGCCCGGCGCCGGCTTCCTCTATGTCCGCCAGATCCGGCAGCATGAAGATAATGATCGGTTCGCGGTGAAGTTCGGCCACGGATCCGACCCTGTGCCCGCCCTCGGCAGTGAGCTCCGCCAGCGCGGGCTCGGAACGGTTCCAGGCAGTGATCCGCCAGCCCGCCCGAAGCAGGTTGGCGGCCATCGGGGCGCCCATCAGGCCCAGACCTACGAAACCGGCGGTGCGATCAGTCATCAGCGGGGTGGACCTCTTCTGGCAGCGGAAGTTCTCGGAGAACTCCGGGGAGTGGAACGATGTGACATTTGTTCAACATCCTTGCCACAATTCAGTATGATGAACACCATGACCTCCGACGAACTGACAGTAGCGATCGCCGTCCCCCTCGAAACCGAGTACGTGGACCGCATCCGCGCCGCCCACCCCTCCGTTAAGGTGCTGCACGAGCCCGACCTGCTGCCACCGGAACGATTCCCCGCCGATCATGCCGGGGACCCGGACTTCCAGCGGACAACGGAACAGGAGGAACGGTACTGGGCCATGCTCCGAGCCGCCGACATTCTCTACGGCTTCCCGAACGAGAATCCTGCCGGTCTGGCCACCATAGCGGAAGGCAATCAGCGGCTGCAGTGGATCCAGGCCATGGCCGCCGGCGCCGGCGGCGCCGTCAAAGCATCCGGCGTTAACACCGCGATACTGCAGCGGATCAGAATCACCACCTCTGCCGGCGTGCATGCGCTCCCGCTGGCGGAATTTGCGTTGTTGGGCGTCCTGAACGGATTTAAGCGCACGGCAGAGCTCGCGCAGGACCAGCACACCAAGACGTGGCCGGAGCTGCGGACCCCGACCAGACTGGTCAACGGCTCCCGGCTGGTCATTGCCGGACTCGGCGAAATCGGTCTCGAGACCGCCCGGCTGGCCCGCGCCCTGGGGATGAGGGTGAGCGGGACAAAGCGCACGGTGGAAGCGCTGGAGGGGATCGACCACGTGTCGGACAACGGCGGCCTGCCGGATCTGCTCGCCTCCGCGGACGCCGTCGTCAATACGCTACCCGGCACCCCGTACACCGAGAAGCTGTTCAATCACGAGATCTTCAGTGCCATGAAGCCGGGCACCGTGTTCGTCAACGTCGGGCGCGGCACGGTGGTCGACGAGGATGCCTTACTGGAAGCCCTGGACAACGGCCAGGTCTCCTATGCGTGCCTTGACGTGTTCGCCGTCGAACCTCTTCCGGCGGACAGCCCGCTCTGGGAACATCCCCGCGTCATGGTATCCCCGCACACCTCCGCCCTCAGCGCCGCGGAGAACAGGCTCATCGCCGAGCGCTTCACCGGCAATCTTGGGATCTTCCTGGCCGGTGGAGAGCTGCCGCATCTGGTGGATCCGGTGCACTTCTACTAACCACCTGACAGTGACTCCGGAGCCGGTCCGACGCGGAGTCACTGCATGGGAGTCAGTCGGGCGAGCGCCCTGGACGATACGGTGTCCTGCCGGTCCCGACGGTTTAACCTGCCGGCGGCGTCCAAGTCCAGTCGCGGATTTCGGGCATGTCCTCCAGATGCTCGCGAATGTAGTCGTGATGTCCGGCAAGTTTCTGCTCACAGTACCGGACCAATTCGTCGGAGCCTTCGAAGTGCCCCGTTACCCGCTTGAGTGCCTCAATGACCAGGTGGAACCGGCTCATCCGGTTCAACACGACCATGTCAAAGGGTGTGGTGGTTGTGCCCTGCTCGTTGTAACCGCGTACGTGGAATCGTGCCGGGTTGTTGCGGCCGTGCAGGAGCTGATGGAAGGCCCGGGCGTAGCCGTGCCAGGCGACGATGACTTCTTGGTTGTGGGTGAAGAGGCTTTCAAACCTGGAGTCCGAGAGCCCGTGCGGATGGACGTCTCGGGGCGGCAGCACCAGGGCGTCCATGACGTTGACCACCCGCACTTTCAGGTCCGGCACGTGACGTTGCAGCAGCCAGGCGGCGGCGAGGGTTTCCTCGGTGGGGACATCCCCCACACAGGCCAGGACGATGTCAGGATCTTCTGCCTGTGTCCGGTCCCCGGGCGTGGAGACTGCCCGTTCTTGCAGATGAGAAGCATCCGCCCCGCCGGGCTTTTCGGCGGCGTCGGCCTCGTTGCCGGCCCAGTTCCAGATTGACGCGCCGGCGGCGGCGTGTCGGCGTGCTTCTTCCAGCGTCAGGTACTGGGGGTGGGATTGTTTGTCCACCACGATCAGGTTCACATAGTTCCGGCTGTGCAGCACATGTTCGGCAGTTGCGAGCAGAGTATTTGAATCCGGCGGTAGGTAGACGCGGATGACGGACCCGGACAGGGACAGTACGGTGTCGATCAGCCCCGGGCCTTGGTGGCTGAACCCATTGTGGTCGTTGCGCCAGCAGGTGGAAGTCAGCAGAATATTCAGGCTCGGAACCGGCCTGCGCCAGGGAAGCTCGCGCGCGTGCTGGAGCCACTTGGCGTGCTGGACCGTCATGGAGGCGCTGACCATCGCGAACGATTCGTAGGTCGCGAAGAGCCCGAACCGGCCCGTCAGCAGGTAGCCTTCCAGCCATCCCTGGCACAGGTGTTCAGAGAGGACTTCCATGACGCGCCCGTCCACAGAGACGTGATCCTCGCCGCTGGGAGCGGCTTCCAGCAGCCCCCTGTTGGTGGCCTCGAATACGGCGCCGAGGCGGTTGCTGTTCGTCTCGTCCGGGCAGAACAGCCGGAACCGCGGGTCCGTGGAGGTGTCAGCGTAGATATCCCGCAGCATTTCACCCAGCGGGCGTGTGGTCTCGTGCTTCGTGGAACCGTGGGCGCCCACCTGCAGGGCGTACTTTTCCAGCGACGGCAGTTCAAGCCCGGTCACGTCCGCTCCCCCATTGGCAAAGGGTGTTGCACCCATCCGCAAATCACCGTCAGGAGCGAGCGCGGCGAGTTCCGGCAGCAATCGGCCTGATTCGTCAAAGAGTGTTTCTGGCTCGTAGGAGCGCAGCCACGCCTCCAACTGGGCCAGATGGTCCGGGTTTTCCCGCACCCCGGCCAGCGGGACCTGATGGGCACGGAATGTTCCCTCCACCCGAACACCGTCCACGACGGCCGGCCCGGTCCATCCCTTGGGGGTCCGCAGGATGATGGCCGGCCACGGAGCGGGCCCACTGACCCCGGTCTGGCCGGCCGTGTGCTGGATCTCCCGGATTTGTGCGTAGGCACTGTCCACGGTTTCGGCGAGAGCGGCATGTACGCGGATGGGGTCGTTTCCGGACACGATCAGCGGGTTCCATCCGTGGGCGGACAAGAGTTCTGCGACTTGGGCGTCGGATTGCCGGCCTAGAACGGTGGGCCCCGATATCTTGTAGCCATTGAGGTGCAGGATGGGTAGAACGGCGCCGTCCGTGACCGGATTCAAGAATGCCGGGGCCTTCCATGACCCCTCCAGCGGAGCTGTTTCGGCTTCGCCGTCGCCGACGACGCAGGCCACGATCAGCTCCGGGTTGTCCATCACTGCGCCTGTTGCGTGGGCCAGTGAATAGCCCAGCTCCCCGCCCTCATGGATGGAGCCCGGCGTGGGCGGTCCAACATGGCTGGGGATGCCGCCGGGGGTGGAAAATTGCCTGATCAGCCGGCGCAGCCCCGCGTGATCCTGACTTACCTCCGGGTAAATCTGGGAATAGGTGCCTTCCAGATATACGTTGGCCACGACCGCCGGGCCGCCGTGGCCGGGCCCTGCGACGAAGACAATGTTGGCACCGGTCCGCCGGATCAGCCGGTTCAGATGCACGTAGACCAGTGAGAGTCCGGGGCTGGTGCCCCAATGTCCGAGCAGCCGTGGTTTGATGTGGTCCCTTGTCAGGGGCTCACGCAGCAGTGCGTTCTCCTGAAGGTATATCTGGGCCACGGTGAGGTAATTCGCGGCGTCCCAGTAGCGGTTCAGCAGGGTCAGCTCTTCAAGATCCGCGGACGCCTTAGCGGCCTGGCTGGGTTCGATTGGTGTTTCTCCGGACTGATGGGTCATGTGCGCCTTTGCTCGTCACGGCAGCCCGGGAACTCAACGGTGAAAGGAACCGATTCCGGGACAGCCTGGTCCCAGACTGGCACACTCGCCACCAAATAGTTAGAGGCCGACGACGATCGCTGCGACGGAGACGATCCTGTCGTTGTCCTCCGTCCCGCCGCCCGGAGCCGATTCAACCTCGAGGCGCCATTGTTGCGGCGGGGTCCGTTGCTGTGGTTAATCGTACGGTTGTGGACGGAAGGGACGCTGGGACGCTGAACCGTGCTGCCCGCCGGTGCAGGTGATGGGTCCGGCCGCGGGGATGCGCGGCAGGGGAGGGTTGCTGGGCAGCGCGGGAGAAGAACCATTGCTTGGCGAATTCGACCATGACGAGGTAGATCACGGTCATCGCCAGCAGGGCCAGGAAAAACGGAACCGGCAGCAGATCAAAACCCAGCACGGCGCCCAATGGTGAGAGTGGCAGGTAGATTCCCACCGTGACTACCGCCAGGGAGGCCGCGATCAGTCCCAATGAGGGTCGGCTGCGCAGGAACGGTACCCGTCGGGTTCTGATGGCGAAGATGATCAGGGTTTGGGTGGCAATGGACTCGATGAACCAGCCGGCCCGGAACTCCCCGGGCGCGGCCTGGAAGACCAGCAGCATCAGTGCGAAGGTCGCGAAGTCGAAGAGTGAGCTGATCGGGCCGAAGAGGAGCATGAATCGCCGGATGAAGCCGATGTTCCAGTGCGAGGGTGCCAGCAGCTGTTCCTTGTCCACGCGGTCCCCCGGGATGGCCAGCTGCCCGGAATCGTAGAGCAGGTTGTTCAACAGGATTTGTCCGGGCAGCATGGGCAGAAAGCTCAGCACCACGGACGCCGTGGCGGCGCTGAACATGTTCCCGAAGTTACTCGAGGTGCCCATCAGGACATATTTGATCGTGTTGGCGAAGATCCGCCGCCCTTCCATCACGCCCTCGGCCAGGACACCGAGGTCCTTGTCCATGAGCACGATGTCTGCGGCATCCTTTGCGACGTCGCTGGCACTCTCCACGGAAATCCCGACGTCGGCATGGTGCAGCGCCAGGGCATCGTTGACGCCGTCGCCCATAAAGCCGACAGCCCGGCCATTTTGGCGCAGCAGTTGGATCAGCCGGGCCTTCTGCTCGGGTGAGACGCGGGCAAAGATGCTGGCACTTCGGGCGGCTTCGCTTAATTCCGGGTCGGAGAGTGCATCGATCTGGGTTCCGGTGAGCGTGCCGCCCGAGTTCAGCCCAATCTCCCTGCAGACTTTTTCGGCCACCCTCGCGTTATCGCCGGTGGCGATTTTGACCGTGATGCCCAAGGACGCCAACTTTTCCAGTGATTGTTTCGCGTTGCTCTTGGGCCGGTCCAGGAAGATGAGGAAGCCGACAAGCATCAGGTCTTTCTCGTCCGCTGGTTCAATGGCGGCCAGCCCCGGGGCCGGACGGGTGGCGACGGCGACAACCCTTGAGCCGGCGTCGAACTGTTCATCCAACAGAGCCTGCGCCTGCCACGGAATGGTCCGGCAGAGGCGCATCACGTCCTCCGGGGAGCCCTTGGTGATCAGGGTTGGGTTTCCGGCACCGTCACTGACGAGGACGCTGGTCATCCGGCGTTGGTGGTCGAAGGGGATGATGTCCAAGCGTTGGTGGGCGGCGGTGACGAAGGCGGCGGCTTGGGCGGATTCCCACAGGGCTGCGTCCAAGGGGTTCATCCCGACCGTGGTGACTTTTTCACAGGAGTAGTCGGCTTCGGTGGCGAGCAGGCCGAGGGTGCACAGCTGGTCGTTGGAGATGCCCGGGCCGACGGGCACGGTGCAGGTGAAGCTGACGCGTCCCTCGGTCAGGGTACCCGTTTTGTCGGTGACCAGCATATCCATATCCCCGAGGTCCTCAATGCAGACCAGGCGTTTGACCAGGACTTTCCGTCGCGCCAGCTGCCGGGTGCCGGAGGCCAGGCAGGTGCTCACGACGGCCGGCAGCAGTTGCGGGGTGATTCCGACTGCGATCGCGAGGGAAAAGAGCAGCGATTCGAGCAGGGGCCGGTGCAGCAGCAGATTCGCGATGAAGATCAGCGATGTGAGTCCGATGGCGACCTGCAGCAGCAGAAAGGAAAACTTCTTGAGACCGGACTGGAATTCGGTCTCAGGCTGATGCTCGCCCAGGCCCAGAGCGATGCGGCCGAATTCCGCCCTTCCTGCAGTGGCAACCACCACGCCGGTGCAGCTGCCGGACTGGATCACTGTGCCCATCAGGATGCACGAGGTCAGATCAGCCAGCGCAGCGTCCGTGCCGGTCGGTGCGGGATCCTTCGCAACGGGCAACGATTCCCCGGTAAGGATGCTCTCATCGCACAGCAGATCCTTGCTGCTCAGCAACCGGATATCCGCCGGAACTATGGCTCCCAGCCCCAGCTGGACCAGGTCCCCGGGAACCAGTTCGACGACGTCAATCTCACGGGGGCTGCCGTCCCTAGTGACGACGACGCTGTGGGTAACGCGCGAATGCAGGGCCTCGGCCGCCTGCTCTGCCCGAAATTCGTTACTGAAGCCCAGGCCGACACTGACCAGCAGGATTACACCGATGACGATCGAGTTGGTGGCATCACCAAGAAACAGGGACAGGGCAGCGGTAATGACCAGAAGAATCAGGATCGGGCTGCGCAGCTGCCGGCCCAACACCGACCAGGGACTGGCCTGGTGCGTTCTGACCGCGTTGGGGCCCACGGTGGCCAGACGGCGTCCGGCTTCTGCCCCGGTCAGTCCGGCAACACCCGACTTCAGCTCCCGAAGCATCTGCTCCGCGGTGCGCTGCGCCGACCCGCCAATTTCCTGTAGGTCCAGCTCTGCCATCGAAATGCCTCCGTCAATAGTGGCTCCGGGATCACAACAAGCCGTCCGCAACACGGCCAAGCGGCGACGTTGTCGCGGGCCGCCGTCGTCGCATTCTCAGAGCGCTACCTCTGGCGGCTGATGACGATCTTCAGCGCCTTTGTTTCGCTCGCCCGCGCGAAGGTGTCGTAGGCACCCAGTATGTCGTCGAAGTTGAAATGGTGGGTCGCGAACTTCTCCGCCGGGATCTTCTTCTGTGCCACAAGCTTGAGCAACAGGGGCGTCGTGTCCGCGTTGACCAGTCCCATGCTGATGTTGATGTTCTGGATCCACAACGTCTCCAGATGCAATTCGACCGGCTTGCCATGCACCCCGATGTTAGCCACATTGCCGCCGGGGCGGACCAGTTCCGTGGCCATGCTGAAGGTCTGGGGGATCCCGACGGCCTCAATTGCCACATCAACACCGGTCCCGTCGCTCAATGCCAGCACTTGGTCTTTCCAGTTGGCCGATCCGGAGACAACTGCGTCCGTGGCGCCAAAAGCCTTGGCCTGGTCGAGACGTTTCTCGTCCAAATCGATGGCAATAATTGTTGCGGCACCGTAGAGCCCGGCCGTCATGATGGCCGCCAATCCAACCGGGCCTGCCCCGATGACAGCCACCACGTCTCCGGGTTTGACCCGACCGTACTGGACGCCAATTTCGAAACCCGTGGGCAGGATGTCCGAAAGCATGACGGCCTGTTCATCGCTGACCCCGGCGGGTAGTTTATGCACCGAATTCTCCGCATACGGGACGCGCACGGATTCGGCCTGAGTGCCATCGATCAAATGTCCGAAGACCCAGCCGATTCCGGACTGTCCTTCCTCGCCCAGACAATGGGAGGAGAGTCCGGTCCGACAATTGGAGCAGTGCCCGCAGGACGTGATGCAGGAGATGATGACCCGGTCCCCCACCGCCAGCGTGCTGACGGACGATCCGACCTCCGTAATGGTCCCGACACCTTCGTGGCCAAGGATTCGGCCAGGCTGCACGGCCTGCACATCGCCCTTGAGGATGTGCAGATCCGTTCCGCAGATGGTGGTCGTGTCAACTTGCACGATGATGTCGGTGGGATGGATGATTTCCGGATCCGGGACGTCCTGCCACGTCATCTTGCCCGGCCCACCGTACACAAGTGCCTTCACGATATCGCTCCTTGACTGAACATTCTCCCGTGGCCGGGATGTCCCGCTTAACCGGTATGCGCCAGCACTCGTGGGCTATTCAAAGGACGCCCGCCGCGCGTCGGAGAGGGGGGTGGCCCAGATGTCCGGCCTGGCAACCTTGAAGCGGCGCCCGCTGATGATAGCCACATTGATGCGTACGAATTGTTCTTTGGCCCCTGCCTGCCACGGGAAAAGAGGAAGGGACAGGGTGTCCACCAGTTCCTGGGTTTCCCGGATCTGCTCTGCTTCGCCACGGAGAACAATGCTCCAGGCCTGTTCTGCCTTGGCATCGTAGCCATCAATCTCGAGGGCAACCGGCGACTCGGATACGGCCGCCGTCAGTTTTGTACCTTTCGCCGTCCGGAACACCACGGTGCCATGGTCCACGACAAAGTTCACCGGGAAAATATCAGGGTGACCATCGACGATGACAGCCAGCCGGCCCACGCCAGTGGAGCGCAGGAACTCCCAGCAGACGTTTTCCGGAAGGTCTTCTACCTGTGGCTGCTCGTTGCCTGTCATATACCCGATGATACGTCCCGCGTTGACACATTCGTCTACAAATTACGCCTTGACTTCGTCGGACACACTCTCCACTGCCGCAGATCCTCTCCGCAGGGCCGGACACTGCTTTGCTGCCGGGCCTGCTGCTGCGATCATCCACATCTTAAGCGGCGGTTCAGGGCCCGCGCGTCGGCGCCTGCGGTGGTGGCGGAGTTTGCGGCCGGCGTCATGCCGAATCCACGCACTCCCTCAACGGTTCGATTCGCTCGTGGCCACCTGCCGCCGTCGTCCTTCAGCCGACGGCTATCATGCCCGGGGACCGACATTCCATAGGAAATCTGAAACCCAAGGCCCGATCCCTGTCAGCAGAACGATGACCACGGCATCATCATGGCTGGCTTCTTAGGTCCAGTTCTCGTGGCCCACTATAGGCGTCGGCCACGGCGCATCACGAGGCGGCTGACCACCTGGCGCTCTCACCCCGGCCACTCCTGCCCGGCCCAACGCGGCCACTCCGGCCGGCCCAACCCGGCCCGCGGAGGGCCAGGTTGTCAGGCGTTTTCGAGGGACAACAGGTCGCGGCCCTTGGTTTCTGGAGTGAAGAACGTGGTCACAAAGGAAATCAGGGCCAGCACGAGCGAGTAGATGCCCAAAACCAGCCACGAGTTTCCGGTGACGGCCAGCAAGGTATCGCCCACCAGCGGAACCAGGCCGCCGGCCAGCACGGCGGAGAGCTCGCGGCTCATGGCCACGCCGGTGAACCGGTGTCGGGAGCCGAACAGTTCAGGAAGCAGGGTACACTGCGGGCCTAGCATGGCCTGGACTCCCAGGCCGATGAACCGGCCCGAGAGGGCCCCGAAGAGCACCACCAGTACCGCGGAGAACCCCGCGGCGATGAGCACTCCTGCGGGCCCAATGAATTTGTCGCCGGGGAAGACACCCGCCTTGGCGCTGATGAAGTCGACCAAAAGCGCGGAATAGAGGGAGGAGTTGCCGTTCTCTCCCATCCGCAGCCCGATACCGATCAGGACGTTCTTCTTCGAGCTCCTCCAAAGCTCGCCGATGGGGTTCGTGACCACATTCTTGTGCTTCTCCGGCTCCTGGAAAACCGGCGCTTCGTTCAGCCGGAGCCGGATGAAGATCGCCACTGCGACCAGCAACAGGCCGGCCAGGAACGGAACGCGCCAGAGCCAGCCCTCCAGGACGTTTTTGTCCGCCACTGCAATCGGCGCGAACGTGCCCGCACGCGCCGCAGCCGTCCAGTTTGGCGTGCCTCGGGCTGATTTATCACAGACACTCCCTCAATTGGCTCCAGACTCTCGTTGGTCTGCCGGGGTAGCGGCAGCGGCTGAGACGCTGGTTATTATAGTGAACAACGTACAGTCACCTGAACGATTAGCCGAGAGTCCGTGTTCCCTCCAAGACTCACCCCATCGGGTTACCCAGCGACCGCGCCAGCTCCTTAAGCTCCTCCACCATCGCCTCGCCTTGGGCTTCGGAATAGGTCGCCTTCAATGCGGTAACCGAGAGGCCCAGGCTGGGCAGGTGCGCACCACGCGTGGGCACGGCGACTCCCAGACAAACTACGCCGGTGGCGGACTCTTCATCCTCGAACGCGAACCCCTGTTGGCGGATACTGCCCAGCTGCGCCTTCAGCTCCGCACCTGTCCGCAGGGATTGAGGCGTGAGGACCGGCAACTGCCGATCGTCGGGAAACATCAGGGCAATGTCCTGATCGTGCAGTCGCGCAATCAGCGCCTTCCCGACGGCGCAAAGGGACACGGGCATCTTGTCGCCGATATTCGACGTCAGCCGCACAGCCGGGTGGCCCTCATACCTCGCCAGGTAAATCACATTGCCGCCATCGAGCATCGCAATCCGGACCGTCTCCCCGGACAGCGTCGGTGCCTGCTCACAGAAGCGGTAAAACTCCTGGACCTCATCCAGGCGGCTCAAATACGCGGCACCAAGTTCCACCAGCTTTCGGCCCAGCGAAAATCCCGATCCCTGCCGACTGATCAGTCGGGCTTCTTCCAGCGCGAGCAGTAGATTCGAAGTGGAGGATTTCGGGATTCCGAGTTCCCGGGCCAGATCGCTGAGGGTGAGCCGCCCCGATGGCGCATCGGCCAGAGCCTCCAGGACCGCAGCCGCCCGGGTCACCGCGGGCGCTGGAGACGCGCTGCCTTGTCCATCCACGGTGCGTGCTATCCGGGCATCAGTCATGACCATCCTCCAGGTGGGTTCATTGGAATGAACAGAAACCATCATACTGTCCTCTCCCCGAGCATCGCCGCTGCGCCAGGACGGTCTCGCGTTGTTCACCCCTCGCCGCGCGGCTCGCGCCGCCTCCGCCGACCGTCCTACCGGGCGCCGGCAGGACGGTTGGCTCATGGATTAAGATAGGACGTAGAACATCCCTCTTTACTTTTCCGTCCGGGGCCGTGTATATTTGTTTCAGGCCCTCCACTGCTGCATCCCCCAATAGCCGCAGCGGAGGGCTTTCCAATTTAACGCTCGTCGCCGGCACCCGCCCGAAGTTGTCCGTGGGTCCAATTGAACGAGCGGGGCCCGGAGGTCTTGCGGTCATCCCGACCACCGGCTATATTCGAGTACTGGCTCCGTACCATCGCATCCCCCAATAGCGATGGTGCGGAGTCTTTTAATTTCCGCAACGGTTCAGACCAGCCAGCACCGCCGCCCGTCGTCGGCCGTACATGATCAGGCAGCTGTGACCGAGCGCAGTTTCCACCCTCCACCCTGCTGGTCCCTGAGCAGTTCCATCGTGGTGAGCTCACTCCGAAGGTTCCTTCCCAGCCGTGCCTGAACACGCCAAACCTCTATATCCACCCGGCCCAACCCCTTGGGCATCCGCCGCTGGCTTTCCCACCAGCTCACACGCTCGAACCATCGCAGCGGCTCGGCGCCTATCAACCACTCGCGCCCAGCGCGCTGGACTGCTAAAGGCAACCCGGCCGCCGTCGTACGCACCACTACATGTTCCATAGTCCTGAACGTTATGCGGGCCCACCGACAAAACCCGCTGGAGGGTATGTGTAGGACCGACTGTTGACGGGCGGCGCCCAATCAACCGCATAAGCGCGGCTTTGCCGATGCCCTGGATCGGTTCAGTCACCACTAGCTCAAGACCTTGATTGCGTCCCACTGAGTGGCGGAGGTTCTCATGACGCCCTCCCGGTCGCCGGCCGTTTACTGCATGCCTCCAGTCCATGCCCAGCACGTCCAACAGTATGGTCAGGAAAAGAGCAACGACGGCGGCACGGGCCACCCCCGCACGCGCTGGCCTTGTAGCGTGGTCTCCCGGTGCGCAGCGCACGTGCTCCAGGAGGCGAAGCCGCCGGACTATCCCAGATCGAGCTGTCCGGACGATTCCGGATCCGCGCGAAACACTAACCCGAGCTGGCGAAACATAGTGAATGGATCCATATGCCTGGCCCCGAGGGCGCTACAAACATTTCGAATCCTAACGCGCTTGCGGCTCTGCGGGCTTGGTCGTTCACGCGTCACTAAACAGTGGGTGTCGGCCGAGGCCTTGGCTTCCGCGACATGACCCGACCGAGTTCCGCCTGAAACAGGCCGTCGAACCCATCATTTTTAAGGATTCCCGCCTTCCGCCGTTGAAGGATGGTCGGGGAAGATCATGGCCACTAGGCAGGTGCTGTGCCTGATCTTCTCGCGGGTGCAGTCCAGGCCGAGAACCTGGACGAACGCATTGGTTGATTCCCTGCCCAAGGCCTGGACCATTTTCCGCCACAGTCTTGCTCAGCTCTCGATCCGATCCCCGCACCGTGAGCTCGTCCTGCTTGGTGATATGCGCTGAGAACTAGGGATTCCAGATACCCCTGATCCGTTCAACGCAGACATTGATGCTACTCCTTGACCGGGCTTCATGCGAGGCCGAGCGACTGTGGCTGATCACGCTATTTTTCACGCTATAGGCATCAGCGCAACGGCCTCCTCTTCGGAGTCGACCGCCCCATCGGGCAGCAAAAAGCCCCGGCAACACAAGGCTTTTACCTTGGTTGCCGAGGCTTTATCTTTGTGGGCCCTACCGGGATCGAACCGATGACATCCACGGTGTAAACGTGGCGCTCTACCAGCTGAGCTAAAGGCCCCTTATGCTGCCGCGACCGTCCGCTTCCGCGGATTTCCTGCGCCAGCCAACGAGGAATAACTGTACCCGAAAGTAGACCGTCGATGCTAACCGGGCAGAATCGGGGCATAACCGCCAGGGACTCAGCCGCGCCGAACAACAGTTGGGACAGCGGGGATCGGCAAGCGACTCAGCCGGGCGGAGCCAGCTGGTCGGCCAGGTACTGCAGACTCTCGCTCACGCCGGCGTCGAGCTTGATACTGGCGGTGTCATCGCCGCGGGTTGGCCCGCGGTTGATGATGACCACCGGCTTGCCGGTCTTTTTGGCATGGCGGGGAAATCGAAGTCCGCTCATGACCGTCAGCGACGAGCCGGCCACCAGCAGGGCATCCGCTCCGTCCACGATCGCGTAGGACCGCTCAACACGTTCCTTGGGGACGCTTTCGCCGAAGAAGACAAAATCCGGCTTGAGCATTCCGCCGCAGATTTCGCAGTCGGCGATCACAAACCGCGCGATGTAGGCTTCCTGCTCCAACGCGGCGTCGGCGTCCGGGGCCGCTTCGATGGGACCTTCCGCCTCGACCAGCTCAACGAACCCCGGATTCAGGGTGTCGAGGACGTCGGCGAGATGGCTGCGGCTGACGACAGTGCGGCAGCTCAGACAGACGACCCTGTCGAAGCGCCCGTGCAGATCGACGACGTTCAGCGCACCTGCGTCTTCGTGCAGACGGTCGACGTTCTGGGTGACAATGCCCGTGGTCAGCCCGCTGCGTTCGAGTGTGGCCACGCCATAGTGGCCAGCGTTCGGGCCGGCGTGGCGCAGGTGCCGCCAGCCGAGGTGGTTCCTGGCCCAGTATCGTTGCCGCAGGGCGCTGTCGCCGACAAACTCCTGGTAAGTCATGGGGCTGCGCGGGACGGAGCCGGGTCCCCGATAATCCGGAATGCCCGAATCGGTGCTAAGCCCCGCGCCGGTCAGAATGGCCAGTTTCAGGCCGCCCAAGAGCGCCGTGATCTGCTCCAGCACGGGCAGTTCTGCCGCGGAAGGTTCGGGGACGCCGACACGCGCCGGTGCGCTGGCAAATCCAGTTATGCCGATTCCGACCGGCGGACGCGCATCCATCATGCCGCGGAGTCCGCCACCGCAGAGCCCGTCACCGCAGAGCCCGTCACCGCAGCAGTACCGGCACTCGGCCCCGGGTGCATTTCCACATCCGCCGGATCAGAGTTTCACGAGGGCCTGGCGGTACCGGTCAAGGGAGCGGGCCTGGCCCGTCGGCGTGCTGAAGGCGTCGCGCAGGATCCCGGCTGCATCAATGACAAAAGTTCCCCGCCCCGCCATGCCGCGCTCGTCGTCGAAAACCCCATAGCGGCGGGCCATTTCACCGTGCGGCCAGAAGTCGGCCAGCAGGTCAAAGTCCAGCCCCTCGGCCTCGGCGTACGCGCGCAGCGTGTATTTGCTGTCCACCGAGACGGCCAGCACCCGGGCCTTGGCGGTGGCAAATTCGCCCAGATTGTCCCGGAGAGTACACATTTCGCCGGTGCAGATTCCGGAAAAAGCAAAGGGATAAAACACGACGACGACGTTCCCGCCGCGCAGCGAAGCAAGCGAGATCCGCTCGCCGAACTGATTGGGAAGGTCGAAGTCGGGAGCAGCCTCGCCCACAACCGGCACACCTGCCGGTTCATCCGCCACCGGTGCGTTCGCCGCCGGCGCCGTCATTCCGCCGCCGTCACGTCCGCCGCTGCGGCGGTCATGGCTTCTTGCGCGGCGCGAGCCGGGTGGCCGCCCAGTCGGTCGAAACGCCGACAGTGGTAGTTGGGTGCAGGCCGGCCGTCGGCGCGGCCTCCTGGATTTCCGATGGCGGGACATAACCGACGCGTCCGTTTTTCGGCGTCAGCACCCACACGATGCCGCCCTCATCCAAGGTCGTCAGCGAGTCCACCAGCGCGTCCACCAGATCGCCGTCGTCGGCCCGCCACCACAAAAGAACAGAGTCAACGACGTCGTGGTCCTCCTCGGTAAGCAGCTCGGACCCGACCAGTTCTTCAACACTGTCGCGCAAAGCAAAATCAACGTCGTCGTCGTACCCGAGTTCCTGGATCAAATCGCCATCCTTGAAACCCAATTTGCCCGCCACATTAACTACTGTGCCGGCGTCGGCCTCGCTCACGTTGTTCCTCCTGCTTGAAACGCATCCGCGCTTCGTTGAAGTTGTCGTCTTGATGTCTATTTTACGAACTGCGGTCACGCTGCAAAACCTTTTGGCTCGTTTTCGGAAGCCGTCGATGACAGCATCCGCCCGGCGCCGCCGTGATTTGCGTTACTACAAGCCAACACCCTAACGCGTTCAGCTTCAAGCCAATGCCTGCGGGACATGCGTTTTCGGCGCAGACATCCAGCGCGGTGTCAGCGGCCAGGAGCACGCCGCCAACAGCACTACCCCTAATGGTACGGGGACCCGGGCACTTCCCGCAGGCCGCCGGCTACTTGGTAGGGCCTAACCCGGACTAGAGTGTTCGGTGTGCGCCCGCAGCCACAGCTGAGGGCCGGAAATACTGTCTTTAAGAGAGGTCTGACGTGGCCGCAGGCGAAGAGAATTCCCATATCCTAAGCGGGTTGACCCACCAGCTGCCTGATAGGGATCCAGAGGAGACCGCTGAGTGGATCGAGTCCCTGGATGCGTTGATTCAGGATCAGGGCACCGAACGTGCCCAATTCATTATGCGCAGCCTGCTGCAGCGGGCCGGCGCGCAGAGCGTCGGCGTGCCGATGGTGACCACGACGGACTACGTCAATACCATCCCCGCGGACCAGGAGCCGGAGTTTCCCGGTAACGAGGAGATCGAGCGCAAGTACCGCGCCTGGCTGCGCTGGAATGCCGCCATCATGGTGCACCGTGCGCAGCGCCCCGATATCGGCGTGGGCGGGCACATTTCCACCTACGCCGGTGCCGCGACGCTGTATGAGGTCGGATTCAACCACTTCTTCCGCGGCAAGGACCACCCAGGCGGCGGAGACCAGATTTTTTTCCAGGGCCACGCCTCCCCCGGCATGTACGCCCGCGCGTTCATGGAAGGCCGGTTGAGCGAAGAGGACCTGAACGGCTTCCGGCAGGAAAAATCCAAGGAAGGGCACGCGCTTTCCTCCTACCCGCACCCGCGCCTGATGCCGGAGTTCTGGGAATTCCCCACCGTTTCCATGGGCATTGGCCCGATGAACGCGATCTACCAGGCGCAGTCCAACCGGTACCTGCACAACCGCGGTCTCAAGGACACCTCCGACCAACAGGTCTGGGCGTTCCTGGGCGACGGCGAAATGGACGAGCCGGAAAGCCGCGGACTGCTGCAACTCGCGGCCAACGACAAGCTCGACAACCTCAACTTCGTGATCAATTGCAACCTCCAGCGGCTGGACGGGCCGGTGCGCGGCAACGGCAAGATCATGCAGGAGCTGGAGGCTTTCTTCCGCGGCGCCGGCTGGAACGTGATCAAGGTTGTCTGGGGCCGCGAGTGGGATGACCTGCTGGCAAAGGACGACGACGGTTCGCTGGTGAAGGTCATGAATACCACGGTCGACGGCGATTACCAGACCTACAAGGGCGAGTCCGGCGGTTTTGTCCGTGAGCACTTCTTCGGCCAGACTCCGCAGACCAAGGAAATGGTTGCGGACCTGAGCGACGACGAGGTATGGAACCTCAAGCGCGGCGGTCACGACTACCGCAAGGTCTACGCCGCATACAAGGCCGCCACCGAGTTCAAGGGCAAGCCCACGGTCATCCTTGCCCACACGGTTAAGGGTTACGGGCTGGGCACCAACTTCGAGGCACGCAACGCCACGCACCAGATGAAGAAACTCACCATGCCGGACCTCAAGCTGTTCCGCGACCACCTCCGCATCCCGATCAGTGATGCCGAGCTGGAAAAGGACCTGTACCGGCCCCCGTACTACCACCCGGGGATGGATGCACCGGAAATTAAGTACCTGATGGATCGCCGGGCCAAGCTGGGAGGGTTTCTGCCCGAGCGCCGCACCGAGCATGCGGAGGTTGCCCTTCCCGGTGACAAGACCTATGAGGTGGCGAACCGCGGTTCCGGCAAGCAGTACGCGGCCACCACGATGGCCTTCGTTCGTCTGCTCAAGGACTTGATGCGGGATAAGGAGTTCGGCAAGCGGATCGTGCCGATTATTCCCGATGAGGCCCGGACCTTCGGCATTGACGCGTTCTTCCCGACGGCGAAGATCTACAACCCGAACGGCCAGAACTATCTCTCCGTGGACCGCGACCTGGTGCTGGCGTACAAGGAATCCATCTCCGGTCAGATTGTGCATGCTGGGATCAACGAGGCCGGTTCCGTCGCTGCGTTCACGGCCGCGGGCACAGCGTATGCCACCCACGGCGAGCCGCTGATCCCGGTCTACGTCTTCTACTCGATGTTCGGGTTCCAGCGCACCGGGGATTCCCTGTGGGCTGCCGCGGACCAGATGGCGCGCGGTTTCGTGATCGGCGCAACTGCCGGCCGGACCACGCTCACCGGGGAGGGCCTGCAGCACGCGGACGGACACTCCCCGCTGCTGGCGTCCACGAACCCGGCGGTTGTCACCTATGACCCGGCCTACGGATATGAAATCGGTGTCATAGTCCGCGACGGCTTGGAGCGCATGTACGGCAAGGGACCCGCGTCCGGCGACTCGTCGCGGAACGTGATGTATTACATCACGGTCTACAACGAGCCGATCATCCAGCCGCCCGCGCCGGAGGACATGGACGTCGAGGGAATCATCAAGGGGATTTACCTGCTGGCTCCGGCGAAGGTGGACGGGCCTCGCGCCCAGCTGTTGGCTTCCGGTGTCTCCGTTCCGTGGGCGTTGGAAGCCCAGCAGATCCTCGCCGACGATTGGGGAGTTTCGGCCGATGTCTGGTCCGTGACGTCCTGGACCGAACTGCGACGTGATGGCCTGGCCGCCGAGGAAGAGCAGTTCCTCAATCCCGGTGCCAATGCCCGTACGCCGTTCGTGACCGAACAGCTCGCCGGAGCCACCGGGCCGATAGTGGCCGTCAGCGATTACATGAAGGCCGTGCCGGACCAGATCCGGCAGTTCGTGCCCAATGAATTCGCCACCCTGGGTGCCGACGGCTTCGGCTTCTCCGATACCCGCGCCGCCGCCCGTCGGTTCTTCAAAATCGATTCGCATTCCATTGTGGTCCGTGCGCTGGAAATGCTCGCCCGGCGCGGCGAGGTCGACTGGCAGGCACCGGCCCAAGCGATCGAGAAGTACAAGTTGCTGGACGTCAACGCCGGCACCACCGGGGTGACCGGCGGGGACAGCTAGCAGCCAGAGGCTCCGGCTGACGCGCCAGCGGCAGTTGGAGAGGCTGCGACGCGCTAAGCTGCGCTGATAACGGGGCCGGCCCGCGAAGACGATGTTGCGCAACGTCGTCTTCGCGGGTCAGCCCCGTTATCGGGTTCGGTCTCGACCCGGCACGGTCCAGCCGTTTGTCGTCATCGTGCAAATTGTAGTGATCGTACAAATGCGGCTTCCATGGCGGCTGGCCGTATGCTCGAAGAATGGCTCAAGATCCCCGCACTCCGGCTGCTGCGCCGGAGGTCTCTGCCGCGGCTGCGGATGCGCAGGCCCTGACACTGGAAAAGCTGCGTGCCAACGTCGGCAGGCTTTCCACCGCAACGATGAAAGAACTCGAGAACACACTGCCCTGGTACCGCCGGCTCAGCGCGGATGAGCGCTCCGCGCTGGGAATGGTGGCGCAGAACGGGATCAATGCCTTCGTCTCCTGGTATCAGCGCCCATCGTCGCCGTCGTGGGTACTCTCCGACGTCTTCGGAACAGCTCCCACCGAGCTCACGCGCTCCATCAGTCTGCAGCGCGCCCTGCAGCTGATCCGCGCCGTGGTGCAGGTGGTGGAGGACCACGTGCCGGAGATTGCGCCGAAGGCCGAGCAGGGCGCCTTGCGCGAAGCCGTGCTGCGCTATTCCCGTGAGGTCGCCTTCGCCGCGGCCGATGTCTATGCGCGGGCCGCCGAGAGCCGGGGTTCCTGGGATACCCGGCTGGAGGCACTGGTGGTGGACGCGATTCTGCGCGGCGAGGATACGGATTCCCTGCGGTCCCGGGTGGCCGCCCTGGGCTGGAAATCGCAGAGCCGGTTCACCGTGATGGTCGGCAACTCGCCGTCGGAAACCAACGCCGGCTTCGTCTCTGAACTGCGCCGTGCCGCCGGCCGCTTCGCCGAGGACGCGCTGGTGGGAATCCAGGGTGACCGGCTGATTCTGGTGCTGGGAGGCGTGGCCGATCAGGACACCGCCTACCTGCGTCTGGGCGAGCTGTTCGCCCCCGGCCCGGTGGTGTACGGCCCGCTGGCGGCGTCCCTGATGGAGGCGACCAATTCGGCGCAGGCCGCCTTTGCCGGGCTGGCCGCCGCCAAGGCGTGGCCGGGCGCGCCGCGCCCGGTGGCCGCGGACGATCTGTGGCCAGAACGTGTCATCTCCGGAGACGATTCGGCGCGCCGGGCATTGGTAAAGAACATCTACCGGCCGCTGCTGGCGGCTTCCAACGGGCTGGCCGAAACGCTCAGCAGCTATCTGCAGCTGGGCCATTCACTGGAAGCCACGGCCCGCGAGCTCTTTGTGCATGCCAACACCGTCCGCTACCGGCTGCGCCGCGTCTGCGACGTGACGGGCTGGGATCCGTTAATCCCCCGCGAGGCCTTCGTGCTGCAGACCGCGCTGGTGGTCGGCAGGCTCGCCGTACCGCCCAAGCCCGCCGTCGAACGAAACGGCAGCCGTCTGTGATGGCGCCGGATCCGGTTCACGTGGGCCCGGGATGCGCCCCGGTTATGTCCCCGCTGTGGCAACGTCGCGGTCCGGACGGGTCACGGCGGCGTTGTAGACTTCCTACAAAGCGGCTTCATGACCTTGGTGCATGTAAACACCGATAAACAGCCCACTCTTTGGAAAGCTGGACACTGTGCTTGCAATAGTCTGCCCTGGACAGGGTTCACAAACCCCCGGCTTCCTCGCGCCGTGGCTGGAGCTCCCCGCTGCAGCGGCGCGAGTCGCCGCGCTGAGCGAGGTGGCCGGCGTCGACCTGTCGGCGCACGGAACCACTTCCGACGCCGAAACCATCAAGGACACCGCCGTGGCGCAGCCGCTGATTGTCGCCGCGGGACTGATCACGGCGCACGCGCTTTTCAGTGCCGCGGGACTCCCGCCGGTGGAAGATTCTGCCCTGCGCGGCCTACCGCTGGTCCTGGCCGGACATTCGGTAGGCGAGATCACCGCCGCCTCGCTGGCCGGCGCACTCAGCGAACATGACGCCATGATCTTCGTCCGCGAGCGGGCCAACAGCATGGCCGCGGCCGCTGCCCTGACGCCCACCGGAATGAGCGCCGTCGTCGGCGGTGACCCTGCCGAGGTGCTGGCCGCCATCGAGTCCGCGGGCCTAACCCCTGCGAACATGAACAGCACGGGACAGACCGTCGCCGCCGGCACCCTCGAACAGCTCCAGGTCCTGAAGGATAATCCGCCGGCCAAGGCCCGCGTGCTTCCGCTGCAGGTGGCCGGCGCGTTCCACACCCAGCACATGGCTCCCGCCGCCACCGCCCTGCAGGTGCTGCGCCCGGGCCTGAGCCTGCGCGATCCGGATCCGGTACTGCTCTCCAACTTTGACGGCCGGTCCGTGACCACCGGCGACGCCGTCATCGAAAGCCTGATCGCGCAGGTCTCGAGGCCGGTGCGCTGGGACCTGTGCATGGGAACCCTCGTCTCAATGGGCGTCACCGCGCTGATCGAACTCTCCCCCGCCGGAACACTGGCCGGCCTCGCCAAACGTGCCATGCCCGGTGTTGTCGCCGTTGCCGTCAAATCTCCAGAGGATCTGGAATCCGCCAAGGAACTGCTTGTCGCCGCACTGGCCGAGCGGGAAGAAGGAAACGCGTGAGCACTCCCACCCTGCAGCAGAACCCGTTGCGCGAATTCACCCGCATCCTGGGCGTCGGGGCCTACCGCCCGAACGTCATCGTCACCAATGACGACGTCTGCCAGTGGATCGATTCCTCCGACGAATGGATCCGCCAGCGGACCGGCATCGTGACCCGGCACCGCGCCCCGCGCGAGGTCAGCGTCGTCGACATGGCCGCGGGTGCCGCCAAGGAAGCCCTGGCGAAAGCCGGCATTGACGCCTCCCAGCTGGGCGCCATCATTGTCTCCACCGTCACGCATCCGTACGCGACGCCGTCGGCCGCTTCCCTGCTGGCCGAGCGCATCGGCGCGACGCCGGCTCCTGCCTTTGACGTCTCCGCTGCCTGCGCCGGCTACTGCTACGGCGTGGCCCAGGGTGATGCGTTAGTGCGCGCCGGGACCGCGGACTACGTCCTGGTGGTCGGCGTGGAAAAGCTCTCGGACGTCATTGACAACCACGAGCGGACCATCTCGTTCCTGCTCGGTGACGGCGCCGGTGCCGTCGTGATCGGCCCAGGTGAGCGCGCGGGAATCGGCCCGTCAGTCTGGGGTTCCGACGGCAGCCGCTGGGACGCCATCGGCATGACGCACTCCCAGACCGCGATCCGCGACTTCAGCATCTCCGCGATGAAAGAGGACGACGACGGCGACCTTGCCGCCGTGGGCGAAGCGCACGCCAACCTGTGGCCGACACTGCGCCAGGACGGCCAGACCGTCTTCCGCTGGGCGGTCTGGGAAATGGCCAAGGTGGCCAAGCAGGCCCTCGATGCGGCCGGCATCACCGCCGACCAGCTCTCCGCCTTTGTGCCGCACCAGGCGAATATGCGCATCATCGACGAACTGGCCAAGCAGCTGAAAATCCCGGATTCCGTGCTGATTGCGCGCGATATCGAGGACGCCGGAAACACCTCGGCGGCGTCGATTCCGCTGGCAACACACCGGCTGCTGCGGGAAAACCCCGGCCTCAGCGGCGGTCTGTCACTGCAGATTGGATTTGGCGCCGGGCTCGTATTCGGCGCGCAGGTCGTCGAGCTGCCGTAACATCCGACACGGTGCCGGCCCAGCCGGGCCGGCATAGCATTTCGGACCACAACCGTGGTTTGATCAACACTGCCTCACCCGATCACCGACCAAAGCGAAAATCACAAGAAAAGGAGCCATCAATGGCTAGCAACGAAGAAATCCTGGCCGGTTTGGCTGAAATCGTCAACGAAGAGACCGGTCTTGCACCCGAGGCTGTCGAGCTGGACAAGTCGTTCACGGACGATCTGGACATCGATTCCATCTCCATGATGACCATTGTGGTCAACGCCGAAGAGAAGTTCGGCGTGCGCATCCCGGACGAAGAGGTCAAGAACCTCAAGACCGTCGGAGACGCCGTCAACTTCATCTCCGGCGCACAGGCCTAGTCCTTCCGACTGACCTATGCCCCGCATCGGCAGGGCATGAAGGGTGGCCGGTCCCCGCGTAGGGGAACCGGCCACCCGACACGAACTGTCCTGCACATTTTTCTTTTTTCCAGAGAGTAGAACCATGGCCCGCAAAGTAGTCATCACCGGACTGGGAGCCACCACCCCCATCGGCGGCGACGTTCCCACCATGTGGAAGAACGCACTGATCGGCGTGTCCGGCGCACACACCCTGACGGATGACTGGGTGACGAAGTACGATCTCCCCGTCCACTTTGCCGCCAAGGCATCCACTCCCGCCACCGAGATCCTCACGCGCGTCGAGGCCAAACGCCTGGATCCCTCCAGTCAGTTCGCCGTCGTAGCCGCCCGCGAGGCGTGGAAGGACTCCGGTATCACCGAGGTGGACCACGACCGCCTTGCCGTGGCCTTCGCCACCGGCATCGGCGGCGTCTGGACGCTGCTGGACGCCTGGGACACCCTGCGCGAGAAAGGACCGCGCCGGGTTCTGCCGATGACGGTCCCGATGCTGATGCCCAACGGCGCCGCCGCGGCGGTCAGCCTGGATTTGGGTGCCCGCGCCGGTGCCCACACACCCGTTTCCGCCTGCGCTTCCGGCACCGAAGCGCTCCACCTGGGTCTGGAGTTGATCCGCTCCGGCAAGGCCGACGTCGTAATGGCCGGCGGCGCCGAGGCCGCCATCCACCCGCTGCCGATGGCCTCGTTCTCCTCCATGCAGGCGCTGTCCCGCCGCAATGACGATCCCGAGCACGCCTCCCGACCGTATGACCGCGACCGGGACGGCTTTGTCATGGGTGAAGGTGCCGGCGCTCTGGTGCTGGAGGCCGAAGAGCACGCTTTGGCCCGCGGCGCCCGCATCTACGGCGAACTGGCCGGCACCTCGGTCACGGCGGACGCGTACCACATCACGGCCCCGGACCCGGAGGGGCTCGGCGCCACCCGAGCACTGAAGGCCGCACTCTTTGATGCACGCGCCCAGGACACCGACGTTGTCCATGTCAACGCGCACGCCACGTCTACGCCGGTGGGCGACAAGCCCGAGTACACCGCGCTCAAGGCGTCGCTGGGGAATCATCTGGAGAACGTGGCGGTATCCGCCACCAAGTCGCAGACCGGGCACCTGCTCGGCGCTTCGGGAGCGGTGGAGGCGGTCATGACCGTGCTGGCCGTGTACAACCGCAAAGCGCCGGCGACGATCAACCTGGAAAACCAGGATCCGGAGATTCCGTTGGACGTCGTCACCACCGCCCGGGATCTTCCCGCCGGGGACGTAGTGGCGTTGAGTAACTCCTTCGGCTTCGGCGGCCACAACGCCGTCATCGTGATTCGTAATACGAACTAAGCGCTGCCAGCGGACGACTGCCCTGACGCGGAAAATTCGGACGTGCCCGGTCCCGGCGGGAGCCGGTCACGTGCGTCTGCTCCGGTGACCGGGTTTGGGCCTGCGTCAGAGACTGCACTCGGTCCGGTCTGTGTTCGGAGGCTCGGCCTGCTTCAGGGCCTGAGTAAGCGCCGGGGTCTGGGTCTGTTTCAGGGCATGGAAAGCCTCCGGCCTCAGCCGACCTGATGAAGCCAGCGCACGGGGGCTCCCTCGCCCGCATGGCGGAAGGCCTCCAGCTCCTCATCCCACGCCTCGCCAAGGGCCAGTGACAACTCATGGTAGACGGCGGCCGGATCACCGGCGCCGGACTCGTAGGCGTAGCGGATCCGATCCTCGGTGACCATAATGTTTCCGTGCGCATCCGTCACGGCATGAAATATTCCCAACTCGGGCGTGTGCGACCAACGCCCGCCGTCGACTCCCGCGCTCGGCTCCTCAGCCACCTCATAGCGCAGATGCGCCCAGCCGCGCAGGGCGGAGGCCAATTGCGCACCGGTTCCCTGAGTCCCGGACCAGGACACTTCGGCACGGACCATCCCCGGAGCAGCCGGCTGCGGCGTCCAGTCAAGATCCGTGCGCTTATCCGCCACGGATCCGATGGCCCACTCAATGTGTGGGCACAAAGCAAGAGGGGCTGAGTGTATAAACAAAACACCGCGCGTCATCACAACAGACATTCCATCCTCCATAGCTGTAGGTTCGTCTTCCCCAACGACCTTCGGCAAGGCTGGAATGGCACCGCTGCGTACTGAGCCGGAATTGCTTTTCTGCGCTCCCTGAATCGGTCTACCCGCGGCAGCCCATACTTTTGTTACTTTCCCGTACTACTCCGACACTTTTTATTGTGACATGTTTTACTGGACCGTCTTGATTATGACATTTTCACAGTGCCCAGACTCTCGACCGCGCACCTCACATTGTGCCGCACACGGGCAAATAACGCCAGTGGAATTCCCCCGATGGAATTCGCGGCGTCGATCCCGCCCAAACGGATGCCGGCCGGTCGGCCCGATCCCGTCCCTGGCACCCGCTCCGAGAGCGCCGGGCGCGGATAGGCCAGGGCAACGGCGGACAGGCCAGGGCGCCGGCGGACAGGGCCAAGGCACCCGGCCGCCTGGCACGTGGCGCATGAATGCCGCGCAGAATGACATGCATGAACGCCGGCCTGAATTCGATATCAGGCGCGCGGGTGGGCCTGCTGGTAACTGCTGCGCAGCCGATCCACCGAAACGTGGGTGTAAATTTGCGTGGTGGCCAGGCTGCTGTGCCCCAGAATCTCCTGGACGGCGCGCAGATCCGCGCCGCCGTCGAGCAGGTGCGTGGCCGTTGAATGACGCAGCGCGTGCGGACTGGTGGCCGATGTGTCCCCAAGTGCGTGAAACAGGCGGCCGACGACGGTACGGACCTGCCGCTGGTCGATCCGGTTTCCGCGCTGACCCAGGAACAGGGCGGATCCGCTTCGCGGCGTGTAGAATGCCGGCCGGCCAGTCACCAGCCAAGCCTCTATGGCCCGTGCCGCGGGCTGACCATAGGGAACGGTGCGTTCCTTGTTACCCTTACCGATCACAGTTAACGTGCGCCTCTCCGCGTTCAGGTGGCCCGCATCCAAAGCCGCCAGCTCTCCCACCCGCACTCCGGTGGCATAGAGCAGCTCCATGACGGCCAGGTCCCGCAGCGCCACCGGCTCCCCGCCCAGCGCCTGTTGCTGCAGTGCGCCAAACAGCCTGGTCACCTGCTGCTGCTGCAGCACGCCGGGCAAGGTCTGGTCACGCTTGGGTGCCTTCAGTCGCAGGGCCGGATCGACTGCCAGCAGTTCCTCCCGAACAGCCCAGGACGTGAAGCTGCGGGCCGTGGCCGCCCGCCGGGCCAGCGTCGCCCGGGCCAGCCCCGCAGCACTTTGTTCCCCCAACCATCGCCGCAGCGTTCCCAGCTCCAGACCGGCCAAGCTGGTGGCACCTTCGGTGAGGGCATAAATCAGCAGCCCTTCCACATCGCCTAGGTAAGCCCGCACGGTATGGGCTGAACGGGCCCGTTCCGACGTCAGGTAAGACTCAAACCGGGCCAGTGCGCTGGAAAACTCCTCGGGCAGCTGGGCAATTTCGGATCGGTCCACCTCCCTACTGTGCGTCCATGTTTCCCGCCGGGCAAGTCGCACCGCCGGACGGGAACAATATTAGCCGCGCCGGGAGGGTACCGACCCGTGTCAGGTACGTGTCAGGTCCCGCCTTGCGGAACTCCCAGTCCATCATTGCCGACCCTTGCGGAGCTTCCAGTTCCCGTTGCTGCGCTCGGCCAGTCCCATCAGCTCGAGCCTGCCGAGTCCGGCCAGCACCGATGCAATTCCGAGACCGGCCACGGCGGACAGCTTCTCGGGCGCGCTCCCCTGTCTCACCGGCAGCGCGTCCAAAAGCAGCAGATCCTCCACATTCAGGCCGTCGTGCTCGGCCGAGGTTCCGGTCGGCTCGTCGGCCAGATGCTCACCGCTGGCCCCCGCAAGTTCGGCCACCTCCGTGGCGTCCGTGACACACACCGCCGAGCCTTCGCGCAGCAGCCGGTGGCAGCCGGCGGAGTTCGCGCTGAACACCGACCCCGGTACAGCGGCAACCTGACGGCTTAAGGAATCCGCATGGTGTGCCGTGCTCAGCGCGCCCGACCGCCAGCGTGCTTCGACCACCACGGTAACGGCGCAGAGCGCCGCGATGAGCCTGTTCCGCTGCAGGAACCGGTACCGTGTGGGATTCGTGCCCGGCGGAACCTCGGCAATCATGGCTCCCTCCTGGGAAATTGTGCGCAGCAGATCTTCATTCCCTGAGGGGTAGTACCTGTCGATGCCCCCGGCCATCACGGCGATCGTGGCGATACCACCGTTGCCTCCCGCGAGCGCGGCACGGTGCGCGTGGGCGTCGATCCCATAGGCCCCACCGCTGACAACAGTGATTCCGCGCTCGGCCAGACCTTGGGCAATTTGCCCCGTCACGCTGGCTCCATAACCGGTACTGTCCCGGGAACCGACCACGGCAACGCACCGGCACACCTCCGGGAGGACGCGGTACGGACTCCGGCACCATAGCGCAATCGGTTCCGACAGTCCCAGATCGGCCAGGGCCTGCGGCCAGTCGTCGTCTTCGGGCACGATCAGACCGCCGCCCAGACGCCGGATCACGGCCAGATCCCGATCCGGCGCAAGGTCTTTGACCCTCGGCGCCCAGCGGCCGACCGCAGCTTCCAGCCCTGACCATCCGGATCTGGCGCCTGCTTCGTCGAGCATCTGCACGACCGCATGCTCGGTGGCTGTCCCGGCCCGCACTTCCCCTGTCGCAATCCGGACGGCGTGCACCGGTCCCACTACTCGGATCAGGGCCAGACCGGCGAGGTCCGACGGTTCCATCAGGCGCGTCAGCGCGGCTCTTGCCACCACTACGGCTCCTGCCTCCCCTACAGTGCTCGTACACTCATTACGCACAGTGTTCATGCGCTCATCCCGTTCATGCGCTCATTCCCCTTTGTCTCATGGTCAGGGCAAGTCCCACCTCATGGCTGCCCGGTTCGTCAATTTCCGCCAAGTCGGCCAGTGTCCAGGCCAGCCGCAGCACCCTGTCATATCCGCGTGCCGTCAGAGCGCCCGTTTCAAGCGCCCGGTCGAGGACGGTTGTTGTCCGGGGCGGGAGCCGGAAAACGCCCCGGAGCAACCTACCCGTCACGTCCGCGTTCCGGACCAGCCCGTGAGCGGCCAGCCGTTGGCGTTGCCGTCTCCTCGCCAGTGAGACCCGAGCTGCCACTACGGTCGAGCTCTCCCGGTTTTCCGTGCTGGATAGCTCGGCCAGGGATAGACGGTTGACCTGCAGCTGGATATCCACCCGGTCCAGCAGCGGCCCGGAGAGCCTGCCGAAGTATCGACGGCGCGCCATGGCCGTGCAGGTGCAGTCCTGCCCCTTCCCCGCGGCCTTTCCGCAAGGACAGGGATTTGCTGCCATCACCAGCTGGAAACGCGCCGGGTAGGAAGCCGTTCCGGCCGACCGGTGCAGAATCAGCTCACCGCTCTCCAGCGGCTGGCGCAGGGCGTCAAGGACACGCCGTTCATATTCAGGCGCCTCGTCGAGGAAAAGTACGCCGTGGTGTGCCCGGGATGCAGAGCCCGGATGGGGAATCCCGCTGCCACCGCCGATGATGGCGACGGTACTGGCCGTGTGGTGCGGCCGCTCGTAGGGCGGTCGGCGGATCAGTGCGGACACCTGGCCGTGGCCATCCAGTGAGTGAATGGCCGTGACCTCCATGGCCTCGGCATCGTCCAAATCAGGCAACAGCCCCGGAAGGCGTTCGGCCAGCATCGTCTTCCCCGCGCCCGGCGGACCTACCAGCAGCAGATGATGGCCACCTGCCGCAGCAACCTCCAAAGCGATCCTTGCCTCCGCCTGCCCCGCCACATCAGCAAGGTCCGGCTCACCGGGCACTGCACCGCCCGCTACAGCGACTGGAGGCAGAGCGTCATCTTCCGCGGGCCTTTCCAACACCAGCTCCTGCGCCCTGGCGCCGAAGTCCAGGGCAACCCGCGCCAGCGACTGATAGCCGGTCACATTCGCGCCGGGAACGAGCGCCGCCTCACCCTGATTGGCGGCAGCCACGGCGAAATCCGAGAATCCCGCGCGGACCGCGGCTATCACTGCCGGCAGAATTCCGCGCACCGGCCGCAGCCTGCCATCGAGTCCCAACTCGGCGATGAAAACGGTGCGCCCGGTTCCGCGAACATCGCCGGCCGCGCTCAGCGCCGCCATCACGATGGACAGGTCAAATGCCGATCCCCTCTTGGGCAAGGACGCCGGGACCAGATTGACCGTGATCTTGCGCCGGCTCAGTGGAATACCGGAATTATGCGCCGCGGCCCGGATCCGCTCCTTAGCCTCATTCAGGGATGCGTCCGGCAAGCCAAGAAGAACAAAATTCGGCAGCGTTTGCCCAATGTCCGCCTCGACTTCAACTATGTGACCTTCCAACCCGACCAGCGCGACCGAGAAGGCCCGCCCCATGGACACCTAACCCACGCCCTTGAGGTACTCCAGCACGGGTTCCCCATCGCCGCAGCCCAGCACCGCGATGGCGTCAATGCGCAGAGCGGCCGGAAAGATGCAGTGGTCACGGGACCACAGCACCCCCAAGGTGCGCAGCCGGGTTAATTTGGCCGGAGTGATCGCCTCAAACGGATGGCCGAAGCGCAGAGACCTGCGCGTCTTGACCTCGGCAATGACCAAGGTCTCGCTATCGATGGCGACCAGGTCGATTTCACCTCTGGGACAGCGCCAGTTCCGGTCGATCACCCTGATTCCCCGGTCTTCGAGAACATCGGCGGCCAACATCTCACCACCCCGACCGAGCAAATCCTTGGCTCTCATGAGCACCTCCACCACCAGCCTGGAGCACCGCCGTGAACGGGAGAAGATCAGCAGCGGCTTATGTGCGCAACTGACCTCCGCACGGCGGCGGTGGAGGAATAGACTTGACCGAAAACCGCACAGCCGTAATGCTCGCTAATGCGCAACGCGGACCCGGCCGCACTGATTCGACCGACGGCACCCACAGACGCTCCAATGTTTGTCAACCCACAGAAGGCGCCGGATGAGAGGCGGCGGTGGTTTCCATGACGCGGTAGAGGTGCCGGGCCAAGGTGCGCCTGAGGCAGCGGAGGATGTCGCGCGTCCTGGCTCCGATGACACTCATCAGTGCCACCGCAGATGGACATGCCACCGACACAACGGCGTCCTACTACGAGTCTTGTGCTCGCGGTGGTTTCGGGCTGCTGATCACCGAAGGCATCTACCCCGACACCGCGTACAGCCAGGGCTACCTGTTCCAGCCGGGCCTCGCCACCGAGGGGCAAGCACAGTCCTGGGCCATAGTCGTGGAAGCTGTCCACTCCGCCGGCGCCCGTATATTCGCCCAGCTCATGCATGCAGGTTCCCAGACACAAGGGAACCGGTTTGTGGGCTCCGCCATTGGTCCGTCCGCCATCGCCCCCAAGGGCGAACAGCTGGCGTTCTACCGCGGAGAAGGCCCTACCCCGTCCCTGGGGAGATCACAGCAGCCCGGATGGCCGAGGTACGGGACGGCTTCGTCAATGCCGCGCTGCACGCCAAACAAGCCGGATTCGACGGCGTCGAAATCCACGGCGCCAATGGGTATCTCCTTGATCAGTTCCTCACCGACTACCTGAATAACAGAACGGACAATTACGGCGGCTCACCCGAGAACAGAGTGCGGTACACCGCCGAGATCTGCCCCGCCGCATGCGAGGCCGTGGGCCCGGACATGACCGTGGGAATCCGCATTTCCCAGTCCAAGGTCAGTGACAATGACCACCGTCGGAGCTGGGGCGCCGAAGAAGCGCACGTCATCTTTGAAACCCTGGAGGCTACCGGGATTGACTTCATCGACACCACCGAAAACCTTGCCGCGGCGCCGGCATTCGAAGACCCGGAGTAATTGGCTGCCCTAGCCAAACAGCACTCGGGAGTAACCCTGATCGCCAACGGCAACCTCGACGCCCCGAAACAGCCGCATCCCTGCTCCGTGACGCCGACGCCGACGTTACTGCCTTGGGCAAAGCAGCCTTGGCAAACCGAAACTGGCCTCACCGCGTAAGGAACAACCTGGCCCTCGATGAGCTCGACCCCAGGCTCTTCGCCCCTGTAGCGGACGTCAAGGATTGGGAACTGGAACTTCCTGCATGAGGCACACACCGCAAACGGACAGACCAGGCGAACGCCGGTGAATCATGATCCGCTCACAGTTGGAAGATGATTGGTACGATCGACAGGAATTGTGGGGTGCTCGCGATTCCTTGCCTCAACAAACAACACCCCTCCCCCGCATATCGGCGGACGAGCCCATCCCGACTGCTCGCCAGCAGCCGAAGGTCTCTGATTGCTGACATGATCACGCTGCCACCGCAGGCGCATCCACACCACTATTTGCCGGCATAGCTGGCAGCAACGTCTGTTTTGACACCCGCAACCTGCGCCAGCAGGCGGGGTTTCGTGGTGGTCAAGGCTACTTCCTCTGCCGACATCAGGCTTTCAACTCGGTTGACGGTTGTTGTGGCTAGGACGATGGCTCCGAAGACCAGGACAGCAGTGCGTGGCGGAGCGCGGTGGAGCAGCTGGTATCAAATGCGATGGACGCTGATTATCTTTGAAGTCCTCGAAGCCATGTTGGATACCGATGCTCAACCGGAAGGGGTCTGACCAGGCCGCGGATTGACTAACTCGGGAGTCTCAATAATGGATCCATTGTTGAGATAGCGAGGTCGAGTTGCAGCTAATACAGTCGGCGTGCCATCAAACGCGCCTGCGACGTCACCGGCTAGGTGCGTGGGTCAGTAGTCCGTCCTAGTTTTAAAACGCCGGCGAATTATTTAAAACGCCGGCGGATTAGCCGGGCTGCCGGATGTGGGGCTGGGAGAATTGGGGTATGGATGCCGGTTCCCAGGATGGTTTGTTCGCCGAGTCGCTCGTGGGGCCCCTCGTGCCTCCGGCCGTTGATGAGCCGATGGATGCCAACGGCGGGGCCAGGAAGCGGTTCCGGGGGTTTGAACCCGAGGCGGTGATGCTGGTCCCGCCGTCACTGGATGAGTGGCTGCCGCAAAACCATCTGGCCCGGTTCATTGCCGAAATGGTGGACACGGAGCTGGACCTGGCCCGCTTCTACAAGTCCTATGCGAAGGCCAAGGGCCAGCCGCCGTATGATCCGCGCCTGATGCTGCGCATCGTCCTGTACGGATATTGTGTCGGGGTCCGCTCCTCGCGGGAGTTGGAGCGGGCATGTACGGATGTGGTCGCGTTCCGGTGGCTGGCCGCGCAGCAGGCCCCTGATTTCCGCTCGATCGCCCGTTTCCGCGAACGCCACCTCGCGGCCCTGGCGAACGTGTTCCTCCAGGCCCTGGAACTGTGCCGGGCCGCGGGTATGGTCTCCCTGGGCAGGGTGGCCCTGGACGGGACGAAGGTGCGGGCCAACGCGTCCCGGCACAAGGCCATGAGCTATGCCCGGTTGAGCGCGAAGCAGAAGGTCCTGGCCGATGAGATCAGCGACCTGATGGAAGAGGCGAAGACCGTCGACGTGGCCGAGGACGCCCGCTTCGGGCCGGGCACTCGCGGGGACGAACTCCCCGCGGAGCTGGCGAACAGGCGGGCCCGGGCCGCGGCGATGGCCACGGCCCGTGCCTCACTGGAGGAAGAAGCCGCTGCCAAGGCCCGCCAGCTCGCGGAAGAGAAGGCCCGGTCCCGCGGCGATGATGACGAGGACATCACCGCTGCCGGCGACACTGCCGCTGCGAAGGCCGAGCCGAAGCCCACGGC